>CAZXFF010000028.1:0-346 GCA_964640305.1 uncultured Muribaculaceae bacterium | reverse complement strand
AGTTCAATACCATCCAAGGCAAACCTCATACCCGTTAGGTTCACCCAAAAACCGGCTGGACGACCACCTGTCTGAGGACTTTGCATCCGCGCGCCTCCACATCTCCCTGACACACAACGCATTAAAAAATCAGCACCATGCAAACCCTACCCTAAACCACATACAATATAGTTACTTGAACGCTCTAAAGAGGCTTCAAAATCAGTCAAGACAAGAAATATCTTTTCTTATATTTGTAAAATACCTACAAGAATCCAGACCTCCACGACTCAATGAAGCAAGGTCTATTGCACTACACAAGTAATTTATGAATCATGAAACAATATGAAGCTGTTATTGAAACACT
>CAZXFF010000027.1:0-25535 GCA_964640305.1 uncultured Muribaculaceae bacterium | reverse complement strand
TGTTGCTCAGGAACTTATAAATTAATTTAAATCAAAGTGTTGCGGAATTAAGGAACAATTATATTCTCAGCGCTGATGGCAGCTTTTGCATTGTCATCGTGTGCAGAAAAAGAGATTGTGTCCTATTATCCCGAGAATGCTGTCGCACCGGTGCTGGATGACATACCTGATCCGGAAGACGGTAGCAGTTACGTCCTGGTTGACGGAGAGACTTTTGCAACATTGACGTTCTCGGCAGTGGAATACAATGTGCCTACAGCTGCAAGGTATACGGCTTATGCCGACATTGCAGAAAATTTCGCCAACAAGAAAGCTTTAGGCAATGTTGTTACAGATACGGCAGGTATAACCATATCATCCGCTACTCTCAACAATGCCTTGATTTCCCTTGCCTGCACTCCTGATGAGCCTGTAACTGTCTATTTCAGGATAGAGGCCGAGATGATGGGAGAATCCGCTCCTGTAGCTACAGTAGCAGCTCTTGTATCAAATTCTGTATCGACTCTTGTCACTCCTTACAATGCGGAAAAGGTATATCCTTCCATCTATGTAATCGGTGACTTCTGCGGTTGGATCCATGCTACAGCCTCCCATTTGTTCAGTTATTCCGAAGACGAAAACAATTATGTAGGTGTAGTCGACTTCGCTAATGCAGATGGTGTGCCTTCGGCAGGAAACGGATTCAAACTCACAGGTGCAGACAACTGGGACAATGGCAACTGGGGAACCGGCGACATGACAAGCACCGACCCTGAGGCTTCTTCAATTGTACTGTGGGATGACGGCGGCAGCGGAAACATTACCAATTACAGTAATTTCCGTTACTACAACTTCCATTTCGTGAAGTCATCACTGACTCTGAATATGATAAAAGGCTTCAACAGTGTGAAGGTAGCCGGAGATTTCAATGGTTGGACAACGGATGCCAATACAGATGAAATGACCCTGATAACGTCCAACGGTAAGTTCTACATTGACCTTGATATTACAGCGGCAGGTGGTTTTAAGTTCATTCTCGACAACGGTGGAACATGGATCGGAACAGGAGACGGTGAAGGTAAAGTGTCAATAGGCGGTGGCGATAACATTCCCGTAGAGCCCGGTCAATACAGGTTCTACCTTGACCTCAACGACTGGAAAAATCCTACCTACAGTCTCAGTACTTCAGATTACGGCAAGGAAATTGACGGCGGCGGTTCTGAAGATCCCGAACAGCCTGAAGATCCCGAACAGCCTGAAGTGAAAGAAAACCTGTGGGGTATTATGGGTACATTTGAGGCCAGCAATTGGAACTCTGACATATACATGACAGAGTTCCCTGCAGGAAGCGGTATCTGGGTAAGTCCCGCCTTGACATTTGAAGCCGGAACTGAATTCAAACTTCGTTACAACAACAGCTGGGATACACAGGCTGGAGTCGTAAATAAAGGAGATACCCTTATGACTGGAATA
Organism: uncultured Muribaculaceae bacterium; assembly: GCA_964640305.1. Taxonomy (GTDB): domain Bacteria; phylum Bacteroidota; class Bacteroidia; order Bacteroidales; family UBA932; genus Coprenecus. The sequence continues at coordinate 24,083 of CAZXFF010000027.1, read as the reverse complement.
CCTGCTGAAGCTGCTTTCGGAAACAATGTGGCTCAAAATGTTGCAGTAGCTGAAAGCCAATACGGTCAAAGGGTTGTCGTCTACAATGCGAATGACAATCAGATATATCTGCTTGGCTGGAGTTTGATAGGTGCAATCGCAGGAGACAGCTGGGGACTCGACTTTCCCATGATATATGATGCTGAAGCCAATACCTGGTCCGCTTCAGGCGTGCCTATCGAAGGAGGATTCAAACTGAGGTGGAGCGGCCGTTGGGGAGACTCTTCAGTTACTGTTCCTGACCGCGGACTGCCTAAAAACGCAGTGCTTACGGTAGGCACTCCTGCCGATGTCATTCAGGGCGGAGACAATATTGAAGTTGAAGCCGGAACTTACGATATGGTTTACAATGTTGCTGATGAGACTTTGCTCTTGACGGTAACCGAGTAACAAATGGTTTTCTTTGAAGGGCGGGACGCGAGTGCCCGCCCTTTTTATTTATGACCGGATGCAGAAACAACAGAGTTTTTTTGAAATATGAAAGACAGATTTTCAATATTAACATTGCTTGCGGCCTTGATGGCAGTGCTTTTTTCATGTACTCCGGAAGATGGTCCGCACAATCCGGATACGGACAATCCAGGATATGTACGGGTAGTGGCCGATCCTCTGGACTGGAACGGGGAGAAGGGTGGCTCCATTTCCTATCAGCTGCTGGTATATTCCTTTGCGGACAGTGACGGGGACGGTATCGGTGACCTTAACGGAGTGACATCCAAACTCGACTACCTGGATTCGTTGGGGGTGTCTGCAATATGGCTCTCTCCCATACATCCTGCAATGTCGTACCACGGATATGATGTTCTGGATTATGATGCGGTCAATCCCGATTTCGGGACCAAGGAAGATTTCCGCAATCTGGTCAAGGCTGCTCATGACAGGGATATCAAGATATATATTGATTATGTTCTGAACCATTCCGGAAGCGACCATCCCTGGTTCCTGGATGCGGCTTCTTCCAAAGACAGCCCTTACCGTGACTGGTATATCTTCTCGGAAAATCCCGAAGCGGACATTGCTGCCGGAAAGATTCCCATGATTGCTACAGAAGGTGACAGGGGATATGATGCGGGACAGTGGTACGCGTCCTCAACGACCGAGACCAGACGTCTGGAGTTCGTTCTGGACTGGCGTGACAGCAATGCTCCTGTGCTGACCCTTACCGAAACTACATCCCCGGCGGATGAGCCCAATCCTGATACGGATACAGAAGGGGCAAAGTATATTTATTTCGGGGATCCGGCCAAATACCTTAAATTCTATGACGACGGTGACGGTATGTATTCGCTTACAGTTGACTTTTCGTCTCCGTGGGGATTCCTGATAAGGACTGAAAACAACGACAACTGGAATCCCGGCACAAAATACGGGGCCAAGGATGCTGCAAATTCAATGATAGCCCTTGGCGAACCTTTTACATTGTATACCTCTTCTGACAATAATTCAGTCAAGGATATCCGCCTCCCCGGCTCTACATTCTTCCATTCGCATTTCTGGACAGACTGGTTTGCTGACCTGAATTATGGAGCAGCATCTTCCTGCGAGAATTCCGGACCGTTCAGGGAACTTGTAAGGATCGGAGGTAACTGGGTAGATGCCGGTATCGACGGGATGCGCCTGGATGCCGTCAAGCATATATATCACAATGCTAACAGTGACGAGAACCCTGTTTTTCTGTCGAAATTCTATAATGCGATGGATGCCATGTATGACGGTGAGGATCCGTTCTATATGGTAGGGGAAGTATTTTCCGAACACAATGAAGCTGCGCCGTATTACAAAGGGCTGCCTGCAGTTTTCGAATTCTCGTTCTGGTGGAGACTGAGCAATGCCATCAATAGCGGAAATGCCAGGAACTTTGTGAAGGATCTGATTTCATACAGGAACGAATACGCATCATACCGTAAGGATTTCATTGCCGCTACCAAACTTTCCAACCACGATGAAAACCGTGCAGGAAGCGATTTGGGAGAATCTGTAGCAAAGATGAGACTGGCAGCAGCTGTCCTGCTGACTGCAGACGGGGAACCTTATATCTATTATGGTGAGGAACTCGGCTACACTGGAAGCAAGTCCGGAGGAGATGAAATGGTAAGGACACCGATGAACTGGGGAGATGATTTCAATACCTCCTTGAAGGCATATTGCGGAAAACCAGAAGTGGCATTGAAAGATCCTGTTGCAAAGCAGGCTGCGGATTCTGCTTCAGTATTCAGGGTGTATAAGGATTTTGCACTCGCAAGGAATGCCTATCCTGTGCTTGGAAAAGGAACAATGGTCCGTCATGACCTCTTCAATGAGAATCTTGCCTCATTGCCTTCCCTTTGTGCCTGGTATATGGAGTACGGGGACGAAAAGGCTCTTGTAATGCATAATTTCGGCGGGGCCTCCATCAGTTTTCTGGTCAGGGATGCCATTGACTGTGTAATGGCGGTACAGGGTAAAGTGTCCAGGATGACCGAAGAGGATGGGATAAGGGTAATGATGGATGGATACTCATCAGTGGTATTCGGACTTGAATAGACATATGATGAAAAAGCATACTTTATTTCTTTTGCTTGCTTTGTCGGCAGTAACTTCCTGTTCTCTGGAAGTGAACAGGAATCCTTATTTCGATACCGTTGCCGGGCCGGCATTTCCATGCAGTGTGGAAGAAGATACCACGTTCGTGATAGTGGAAGATTATTTCCCTCATATAGGACGGGTAGATAAGGTCTGCTCAGACGATTATGAAATAATCTGCCTTTCAAAAAGCGGTATGGATTCCGTATTGCTGGTAGGAGGGGACTCATTTAAAAAGATTTCTGTCCTGCAGGTATTTTCAGGCAGGGAGCATGGTGCTCTGGTGCTGAAGAAAACTGCTGAGATGGGCGGGGGCGTGCCGGTAATGACGGCAACAGGCCCTTTGTATGAACCGGGGATATTCAATGTCTCGGTCGAAAATAGCCCGGCAAGTTACGTAGTCCTGTGGCAGAATACTGTCCTTGACCATAAGTTCCTTTCCCACAAGCGGAATGGAGTCTTTACGGTACGGGTTCCGGAAAATGCGAAAGATATTGAAAACTCCTGCGTAAGGGTATTTGCCTACAATTCCTACGGAGTGGGCAAAGAGCTTACAATCCCCGTGCATTACGGGGAGGTAATGATCAACTAGACATCTGAAAACAACATTTATACAATGAAAAGGATTCTTATAATTCTGATAGCAGTTTGGGCTGTATTTGCTGTAAACTCATGCAGGGCATCCGTAAACGGTGACAATGCCCCTGTGACAAATGTGATTCATCCTGAATGGACAGAAGATGCAGTCATCTATGAAGTCAATGTTCGCCAGTTTACCCCGGAAGGGACTTTCAAGGCTTTTTCTGAGCACTTGCCCCGTCTGGCGGATCTGGGTGTGGATATTCTTTGGTTCATGCCTATCCATCCTATAGGGGAAGTGGAGCGCAAGGGGTCTCTGGGTAGTTATTATTCTGTCAGGGACTATAAGGCAGTCAGTCCTGAATTCGGAGATGCCGAAGATTTCCGGAAGGTAGTGGATGATGCCCACAGGCTTGGAATGAAAGTGATTATCGACTGGGTGGCAAACCATTCGTCCAGAGACCATGAATGGATAGAAACGCATCCTGACTGGTACGTTATGGACAGTACAGGGACGCCTGTCGCTCCTTTTGACTGGACCGATGTTGCCAAGCTGGATTATTCCAATGCGGAGATGCGTGAGGCCATGAAGGATGCTCTCAAGTTCTGGGTAACGGAGTTCGGCATTGACGGTTTCCGTTGCGACGTGGCCCATGAGGTGCCGGTTGATTTCTGGAATGACGCCATGAAGGAACTGAGGGGAATCCGCGAAGACCTGTTTTTCCTGGCAGAGGCTGAAAAACCAGAACTGATGACAGATGCATTCGATGCATATTACGGATGGGAGAACCATGCGTATATGAACAAACTGGCTCAGGGAAAGGCAGGTGTTGAGGAATATGTTGCTTACCTGAAAGAACATGCGTGCCGCTTCCCTTCTGCAAGTATCCAGATGAACTTCACTTCGAACCACGATGAGAATTCATGGAGCGGTACGGAGTTTGACAGGATGGGAGATGCTGTGCGGCAGTTTGCAGCCCTTACATTCGTATTGCCTGGAATGCCTCTTATATATAACGGACAGGAAATGGGATCCCGTAAGTCTCTGGAGTTTTTCGAACGTGATCCGATCGTTTGGGAAGATACGGACAATTTTACGGATTTCTACAAGGGCCTTATAAAGATGAGGGACGGGCACCCGTCGATGTATGCTCCCAGAGCAGGTGCACCGATGCAGGTACTTTCCAATTCGGAGCCTGAAAAGGTCCTTGCCTTCCAGAGAATGTATGCTGACGGAATTTCGGAGGACGGGTTTACGGCGGTTTTCAATTTCTCTTCAGAAGAAATCACAGTTACTCTTGCCGAGGGTATCCTGAAAGGCTCTTCATATACCCTGCCGGCCCACGGATATGAAATAATTTTTGACATGAACAAATAAACGGAAAAGTACAATGAAAAAGAATCTTTTGAAATCAATTCTGTTGACAATGGGTCTGTCTGTTTCAATGACGGCACTTGCTTCAGAAAAATCACTCAGAGTTGAACCTCCTTCCTGGTGGGTGGGCATGAAGACTCCTCTTACACTTCTGGTACATGGGGACGGTCTCTCAGGCTCGACCGTATCTGTAAATACCGATGGTATAAAGGTCAAGGCAGTCCACAATGCCGAAAGCAAGAACTACATATTTGTGGATCTGGAGATATCCAAAGATCTTGCAGCAGGGGAATATGAGTTTACCGTTACTTCCACTGACGGAAAGGTAAGGACATTCCCGTATCTCCTTGAGACAAGGCGTGAGGGATCTGCGGAAAGGGTAGGTTTCGGTCCTTCAGATGTGGTATATCTGCTCATGCCGGACCGTTTTGCAAACGGGGACCGCAAAAACGATTCTACACCTCTTACCGTAGAAAAGGGTGACCGAAAGAATCCTGTCGGACGTCACGGAGGTGACCTGCAGGGCATAATGGATCATCTGGATTATCTGGCAGACCTCGGAGTTACTGCGGTATGGCCTACACCTATCACGCTGGACAATGAGCCCGTTTACTCATACCATGGATATGCATGCTCTGATTATTATATGGTGGATCCCCGTTACGGAACCAATGAACTGTACAGGGAACTTGTTGCAGCAGCACATGCAAAAGGCATAAAATTCATCCAGGATATTGTACCCAACCATAGCGGTACTGCCCACTGGTGGATGGAGGACCTTCCGTTCCAGGACTGGATCCATCAGCATCCGGAGTTTACGAGATCCAACTATGCAATGTCCGGCCATTCCGATCCCCATGCTTCCGAGTCGGACCTGATTGCATGTACTACAGGATGGTTCGATACATCTATGCCTGACATGAACCTTGGCAATCCCTATTGCCTCCAGTATTACATCCAGCTTGCCGTATGGTGGGTAGAGTATGCAGACCTGGACGGTATAAGGGTTGATACATATCCCTATACGAACAAGCATGACATTTCCGCATGGACAGCGGGTATACTTAATGAATATCCTGATTTTACCCTTGTCGGTGAATGCTGGTTCCATGATGCCCAGTACATTGCATATTGGGAAGGATGCCGTACTGCTGACGGCAGTTACAAGAAAAATGCTGACGGATACACATCACACCTGCCTATGGTTATGGACTTCCAGCTTACAGACAAGCTGAGCGAGTCATTCGTACAGAACAAGGATCTTTCATGGGAGGACGGAATCAAGCGCGTATACAACTCCATAGCGATGGACTTCGCTTATTATAATCCTTACAATATTCTGGTTTTCATGGCAAACCATGATATGGAACGTCCTGCTATACGTTTCGGCAAGTTCAAGGACGATGACAAGACCGTTCTGGCGAGAATGAAGAATGCAACGACACTCATTCTCACCACCAGAGGTACACCGCAGTGGTACTATGGTGATGAGATTATGATCCATTGCGACGAAGACATGGTAGGTAAAGGAGATACCTGGTGGAGGACAGATTTCCCCGGAGGCTGGAAAGGGGACAAAGCCAATGCCTTTACTGAATCAGGACGTACCCCGCTGCAGAATGACATGTTCAACCACACTCGTACACTGATGCAGTGGAGAAAGGGCTCTGAAGCAGTATGCAACGGCAAACTTATGCATTTCATGCCTTTCGGCGAGTACGTGAATCTCTATGTGTATTTCCGTTATACTCCCGATTTCAAGGATCTTGTAATGGTCGCCATAAACAATGGAATGGAAGACTTGTCCATTGACTGGAACAAATATCAGGAAATCTTCGTGAAAGCAGCAAAAGCTCTCGGCAAAGATGTTTCAGATTTTTCAGCCAAGGATGTACTGACTGGAAAGGCAGTCGGTTACGGCTCGCCCCTTACCGTTCCCGGTATGTCATCCGTGGTTCTTCAGTTCTGATGCAGTATTTTCCATACATCCTATCTGGCCGGTCACTTTGAATGACCGGCTTTTTTCGTTCAGGCCGTGCGAGATGTATGTTTCCATGTCCTTATCCCCTCTTCCGGAGACAGTAAGTACGACCACATCGTCTTTCCTGAAGTGTATTTTGCGCAAGGCTCCCAAAGCATGGGATGATTCCAGAGCCGGGATTATCCCTTCACATCTGGTCAGTTCCAGAGCGCCTTCCAATGCCTCTTCATCGGTAATTGCAAGGACAGTGGATCTGTGGCATTTGGCCAGATGTGCATGCAGAGGGCCTATGCCGGGATAATCGAGACCGGCGGAAATGGAGTAAGGAGGAATGACATTCCCCCGGCTGTCCTGGAGGACAAGTGTCCTGAACCCGTGAAGGATGCCTTCCGATCCGCAATTGATGGATGCCGCAGTCATTCCGCTTTCCATACCTTTGCCTCCTGCCTCTGCCATAATGAAACGGACTCTGTCATCATCAAGGTAGTGGTATATGGTACCGGCGGCATTGCTGCCTCCTCCCAGGCATGCAATCAGGTAATCAGGATAGTCCCTTCCTTCCTTTTCTTTGAGCTGTCTGCGTATTTCTTCACTTATTACAGACTGCAGTTTTGCAACCATGTCAGGATACGGATGCGGTCCGACTGCAGAGCCGATAAGGTAGAAGGTCTCATCGGGGTTGCTGCTCCATGCTTTGAGGGCAGCATCTACTGCGTCGGAGAGTGTTTCACTGCCGGATTCCACTATTACTACATCTGCTCCCAGCATTTTCATCCGCTGTATGTTCAGGTGCTGCCTTTCGGCATCTATCCTGCCCATGAATATCGTGCATTCCATTCCTGTCAGGGCACATACTGTGGCTGTGGCCACGCCATGTTGTCCTGCTCCTGTCTCAGCGATTATTCTCTTCTTTCCCAAGTGTCTGGCAACTATGGCCTGTCCTATGGCATTGTTGATTTTGTGGGCGCCTGTATGGTTGAGGTCTTCCCTTTTGAGATAGATGCGGCATCCGTATATGTCCGATAGCCTTTTGGCCAGATACAGTGGGGTGGGGCGGCCTACATAATCCCTGAGCAGACCGTAGAATTCTTCCTTGAATTCCGGACTCTCCAGAATTCTTCTGTAGTTCTGCTGAAGTTCCCGGATTGCGGGCATAAGTGTTTCAGGGACATGGCATCCGCCGAATTCTCCATAGTAGCCGTTGCTGTCAATTTCAAATCTTTTCATAAGGTATAAAGGTTATAAAATCAGAAAGGGCCATCGTAAAGTACGACAGCCCTTCTATGGATTATTGTTTTTATGACATAATAGGAATCTGTTTGCCTTTACGGTATCGGAAGTACTGTAAAGCGCCACCACCAGAATCCCATATTTATCATATTGTTGTTCATCTATTGTTGTTTTGCGGTATAAAAGTAGGACAATATTTTTTATGGTGCAAGAAAAATGATGATTTTCTGCAGAAAAAATAAACTTATATTTGCAAAGACAATAACGGAACGATGAAGGAAGACAATATAAGACTGGAGCAGATGCTTGAACGGCAGCTTGCTTCCTGGCAGCTTGCCGAAGACAACTATTCAGGACTTTTATCTTTGAAAAAGAAGGATTTCCCCGGTTTCGGAGATGGAAATGGCATTTGTGCCGAGGCGCTTTTCAATCCTGTCAGGGCGGTTTCCACGCTTGCGGATGTCTCCAGGTCCGGCATTGTGGAAAGACCGTGTTTCCTGTGTGCCGGAAACCGTCCTGCAGAACAGATGCATATGGATTTCAAAGCTTTGTCAGGCAATGAATATGCAATACTGGTAAATCCCTATCCTATATTCAGGAAGCATTTTACAGTACCGGCAGCAGAGCATGTCCCGCAGATGGTTGCCGGAAGGTATGCGGATATGCTTGAACTGGCCGGCAGATTTACAGATTATGTAGTGTTCTACAACGGTCCGGAATCCGGGGCAAGTGCACCGGACCATTTCCATTTCCAGATGGGAGAAAAAGGATTTCTGCCCTTGGAACGCAGTTTCGGAGACATACGCCGGGAAAAGGTGATGGGTGTATCTGCTGCAGTTGTCAGTCTTACACATGACTATTTCCAGGGACTTCCCGTAATTGAATCCCCGGATGCTGAATCCTCCTGTCTTGCTTTTGATAAGGTTGTGCGCTCCCTGATCCCAGGTATGCATTACGGAGAAAGGATGATGAATCTGCTGTGCTGGAAATCTGGGGATACATATATTACTGTCGTTTTTCCCCGGAAGACACACCGGCCTTCCTGCTATTTCAAGGACTCTGCGGAACGCGTCAGGATATCCCCTGGAACTGTGGATCTCTGCGGGGCATTCATTGTACCCGCGGCAGAGGATTTCGGGAGGGTGGATGCAGGCCTCCTGAAAGAGATTCTGGGAGAAGTGCTTTATTCTGGATGGCAGCCATCTATTGAAGTAGGTTTGATTTCGGCTCCCTCCATTGCAGTGGACTTCAGGAATCAATATGCCTGCAAGGATATTCAGGGGATTTCAGGCAAGGAAGAATTCCGTTGGTCGGATGGAGAAGTGGAATGGAGGGGAAAAAGATATGCGTCTCTGGAGTTTGTCCCATCAGGGGCAGATGAGCCTGAATTTACAGTTCATGATGTGATAATAGGCATTGATTTCCATTGGGAAAGAAAGGAGGACCAGATATTCGGAGGAGGGTTGAAGATTATATGTGAAGGAGGGAAAATAGTTGCAGTCAATACGATAGCAGTGGAAGACTATCTCTTCAGTGTAATATCTTCTGAAATGAACGAGAATGCACCAGAAGAATTCCTTAAGGCCCATGCCGTAATATCACGTTCATGGCTGCTGGCCCGTCCGACTCTAGGTGGTCTCAGGTCCGGGATTGGGGGGTGTCCTCCGGACAGCATATCGGAAAATGGAGAGAAAAGGCATATACGCTGGTACGATAGGGATGACCATACGCTTTTCGATGTATGTGCGGATGACCATTGCCAGCGTTACCAGGGGAAAGGCAGGATTACGGGCGGAAAGGTCCGTAGGGTAATGGAAGCAACCAAAGGTCAGGTCCTGAAATACGGGGATGCTATATGTGATGCCAGATTCTCGAAGTGCTGTGGAGGAGTGACGGAACTGTTCTCGACCTGCTGGGGAGATGAAGACATTCCTTATCTCCAGTCCATTCCAGACAGACCGGAGGATGGTATCTCCCAGGGTGATGATTTCTGCAATACTGCTGACAAGGTCCTGCTTTCCTCTGTACTGAATGATTATGACCTCAGTACGTCAGATTTCTACAGGTGGGAGGCATCGTACGGACAGAAAGAAATATCTGCGCTGCTCTTAAGGAAAACAGGAATGGATTTCGGGGAAGTAATTGCACTTGAGCCACTGAAGAGAGGACCTTCAGGCCGTATTTGCGAACTGCGCATAGTAGGGACAAAACTTGTTGCCGTAGTGGGTAAGGAACTGGAGATAAGGAGATTCCTTTCGGAAAGCCATCTCTATAGTTCGGCATTCGAGGTGTTTGCCTATGACTCCGGCGGAGGTATCATCCAAGCCGGAAGCGGGACCGTGCCCTCTTCATTCACATTGAGAGGGGCAGGGTGGGGACATGGAGTAGGTTTATGTCAGATAGGTGCTGCAGTAATGGGAAGCAAGGGATATTCCTATGAAGAGATACTGTATCATTATTATAAAGGTTCCAGAATCGAAAAACTGTATTGATCCGGACAGGTTATGAAAGGCGCAAAGATATCTCCATGGCTCTGGATTCCTTCCCTGTATGTGGCTGAAGGAATTCCATATGTCGCTGTAAACACGTTGTCTGTTATAATGTACAAGAATATGGGCATGTCCAATGCGGATGTTGCCCTTTTTACCGGTTGGCTTTATCTGCCTTGGGTCATCAAGCCGTTCTGGAGTCCGTTTGTAGATATACTGAAGACCAAGAGGTGGTGGACTGTATGGATGCAGTCCGTGATAGGTGCTGCCTTTGCTGCTCTTGCCTTCCTGCTGCCTCTGGACTTGAATGTGGTGTTTTCGCTGGCTGTATTCTGGCTTGTAGGATTTGCTTCAGCGACACACGACATAGCTGCTGACGGGTATTATATGATTGCCCTGGATTCTTCGGACCAATCCCTTTTTGTGGGAATCAGAAGCGCATTCTACCGCCTGGCAACAATAATCGGACAGGGCGGTGTCGTAATGGCTGCCGGTTATCTTGAATCAGCCACAGGCAATGTCCCTTTGGCATGGAGCATTACATTTACGGTTCTTTCGGTATTCTTCATCGGGGTGGCTTTTTACCATTCCCGGATTATGCCCAGACCGGATTCTGACAAGGCATCCTGCAGGGTCGACAATGGGACTATGACGGACAGCAAGCCGGCATCGGTGAGGGAAATTCTGGTCGAATTTGCAGGGACATTCAGATCCTTTTTCAGGAAAAAGGAGGCATTGACCGCTGTTGCATTCATATTGCTGTACCGTTTCCCTGAAGCTCAGCTGGTAAAGATAATAAATCCTTTCCTGCTGGATCCTGCAGAGGAAGGAGGTTTGGGTCTTGGTACTTCGCAGGTCGGGTTTGTATATGGCACCATAGGTATTGTCGGGCTGACATTGGGAGGTATTCTCGGCGGCATTCTGGTTTCCCGTTACGGACTCAGGAAATGTCTGTGGCCGATGGCACTTTCGCTCACGCTTCCATGTGCAGTGTTCTGCTGGATGAGCATGGCGCAGCCGGATGTTTCCAGTGCACTGAACATGTTTCTTGTCAATGCATGCGTCTTTGTGGAACAGTTCGGTTACGGAGTCGGGTTCACTTCTTTCATGCTGTATATGATGTATTTCTCGCAGGGACCGAGCCAGACATCACATTATGCGATATGTACAGCATTCATGGCATTGGGAATGATGGTGCCTGGAATGTTTGCCGGTATCCTGCAGGAGAAAATGGGATATGTGAATTTCTTCTGGTGGATAATGCTGTGCTGCATCGTTACACTGGGGGTTACTGCCCTGATCAAAGTGGATCCTTCTTACGGACGCAAGGACCGAAGTGCGGAATAGGGGACTATTCCCGAGGGTACAGGTAATACTGCGAGGAAAGTCTTCTGAAGTCCTCGGCAAATCCGTACCAGATGTCGCGAATGTCGTTGAATCTGTATGATTCGGAAAACCTGGTGCGTATTTCCGTAGTGCCGGTCACCTTGTCAAACATGTCAAGCCGGTCCTTGGCGGCCATGTCAATAGGCTTGATTTCCGGATAGATAGATGCTATGACTTCCATCACTATGAACTGTATCTCGGACAGGGATGCTTTCCTGAAATCTTCAATGTGTATTTGTACCCCGCTGATTTCCTGGCCTTTCATGGAACCATAAAATGGAACTGCATGAATCGGGCGGAACAGTATTCCCGGCAGGGTGCGGGCATTGAGTCTGGAGGCAAGGACCTCTGCATCAATGTCCTTGTATGCAATCATTCCGAACGGGAGGGTGTATCCGACTCCTATGGACATGACTCCGAGTTCACCCAATATCCCTGTTGCAGGATACAGGTAAGCTGCATCTGTCGTGGGTACATGCGGTGATGAAGGGACCCATTGCAGTCCTGTGTCGTCAAAATTCATGCAGCCGTTCCATCCTTCCATCTTCACTACTGTGAGACGGCACTTTACGACACTGTCCCTTCCGTCGCTGCCTTTCACTTTCAGCATGCCTTCTTCATTCAGGAGAGTGGCAAGTTCCCCGCAGGTGAGTCCGTAAACGTAGGGAATATTGTATTGTCCGACAAATGAAATCAGGGAGTCTTCGACCCCTGGTCCTTCCACCTTCATTCCACCGAGAGGGTTCGGTCTGTCCAGGATAATCATCTCTATTCCTTCCATTGCCGCCACTTTCATGACATTTCCCATTGTGCTGATATAGGTGTATGAGCGGCATCCGATATCCTGGATATCGTACACTATGGCATCCAGATCTTTCAGTTGTCCTGCATCAGGCATCCTTGTTTTACCGTATAGGGAAAAAATCGGAACTCCGGTCCTTGAATCCTTCGCAGTTCCTTCTATGTGTTCTCCTGCATGGGCGTTTCCACGTACTCCATGTTCAGGCCCGAACAGTGCAGCCAGTTCTACTCCCGGAGCATTGTACAGTACATCAATGGTCGAATTCAAGTATCTGTCCACTCCCGTAGGATTGGTAACCAGTCCAATACGCTTGCCTTCAAGCTCCTTGAATCCGTTTGCTTCAAGGACATCAATACCGGTACGGACCTGACCTGATGCAGTATACGAAATTATGCAGAGAATCTGGATAAAGAGTGCTGTCCTGAATGTGGATTCTGTCTTTCCCATGGTTCACGTTGTTGGCTGGTCTAAAATCTTAAGGCAAAACGTACAGTGACGGAATATGTGTATTTGAGGGTCCGGAATGCATCGGAGGCAGAAACCGATTCATTCCCGAAAGCGGCACCGTCCATGGCGAGCTTGCTGTTCTGTACAATTGTATATCTGTCAATACCGCCTCCATGCTCCTCTATACTGAGTACTTTCCATATTTTCTCTCCCAATGCACCGGCCATGTACTCTGCCTTTTTTCTGGCAGCCAGCAGGGCATCGACCTTACCCTGCTCATGGTATTTGAGAATATCCTTGTGGCTCATTTCCCCGATGCGCATGAAATTGACCCCTTTTGTGTCTATCCCTGATATTATCTTATCTATTATTGTGAAGTCGTGGAGGGTTATGTCCAGATTCTTGCCTATGAGGAAGTCATGTCCCCGTTCTCTCCAGTAGTCTCCGACATCCTGGATACGTATGTCATTGTCGCTTATACCTATCGAGTGGAGTGCATCCCTGATGCCTGATTCAATGGTATTTATTGATACTTTTGTCCTGTATTGTTCCGGTTTGGACACTCCGTCGAATTCTTCTTCGAAATATTCCTTGATGCCCAGAATGAAATGGATTTCATCAGGAACTATCTCGACTTCCGAAGTCCCGGTCACTTCTATGTACCTGTAACTTTCAGCGGTCATTACCCCGTTGCAGTTCTGTGCTTCAAGATTTCCGATATTGCCGAATGCAAAGGCTGCAACAGATACTGCGATGACTTTGAGCAAACTTGAATTTTTCATATTCCGATGTTTTAGAGGTTTCTCTCTGGATTGCCTTTCAATTATTGTGCCCGCAACCTTTTCTGTCTCTAAATTTAGTACATTTGCATCACGAAATGAAGAAACTGTATGCAAATATGATCTTGGCGGTATTGGCGGTGTCAGCCATGTCCGTTTTCCATTCCTGTTGCGACGGGAACAGGCAAGTGAGGCGTGCACTATATACTGCAGATTCGCTGATGATGTCTGAACCTGCATCTGCATATGATATTCTTGACTCGCTTGATCCGGCTGTTGTACGGCACATGTCTGCCGGAAACAGGTATGATTACATATTGCTGAAGACGGAGGCAAAATACAAGAACTGGCAGCCTGTGGCGGAAGATACGCTTATATCTGATGCGGTCAGGTATTTCCGCAGGACCGGCAGGAAAAGCAGATATGCCCGCGCATTGGTCATGCAGGGAATTGTCCAGCGTGAGCAGGGAGATACCTGGGCAGCAATGGAATCCTACAAGGCAGCCGAGCCTATAATTGAAAAGGCTGAAGACATGGAGCAGCTCGGTCTTCTGCATACCAGGATAGGGGAACTGTATCAGTCATCCTATGTATACATTCCTGAGCGTATCTACAGATTAGAAGCCGCTCTGCGGTGTTTCAGGATTGCCGGCAAAGAGAAAAGGGTTGCGGCTCTGAACTATTCTTTGGCAAGTGCGTATATGGCGATGGATTCGTTGTCCCACGGATATTCCCATATTGTGGAAGGAGTGAGGGCTGCGGAAGATCTCCGGGATACCTTGCTGATTCTCAGGGGGCTGTCTTTGCTGTGCGGATATCATTATTATGCAGATCCGCCGGATTATATTGAGTGCAAGAAGAATGCTTTGGCAGCGATCCGGATTCTGGAGATGTATCCGTCACCATCCTCTTTCCACGATGAGTTTGCATATTTTATGGCTGCTTCGTACATCGGAACCGGAAATGCGGACTCTGCCAGGTATTACATAGCCCGCATGAGAGGGGAGGACCTGAAAACCGAGATAAGAAGAAAATCCGTCAACAGCAGGATTTCCGAATCGGAGGGAAATATGCTTGAGGCCATGTCTGAAAGAATAATTGCAGACAGTCTTTATTACAGTGAACTTATAAAAGGGTATGAGCAGAATCTTTACGAGTCGGAGATGGCCGTGGAAAACAAACTTCTTGAAGAACAGTATGAAGTTGCCCGCAAACGTCAGATAATATATGCGCTTCTGGTCGTAGTTGTCCTGCTTACATTGATAATTATCGGTTTTGTATTTCACTACAGATACCGCAAACTGAAGTATGATGCCATGAAAAGCAGGGAACTCATACGCCTCTTGGACAATGACAGCAAAAAGAAGGAGCAGGAAATCTCGGAAATAACCAGGCTTTCAATGGATATCAGAAAACAGTTGGGTGACGAGACATCGGCAAAGGAGGCATGGATCGGATTGCATGAAAATCTGCTGAAAATGGAGGATGCCCTTCTGGATACCTATTACAGGTACGGTACGACAAAGTCATTCTCCATGCAGGTAAGCAAGATTATCGACGGATATTTTCCGGATAAGAAGACGAGCAGTCAGGTGATGGAGATCGTCAATCTTGCCTATCCTGGTTTTCTTGAATCCTTGCGGAGTGAACACACTGCCCTGACTGGACAGAACCTTTACCTGATAGCCCTGGTTGCATGCGGATTCTCGACGGGAGCCATATGCGCAATTTACCGTTGCAGCGAGAATACGCTTAACGTAACAAAATGCCGTATCGGCAGAAAACTCGGCATAGATACCAGCTTGTCCTCATTCATATCGGAGACACTGGAATCGTACCGCAGTGCGGGCGGCGGATTGCCTTCGCAGGACAGTTCTGTCCAATAATTCGGCATATTTCCTGAACATAAGTGCATGTTAAGTTTTTCTACTAGGTAAGTCGTTGAAAACAAGGTTTTTGACTATGCCGGTGTTAAGTTTGTTTTTTTGGCCAGGCGTTATACAACACGTATATTTGAAAACAGGAATTCTTTCATTTATGAAAAGGTTTTCAGTATTACTGTTCGTATTAGTGTCATTCTCTGTTGCGGCTGCAAGTCAGGATTACAGGAAAATCGATCTTACCCAAAAGGATATCGAGACCCGCAGCATTGTATCTCTCCCTGAAGCATATATTGAAGGCGAAGTACTTCATGTCTCTTTCGATGCTTCCGGTATTTATTCGTTATGTGTCGAAAACTGTTTTGGGGAGACAGTCTACTCTTCGACCATGCCGGCAAACGGTATGGAGTACTCCTACGATCTATCCGCAATCGGCGGAGGTACATTCCGTCTTGTCCTGACAGGACAGTCAGGAAGGTACGAAGGTATATTCAGTATGTGATCGGAAAGTAAGTATGGGAAACTTCAACTTCGGTGCGGTACAGAATCCGGAATGGGTCTGTACCGTTTTTTCGTATGCTTCCTATACTTTAATGGGAGCAGTAAATGACGGAACCCTGTTTTCTACCGTCTGTTCCGGATAAATAATCATAAAACTGTTGTTTTCAAAATCCCTGTTTATGATGGATGGAAGACGGTCGAAAGCCGGATCGTACGAAATGGAATTGGAACGGGATGATATTATGACAAGAAGATCCTCCGGGTCAATGTCTCTTGTGAGCCTGTCGCTGCGGCTTATGTTATCATAAGTGTCTATCCTGTGGAGGGAACCGTTACCTGGGTTCCCGCATATGCCTGTAATCTGTGCGGCAGTCTCTTCGTCAGAGCAGAATGTGACAGGGCAGTCCAGGCATTTTGCTATCCTGCAAAGTTGTATGACCCATTTTGCAAAGCCGCTTTCGTATCCCGCCCTTGCCGGAACTTTTACAGTAATGCCTCTGAATGTATTGACAGGCATAGTGAAGCATACTACGATCACTTCACGGAACGTTCCCTTGAGAAGATTGTTGGTGAGGCTTCCGAAAAACGAATCCAGAAAGCCGCTTCTGCGATGAAGGCCTATGACCAGATCGGTAATATCGTATTCTTTGATTGTATGGATAATACCTGAGGTCACGTTTATGTCGTAGCGGCTGACCATGTTCATTTTGACTTCTGCGGCAGAAGCTACGCTTGCCGCCCTTTCAAGCAGTTTCCTGCCTCCGGACATGTCGCCGGGGGAGTTCTGGTTGTCAGTCGTTACACTGAGTGCTATAAGTGGCTGTTTTGAATGTTCTGGACGTAATAGCAGGGACAGGCAGACCAGGTTGTCTATGGTGTCCGGGTTAGCGACAGGGATAAGGATCTTTCCTTCTTTTGCTGTAGAGGGCTGCTCTCCGGTCATGCCTGATTTCTCTTCCACCGCAAAGCGTTTGGCAGCCTTTTCAGTTACGATAGAGCTTATCAGACACGAGAAGAGAATCATGACGACAGTCCCGTTAAGAACGGCATCGTTAAGCAGCCGTTCTCCGTTTTCCAGGATTATCTCGTGTCCGATAAGTACAGCGGCCAGTGTCGCTACTGCATGTGAGTTGCTCAGACCGAACATCATCATCCGCTCGGTGCGGCTCATACGGTAAATCTTTTGGGTCGCAAATGCGGGAAGCCATTTGCTTGCAGTGGCTACAATGGTCATGACTGCCGCGACTTTAAGGGTCTCACCGCCTTTGAATATACTTTCGAGATCGATTATCATTCCTACACCTATCAGGAAATACGGGATGAATAGGGCGTTCCCGACGAATTCCAGACGATGCATAAGTGGGGATACCTTAGGGATAAGTGAGTTCAGGACAAGTCCTGCGAGAAAAGCACCCAGAAGCCCTTCCATACCCACAAAGGCCATTAGGCCTCCGCAGAGGAAAACCATTGCCAGTACGAATACGAAATGTATGACGGTATCATCATATTTTCTGAAAAACCATCTGCCAAGTTTCGGAAGCAGGAATACTATCAGCAGGGCAAGGACTGCGACTTTGACCACCAGCAGTATCCAGTACCATCCGGAAGTGACGCTTTCTTTGTACATACCGCCGATTACGGCAAGAATGAAAAGTGCCAGTGTGACCGTGACAGCCGTACCGCCTATTATTATGGTGACGCTTCTCTGTTTTGAATGTCCGTAGCGGCTGACAATGGGATACGATACCAGAGTATGGGGGGCATACATGCTGGCAAGCAAGACCGAAGATGCGACCCCAAGTCCTAGAATGAACCTGCTGCTGAGAATTCCCAGAACCATGGGAATTGAAAATGTCAGAAGACCGAATACCAACCCTTTGACTTTATTTTTCCTGAAATCTTCCATATCCATTTCCAGCCCTGCCAGAAACATTATATAGAAGAGCCCTACCTGTCCGAAAAGTTCGAAACTGCTGTCCCTCTCCAGAATGTTGAATCCGTGCTCCCCGATGAGAATTCCGGCCAGAATCATGCCGACAATATGGGGAATCCTTATCCTGCTCATCAGGATAGGAGCCAGCAGGATGATTGTCAGCACAATGAAAAATATCCAGACCGGATCTGTAACCGGCAGGCTCAGGTTTACCCAATCCATGGTTATGAAGGAGTGTTGTCGAGTTTGAACCTTACTCTCCACCGGCCATCGGCAAAATCGTGGCTTATGATGCGGAAACGGCCTATTTCAGAGGTGTTGTCAACATGTGCCCCTATGCAAGCGCATGCATCGTAGTCTCCAATCCGTACGATACGCAGGGTTTCGGATACATTTTCAGGCAGTTTGCTCAGATCTACTATCCCGGCAGCTTCGGCAATAGGCAGGAATGATACCGTTACAGGCAAAGATGCTGAAATCACTTTGTTGACTCTGTTTTCTATTTCGGCAACTTGTTCATCGGTTGGGCATGCGTCCAGTATGTAGTCGCATTTGCTTTTCTTCCTTTCGATATGCGTATTGCGTGAACGCGGGCAGCCGAACATCCTGACCATTGTCTGGTTCAGGATGTGTTCTGCCGTATGCATGGGAGGGTATTCCTCCTTGTTGTGACTGTTGAGGACTGGCTGCTGTTCCATTAAATGAAATTCCTGATTATGTTTAGAATAACCTTTACGGCTTTCTCCATGCTTTCTACCGGTACATACTCGTATTTGCCGTGGAAGTTATGTCCGCCCGCAAAAATATTGGGGCATGGAAGGCCCATGAATGAGAGTCTGGCTCCGTCTGTCCCTCCCCTGATAGGACGGATCACCGGACGTACACCGGCATCTTCCATAGCCTTTACGGCCTTCTCGATAATATGGTAGTGAGGCTCTACCTCATTTTTCATATTGTAATACTGGTCCTTGATTTCAAGGGTAAATACGTCTTTCCCGTATTTTGAGTTCAAGAAGTCCACGCATTGGCGCAGCATCTCCTTTTTCCTTTCGAACAAAGCTGTGTCATGATCCCTTATAATATACTGGAGGTCAGCTTCTTCCACTACACCTGAGAATTTCGTGATATGGAAGAATCCTTCGTATCCCTGTGTGAATTCAGGTCTTTGCCATACAGGAAGCATGTCGTTGAGTTCGGATCCGAGGATAATGGCATTGAGCATTTTGTCCTTGGCGTATCCAGGATGAATGTTGCGGCCCTGTATGTGGATTCTGGCAGCAGCGGCATTGAAGTTCTCGTATTCCAGCTCTCCTATGGCACCGCCGTCCATGGTATAGGCATATGCTGCCCCGAATTTCTTTACATCGAAGCAATCGACCCCTCTGCCGATTTCTTCATCGGGAGTGAAGCCTATCTTTATTTCTCCGTGCCGGAACTCCGGATGCTCCATGATATATTTTGCGGCCTCCATTATTTCTGTCACACCGGCCTTGTCATCGGCGCCAAGCAGTGTGGTTCCGTCTGTGACAATAAGTGTCTGTCCGATGTATTCTTTCATTTCAGGAAAATCGGCGGGATCAAGAACCACATTCTTATCCTTGTTCAGGACGATCGGGTTACCGTCATAGTTCTCTATGATGGAAGGCTTGATGTTCGAGCCTGATGCATCGGGGGATGTATCTACATGGGCAATGAATCCAATGGCCGGAATTTCCTTATCAATGTTGGACGGGATAGTCGCCATCAGGTATCCGTTTTTGTCGACGGATGCATCGATTCCCATTTCGTTCAGTTCCTTGCGTAGAACTTCCAGAAGGGCGAACTGCTTGTTGGTACTGGGCTGGCTCTGTGATTCCGGATTCGATTCGGTATCTATGGCCACGTATCTGAGAAATCTTTCTATAATCGGTTTCATATTTGTTTGTTTTAAATTGTTTCTATATCAGAATAAGGCTGGCTGCCATAACAGCCATCCCGGCTATTACGCCTGTTATGGACAGATGGTGGTGCCCGAACTTCTCGGCTGCAGGCAACAGTTCATCTATTGATATGTATGTCATGATTCCTGAGACGAAAGCGAGGACCACACCGTTCAGCGAATGATCGAATATGCTTGAAAGCAGAAGGTATCCTGCTATACCGCCTATAGGTTCGGCCAGTCCGGAGAGAAATGCATTCCCTATTGCCTTGCCCTTTTTCCTGGTGGCGAAGTAGATTGGTATCGCGACCATGATGCCTTCAGGAATATTGTGGATGGCTACAGCAACGGCTATGGAAATTCCCATTTCTGGATTCTCCATGGCACTTACGAATGTAGCCATGCCTTCGGGGAAATTATGTATGGCTATTGCTATAATGGAAAATAATCCGAGCCGCATCAGTCTGCTGCTGTCACTTGCGGTAATGCTGTCCTGTCTGAAGTCCAGTGGTTTCCCTTCCGTCAGTGATCCGGAAGAAAATTCGTGCGGGTTTTCATCAGACGGAATAAGATGGTCGATTATTGCGATTACGGCAATTCCTGCAAAGAACGCCAGTACTGTATATGCCAGTCCGAACTTTTCTCCGAAGAACAGTTCCATCTCTGCACGGGCATCTCCGAAAAGTTCTGTTAGGGATATGAACAGCATGACACCTGCAGAGAAGCCTAGTGCAAAAGAAAGAGTCTTTCCGCTGAACTTATTGGTGAACAGCACTATGATTCCCCCGATGCCGGTGGACAGACCGGCAATCAGCGTCAGGACCAGTGCAATGGGAAAGTTTCCGTTACTCAGCATTTTCCTTCTTTGCTTTCAGACAATCCCAAATCATGTATGCTATAATCGCAATGTATGCTGCCAGGGCTACCCATACAGCGGGAGTGGATGACTGCCATTCTCTGTTTACAAGATCGACTTCTGCATATTTCAGAAGTGCTGAGACAACACCCATCAGAGCTCCGCCGGCGATAAGTCCGGATGCAATGAGAGTTCCTTTTTCCTTGCGTGCTTCATTTAGATCAGAGTCTTTGCTGCGGCTTCCTACATACCATGCTATGGCACCTCCTACCAGCAACGGCAGGTTGAGTTCAATTGGAATAAACATTCCGAGGGCAAATGCGAGAGCGGGGATCTTGAATACGGTGAGAATGACAGCAATGACAGCTCCTATTCCGTACAGAAGCCATGGGGCCTTCCCTCCCAGCATCAATGGTTCTATGACTGCGGCCATCGCATTTGCCTGAGGAGCAACGAGTGCGTCCTCTCCGGTAAATCCGAATGTGTCGTTGAGGATCATCATGACACCGGCGACAGTAGCCGCTGCAACAAGGGTACCCAGGAATTTCCATCCTTCCTGTTTACGGGGGGTCGTTCCGATCCAGTATCCGATTTTAAGGTCGGTAATGAAGCCTCCTGCCATTGAAAGGGCTGTGCATACAACGCCTCCGATGATCAGGGCTGCTGCCATGCCGGATGTTCCGTTCAGTCCTGCAGCCACCAGAATGATGGATGCCAGAATCAGCGTCATGAGTGTCATCCCGCTTACAGGGTTTGTTCCGACTATTGCAATTGCATTTGCCGCCACTGTCGTAAACAGGAATGCTATGACTGCTACTACCAGCAGAGCGATTATTGCGTGCCATAGGTTATCCAGAACACCGAAGTAGAAGAATGCGAACATCAGGGCAAGTGTAATCAGCAGTCCTATTGTGATAATCTTCAGAGGTATATCTTTCTGGGTTCTCGGAGTGTCGGAATTTACGCTTTTCTTGTTGCGCAGTTCCCTTCCGGCCAGCCCGAATGCGGATTTCATGATACCTGCAGACTTGATTATCCCTATTATTCCGGCGGTTGCTATACCTCCGATGCCTATATGTCTTGCGTAGTTGGTGAATATTTCCTCAGGAGACATGGATGCTATGGTTGCAGTAATGCCGCTGCCCATTAGGTCTATAACGCTGTTCCCGAAAAAAAGATTCATGAGAGGAATGATGACGAACCATACCAGGAATGAACCGCAGCATATTATAAATGAATACTTGAGCCCGATGATGTATCCCAGACCCAGAACTGCAGCTCCGACATTTATCTTCACCACCAGTTTCGCATTCTGCGCTACAGTCTCTCCCCAGGGAAGGACTCTCGAAGTGAACACTTCAGACCACCATCCGAATGTGGATACTATAAAGTCGTAAAGCCCTCCGATCAGACCGCTGATCAGCAGGGTCTTCGCACCTTTTCCTCCGGATTCCCCGCTTACAAGGACCTGGGTTGTAGCCGTTGCTTCAGGAAACGGGAACTTGCCATGCTGGTCCGAAACGAAATATTTCCGGAACGGAATCAGCAGCAATATTCCGAGGACTCCTCCGATAAGGGAACTGATGAATATCTGGAAGAAATTGACAGAGAGTTCTGGATATTTGTCCTGCAGTATGTAGAGAGCCGGCAACGTGAAGATTGCACCGGCTACTATTACACCTGAGCAGGCTCCGATTGACTGTACGATGACATTTGTCCCTAGTGCATTCTTTTTCTTGAATGCGCTGGAAAGGCCGACCGCTATTATAGATATAGGTATTGCCGCTTCAAAGACCTGGCCGACCTTCAATCCGAGGAAGGCGGCTGCGGCAGAAAAAATGACAGTCATTATAAGACCAAGTGAGACAGACCATACAGTTACTTCCGGATAGACTTTGTCGGGGGAAAGCAGAGGATTGTATTTCTCTCCCGGTTTCAGCTCCCGGAAAGCATTTTCCGGAAGTGTCAGCTTTTTCTTTTCTTCATTCATATATAATAAGCATTAGGGTTTCGCATTTGTTTTTTCAAATTACAAATTTAAATTTTTTCTGAAATAATCCTCAAATAATGGGGGCAGACGGTAGAGATTCCTGAATTGCATATCCGTCTGGGCGGTGGCGGCAAGTCCATAAATTTTAGCAAAGTTTATTCTTGCTAAAAATATGTAAGGAAATTTTTGTTTATTTGCATAAATTTAAAACAATTTAACCATGTTTGCCAAATATCTGAAAGAATATTCCATTATGACTCTAGGGCTGGCGGTCTTTGTTTTCGGTTGGGTAGCATTCCTTAACCCGCACGAAATCACCGGAGGCGGAATAGCCGGCCTTGCCTCTGTGATACATTACGGGATTGCATCTGTCCCGGTTTCCTATGCGAAATTTACAATTGATGCCGTTTTGCTGATAGTCGGATTCATCATTCTTGGAAAAGGATTCGGAATAAAGACTATCTACTGCGTGGTCATGAGTTTTGTCCTGTTCAACTTCATGCCCATGATTCCAGGTGTGACAGAATTGTCTTCAGGAATAGAGGACAATCTTATCAATGCCCTTATCGGTGGAGCGTTCAGCGGAATAGGGATTGCGATTATCATTACTCAGGGAGGCAGTACCGGGGGAACAGATATCATCGCGCTTTCAGTCAATAAATACAAGAACATTTCGCCGGGAAGAATCTACCTGGTGTGCGACTCCATTATAATAATGTCTGTACTGCTGCTGCCTGACAGGAATCTGGCTGATGTAGTTTACGGATATGTAGAGATCATCGCATTCTCCTATGCTGTCGATATGTTCCTGACCGGTTCCCAGCAATCCGTCCAGACAATTGTGGTCTCCCGGAAATGCGAGGAGATTGCTGACCGGCTTAAGATACTTTCCATAGAAGGAAACAGGCCGGTTCAGTCGGTGCAGTGGAAGGTGGATGGTGAGAATAAGGTGCTGATGGCAGTGAGCCGTAAAGGGTATTCCGGAGAAATACTGAAAGCTGCCAGGCAGATTGATCCGGATGTAGTGCTTATGACGGTCCCGGTAACTGCAGTTTACGGATTGGGCTCGAACAATGGTTTCCAGTAATAGAATCCGTTTCCGGAGAAGGTGGAAAAATGTGCAAAAAAAAATCGAATTTCCCCCTCCTTTATAAATATCTGATTTTCAGCGAATATTGAAAATATGCAGAAAAATTTCAAAAAAAATCAAAAAAAATTTGCAGAAAAATTTGGAGATAAAAAAAAAGTGCCTATATTTGCAGCCCGTTTGAGAAAAACGGATAGTTCATTGAAGTAACGAGAGAGATAACGAGGTAAAAAAGATAGTCTGTATATC
>CAZXFF010000026.1:0-26830 GCA_964640305.1 uncultured Muribaculaceae bacterium | reverse complement strand
CCAAATCGTGCAGATTTTTTTGCATCAATGATCCTTCTTGCAGCATTAGTGGATCAATTGACCATTGGGCTTGACTCTGCAAAACAAGCCATTGGAAATATTAAGTACTATACCTTGATTATTTCTACCCCCAAATTGTTAGTAATACCAATAACTTTTTTGTGTATACATTTTGGTGCTCCATTTTATTCAATCTCCATATGTTATATCGGTACGGAAACCATATCTGCTTTTATGAGACTGCCTTTGTTAAGATACACAGATCACCTTGATATACATAAATATACGAAAGAGGTCTTGTATAAGTGTAGTATTCCTGTGATAATAGCGATTGCATCATGCTATTTTGTAGTCAATTTTATAAATATACCGATGCGTTTTATTTTAACTTTGGCTGTATCATGTATAACAATTTCCCTGTCTACATATTATTTCTCGATGAATGAAGCAGAGAAAAGCAAAGTGAGGAACATTCTTAAATCAATTTTGCAATACGCTAAAAACTTTGTATGCCGATAAATTGTAAATACTGCAAAATGCCATTTATCCATAAGATTTTACTGTGGTTTGCTTTCTTTCTTACAATCGGTAGTGGGTGCTTTCAGTTGGATGGAGTGCTCCCAATCGCAAAGCCAGCTTTAAGTTTTGCGTCAAAACTGATTTTTGCAGTAGGATTTTTTTTTCACATTTTTATCTGTCTCAAGTTAAATAAGCCATTAGTAACACGATATGACTTATTTCTTCTTGTTTTTTTTGCATGTCTAATAGTCTCATCTTATATGAGTGGTCATAGTTGGATATCGCATCTACCTTTTATAATTAAAACATTTGCAATAAGATTTCTTCTATCTTTTTCCTTTGTATATGACAAAAGTGACATTATAAAGACATTGTCTTCTGCATTTTCGAGTATCATTTATGCAAACTTTTTCTTTCTATTGTTTCTTCCAGGTTTCTTGGGATATGCCGAATATGGTCCTATATATTTAATATCAACTAATTACAATCAATTTGGAGCAGTTTTCATCCCTGCAATATTTATTAAAACAATGACTTTGCTCTATGAAAACAAAAAACTGCTTGGATTATATCCGCTATTGATAACTTGTTTGTTATCTGTTATTTTAGTAGGATCTGCAACATCCAGTGTTGCTTTATCAATACTTTTATTTACAGTCATATTTTTCAGGAAACCACAATTGATTAAACTTGAAAGTTTAACAATACTGATTGGTATATTGCTTTTTTTTATAACATTTGTAGTTCCCCTTTTTTCTTTTCTGGATATACCTGTCATCAACCAGATTGTAGAAAATCTAGGTAAGGATATGACATTTTCAAAAAGGACATATATCTGGATAATCTGCAATAGATATATAATCAGTAATCCAATTTGGGGATACGGAGTGTGTGACGAAGAATGGTATGATTTCTTATTGAGCAATGCAAGAAACCCCCACAATATTATTCTCCATGTATTTATGCATGGTGGTTTAGTTGCATTTATAGTATTTTCAATATTTGTGATAGGCGGGATAAAGAGTATCCGGTCAATACTGAATCCGTTCCATAGAAACATATTGCTATTTATTTCTGTGATTTTTTTGTTGATGTCGCAATTCGAGGTTTACAACAATATGTTTATATATGTATATATTCTCTTAATGTATATAGCAAAGGACTATCAAAATCACTCTTTGCACGCAGAATGTAAGCATAATGCTCGTCTTGCACTGGGATAACTAAAAAACGTCTAACTAATTAGAATCATAATGAATAATGAGGTAAGTATTTCAGACATAATTTACCAACTTTGTAAAAAGGGATACAAGGTTGAAGTATTAGGTAATAAGCATTCTCATATAAATGGCTTTTCAAGTTTATTTAATTATAAACTGAATACAATTACATGGGTAAGGAGTGAGAATTATTTTAATTACGCAGATATATCAAAAGACAATTTGATAACTTGTATAATAACACCAGAGAATTTTCAAGAAATACCGAATGCAATCTGTCAACTTAGAACTGATAATCCAAAAGCTGCATTTTTCTTTATTCTTGACTTCTACTGGAGAGTAGATGAGAAAATAGAGATATCTGATAAGGCGTTTATAGAGGATGGAGCTGAGATAGGAGAAGATACCTCTATCGGTCCATTTTCCCACATTTCCTCTCAAGCGAAAATAGGCAATAATTGTCGGATAGGCTCCAATGTTGTTATTAAAGGAAAAGTTAAGATTGGAGATAATTGTGATATACAAAGTGGTGCCATTCTGGGAGAAGATGGATACCAATATATTGAGGAAGATGAAACATTAATACCGGTTCCGCATTATGGTGGGATCTCCATAGGCAATAATGTGCTGATAGGTTCCTGTTCATGCATATGCAGAGGCACTATCGATGACACGGTTATTGGTGATTACTCAAAAATCGACAATTTATGCCATATTGCACATAACATTGTTATCGGAAAAAGAGTAAGAATTATTGCCGGTTCGACAATAATGGGAAGTGTACATATAGGTAATGATACTTGGGTTGCCACCAGCATGATACGAGATCAAAGGAAAGTTGGAGAAAAGAGTGTCATAGGTATGGGGTCGGTTGTTGTCAAGGATGTACAAGACAATATAACAGTAGCAGGAGTTCCTGCGAAAGAAATAATCAGAAATGAAAAAATATGAAAAGGGTTCTTGTAATTGCAGCTCATCCGGACGATGAATTGCTTGGATGCGGAGGAACAGTCATACGGCATACAGATAAGGGTGATGAGGTTAGAAGCATAATAGTATGCGAAGGAGAATCACTGCGTTATAAAGAAGATCAGTACAATCAAAAGGATTATACTGACCGGGCGGCTAGAATGATGGGAGTATCCAGAATATATCGATTGGGGTTCCCAGATCAACGTCTGGACACTATCTCATTAGTGGATTTGAATATTGCTTTGGAGAAGATAATAAACGAATATCGTCCGCAAATAATATACATACAGAACGGGGGAGATTTGAATAGGGATCATAGAATTGTATTTGAATCAGCTAATGTGGCATTAAGACCTAATTCCGAATTCATTGAGGAAATTTATTCATTTTATACTGTCGGCAGTACGGAACTTGGATTCTCGCTGCCATTTGTACCCACATATTGGGTTGATATTACAAACCAGTTACAGAGAAAGATAAAAGCGTTTGAGTGCTATATCAGTGAAATAAGGGAATACCCACATCCTCGCTCTTCCAAAGCTCTGGTTAATTTGGCATTATACACAGGCAATCAATGTTGTATGCATGCAGCTGAATCATTTATCACAGTCAGGAGAATCAAGAGATGAAAAATATAATGGTTATGGGTGCTGCAATCGAACAGCTTCCTGGCATTATTGCCGCTAAAGAGATGGGATATCATGTCGGTGTTATTGACTATAACCCAAATGCCATAGGCGTTCCTTTTGCCGATGAGTACTTTAATGTGAGTACAATTGATGAAGACGGTGTTTGTGAAGCAGGGAAAGTCTTTGGAGCAGACGGGTTTCTTACCCTTGCAACAGATATGCCAATTCGTGCAGTTGCTAAAGCATGTGAAAAGTTAGGTCTTCCAGGGATAAGTTATGAAACAGCAATAAAGGCGACAGATAAAGGAAAAATGATAGAGACTTTTAAAGCACACAACATAGAGTCTCCATGGTACTATATAATCCATTCCAGAAATGAATTAGAAAAGTTGTATAAAGACATCACGTACCCATGTATTATAAAACCTATTGACAATGCAGCTAGTAGAGGGGTAATATTCGTCAATTCAGAAAAAGAAATGAATGCTGCATATAATTATAGCATTGAGCATTCAAGATTAAAGAGCCTTATTGTTGAAGAATACATGAAAGGAGTGGAAGTGAGTGTCGAGACGCTTACTTATGAAGGTGAAACATATGTCCTTCAAGTAACTGACAAAGCGACCACTGGAGCTCCACACTTTGTTGAAACCGGACACAACCAGCCATCATTACTTCCACCACAGACATTAGTAAGTGTTAAAGATCTGGCTATCCGCGCTGTAAATGCGTTAGGGATAATGATTGGGCCAGCCCATGTTGAGATTATGGTTACAGAAAATGGTCCTAAATTGATTGAATTGGGGGCCAGACTCGGAGGTGACTGTATAACTTCACACCTTGTTAGACTTTCGACGGGAATTGACATGCTCCAAGAAACAATCAAGACCCTTTGTGGGGAGAGGCCTGATTTGACACCTAAGTACAGTAAATGTGCAACAATACGTTTTGTAATGCCCGAAAAAACGGGAATATTCAGAGGTATAGAGGGAATAGAGCAGGCCTTGTCCATTCCAGAAATTAAGGAAATAAACTATATCCTTAATAGAGGGGAATTTGTATCCGGGATTCAGAGCAGTGATGACAGATTAGCATATGTTATCGCACAATCAGATACAATGAACAACGCAATTGATTCATGCATGTCTGCGATATCTAAAATGACCATAAAGATTGAAAGTGAAGATAATCATAAAACAATATGATATGTACTCCAAGTTTTTTAAAAGAGTCCTGGATATTGTAGGCTCAATAATCGTACTTCCATTTGTAGGCCTAGTAATATTGTTCTTGGCACCTATTATTTGGTTAACAGATCGGGGGCCTGTTTTTTATATTGCCAGAAGAGCTGGTAAAGACTACAAGCCTTTTAAAATGTTTAAACTGCGCTCTATGTATGTCAATTCTCCTGATATAAAAAGTCCGGATGGATCTACATATAGCAGTGATGATGACCCTCGTGTTACACCGATAGGGCATTTCTTAAGAAAGACAAGTTTAGATGAATTTCCTCAGTTTCTAAATATTTTTCTTGGAGACATGAGTTTTGTAGGACCAAGGCCAAAGTTGTATAACCCTAATAATATCTTTGAAAGTTTTTCTGAGGACCGTCGTAAAAGTTATTATGTAAAGCCTGGAATCACCGGTTATGCTCAAGCTTACTTCCGGAACAGCATTACACAAGAAGAAAAGTTCAAATGGGATGCATATTATGCAGACAATTTGACTTTTTGGATGGATGTCAAGATTATATTCAAGACTGTCGCTACTGTAATAAGCCGCAAGAATATCAATAATGTTCCAGCAAGCAAACAATAGATTAAAATATATTTGGAGATTATGACATTGAAAGGTAAAAGATTACTGGTTCTTGGGGGAACATCGGCATCATATGATTTGGTAAAGATCGCCAAATCAATGGGGATATATGTTATAGTGACAGATGATTCCTCTCAAATAACTTCAGCTAAGTTTCTTGCTGATGAAGTGGCAAATATCAGTACTGCAGATATACCAGGACTGGTTGGATTGGTGAAGGAAAAGAGTATTGACGGAGCATTCTGTGGTCCAAGTGAATTCAATATACGAAATTTGGTGAAATTGTGTAAAGAAGCGGATCTCCCCTGCTATTGTACTCCTGAGCAATGGGAGATGTGCTCGAATAAAAAAACATTTAAAAAATATTGCGTCAGGAATAATGTCCCGACGGCTGAGGAATATAGAATAGATTCTTTCACTACAGAAAATGGAGACAATAATGTAGAGTACCCTGTTATTGTGAAACCTGTTGACGGGTGCAGTTCTAAGGGTATTTCTATCTGTAATAATAGGACCGAGGTCCTAAAAGCTTATGAACTCGCACTGTCTTCATCTGCATCTGGAAATGCGATAATAGAACAATATATTGATAATGGAGGTTCAATTTTCAGTTTCAGATATATTCTAGATGATGGTAACTGCTATCCGTATCTAGCTTTTGACACTTATATTGTTGATCCAGTAGAAAGAAAATACCTCATCAGTGCATTTACTTATTTTCCCTCCAAGCATATTGATATATTAAAAAAGAACTTGGATGCAGACGTGCGCAGGATGTTCAAAGATATGGGGCTAAAGAATGGTACAGCTTTTATACAGTCCATACCATATCGCAACAAAATTTATTGTCATGAAATGGGATATCGATTAAGCGGTGGGATGATTTACAAAATAACAGAATCACTAATGCGAATTAATGATATGAAAATGATGATTCGGTTTGCATTAGGAGAATCTATCATCTCCAGTGATGAGATTCAGCGAATACAAACGGTGACCTCAAATAAGCCAATTGCACAACTGATGATTCCCTTAAATTGCGGGACGATAAAGTCCATAGACGGGTTGGAAGAAATTAGAAACCTAAAAGGAGTAGATGATTTCCTGCAATATTATAGAGTAGGTGATACTATTGAAAAATGTCATTTAGGGACATTGGCACAACATTTTGGTAGGTTCACATTAAGTGCAGAAGATAAGGATAGTATGGTCGCCTTGGTAAATCAGATACAAGACTTGCTAAGAATCACTGACACTGATGGAAACAATATGTACACATTGTTATTTGATACGGCAAGATTATATTAAAGCAACAATCAACTGTAATGCAAGCTCCTTTTTTTAGTATCATCATTCCTGTATATAAGGTCAGGTCTGATTATCTCGATACATGTCTAAAGAGCATTCTTAACCAGTCATTTAATGATATCGAAATTATAATCATAGACGATGGCAGTCCTGACAATTGTGGTTTAATATGTGATAACTATGCAGAAAAGGATAAAAGAATAAAAGTATTACACCAGGATAATCAAGGTGTATCTGCCGCTCGAAATGCAGGAATTGAGATGGCAATAGGAGAATGGATTATGTTTGTCGATCCAGATGACTGGGTCAAAGATAATTCCTACGAAAAGTTATCGGAATATCTCATGGACAATGATATTGATATTCTAATGTTCCGACATGAAAAAGTAAGCAATTCCAAAAGGAGTACATTGAAATTCAATTTGAAACCTAATATCGTATATGACACTTCTGATCCTGTAATAAAGGAAGAGTTATATCGATTAGGAATGCGGCCCAAGGATGTTGGATTTTATGGATTTCAATATTGCTGGGATAAAGTATATCGGAGAAAATTTATTGTGGAAAACTCAATAGAATTTCCAATATCCATTCACAAGAGCGAAGACAAGGTGTTTATACTCCGATGTCTTGAAAAACTTCATAGATTGATGTTTGTAAACGAGACAATTTACTGTTATCGGGTTAATACAGATGGTGCGTGTTATAGGTATAAAGATAATGCAGATAGCGACAGAGCAAAACTTGCATCACTGTTGATAGACATGTCACATTGTATGGATAAAGAAATTGGAGAGTTGAAGGAGTATCCCAATGGAGAGTACAATGTTATTTACAATGATTGCATCAACTTTTTGTTCTTTATAATAACTGATATATTATTTCTGAAATTTTTCCATCCAGACAATCCTGACCAAACAAATGAACGATTTCGAAAAGCCAGACGTTTTATACAGAGTGAACCTTTCAGGACAGTAATAAAACAAGTAAGATATGACGAATTATCAAATGCAAGAAAGATAAAAAAAATATTGCTAAGTATAGGAGCTATAAGAACATTTTATGTAATATTTCGGTTGAAATATTAAAATTATAAATTATTATTCATATGAACGATTGTTGCAAAATTCTTTGTGATTTTGCAGAACAGACGAAATACAATACTTTACCGGATTCAGTAATCAAATGTGTCAAAGCATTCATAACAGATTACTTTGCCGCAAGTATAGCTGGATACAGAATCAATTCAGATTTCAATACAGTATTGTTGAAACTACTCATAGAGCAGGGCGGAAATGAACAATCATCCGTTTTGTTTTCAAATAAAAAATATCCAGTCGCACAAGCTGCATTTATGAATGCCATTTACGCTCATGGTGCCGATATGGATGATGGCAACAAAAAATCCGCAGGTCATATTGGCACACATGTAATTCCATCTGTATTTGCGTTGGCGGAATATAGAGGTTGCAGTTGGGGTGATGTCATTGTCTCAATTGTAATAGGATATGATTTTTTTAATAGAATTGCAGGGGCCGCCCAACCCAGTTTATACACTAAAGGGTTTCACTCAACCGGTGTTGCCGGATCAATAGCTTGTGCTGCAGCTTGTGCAAAGCTAC
Source organism: uncultured Muribaculaceae bacterium (assembly GCA_964640305.1). Taxonomy (GTDB): domain Bacteria; phylum Bacteroidota; class Bacteroidia; order Bacteroidales; family UBA932; genus Coprenecus. The sequence goes on along the minus strand of CAZXFF010000026.1, from coordinate 18,742 downwards.
TGAATCTGGACTCTCAGGGTATATATAATAGTGTCGGTATCGCTGCATTGCAGTCCAGCGGTTTGATTATCATTGACGAGAGCGCACAGCATTGTAAACCAATCAACGCAGCAAATGCGGCACGTATAGGTATTCTCTCCGCCTTAATAGCTGAAAAAGGTATAGAAGGCCCGATAAATCCTTTAGAAAGTTCTAAGGGGTGGTTCCATGCTTATTCAGATGAAATAAACAAAGACATATTGTTGAATAATCTAGGTCTTGATTTTACCATTGAGGAGAGCTATATAAAACAGTATCCTTCATGCAGACACACTCATTGTTGTATAGATGCAATCAAGGATATAAAGGAATCTTTAACAAAACGCTGTTTTACATATCAGGACATTGAATCAATAAATGTCTTCATATATCCTAATGCAATTAAATCCGCTGGGAGAATAATGTATCCTCAAAATTCAGGTGAAGCCAAGTTCTCCATTCATTATGCAATAGCGAAAACTTTATTGAACGGCACTTTCTCTTTAAATGATTTGGCACCAGACTATGGTTTTCCCGTGTCTTCAGTCATAGAAAAAATCCGTTTGATTCCCGATGAATCAATGGAAAATCGTAATGCGGGAATCAGGGGGTGTCATATAATCGTGGCTTTAAAAAACGGTGAACAGATTGAGAAAACCATACCAGTTCCTAAAGGTGAAGGCAAGGACTTTTTGACCTGGAAAGATTTGAACGATAAAATGATTTCTTGTGCACAAGGAATTCTCACCAAAAAAGAATGCACGGACATTATTGAGCAATGCAGAAACATAAATTCTAATAACAAATACAAACCAATTGAAATAAGAACACTATAATAATGAACAAAACAATAAATCTTATTCTCGGAACAATGACGTTCGGGGAACAGCTCTTTGAGAATGATGTTGTTGATATCGTAAAATTTTATCTTCAGTCAGGATACAATGAGATAGACACAGCATATGTTTATAATAATGGTAAATGTGAAGAATTGTTGGGAATCTGTTTCGGAAAGTTGGGTACGGAAAATGTCAGGATTGCCACGAAAGTAAATCCACGTATCACAGGGCGTCTTGACGGTGATGCTGTCAGGATGCAGTTCCCCGAGTCACTCAAACGTATGGGAGTGGATAAAGTCGATATCCTGTATCTTCATTTCCCTGACAGGAATACCCCTGTAGAGTCAGCATTGGAGGCATGTAATGATTTCTACAAAGAGGGTAAGTTCAAAGAACTTGGGCTCAGTAACTTCCCGGCATGGCTGGTTTCGTACGTTTACCACATATGTAATGAACGTGGATGGGTTCTTCCAACGGTCTACGAGGGACTTTACAATCCGCTGAGCAGGAATGCGGAAAGGGAACTTAACGAATGTCTGGATGCCTACAATATCAGGTTCAATGCCTATAATCCCCTTGCCGGAGGTCTTTTGACAAACAAATACACGAATTTTGAAGATGCCCCCGTGTACGGGCGTTTCACTAACCGTCCAAATTACCAAGGCCGCTATTGGAAGAAATCTTACTTTGACGGGATCGACAAGGTAAAACAGGTTTGCGAAAAGGAGAATGTCAATATCGTAGCGGCAACATACAGGTGGCTGGCGTTCCATTCCATGCTAAGCGAAACGAGGGGAGACGGATTGATAATGGGTTTTTCCAGACTGTCACAGCTTCAGCAGAACATAGAGGCAATAAACCAGGGACCGCTTCCTCAAAATATCGTAGACGCATTCTCTGAAGCATGGGAAGCTTGCCGCAGTGATGCCCCGGAATATTTCACTTACTACAAAGGAAAATAATGAATATCGAACACTTTATCCAAGAACTGGAGAAGAACGGCGTGACATTCTATACCGGAGTCCCCGATTCCTACCTTAACGGCTTCAATAATTATCTGAAAGCCCATATACCTGCTGAGCGTAACGTGATTACGGCAAATGAAGGTAACGCAGTCGCGTTGGCTTCAGGATATTACTTTGCTACAGGGAATATACCTGTGGTTTATATGCAGAACTCAGGACTCGGAAACAGTGTGAATCCTTTGCTGTCATTAGCGGACAGACATGTTTTTTCAGTACCGATGATTCTTATAATAGGATGGAGAGGAGAACCAGGAACAAAAGACGGTGAGAGGGAGCAGCATATCATGCAAGGGAAAGTAACAGGCCGGTTGTTGGACATGATGGAAATTCCCTACAGGATCATGTCAGAAGCTACAATCTCGGAAGACATCTCAGAGTTGGTTGCAACAGCGGAGAATACATCGGCTCCTGTAGCATTCCTCGTACCGAACGGAGTTCTTACAGAAAAAAAGAAAAATCAACCGGATGATTGTTACCCTATGAGCAGGGAAGAGGCCATATCAGTCATTATGGACAATATGCCTGTCGGGACAGTCTATTCAGCGACGACCGGGCGTGCAACCAGGGAACTTTATGCCCAACGTGTAATCCGGGGAGAATCCCACGACTGCGATTTCCTGAACATAGGGTCCATGGGGCATGCGTCATCCGTAGCGATGGGCATAGCGATGTCCAAACCTGACCGGCACGTGGTGTGCTTGGACGGGGATGCGGCAGCCATCATGCACATGGGAGCGATGACAGCGGTAAGTAAAATGAAGCTTCCCAATTTCATGCATATAGTATTGAATAACGGGGCACACGAATCGGTTGGGGGACAGCCCTCTGCTGGACACAAGGTGGATTTTACAACTATTGCAAAAGGATGCGGATACTATACGGTAGGGCATCCTGTCACAAATCCAGAAGAATTATCTGCGGCAATTAAGGAATGTCTCAGAAGCAATTCTGCTTCATTTATCGATGTACGCATTCACAGTGGAATAAGAAGCGATTTACAGTCCATTGATAAGTCCAGCCATGAACTGATAGATCTTCTAAAAAAGGAATTGAATAAATAAAACTTTACGAGTATGGAAAAAACAAGAGAATTCCTCAGATCGATAGGTCTGCCAGGAGGAGATGCCTATGATCTTCCCACTTCCGAAAAAAGATTTTCGGATGGAGCACAGTACAGATTTGAAGTCCCGGGAATACAGGGACCGAAAGTGATGTCAGCTCTTCTTGAAGAGATGGACCGCTATGGGATAAACCTGCATCGTGTTACCCAGACCAAAGGTATCATGATGCTGACAGATAATGAAATCATCGAGATGGTAAAACTTGCAAAAGAGGCTCAGACAGACCTTATACTAGCAATCGGCCCAAGAGCCACCACAGATACCAGTGCATCAGTACATACTGATGAAGGTGTGAGAATGGGATACCGTCTTCGTGGTCAGGAGCAGATTGTCAGGGCAATTGAAGATGTCAAGCGCGCATCAGCATTCGGCTGCCGGTCATACCTTGTATATGATGAGGGTTGCCTATGGGTATTGAATGAAATGAAAAAGGCAGGAGAACTTCCTCCTGAAACACATTTTAAAGTATCTGCACATGCTGGTCATGGAAATCCTTGTTCTGCCAAAATGTTGGAACTGATAGGGGCAAGTTCTATAAATCCGGTACGGGACATACAGTTACAGATGTTGGCTTCCATGCGTCAGGCTATCGATATACCTATTGACATTCACACTGAAAATCCTAAATCTACAGGAGGTTTCATACGTCATTATGAGGTTCCGGAAATGATAAGGATCGCGGCCCCGATATATCTCAAGACAGGTGGCTCTGTCGCAGCTACACATAGCTGGGACAGTACTGAACAGGATGCCAAAAAAAGAGCCAAACAGGTATCATTGGTCAAAAGAATGATAGACTGTTATTATCCCGAAGCGATTGTTTCTCCCAAAGGTTCTATCCGATAACAATGAGACATCATAGATATAATCCTGATTTCAAGTTTGTTGTAGATCCGGAAGACTTCAGTAAATATTCTGATAAGGAACTACTGCAATATTGCTTGGGGGCAACTATGTACATGCCAGGTACAAAGGATTTCTCCTCAAAGATATTGAACAATGAACTTCCAGGACTGACATCCATGGTGTTCTGTTTTGAAGATGCTTGTCCGGAAGAGCTTGTGCCTGAAGCCGAGCAGAATGTCCTTCGCCTATTGGAGACATTAAGCACAGCTTTGGATGATAAAATCATGACATATGACAACCTGCCCCTTATCTTCTGTCGTGTACGGAACCAAAACCAGTTCGAACATTTCGCAGAGCAGCTTACTCCTCATCATATAAAATCTCTGACAGGATTCAATTTCCCAAAGTTCAATGCGCACAATGCTGAGGTGTATCTGTATTATCTTAAAAAACTGAATGACCGGTTCGGTGAGATAATATACGGCATGCCTATCATTGAAGACCCGGAAGTAGCGTATAGGGAAACCAGAACAAGCGAACTTGTCGGTATCAAAAAGATTCTCGACAAATACAAGGATATCGTACTTCAGGTCAGAGTCGGTGCAACTGATTTTTCCTCTTGTTTCGGAGTCAGGCGAGGAGTTGACTATTCCATTTATGATATAATGACAGTCCGGGAAATTCTGGCTGATATTGTGAATCTGTTTGGCCGTGACAATGATTATGTCATATCCGGTCCTGTATGGGAATATTTCAGGGCAAGCAAACGGATGATGTTTGAGACTCTACCTACTCACAATATAGATGATTGTCTTATGAAGCGCATTCCCATTGTGAACCACGAGATAGACGGTCTGCTCAGGGAAGTTATTCTGGATAAGGCCAACGGGTTTGTCGGCAGGACTGTCATACATCCATCGCATATCAAATATGTCAATGCATTGCAGGCGGTGACAAAGGAAGAATATACAGATGCCATAAATATCCTGAAGAACGACAAGGGTGGAGTATTCAAAGGTGAGTGCGGGAATAAAATGAACGAAGTAAAACCGCACACAAACTGGGCCCGAAAGATATATATGAGGTCCAGGGCATATGGGGTAATTGAAAACGAAAATGATTTCATCAATCTTTTTTCTGTATAATGAAACATATAACGACACCTATCAGCAGAGATGCTGCAAGAGATTTTCATGTGGGAGATAAGATCTCCCTTTCTGGTAAAATCTACTGTGGGCGTGATGCTGTCCTGCCGAAGATCTGTAAACTGATAGAAACAGGAGAACTGGAGAAGTATGGTATCAATTTAGAAGGTTCTGTAATTTTCCACACAGCTGTAAGTCCGGCAGGAGTCGGTCCTACTTCAAGCAATAAACTTGAAATAGAGCAGAGTTTTGCACCTCTTTCGAAAGCAGGAGTCAAAATGCATTTGGGGAAAGGGAAAATCAGCGATCAGACAATTAAAATATTGGATGAGGAAAATGCTGTTTATGCTGTGATTCCTCCTGTAACGGCCCTACTTGGTGATAATACCAGGAACCAGAAAATTATAGCCTTCCCAGAGTTAGGAATGGAAGCATTTTACGAACTGACTGTAGAAGATTATCCGGTCATTATTGCCGCTGCACATAACGAAAGTGTTTATTAAAATATCATTGCAATGGAACTAAATCAGGATATAGTCAAAAAAATATGTGAAACACTTGTTAAGGCTGGATCGGCTTTCCTCCCGGATAAAAAACGGGCTTACAGACTTGCGATAGACAGAGAATCAAACCAGCATTCCAAATGGGTACTTCAGACAGTGCTTCAGAATGCCGAAGTAGCCGAAAGGAAACAGTGTCCATTGTGTGATGATACAGGAATACCGCACATCCTGATAGAAGTGGGACAAAATGCAATTCTTACAGGAAACACATTGGAATCTATAAAAGAAGGTATCCGCCAGGGTTTGAGAAAACTTCCAGGCAGACCTATGGCAGTCAAAGGAGATGATGCTCAGAGGATATCCCAGTCCGAAGGTCTCTATGAAGATTCCGGCATGCTGGATCCTGCCCCCATTCTTATTCGCAGTACGGAAGAGGATGTCGTAAGGGTCCATATTCTGATGTTTGGCGGGGGGCCTGCCATTAGGGCACATACGCATAGGGTATTCCATAAACACAAGACTGAAACAGTAATCAGCCAGATAGTGGATTGGGCCAAGGAGTCTACTGCACAATTGGGATGCACACCATCAACATTGGCTGTTGGCATAGGAAGATCACACTACGAAGCAGCGACACTTATGCTACAGGCCCTTGTAGATGGCACATATGACAAGCAGTCTGATCTTGAACAGGAGATTACCCGCCGGGTCAATGAGTCCCAAGTAGGAGCATTGGGACTTGGCGGCGATACCACGGTCCTTGCCACATTCATGAAAGTGGGGCCACAGAGAGCCAGCGGAGTCCGGATTGTATGCGTAAGACCCTGCTGCTGTTTTGAACCGAGAATAGCAAGTTGTATTTTATAAGATATTTCTCAATCATGAAATTAATCAGATTAAAAAGAATGTTTTTTATACGCCTATCCCATTTACCAATGCCTTCCAGAAAATGGAGACCTTTATTTTGCAAATGGGGAGGAGTAAACGTTCTTGATTACAAACATACGTTTATAGGTGAGAATGTAGTTTTTGATTCCAATCATCCAGAAGATATCATTATCCATACAGATGCCAGAATAACAAATGGTTGTAAAATCATTACGCACTTCAAGAAAATAGATCTGAAGTATGTAAGAGGGCAAGTGATAATAAAAGAGGGCGCATTTCTAGGGATGAATACCCTGGTTGTCAAGCCTGTAACTATAGGAAAGAAAGCTGTAATAGGTGCTGGTTCAGTGGTCACAAAAGATATTCCTGATGGAGAAATCTGGGCTGGTAACCCTGCTCGATATATAAAAAAAATAAAATGTGATTAGAAATTCCCCGAATAATGTTTTAATTGAAGAATCATTATGAAAATATATAACATCCCTTTTTCCCCTCCCGATATGGGAGAGGCTGAAGCTTCGTTGGCTTCAGAAGCCATAAAATCGGGCTGGATTACTACCGGCCCTCGTACTAAAGAGTTCGAACATCTGATCGCAATGTGCTGCAATACGGAGAAGGCAGTCTGCCTCAACTCCGCTACTGCCTGCATGGAACTCATACTGCGTGTTCTGGGTGTAGGCCCGGGTGATGAGGTTATAGTTCCGGCATATACCTATACAGCAACGGCCAGTGTAGTCTGTCACGTGGGAGCCAAACTGGTAATGGTTGATACTGCTCCTGAGTCTTTTGAAATGGATTACAGTAAATTGGCAGATGCCATTACAGAACGGACAAAGGTCATAACACCTGTGGATCTTGCTGGTGTAGTATGTGACTACGATGCTATCTTCAGGGCCGTGGAGAGCAAGAGATCCCTATTCCGTCCAGCAAACGATATCCAGAAGGCATTCGGAAGGGTCATCGTGATGGCAGATGCAGCCCATGCATTCGGGGCAAAGAGGTATGGAAAGATGTGCGGCGATATCGCAGATTTTACATCCTTCTCATTCCACGCTGTAAAGAACCTTACTACAGCTGAAGGAGGTGCGCTGACCTGGCGGGATATTCCCGGAATTGACAATGAATGGCTGTACAAGCAGTTCCAGCTCTTGTCACTGCACGGACAGAGTAAAGACGCTCTTGCCAAGACGCAATTGGGAGCATGGGAGTACGATATCGTGGCTCCGAACTACAAATGCAATATGACGGATATTATGTCCGCAATTGGCCTTGCACAGCTGAAGCGTTATCCGGAACTGCTGTACCGCAGAAGGAAAATCATCGAAAGGTACAATGAGGCTTTCAGTCACCTTCCAGTAACTTTGCTGAACCATTTCAGCGAAGATCATTCCTCATCAGGTCACCTTTACCTTGTCCGTCTCGACGGAAAGGATGTGGAATACCGGAATGAAGTGATAATCAGGATGGCCGAGCGTGGTATCGCCTGCAATGTGCATTACAAGCCGCTTCCGATGATGACGGCATACAGGAATCTCGGTTTCGACATCAATGATTATCCCAATGCATACAACCAGTATCGCAACGAGATAACCCTGCCTCTGCACACTCGGCTGAGTGATGAGGATATCGAGTATGTGATATCGAACTTTGTAGAAGTAATCTCAAAATAGGAATAGTTTGAAAAGAGCGTTTGATGTATTTGCAAGCGGGTTAGGTCTGATATTGCTAAGTCCACTTTTTATAATATTGGCAATTTGGATAAAACTGGACTCTCCCGGTCCTGTGTTTTACCGTCAGGTTAGAGTCGGACGGGAAAATAAGGATTTCAGACTGTTCAAATTCCGCTCGATGCGGGTAGGCTCAGACAAGAAAGGACTTATATCCGTTGGCGGGCGCGATCCGCGGGTAACCCGCTCCGGTTACTATATCCGTAAGTATAAATTGGATGAACTGCCACAGTTGATAAACGTATTTATCGGTGATATGAGTCTTGTTGGCCCCAGACCGGAGGTGAGGAAATATGTGGACTTATATACACCGGAGCAGATGCATGTACTGGATGTCCGTCCCGGAATCACAGATTTGGCCTCTATCCGCTACCGTAATGAGAACGAGTTATTGGAACAAGCTGATGATCCGGAAAAATTCTACCGAGAAGTGGTTATGCAGGACAAGCTCAAACTCAATCTGGAATATATCTCCAAACATTCTTTCTGGTTTGATATCAAATTGATTTTCAGCACTTTTATGGCCATTATCAAAGAATAGATACAGAACTATGAATAACTCGCATACCTGGTTTCTCTGCCAGGTATAAAGCAATCGCCGTTACTGCTTAATGCAGCAGTAACGGCGATTGTGCATTCTGTGGACAGTAGAATATCCAGTATTCTTTACGGATATAGTTTTGAGCACTACCTGACAATCAGGCTCTTTATTGACTCAACGATATACCTGATGTCTTCGTCTGTGACGCAGGGTCCTGAGGGCAGGCACATGCCGACCTTGAAGAGTTTTTCGCTCACCCCGTTCAGGTATGCCGGACAGTCTTTATACACAGGCTGCCTGTGCATAGGTTTCCAGAGCGGCCTGGCTTCTATCCCCAATGCGTCCAATCCCATTCTCATGGCCTCGACATTGGCATTGGGTTCGCAATCGGTATGCAGTGCCGATGCCTCATGTGTAACACCGGCTGCTCCTCCGACAGCTCCCTGGATCGCTGCGGCATAAGCCTTTTCCTGTCCCTTGATTTTCAGTTCCGGATCAATGGTAATGGTATTGAGCCAGAAGTTGCTGTCATAACGTCCGGAAGGATTGCCATGCAGTCCTATTCCCTTTACATCCTTCAGAAGTTCCCGGTACAGTTCGTAGGTATGCTTGTGGTGGGCGACATGATCGTCCGCGACCGTCATCTGTCCGCGTCCGATACCTGCACAGATATTCGACATGCGGTAGTTATATCCTATCTTTTCATGCTGGTAGTATGGATATGATTCCCTGGCCTGGGTGGCATAGAACATGATTTCCTTTTTGGCTTCAGCATCAGGGCATATGAGCGCCCCTCCTCCGGAGGTGGTAATCATCTTGTTGCCGTTGAACGACAGGACTCCATAACGTCCGAATGTCCCGCAGACACGTCCGTCAAAGCGGCTGCCGAACCCTTCAGCTGCATCCTCGATGACCGGGATACCGTATTTTCCAGCTATCGCCATTATCTCGTCTATCTTTGCCGGCATACCGTACAGATACACCGGAACTATTGCCTTGGGCTTTTTGCCGGTTCTGGCTATTCTGGCTTTTATGGCCTTTTCCAGAAGTCCCGGATCCATATTCCATGTATCCATCTCTGAATCCACGAATACGGGAGTGGCTCCAAGATATGTAATCGGGTGTGAGGATGCGCAGAAAGTAAAGCTCTGGACCAGGACTTCATCTCCCGGTCCCACTCCGCATGCCATCAAGGCCAGATGTACGGCTGAGGTTCCGGATGCCAGTGCCACAACTTCCTTTCCTTCCCCTACATATTGTTTAAGGTCTTCTTCGAATCCGTTCACGTTCGGGCCAAGAGGTACTACCCAGTTTGTATCGAAAGCCTCCTGTATGAATTTCTGCTCGTTACCGCTCATGTGGGCTAGGCAGAGGTAAATGCGTTTGTCCATGTTGTCAATCAAAGTTTGAATATTCAGTTTGTACCATCGAAAGGATGTGTAGTGGCTTCCCCTTCAAAAGAGATGTCTTCCCTCACTAGCACTTTCTTGATGGTCAGGAAAAATATCTTGAGGTCCAGCACAAATGAAAGATGGTCGACATACCATACGTCCAGTTCGAATTTCTTTGTCCAGGAGATGTTGTTCCGGCCGTTGATCTGGGCCCAGCCGGTGATACCGGGACGTACTTCGTGTCTCCGGTACTGTTCCTTGCTGTAGAGCGGCAGGTATTTGGGAAGAAGGGGACGGGGACCGATCAGTGCCATGTCGCCTTTCAGCACATTGAAGAGCTGGGGCAGTTCATCAACAGACAATGAACGGATTACCTTACCGACCTTAGTCAGGCGCTGTGCATCCGGCAGCAGTCTGCCTTCGGAATCCCTCTCGTCGGTCATTGTCTTGAACTTTATGCACTTGTATATCTTTGCATCCTTTCCAGGTCTGTCCTGGGTAAAGAATATCCCTGCACCTTTGTTCGCAAAATGCAGGATCACCATGACTGCCAGCAGAAACGGAGACAATACAATCAGTGCGACAAAGACAATGCAGGAATCAAAAATACGTTTCAGGAAATTGCGGTACATGATATTGCTGTTACTCTCCTACAGTTTTAAATGCATTGTCATAATAATTAAGCAACTGCGACCAAAACTGCCTTTGTTCATAGCGGGCCATTATCATTTGCCTGGCATTTTTAGACAACGAGGCAAGCAGTTCCGGATTGGAGATGAGATTTTCCATTGCCGAAAACAATGCTTTCTCATTCTTTACGGGTATAATGATTCCATTTTCCCCGTCAATGATTATCTCATTACTTCCATTGATGTCAGTAACTATACAAGGGAGATCCATTGCTCCAGCCTGCATGACCACATTGGGGAACCCTTCCCTGTAGCTCGGGAAAACAAAAACATCGGAAGCGGCAAGAAACGGCCTGACATCTTTCTGGAATCCCACATATTCGATAGAAGGAAATGATTTTATTATTGAAAGGACATCTGCATCAACAGGATCTTTCTCTTCAATGCTTCCTACAAGAATAAGGCGTGACTGCGGGTACTTTTCATTGATTTTGACGAATACTCTAATCAGTTCATTGATCCCCTTATCCCTTACAATCCTGCCGATATAGATGAACGTAAATAGCTTGCTGTCCATATACGGAGCGGCCTTTGCCAACAGGTCCTCATTTTTCCGGAAAAACTCAAGATCTATTCCATTCACATTACCGTTACCGATCACGGACATTGGTTTGCCGGTAATCCTGTATTTCTCAAGATCTGATTTCACGCCATATCCTTCTGGGTTGATATGAGTAGCACAAATACACGTTATTCTGTCTGTTAACATCAATAACTTTCTTTTCAAACCATCGGATGTAGGGAACACCAGACCTGTGAACGTATGTATTCTAACAGGGACTCCCGTTAAACATGCTGCCATCATCGACAGCAATCCGGCCTTTGGGGTTATCGAGTGCACCATATCAGGACGTTCTTTCCAAAAGAATACAATCAGTTTCCATAAGGAAGCAATGTCATGTAACGGTGATATCCTTCTTTCTATGCGGATAGGGACAGTCCTTACCCCTTCCCTATCCCTTAATTCATCCATTGCATTGCCGGGTGATGCAATACAAATGACTTCATACTTTTCTGACAACATGGAAAACTGTCCCTTCAAAAGAACATTGAGGGATTGAGGGATAGCTGCCACTTTGACAATTTTTTTCATTCTAATCACACCTTTCAATCCTTTTTATGGAACTTACCAGCATTTCCCGGTAAAACTGTATTGATTTTCTGAAATATGACAGCCTTTTCAGATACATGCTTCTTTCACTTTTCAATATTTCAAAAGCTGAAACAAGTTTACCTTTATCCAATGCATCTATGTCAATAACATACCGGTCATTACCCAACTCTTTCATTATCCCTTGCCCCTTGTTTCCTCCATACGCAATAGCAATACATGGAACGCCGACATTGAGTGCAAAAATCACCGAATGGAATCTCGTACCGACCAGATAGTCATAATAAGAATAGATTTTCTCTACCTCCGAGCAATCTAAAGTGGTATCATCAATGTATGAGATATTGCCTTTGTATTCTTCCCCGATACGCCTATAGATATCTGCCATTGCACATCTGTCATCTTCATGCTTGTTTTTGTTGTCAAAACTCTGCATAAACAATGTGACATGATACCCATTCTTGACAAGATATTCCGAAAAAGCCGCTAGTGAAATCAAATATTGTTCATAGTATCTTTCAGGTGAGTTATGTCCCATGAATCTGTATGGCCTGACCGTAATTGCGACTTTAGGCCCTTCCGGAACACCCTTCCGTGTCAGATACTCGCTGAAATCTTTGGCGGATGGTTTTAGGTAGAATCCCATATCAGGGGAATATACTGAACGTATTTCCAGCCTCTCCATCAGCTCCAGGGATATTTTTTCCCGCAATGTTACAAGTTTGCACCTTTTGAGAGTGCTCCTTACCATTTTCCTTGCCAGATTGTTTTTCAATGGTCCGATCGAATTCGGCAAGACATAAACATTTGAATTGAACCTAAGCGCCAGCTTTATCTGAAAAAGGAAATAATATACATAATACCAGTCTATTATCCTTCCATATGAATGAATGGACCCACCACCTCTGAAGAAAACGGCATCAGCTTTTTTAAAGCACTGCAAGGTTCCACGCGCATTTTCCGGACATAATAGTCCTCCAACATATCTTACTGGTCTGAATCCAGACAGCAGCATTTCTGTTTTTACCAAATCCCATAATCCCCTTATTACCCATAATGATTTGGTTACCAGATCATAGTTTATAGGATTCTCTTTGTCGGTTTTTCGCCGGGGATGTCTGAGTATTGGATTAAGAAGGGGATACCCCAGTTCTTTCGTTTGCTGGAGTTCTGATTCATCTTCTGACGGCTTTACTATGGAAATCTTGACAGACTGCCCAAAAACATCCTTGACTAGACGGATTGCCTCCCACACCAATGCCTGATCCCCCCTGTTCCTGTCGACACAGCTCGGAATAATGATGGCATTCTTACAATTAGCAGATAATTCCATTTTACAAACTGTATAGATTTACATCCAATACCGTAATTCCATCTGTCTTCAGCCACATCGTTCCCCATGTGAGTCCCAATCCGAATGCAGAGCAGAGCATCGAGCATTTTCCGTTCCTCAATTGCTCCGCAATGTTTGTAACCATCAGCATGGGAATTGAACTGCCGCCGAGGTTCCCGTATTCCTGAAGGTTGTACGGGACCTTTTCAGGATTCAGCTTGAGTTTCTTGACAATCCTGTCCACTATGAGTTTGTTTGCCTGATGGATCAGGAAATAATCGACATCCTTTTCAGGATCGATATTATAGTCCTCCATCATTTTCTTCACACTTACCGGAGGTTTGGATATTGCAAAGGCAAAGACATCCATTCCGTTGATCAGGGCGTCCTTGGGGGCGCGGATTATGCCGTTCCCGAAGTCCTCGTATTTGAAGGACTCTTCGGTAATCGGATGCCGATAGCCGCCATGGGGTGTCATCAGCGCCTGGTATCCTGATCCCAGGGTGTTGAATTCCACCACAATATCTTCTGCCGATCCGTCATATTCAAGGGCCATTGCCGTACCGCAGTCTCCGAACAGCGGCACCCTGCTTTTGTCATACGGGGATCCCATCCTGGATGCAGTATCCCCCACAAGCAGCAGTGCCCTCTTCACCGTTCCGGAAGACAGGAGGTTACCTGCCACAGTTATGGCATACATGCAGCCGCAGCATCCCATCGGGACCTCGAGTACGAATGTAGAGGTAGGCAGTCCCAGACGGTCCTGCAGGATTCCTGCTGTAGGGGGGGTCTTGTAATCACCGGTCACTGATTCGAATATAAGCACATCTATACTTTCACGTTCCCAGTTGAGTGCATCCATAAGCCTGACGGCTGCATCATAGCACAGGTCGGAAGCGCAGATGTCATCGGGCGCTATGTAACGGTTCTCTATTCCGACCGTATTGATGAACGTTTCGGCTTCTTCCGCATTGAAGAAGTCAAAATCACGGGTATTTACCCTGTTGTCTGGTACAGTGCCGGCGACTCCGCGCAGGGCAACATTCTTTATATTCCAGCGGGCCATTTCTACAGTTCTATTCCGTATTTCTTCAGTATTTCCTTTCCTTTTGCGTAGGATGTGAGTTCGAGGATGTCTTCTGCATCAAGCATGATGTCGAATCCGTCCTCAAGTGCCGTAGTAAGGCTGAGCTGGCGTACTGAGTCCCAGCCGTCCACTGATTTGTTGTCGAAGCCTTCGTTCAAAGCGCTGTTATCCACGAGGAATACCTCGCAAAAAATACTGTTGTATTTCTCCAGATTTGTCATATCGTTTTATTTTATCGATTTTATTTTCTTGTCATTTGTTAAGGATGGCCTTTCCGGCCTCGTTTCTTTCAATTCTGTCAACTGTCACGATTTCAAAGTTCTTGTGGAAGAGATGGGTCTTTTCCATGATGAAGTCCCGTACCTGCTCTCCGACTGTTGCGTTGGTGATACGGACAGTAAGCATTTCATCGGTACCTGTGCAGAGACAGTCGGTATCGAATGCCGATTTGACCAGATGCTCCACTTCGTCCAGACCTATCCGGAGGCCGAAGATCTTCAGGAACCTTTTCTTACGGCCTATTATGAAATAATAGCCTTCCGGGTCCCTGCGGACTATGTCTCCGGTATGCAGGATACCGTTGTTCTCATCCCCTTTCTGGAGGTCTTCACGGCAGAGGGCATAGCCGAGAGTGACGTTCTCACCCCGGTATACCATTTCTCCGGTTGCTTCTCCTTCGAATGACTCCGTCCCGTCGTCCAGAAGCACAGACAATCTGCCGTTGGGTTCGGCTTTTCCTATGCTGCCTTTCTTGAATGCCGCCATTTCAGGTTCGAGATATGCCATGCGTGCGGTACCCTCCGTCTGACCGTAAGTGGGGATGAACTGTTTCCCGAACCTGCGGGCATATTCCACACACGCATCGAAGAGCCCCTCATCCATCTTCCCGCCGCCCTGGGTAATTATGCGCAGATCCGGCAGTTCCATCCTGAAAAAGCGCATCTTGTTAAGGATCTCGAAACTGTAGGGCACTCCCGTAAAGCTGGTAGCATGCCCTTCCTTGAGCATTGACCAGAATCCCTTGTCCAGCATGGATTTGTCGCAGAGCAGCAGAGTGGCTCCGGAAACAAGGTGGCTGGCAATGACGGACAGTCCCATGGTATAATGCATGGGCAGGATCGCCATGGCCCTGTCCTCCGGTCTTATCCGGAAGAAATAGGACACATTCATCGCATTCGCTTCTATGTTACGGTAGCTGTGCCGGACCAGTTTCGGACTGCCGGTGGAGCCGGAAGTCGGCAGCAGCAAGGCAAGGTTTCCGTACATCAAGGCAGGGGCATTACCGGTCCTGAGCAATGTGTATCCGTATGCGGAGAACACTGCTTCATGGCCGTATCCGCTGCTTTTGTCTTCCGGTACCCACAGGTATTCCGGTCTGTACAGTTCGTACAGTCTGGTATAGAGTCCGGTCTCGGTATTGGCGCTGAGAACCAGAGGGACAATGCGTTTCGAGAGGCAGGAGGTGTATCCGAGCAACGAGCCCACAGTATTCCTCGCCATTATGAATATGAGGGACCTCTCCGGAAGATATCCGGAAAATGTTTCGGCAAATGCGCAGATATCCCCGTATGTGACTTCGGTGCGGCTGTCGTCGATGGCAGCAACCCGTCCGGCAGGCTTTTTGTCAAGGTTCAAGAACATAGGAATCTGTCATTTATATCGTGGCGCAGCCGTCCACTCCCAATATCTGTCCCGAAATGTATGAGGCCCTGTCGGAAGCCAGGAACGAGCATGCGTCCGCCACATCTTCCGGGGTGCCGAGACGTCCCAGGGCTATTTTTTCGATTCTTGCATCGATCTTGCCGCCGTCACTCAGGTACAGTTCGTCAAAACGTTCCGTTCGGACAATCCCGGGAGCAACGGCATTCACGCGGATATGCTGGGAAGCCAGCTCCTTGGCTGCAGACTTTGTGATGGAGATCACCGCCCCTTTGGTGGAGGAGTAGGCCACCTGGCCCGGAGATCCTACTACACCGGTAATGGAGGCTATGTTCACGAAACTTCCTCCGCCGGTACGGGCCATCAGTCTGGAAGCAATCTGGATCATGTCGATGACGGCAAACACATTCACTGCATACATCTTTTCCATATCGGCCTTGGCAATCATGCCGAGTTTCTTGTTCGATATTATTGCGGCATTGTTCACCACACAGTCGATTCTGCCTTCTGCCTTATATATCGACATGAGGCCGTTTTTCAGGGCGGCAGAGTCCGTCACATCGAAACATGACGGAACCACACGGGTACCGTTCCGTTCGCCACATTCCTTTGCCCACTGTTCCATATCCCCGATATGGAGGTCGTTGATATACACTACCGCACCATCTGAGGCGAACCGTTCCGCTATCGCACGGCCAATGCCGCGGCCTGCCCCGGTGATCAGGGCTATTTTGTTTTCAAGTAATTTTGTCATTATCGATTATTTTAGACTCCTGCCTCCGTCTATAACAAATTGAGAGCCGGTAACCCATGACGAGGCATCAGATAGGAGATATACAATTTGCCATGCAACTTCTTCAGGCTTGCCATACCGTTTCAACGGATATTTTGCCATATCATGAGCGACATCCTCTTCCGACAATTTACCGTTGTTTATCAGAGGAGTTTCTATTCTGCCAGGGTGAACTGAATTGCATCGGATTCCACGGGATGCCAATTCCAATGCTGCAGATTTCACATACGCTGTCAATGCACTCTTGGAAGCACTGTATACAGAATTTGCTATAGCTGTATTGGAATATCCGGATATGGATGACACATAAACCAGAGATGAATTCTTTTTCAGTTTCTTCTGTCTCAGCAAAGTCTTTGTAAGAAGAATGTGTGAGAATGTATTGACTGAAAAGACATTGTCCAGATCCGATCTGTTTATGAACTGTACAGGAGACATTAACCCAATCCCCGCATTGCTTACGACACCATCCAGTTCAGGCAAGCTTTGTACCATTTTGGAAATCTCTGCATCTTTAGACAAATCGGATACTATGATGGAATGTCCGGCGACAGATTGTTCCAACATGGAATATGTTTCCCGCAACCGTTCTTCATTTCTGCCGGAAATCACAACAACTGCCCCCATACGTGAACATGCTACGGCCGTTGCCTGTCCTATTCCTGATGAAGCACCGGTAACCAATACCGTCTTGTTTTTCAAAGAGAAAGGATTATAATCCATTATTTTCTGGATTCTACTACTTTAAACAGATCTTCAATGGTCTTTGAAGTACGGATATCTTCACCTTTAAGGACAATTCCATATTCCTCATCTACCATGGCTATTACTGACAATGCCAGAAGGGATGACCATTCTTCAAGCCCCTTGAATTCTGTATCAGCCTTAAATGTTTCGGCAGGAGTTTCCTCAAACTGCTCTGCAAAATGTGCGATAAATTCTTTCAGTTCCATATATCAATAATTAATTTGATTGCTATATCAATCTTTTGGCAGGATTCCCATAAACGGTAGTACCTGACTTAACCCGCTTTATTACAAAACTGCAGGCTGCCACTGTTGCATTATCCTCGACTACGACTTTGTGGTTAATGACAGAATTAGTATAGATTGTAGATTCCTTGCCGACTACAGTCCCTCCAACACAAACGACATGTGTATCAATTCTGGACCAATCACCAACCCTGACATCATGTGCTATTACGGAATATGCTTGGACGAGAACATTCTGACCTATCTCCGCATCCGCGCCGACAGATACATATGCGGCTACAATACTGCCTTTACCAACCTTTACATTACTGCCGATTCTGGCTGTATTGTGAATTAATGTAATAAATTCGCCGCCTCTTCTGATAATTTTTTCACAACAGTTCTTTTTTGTGGAAACAGAACCGATTGACCATGTGAAAACGTCATTTTCACAGATTTCATATTCATCAACCGAACCAAGTATTGGTGGATAACCAGAAAATCCGTTCAAGGCGTCCGGGTTATCATCTAAAAAACCCTTTATGGTAAACTCTGTACCATATCCACATGATTCACGGGCAATGTCGTACACTGTCCTGCCCATACCTCCAGCCCCTATGATGATCAAATTATTCATATGGCTCTACTCATTAAATAAGTATGGCATAAAATCATCATAATATAGTCTGGTTTTGTACCAAACTTTCCTATTATGAATCATCTCCTCCCTTGAAAGAGGAGATAAATCATCTATGGATTTCAAATCTTTCTCAAAAGAATAGACATAATATCCTTTTGATTTATAATAAGCATACATCGGATTCTCTTCCCTAAGAAAAACTTTTGTTCCTACTGTCAATAGATGGCCGATGTTTCCGGTAGCCTCTTGGCGTTTCTGGCCGAACAAAGCAACCTGTGCTCTATCTATAAGATTAAAATATTCATCTTTTGGCATAAATTTCAATATCGGATGAAATTTGGGACCAAACATTGCTGTACCTTGCTTCATGCACAGTTTCCTTATATTTCCAGAACCATAACTCAACGGCATAGTG
>CAZXFF010000025.1:0-27395 GCA_964640305.1 uncultured Muribaculaceae bacterium | reverse complement strand
ATTTAAACAAATTATTAATCAGAATTCTGTTGCATTTGCAAGTTGAATTCAGCAGGGAATAAGGCATTCCCAATCAACAGATAATGCATGAAAACAAGCCTCGACCAGGCTTGTGATAAAGATTCAATATGTAAGAATAATCGGACATTTCCACAAAGATATGAATAAAAATCTATATTTGTATCCACATTGACAGTATAATGAAACAGCTGACCGTCATACTTGCAATTTTCATCCTTATTTCAACTGAGCTCTTCGGACAAATACGGACAGACAGGCAGCCCAAACCCTTGAAATACCAGAAAGAGGCGGTAGTCATGGAATATATCGTCGAGAACGGGGATACCATTTTCTTCGAATCCCTGCCTCCTGTCTACAAGACCGCAAAACGGAAAGGGAAAGAATGGAGAAAGCATTACAGACTGGTGCACAATTTCGCTAAAGTATATCCGTATGCCCTGATAGCAGGAGAACTGATGCATGATGTTGATTCCACTTTCGGGAACTCGGACATGAGAAGAGGACAGAGAGTCAGGTATATCAACGCCATACAGCACGAACTCTTCGAAACATTCGAATCGACCCTGAGGAACATGACCATTACCCAAGGCCAGTTGCTGCTGCGTCTGATAGACAGGGAAACAGGCATCACCCCATATGAAATAATAGACACATACAAAGGCAGGGCTGCTGCAGGATTCTGGCAGGGTATAGCCAGACTGTTCAAATCGGACATGAAACGTCCATATGACCCTGAGGGAGATGATATTGAAACCGAGAAACTGGTACAGGCATACCAGAAAGGGGATTTCCGTCAGATTTACCTGTCCATTTTCGGGAAAGAGCCGCCTGAACCTGTCGCCAGACCGAGACACGATTACCCTCAGAAATGAGGATCTCACTTTCGTCCGTACAACGAAAGAGCCCTCCCGTCAAACACAGCGAATTCCCCATTGTCCACCCAACATCCGAGGAGGACCAGTTCCCCTCCGGAAGCGACGGCAATGCGGCCGGGCGTATGGTAGTGTCCGAAAATGTAATAGTCTATCCTCTTGCCTGCCACAGACGCATAATGTTTTCCGAAACTGTCAGAGAATCTGTAGAGCACCTCGTCTTCACCACTGAAAACATACCTGGGACTATCCGGCCGGTTCTTCATCTTTCTGGAATGCGAAGCCCATGCATACCCGAGTCCCATTGCCCAACGGGGATGAATGGAACTGAAAAGGATCTGCAGAAAACGGTTATGGAACATCCAGCGGATAAAACGGAATCCGGCATCTGTCTTTCCAAGACTGTCGCCATGGCCTATGCAGAAATTCTTGCCGGCTATCTCCACCACTGCCGGTTCTGTAATGACCTTCATTCCTATCTCCTCGCTGAAATAACTGTAAGCCCAGACATCGTGATTGCCCGGTATGAACACCACCTCCACACCACTGTCACACAAGTCGGCAAGCGCCCCCAAAGCCCTGGTATGTCCCCTCGGTATCACATACCTGTATTCATACCAGAAATCGAAAATATCCCCAAGCAGATACACAGCCGCCGCATCCTGCTTTGCACGGGTCAGGAACTCCACGAATGACCTCTCCAATGCAGTTTTGTCAGCACCGTCAACCCCAAGATGAACATCCGAGACGAAATAATATTTGCTGCGGGCAGACATTTACGCGACTACGCAATACTCCAGGACAAAGCACAGCACCGCTGCCGCAACACAGTATATTGCAAAATATCTCAGACGGGCCTTCTGCACTATACGGATCATCCAGCGGCAAGCGATATATCCGGAAACAAAGGCAGCGCATGCCCCGATAATCAGAGAGAACGAGGATATGCCTGAAGCGGCCGCAGAAAAGTCCCCGCCGAGAAGTTCGAGAAAAGCCTCTCCGAGAATAGGGACCAGCACCATCAGAAAAGAAAACTGGGCCACCGAGCTCTTCCTGACGCCCAGCATAAGCCCTGTAGATATGGTAGTCCCTGACCTGGACAGACCCGGCAAAACAGCCAGCGACTGCGCCAGTCCTATAATGAATGCATCCTTATACCCGACTTCCCTGCCGGATTCCTGATTTGAAAGAGCAGCCCTGCGGGCCTGTCGGTTAGAAAGATATTCGCCAGTTACAAGCAGTACGGCTGTCAGGAGAAGCATACAGCCTACGACAAGAAGCCCTGCTCCGAAAATACCGGTAACGAAATCCTTGAAAAACACACCTACGACAAAAACCGGAATCATCGACACGCATATTTTAAGGAAATAGCTTGTCTGGTCATTATACCTGAATTTCAACACCCCACAGATAATATCCATAATCTCCTTGCGGAAAGCCACTATCGTACTCAGTACCGTGGCAGCATGGACAGCAACTTCAAAACTCAGATTCTCGGTGTCTATTCCGAAAATGGCCTTGAAAATCGTCAGATGCCCGCTACTGCTCACAGGAAGGAACTCCGTCAATCCCTGGACAAGTCCCAATACCAATGCCTCAAACCACTCCATTCCCCTATTCCTCCTTTCCCTGCTTGCGGGCCATATGCATAATGGCATACACCTCTATTCCGAATCCCGCAAGGATCAGAAGCGGAGCCACATACATTCTGGTAAAACTGAACAGTTTGTAATTGAATACTTCCGGACTCTCTGCACCTCCTCCGAGCAAGAAGAGATATCCGATCAGCATTACGCACAATCCTGCAATTATAAAAATGTAATTCCTTTTCGGCACAGCAAAATTATCCATTTCCAAAATCATATTTAATAATACAATTCATTCCTGTTCAGCGACACATAGCTTCTGACTCCAATTGATGTGGAAACCATGCATATGATGACACCTGTCACGATTACCCCCACTATCACTGCAAGCAAAAGCATCATATCGAATATTGAGAAGAGCTGATAGAACTCGTTCTTGATCAGATACAGTGTGCCGAGAATTCCGAGCACTGCTATTGCTCCGGAAATAAGCCCCTGAAAAAAGGCCTGTCCCACAAATGGTCTGGCTATAAACCCTTTGGTAGCCCCGACAAGGCGCATTGTATGTATGGTAAAACGTTTTGCATACACATTCAGACGCACTGTATTGTTGATAAGGACTACAGAAATGAAGAGCAACAGCACCACGAAAATCCCGGCTATCATCGTGACCCTCTCGATATTCGCATTGAGCAATTCCACCAAAGACTGCTGGTAAACAACATCTTCAACGACCGGAATCTCCCTAAGCCTTGACTCTATCACCTTGAGACTATCGGTAGAGACATACTCGGCAGCTATCTGCAGATCCAGGGAAACTGGAATCGGCACTGTCTCGAAAACATCCAGGAAATCATCTCCAAGTATCTCTTTCATCTCTTCTATACCCTGTTCCCTGGAGACGATCTTCACGTCCTTCACATATCCGGTCTTGTCCAGGCCATCTGCAATTTCAGCGGCGTCGCTTTCATCCGCTTCCACGGTAAGGATAGCCGAAACATTTATATTCTCACGGAAATAGTTGGAAAAAGAGCGTACATTGACGACCATAACGCCTACCATACCGACAAGGAAAAGCACCAGACTGATACTTGCCACCGAAGAAAGATAAGATCTTAACAGTCTCCTATACAGAATATTACTCTCGCTTTTCCCCATTAAATCCGGTAAATATAATCGTCAAAGATATAGCTAATTTTTGATTTTTTATTATTATCTTTGCAAAAATGTTTCCAAAATGAAAGAGCCCAAAAGAATACTGTTCGTCAATTCGGAAATTTATCCGTACCTCCCCGAGAGCAAGATTGCTTTGCCCGGGCGTTTTCTTCCACAGGGGATTCAGGAGTCAGGGAAAGAGGTAAGGATCTTCATGCCCCGCTACGGTTGCGTGAACGAAAGGAGGAACCAGCTCCACGAAGTCATAAGACTTTCCGGAATGAACATGGTCATCAATGACATAGACCACCCTCTGGTAATAAAGGTAGCATCCATCTCATCAGCCAGGATGCAAGTCTATTTCATTGACAATGAAGACTATTTCCACAGAAAGGCGGTCTTCGAAGACAGTGATGGCAAATTCATGGAAGACAACGATGAACGAGCCATATTCTTTGCCAGAGGAGTCCTGGAGACAGTAAAGAAACTACGTTGGAAACCGGACATAGTACATTGTTCCGGCTGGATTTCCTACCTCGTACCCATATACCTGAAAAAGGCATACAAGAACGACCCGGTATTTTCGGATGCAAAAGTCGTACTGTCGCTTTTCGGGGACTATCAGGAAAACACTTTCGATCCCGGCATGAAAGAAAAAATAATCTTACCGGGAATAAAGGCCAAAGATCTGGCTGCAATGGAAGAAACCGATGGCATAAATCTTGCAAAACTTGCACTCCAGTACACGGATGCTGTCATATTGAGCGGTGAAAACATCCACTCCGACATCCTTGAGGCAGTCAGGGCCAGCGGAGTGCCGACATTGGAAAATGTGGAAATAGACCACCCGGACGGCACGTATATCAAAAAGTACAATGAATTTTATGACCAACTGCTCCCCGAAGATGCAAATTAGAATATCAGCAGCTGCTGCCTTGATCTGTGCAGCATCACTGTTCACATCCTGCATAGTAAACGACCGGACAATGGGAGACAACATTGTACCGGACGATTTTATCCTCAAAGTCCAGACAAAAGAATTCGATCTTCCGCTAAGCAACCGGATAAGTGACAGCGTTCAGTCAATCAACCAGACACATATCATGGTCGGAGACATGTACAGTCCGGTATTCGGTTCCGTACAGTCCAGCGGAGCATCGTATATCCTTCCATACTCGGATTCCACTGATTTCGGTATTGACCCCAAACTCGTAAAAGCCACACTGAACCTTTCAGTTGACTCCACCTTCTTCACTGACCAGGCATACGAAGGAATCCACCAGCGGTTCCACATATACAAACTTCTTGTCCCGCTTGACTCCGCAATCGGTTACAACGACAGCATGACTCCGGACATGTACAGCGCAGAAACCGTCACTGAAAACGAGCCGGTAATATACAAAGACGGCACCGTATCCATTCCCTTGAAAGAGTCTTTCGCCCAAGAACTTATGGACACCACTCCCGAAGAATTCGAAGACATTGACAAGTTCATGAAAAGAATCTACGGCCTGTACGTTGTCTCTGACCAGATATCCGGAGGAAGCAATGAAGGCGGAAGACTTAACTTCATCCAACTGGGCTCATCCACCATCAAGCTCCAGTACATCATGAACGACCCGGACAGAGACATCAAGGATCTGGACACGACTGAACTGTTCTCGTTTGCCTACACAAACGCATTCAACTTCTTCAAGACCAACTCCGCCCATCTTGTCAACGATAATCCTGGAAAAGAGCTCTACATAGAAAGTCTCGACGGTATCAAACCGCATATCGACGGTGTAAAGATTAAAGAAATGCTCGATGAATGGGTAAACCAGGACAATCTGGCCGACTACCTGATTCTGCTGTCAAGGGCAGAACTTGTTTTCCCTTTTGAGATGCCAGCAGACTACACCCAGGTAGTCAATGAGTATCCGAGCATGATTTATGCGTTCACAAACAAACGCGGTTCTGTAAATGCCAATCCAGATTCCCTGTACAGATACGAACCGCTAAATGACGTTTACTATCTCTCCAACATCGGCAAAATAGACCGGTCTCTGAAGCAGTACAGCCTCGACATAACATCCTACCTGCAGACATTATTGAAAACAGACATTGCAGACATCGACAGTAGCTACGACTTATGGATTGCCCCAATGACTTCATATACAGATAGTTATACCGGAAACATTTCCTACAATTTCAACAACTCGGGTTACAGCAAGGCCATACTGAACGGTCCGTCTGCCGAAAGGAAACCCAAGTTGAAACTGACATACGGCCTGATGAAAAGGTAAAAGGAAGCACAGCTACCGTACCGACGCACCACACACTCCCCCTACATCGTGATAGGCGACCAGAGACCCCTCTAGCCGTGATATGCTTTTTGTCGTCGTCCTCCTCCCCCCTCAGCCCGCCACGGTACGCCCTCTTCCTGCCTTCGCAGTGGATCTTTCCTCCTCCAGCACGACCTCCCTCGGCAGGCGAACCGGAGTAATTATCGCAACCATCTGTATTTCAATGCATTCCTGCAAAAGCCCGGTACACCTGCGGAAGGCATCCGGCCTCTTACACATCTCGCTTATAACCAATGCATTGCAATTTCGCATGTATGTAACCCCTCCCCGAAAACACGCCAAGAGGCCCGAATCCAGGGGGCTTTGCATATTGATGATTTTGTAATACCCTGGTTGTCAGATGGATGCTGAGGCGGTTCTATGTAAAGTCCCCCCGGGAGTATTCCCGCCAGCGATATATACCTCCTATGTCAGCAATCCAGCCACCCATTCCACACCGCCCGGAATATGGCGAATAATAGGCGTTGTGGAAAGTGCGTAGATGTAGGGTCGGGGAGAGAACTTCGTATGGGAAATATATGCTGCGGTTTCCCCTTCGCAGGTGAACTTTTGCGATAGCGGGAATATGCTGAAGTTCAGCGGGTTCGCTGAATTGCCCCGGTTCACCTGCAGGGAGTGTCAGGGAGGTAGGAGTGGTGTCCTGTATGGGGCTATGTGTTGCAGGGGAGAGGACGTTGCGGTATGGAAGGGTGCGGGATGTGTGGAAGGGGTGCGGGTCGGCATGAAAGGGGTGCTGGGAGCGTGGGAAAGGGATGGAAAAGATGCCTGGAGAGCTGTGCGGTTGTGGACCGAGGGAGGAAGGGACAATAAAAAAGGCTAAAGTATGTCCTGCACACCTTAGCCCTTAGCTCTGTTCTGGTTCTACAAATTATTTTGTATGCTCCTGGATATAATTGATAGCATCACCTACAGTAGATATCTTTTCTGCAGCGTCATCAGGAATTTCAACACCGAATTTCTTTTCGAATTCCATAATGAGCTCTACTGTATCGAGTGAATCTGCTCCCAGATCATTTGTAAAACTTGCACTGCTGGTTACTTCGCTCTCATCAACACCAAGTTTGTTGACGATAATGGCTGTTACTTCTGAAACTATATCTGCCATGGTCTAAATTTTAGTTAATGAATTAATACTTTAAAATTTCAGTGCAAACTAACGAATAATTTTCCGAAAAATGAAATTTTTAATTAATTTGCATACAAATAATTGATACCCACACATGGAGAAACACACTGCCAACATAGCCATATTTGCCTCAGGTTCAGGCTCTAATGCGGAAAACATCATCAATTTTTCGAACACATCCGGCACTTACTGCGTAAAAGCGGTATTCTGCAACAACAAAACTGCTTATGTACTGGAAAGGGCAAAGAGGCTCGGTGTCCCTAGCTACATCTTCTCAGCACAGGAATTCAAAAACGGCACAATTACCATCGACGGCATCGAGTGCGGATTTGCCGGACTGCTTGATACCCTTGATATTGACTACATCATACTTGCAGGATTCCTTCTTAAGGTACCGGATAGTCTGGTCAGTCTTTATCCTGGAAGAATACTGAACATACACCCTGCACTCCTTCCGGCATACGGGGGAAAAGGAATGTACGGAGAGTACGTCCATAAAGCAGTGATAGCCGCTGGGGAGAATAGGTCAGGAATAACAATCCACATAGTGGACAATCACTATGACCATGGTGAGACAATCTACCAGGACAGCTGCGAGATTACCCCTGAAGATACACCTGAAAGCCTTGCTGCAAAGATCCACGAACTGGAAAAAGCTTATCCCAAGGTAATAGACGATTATATAAGGGCCAGGGAAAAATAAAGGACCGTGCATGTATTCCGCACGGTCCACACAGTGCTCGGGACGGGAATCGAACCCGTACGGACATTTCTGCCCACAGGATTTTAAGTCCTGCGTGTCTACCTATTCCACCACCCGAGCGGAAAGAGAACGCAAATGTATAAAAAATAACAATATCCGGCAAAATTATCCACGCTTCCTGTAACTGAGCACGGCCCATGAAATGATAACTGCAAAGAATATCAGAAGCGGATACACATATCTGAGAACTTCCATCAGGTTACTTCCCTTAAGGTATATCATCTTCATTATTTCAGCAAAGTAGGTAAACGGAGATATTTTCGATATGACCTGCGCCCACTCAGGCATGCTGCTGATCGGAGTGAAGATACCGCTCATCAGCAGGAAAATGATGATTACAAAGAATATCATGAACATCGCCTGCTGCATGTTCTCGGAATAATTTGATATGACCAGTCCCATTCCGGAAATACCGAAAATAAAGACGAACGACAAAGCATACAGCAACAGCAGGCTGCCTTTAGGCGAGAGTCCGTAAAGCAGATACGAGACCAGCAGCCCCAAAGAAAGGACTACCAGGCCTATGACCCAATACGGAATCAGCTTGCCCACAATAAACGTCAGTTTAGGTACAGGGGTAACGTTTATCTGTTCGATAGTGCCGGTCTCCTTCTCCCCTACGATATTCATTGCCGGAAGGAACCCGGTAATAAGGGCCACAATAAGAACCAGGAGCATAGGGATCATCGGGACCTTGTAGTCCATCTCCGGATTGAACCAGTAATATGGCTCAACGGATATGATCCCGGCACCATACGGAAGAACCGCACCTTCTTCGGCATTGATTTCATCAGCAAAACCAATGACTACCTGTTCAAGATATGATGTACCCAGACTTGCCTTCGCTCCATTTACAGCATTGGCTGAAAACTGCAGCATGGAAGATCCCCCGGACATCACATCCGCATCAAACCCGGCCGGGATTTCAACTATAATGTCAGATCTCCCGTATTCGATGTCCTCCATGGCATCTTCCCTGCTGAAAGCGACCTGTGTAATATCAAAATACTCAGTCGAAGCAATCTTGTCTATCAGCTTTCTGGAAAGTTCTGAGCGGTCATTGTCAAGTACCGTGATGCTGAGATTCTTTATCTCCATTGTCGTCGTCCATGGGAAGACAAGCATTACAATGGCAGGCAGCATTATGACCAGCAGCAGAATGAACCTGTTGCGGTACAGTTGCTTGAACTCTTTTTCAATCAAATATTTAATCATAGCCTGTCTTTGAATTTAAGGAGACTCATGCCTACTATGACAACGAGGAAACCGCTCAGGACAGCAACGCTGCCCAGGCAATATTTTATTCCCAGCCCCTGTATCATCATCACCCTGATAGCGTCTATGTACCAGCGGGCGGGAATCAGATATGTACAATACTGGATTGCCTTCGGCATCCCTTCTATGGGGAAAAGCATTCCGGACAGGAGTATGGTCGGAAGCATAAGCACCATTCCGGAAATAAGAATGGCCACTTCCTGCTTCGACACAAGAGTGGAAATCAGAATCCCTATAGACAGGGAGACCATGATGAACAGCAGGGAAAGCAAGACAACCCATACCAGGCTGCCTGAAATCGGAACCTTAAGGAGGAATACCGAAAGGAAAATGATTATTCCCAGGACAAATGCCGAAATGACAAAATATGGAATCGCTTTGGAAAGTATTACTGAAAACGGTTTTACAGGAGACACCAGCAGCACCTCCATAGTCCCTCTCTCCTTTTCCCTGACTATCGATACAGAGGTCATCATGGCACAGACCAGCATCAGAATCATCCCCATTACTCCTGGCACAAAATTGAAAGCACTCTTCATCTGGGGATTGTAGAGCATCCTGGAAGAGGTCTCTATCCTTACTCCACGGGGCATCTCCGTCAAGAGTTCCTGTCTGTAATCCGAAAGGAGGCGGTTGATGTAAAAGACTGCCATAGAGCCCACATTGGTATTTGTGCCGTCTACGATTACCTGGAGGTGACCAACTCCTTCGTGTACCAGAGAATAATTGAATTCCTCACCGAATACCAAAGCAATATCGGCCCTGTTATCCATAAAAGCATGCAGAATATCCCCGTCGTCCTGCAGCATGGCTGTAACGGTAAAATAATCGCTTGCTTCGAGCTGGGACACTATTCTGGCCGTTGCAGCATCACGGGATGGGTCATATACCGCTACCTTTATATCCTTTATCTCCGTGGACAATGCGAAGCCGAAAAGGATAATCATAACCACCGGCATCACAAGCAGCACCATAAGGGTCCTGCTGTCCCTGAGGATATGGTTGAACTCCTTGCCCACAAATGACATAAACCGTTTCAGATCTCTCATTCTTCCCTTTTCGCCCTCCTTGCGAGTATTTGAAAAACTTCATCCATTCCGGAAACCCCGAACTGTCGCTTGAGGTTGGACGGAGAATCCAATGCATCGATCCTGCCGTCAACCATAATAGAAACCCGGTTGCAGTATTCGGCCTCATCCATATAATGCGTCGTGACGAATACGGTTATACCCCTCTCGGCCGCATCATAGATCATTTCCCAGAACCCCCTTCTGGTAGCAGGGTCCACTCCTCCCGTAGGCTCATCCAGGAAAACAATCCTCGGTTCGTGGAATATCGCCACTGAAAAAGCCAGTTTCTGCTTCCATCCCAACGGCAGCGACTTGACCAGCCTGTTCCTCTGGTCCTCAAGTTCCAGCCTTGACAGCAGCAAATCGGTCTTTGCTGCAATTTCATCGTCTTTCATACCGTATATCCCTCCGAAAAGACGTATATTCTCCCACACATTCAGATCCTCATAAAGGGAAAATTTCTGGCTCATGTAACCTATGACCTTCTTTATCTTCTTGACCTCTTTCCAGACATCATAGCCTGCCACACTCGCTTTGCCAGAAGTGGGCTTGCTCAGACCGCAAAGCATCTTCATCGCCGTTGTCTTGCCGGCACCGTTAGCCCCGAGGAAGCCGAATATTTCACCCTTCCTGACAGAAAAGGAAATATGGTCCACCGCTGTGAAATCCCCGAAACGCTTGGTCAGGCCCTCAGCCACAATAACAGTTTCCCTGTCTTCCGCCATTATAATGCCTCCTCCATTGATTCAAGATACATGTAACAATCCTCGATACACGGTGAAATCTGCTCCACCTTAAGATCCGTATGTCCGCAGGCATACAAAGAAGTCTTCAAAAGCTCCATATAGCTTTCTGCCGAAAGTCCGGAATCTTTCATGACAACATGATGCCTGTCCCCGAAAGCAAAACAGCTAAGCACCTGAGGGAGCCTGCGGATATCCCTGAGCAAAGCCGGCATCCTGTCCCCTTCTACTGCAAGCAGCGGAAGACGGAACCTGGAAATTATTCCTTCCGGAGTATCAGTACCGAGGAACAATCCTTTGCGTATCAGTGCGATCCTGTCGCACATGGTAGCCTCATCCATATAAGGAGTTGATACCACAATCGACAGACCCTGATGCCTGAGCCTGTCCAGCATCATCCAGAACTCCTTTCTGGAGACCGGATCCACCCCGGTGGTGGGCTCATCCAGGAAAAGGACTTCAGGTCGGTGGATAAGCGCACAGGACAATGCCAGTTTCTGCTTCATCCCTCCGGACAAGGCTCCTGCCTTTCTCTTACTGAACGGTTCGATATAGGAATATATATCCTTTACCAGATCATAATTCTCTTCGAGAGTAGTACCGAAAAGCGTTGCAAAAAAACGGATATTCTCCTCAACACTCAGATCCTGATAGAGCGAGAACCTGCCCGGCATATACCCTACCCTGCTACGTATGTCCCGGTACTGTCCGACGACATCCATACCCAACACCCTTGCACTTCCGGAATCCGGCAGAATCAGTGTGGTAAGAATCCTGAAAATGGAAGTCTTCCCCGCACCGTCAGGACCGATTATACCGAAAATCTCACCTTGCCCTACATCAAAGGAAACCCCTCGGAGAGCCTCGTTGTCCCCGTAGCTCTTTTTCAGGCCACTGACTTCCACGCTGTACATGACAACAAATCCTAAAAGTCTATATCCCCGTACATCCCGACCTTGACGTAACCGTCATTCACGAAAGTGACTTTCACGGCATATACCAGATTGGCCCTTTCGTCATGCGTATAGATAGTCTTGGGAGTGAATTCCGACTGTGAGGAAATCCATGAAACCGTACCGGTATATTCCCTAAGTCCAGACTGCGTAGTCCCTGCAAAAACCTTGACTTCCTGTCCTAAAGCCACTTCATTCAGCTGGGAAGCGGTAAGGTACACCCTTATAACCATATTCTTGAGATCTGCCACCTTGAAAAGAGGTTTGCCAGCAGCCGCAAGTTCCCCTGCTTCCATATACTTGACCACCACCGTACCGTCAATAGGCGAAACTATCGTTGAACGGCTTATACTTTCCTCTACCGATGCAATCTGCGTCCTGTAGGACATGGCCTCTGCTTCTGCTATGGTATTGTTCTGCTCAATATCAGCGACAGTAGCCTCCAGCTGTTTTTCAAGCAACCGTATGCTGCTGTTGAGATCATCCAGCTGCTTTGTATTGGCAGCATCTGCGGCAATAAGCTTCTTTACCCGTTCAGCCTCCTTGCGGTTAACGGCAATCTGTTCACGTATATATGCCGTCTGGGTCTCCACATCCCGTTTCCTGCTCAATGCAGCATTCATGCCGGCTTCGAGCTGCTGTTTCTGAAGATACAGCTGTACTGTATCAATCTGGCCGCACACACTGCCCTTTTCAAGCAAAGTCCCCTCCATTATATCCAAAGCTACAATTCTCCCTGAAACCTCGGAAGACACCAGCACTTCAGTGGCTTCGAAAGTCCCTGATGCATCATGGGCACCGTCTTCATCCTTGCATCCGGAAAACATCAGCGGAAAAAGCGCAAGGCCCAATATTCCGCAAAGATTACGTATATCTTTCCTCATAATCAATTGTTCCTGATTGTTTTAAGTTCATATAAAGATTTCATCATTTCGATTTCATGCATCATGAGCTGCCTTTTGGCAAGGGTCTCCCTGTTCATTTCCCCTATCAGGTCCGAAGCATTCTTCGTACCGTTCTCCACACCGGCCGAAACCGACTTGCGGATACTCTCACGAAGGGAAACTATTTTCCTGTCATCCTCTATGGCTTTCAGGAATCTCCGGACCTCTGAGATCTGTTCCTGCGACTGCAGGTTGGTATTGAACAGGAAAGTCTGCTCAGCCACATCCACCTGGGCCTTGGAATAATCCACAATCTTCTTCCCGTACCCCAAACTGTAGAGGCGGCTTATGTTCCAGACCAGACGGATACCTCCTACTGCAAACGGATGGAAGGTGTCATCCATCATGTTCAGTCCAGGACGGGCATATCCTCCCCGGATGAACAGGCTTATCTGCGGAAGTCCGCCCGCCGTCCAGAAATCCAGCTGGGTGTCGATTTCACGCTTCTGCGCTTTGTACAGCATGAGTTCCGGCCTCCGTATATCCGCCTGCAGGATAGAATTCAGCACAGCCTCTCCGTCCGCACCCTCAGGCAAAGGACGCACCAGCATGCCGCTGTCGTCAATCTTCACCCCCGTCATCATGGAAAGCATCCTCAGATAGGCGTCCATAAGCGACCGCATATTGTCTCTGGCCTGTTTTTGTGAAATACGCTCGACATCTATCACATCCAGATCAGAAGGATTTGCCACTCCGTTTTCAATACAGATTTCGATCCGTCTCCTTTCCCTTTCCAGTTCGCTGTCCATCACCTCGGACTGACGCATCTGCTGGTCAATGTAGAGAATACCGAAATAGAGGTCATTCACCTTCTCTTTCAGCGCATACATGCTTATTTCCTGCTCTGCCATCTGCACATCCGATTTGGCACGTATGTTCTCCCTGTCCGCGGCAATCATTCCCCCGTCCCAAATGACCTGCGACAATTCGATGATGGCCGAATACTGGTCCTTGCTGAATGTCGGCATATCTATCCATGGTATATCAAAAGGGAATGTAAGGGCTTCCGTCTGGTATGAAGCCGACCCGGAAATGCTGATCTGCGGAAAATAGTTCATATATGCATTCTTCAGGGTAAACTCCTTGGTCAACTCTATCATGTCATACCTTTTCACCAAAGGGAAATTCTCCCTTACCAGTTCATAGCACCTCTCGATGGTATATACGGAATCTGCTTCCCTGGGTGCCACTGCATACAGCGGGAAGCCAAGGAATGCGAAGACAGCGAAAAAACAGCACTTACCTATAAACTTGCTCATAATATTCATCTATCGGTTATATTATATCCTTATGCCAGTGCCATCATGGACGCAGACTCCGGATGACAGTTTCTATTATTTCCGACCTTCTTTTTGACACGAAGTCTTCCAGCTCCTCCTTAGGAACAATACCGGACTGTTCCAGAAAAGGGAGAAACATGAAAAAAGGCACTACCAGCGAAAAAATATCCAAAGTAAGGTGCATAACATCCGTTTTACGGATTCTGCCGGCCCTGACCTCTGCATCTATAAGTTCCCCGAACCTCAACGTGGCCGATGTGCAGCTGCTGACCAGGTACTCCTTCATATCGAAAAGCCACACGGGATTCTCGCCCATCTCATAGAACAGCATACCCGCCAGACTCGGATTGTCCTTCATAAGGTCAAAAAGACGGCCGACCCTGACACGCAGCATCTCCAGGAAAGGAAACTTCTCGTCTGCCGCATCCACGATTCCCCTGATGAACAGTTCCATCTTGTCGGAGAAAATCTTTGAAAAAAGGTTCTCCTTCGTCCTGAAATAATAATGCACCAATGCCTGAGTACAGCCAGCATCCTTTGCAATCTCCGTCATGCTGGTAGAATTGTATCCCTTCGACAGGAAAAGGTTCTCTGCACAGGAGAGTATTCTGGATTCCATATTCCTATCGTTTTCGTTCATAACTGACATAGTCTTTAATAACCTATTAAATAACGGATTTAATGCAAATATAATACCCTTGGCGGTTTCTTGGAAAGATTTTTTGAAGTTTTGCAGATTTTTTCCATATACTTGCGAACCAAAATATAATTCAGTACTGAGCATAGCCATGTTTTTCAAAGAATACCTGCCTTTCTACAGAAGGAATCTGAAAGTAGCCCTGCCCGTAATGATAACTCAGGCCGGTCAGGTAGTGGTACAGCTTGCCGACAACATAATGGTAGGACGCCTCGGTGCAGCAGAGCTGGCCGGTGTCTCATTCGCCAATGCAATCATAATGATAGGGATGGTATTCGCCATCGGATTCGCCCAAGGGACAACACCTATGATCGGCCAGAGTTTCGGAAAAGGAGACGGGAAAGGCGTAGCACGCATATTCGTCAACTCATCTGCCCTGAACATCATCTCTGCCATAGCCATAACCTGCATCATGGCCGCAGTAGGACCGCTTATGGGACTGATGGGACAGGACCCGGAGGTACTGGAACATGCAAAGGACTACTACTACATAATAGTATCCGCATTCATACCGATGCTGCTGTTCTTCAACATCCGTTTCTTCTCGGAAGGAATAGGGAACACCAGAAACGCAATGTGGATAACCATCATCTCAAATGCTGTCAACATATTCCTGAACTGGGTTCTCATATACGGGAAACTCGGAGCTCCCAGACTGGAAGTGGCAGGTGCAGCATATGCGACTCTGGTTTCCCGCATCGTGGCCTTCCTGCTGTTCTTCATTCTCCTTTTCAAATTCAAGGAATACAACAGATACCTGCGGCTCATACCGCGCAGACCCTTCTCTCTGAAAGAAATCAGGACCATATTCAAGATATCCCTGCCGCTGTCCCTGCAGAATCTGCTGGAAGTGACCGCCTTCAGCCTGGCTGCCATAATGGTGGGGTGGATGGGCAAATATGAACTTGCCGCCCACCAGATAGCACAGAACCTCAGTCACCTCTCGTTCATGATTGCCACAGGCATCGGCTCGGCAGCAACCATCAGGGTCGCACACCAGTTCGGGGCAGGACGCCCGAAAGATGCATTCATGGCCGGAAAAGCCTCAGTCCACATGTCCATTGCAGTAATGCTGTTCTTCGGCATCATATTCATCAGCCTGCACAAATGGATACCTTATATATATACCGAAGACCTGAATGTAATCGGCATAGCTGGCAGAATCATCATCGTCATGTCCTTTTTCCAGATATTCGACGCCATCCAGCTCGCCAGCAGGTCCTCACTGGTAGGACTCAAGGACATCAACATCCCTCTCATATTCTCAGGAATATCCTACTACATACTGTGTCTGCCGATCGCATATCTGCTCGGCTTCACGTTCGGATTCGGACCGGAAGGAGTTTGGGCCGGACTGCTCGTAGGCCTGGCCGCAGCCGCAGTCCTTTTCTATACCAGATTCGTCAGGATCTGCAGAAGATACATCGCAAGGGAAAAGTAGGGTTACTGCACATCCTGTACAGGACGGACCCAACCGGTATCATTCCTATTATTTTGCAAATAGAACACTCCACTTGTCATCCAAAGGAAGCCATCGCGCACTGATGTGTAGCCATTTTTCCCATTCAAAGAAAAGGCTGTCTGACATACATAACTATCAGGTTTCAAATTGGGGATTATCTTTTCCTTTTGTTGTTCATTCCCTCTCCAATCTCTTTCCCAATATGTTGCAGTAACTGAATATACTGGCCATTGATCAGCCGTCAAGCGGGAAGACATAATCAGCAACTCACGCTGGTTCGGGATACGGTAACCTGCCGGACTGGGGTCTACTGTTTGATAATAGAGCCAATTTTGCCTATTTATCCATTTAGAACCTGCATCATCTTCAGTAGTTCTATCCCAAATAGTAGTATGTCCACCATGCACTGCCTCTACCGGATAAGCAAAGCAATCCTTATGCACCCTGAACTTGGCATACGGTCTGTTGTCAGCATCGCGTTCGTCATGTGCAGGCAGACGGGTAACCTCATAATTAGGGCGACAGGCTTTTACGTTCATATTAGTCACATCAATCAGATAATTGCCATCGGACTCTTCCGTTACAGAAACCAAGTCGGCAGGTATTTCATCCGGTTTATCGAGCGGGATTCCCAAGTTACGGGCACAACGATAAGAATACTTGCCTCCCATTGCACTGTAACTGTCAGCATAGGAGCCACGTGAAGCGCCTTCCTCAGCCCAAAGCACCCAAGCATTTCCATCAGCCGAGTTATACGAACTGGACGTATAATGCCAACTTACCCTATTTTCCCTATCTGCCGCATCGCTTGGATACAGACGTGACTGTTCGTCAAGGGCATACTCACCCAGGTAGATGTCGGTCAGCTGGTCGATACTGGCCAGATACCAACGGACTTCCTCGGCTTCTATGACGTTGTTTCCATTCAAGTCGCGGTTCCGCAACATACATGCGTATGCTGCGTTGTCAAAACCGCTGTTCAATGAATAATGGTCGGCTGTACTGAGCACCTGCGTCCAATACTTCCCTACCAACCATTTCAGACAGTTGGCACGTCCGTTGCGGGTATCAGTACCTTGCGACACATTGCCGGTTGCCAGGCGCCCCGTTTCCATGGTCGATTCCAACCCCCAGGCCGTGGTCAGGCCTTCCTTGTCTACATTGTATATGGTACGGATGGTGCGCTGCTTGAATGAGAACTTGGAGTGCACAATGCTTGAATTGCCGTCATCACTATACTTCGAGCCGCCTGAAATGATGTGCATCTGCCGGTCTTCCTTGTCCGCAGTCAACTTCCACAACGAGCGGTTATTTTCTCCCGGCTCATTCGTAAGCGGGTGGTTGAAGTACAGGTTCTCGTCTACAAAGACTGTTATAGCCACATTACCTTCGGTATCGAAGATGGGAGAGGCGGGCTTCGCTGCTTCCTCTTGCAGGTATCTTATCAGCTGGTCAATGTCGCGCAAGCGGGCATTAGGATAATTTCTGCCACCTGTTGTATAATAAGGAGACGGCATGTCATTGGGCGCACCAGGCATAGGATAAGGGTCATTATAGTTCTGGTCACCTGGATATTTCACGTAACTGCCTGCATCCTCCCCATAATCGGCATTTACGGCAAACTTAATCCATCGATAGTCGCGCATCTCCTGAGGGATTTCATCTTTCATTTCGTGTATGCCACGACTGAAAGGAGTGTTGACACTCCATTTCATATCGTCCTTAATATCAGATTTGTTCAACGCAATGAGGCGGCGGTCATAGTGCGAGTCGAACTCAAATATCTGGTCGCTGCTATATACCACGTCTCCCTCGTAGCCCGGGCGGCGATCGTTGTGATTAGTCACCTCAAAAATAATATCTTCTATTCCCCTTACCGTTACCGTATAGGTATAGTATCCGTTGCGCTCGGTGTCATAGTCGTTGGAATTGCCTGAAGCATAGCCCAAGTGCACCGTAAAGCGCACGTCGGCACTCACCTGCTCCCCGTTGTTGTCCTTATAGGAAAGAGTTCCGGTCATCTCCACGTATGTAGAGTTGACATTGGCATTCGTAAACTTCTTGTCGCCCTTCTCGTCCTCACCGTTCCAAGCTTCACGCGCAGCATAATCAGTGTTAGCGTCACCGGTGAAGGTTATTTCTTTCAGTGGCGTCTTTTTGTTCTCGGGCATGTAGAACACGAAACTGCCTCCGTCATACAGGTTGGCATCGGTCGCGTTGCGGGTGATTTCCTCGAACGGTATGGCCGGAGTGCTGAAAAAAGCGGCATCTGCATCGTCATAATCGCCGGTTGCGGGCTTCAACACATATGACTGCATGGGCACCCGCTTCACCGTCCATGTCTTGGGCAGGAAAGAAAAGTCTGCCCAATGTTTTCCTGCGGGAGGATTGGGACTGGTCCTGACCACAAATTTAACCTTGGCATCGGTACGCTCCAGCTTGAGGGTAGCATTCAGGGTTTGCGTGCTGCCTTCTCCACCGGGGATGGTCACCACTTCGCTGTCAGGGCTGTTCTTGTCCTTGGCATAACCGGTCATCATGAACAAGGCACCGCGATAGACCGACTCGCTCTTCATCTTCATGACAAGTGCCTTCAGCTCGTCCAAGTTCTGGATGGCATCGAGTGTTTCTTTCGTGATACCATATGCCGTCGAAGTAGTAGCGGTCGTCAGGTTGGCAATGCCCACAATACGTGCATCGTTCAATGAGGTCGTTTCGAAAAATATGTTTCCAGTACTGTGCGTGGTAGTGCCATCGGCATAGCTCAATCCGTCGCCATCGGTACAGAACTTGCCAAAATGACGATTACCTGCCCCGTCGAACACCAATATGTATATATTATCCACCTGGTTTTCGTATTCGGCATCCTGCTCGGCACGTGTAATGGCCGGACTTTCCTCGACCTGGAATCCGAGCTGCACGCTAGCTGGAAGTCCTTCTTCAATGTGGATACGATCATCAATAAACATATAGTCTACACACGATACCGCCGACAGTGACAGCATCAGGCCTATCATCTGTAAATATTTACTTACCTTCATTTCCGTATATTAATCACTGTACATTTATCAATTGAACGGCGGAACCTCAACGCTCTTCTCTATCCAAGGTACTACCTCGAAGTTTATCTGCACATTGGCCGGCGCGCTGAGAACGGCATGTATGTTGACCTGTGTGTTGCGGGCTATAGAGTTGAGGGCACCGTAGCTGTTCACAAAAGATTGAGGCAGATAATCTTTTCCTGCCTGTGTATGAAACCCAATGGTGTAGGGCGAAGCCTCCACCGGATTCGTCCATGCAAATGACGGATAGGTATAGAGTACCAGCTGGGCGGTCCCGCCACCCGCTATCTCGATGCTCAGACCTGTGTATTCCTTGGATACATATTCCGTATCGCCTGGCACATCTAGGTTTTGTTCTGCAAAGAGGTAGAGACAATTACCAAAGAACTCGCCAAACGACATCCGGTCAATGGTGATTGATTCTGTCAGGGCATTGCTCATCAGTATGTTCAGCTTCGCTACCGTACGAACCAGATTCACCGAAATAGTTTGTGGTGTATCACTAGGCGGCTCAATGGTCAGAGATTTATCCATCCAGCTCATGGGCAGGCCTTTTGTTCCTTCATTGTCTGCTATTTCTTTATTCAGCTCCGAACGTCTCTTAGGGAAGTATGTACGGGGTTCATCC
Organism: uncultured Muribaculaceae bacterium; assembly: GCA_964640305.1. Taxonomy (GTDB): domain Bacteria; phylum Bacteroidota; class Bacteroidia; order Bacteroidales; family UBA932; genus Coprenecus. The sequence goes on along the minus strand of CAZXFF010000025.1, from coordinate 7,413 downwards.
TTTATCAAGACTTTCTTGTTCTCCCCTACAGGTGCCACATCTTTTTGAAGGTCTGAAAGGTTTGTGTAATCCTTTCCAAGGCTGCCCTCATTTGCAATGACGTACATCTGTGCCGGGCCTACGGGTACATTTTCTATTCTCAACGGAGTACCTGCCTGCAGGTCAGCTTGGGAAAATGTCTTGTTGATGCTTTTTGCTCCCTGGGACAGGATGACAACCCGCAGATTGTATATGGCATTTTCTTCGTCATCTCCTTCCACCGTGGCCCTGGTCGAGGTCTGCAGCATCGGTACATCCAGAACCAAAGTCGCAGTCCCTCCCCTCATCGGATCATCGGTGATGGAACAGGAGGCCAGAAGCAATGTCAGAAAAGAAACTGACAACAACAGTCGTAAACAATATGCCGAATTCTTCATCTCTGTCTTATTTTATTACCATGATACTGATGTATTCTTTTCTTCCCATGGATTGACGGATACAACCATCTCAAGGGAAGCTCCTTTTATGGTCAGCGTATAGCTGTAACTCTTGCCGGCTTCCCACTTGCCCACCGTTGAAGCAGAGGTCTTCAACGGTACTGTGGCCGTCCTGTCTGCCGTCTCGCCCGGATAATGGTATTCAATATACAGGTTCGCATCCGTAAGGTCCAAGTCTGGAATGAGCATCAGGTCTTCGAAAATCACTTTCTCCCATCCGCTTGTAGTGTTAAAGGTAAAGGAGTCGTTTGACTTGAAGGGAGTGTCCGTATCTGTGCATGCTTGTAGAGATGTCCAATTTGCAGCCTCTGATTCTGATACAGGCCGCTCCAGAGTTCCCTTATAATTGACACCATATAGCTTGAAACCTGTGATAGTAGCAATGGTATTGTCCGATTTGACCGTAAATTTCAGCCTCGCCAGCTCATGTCTGAATGTGAGTGCAACCGGTTGGGGCTTTTCTCCCTCATTATATTTTATGCCTGTCTTTGCCGCTGTCATAAGGTCCACGGCATCTGCTCCGGTCTTCGAACAGTCGAATGAAGTTACGGTTATCGTCCCGTCATCGGATACGGACATGCCGGTACCGGTTTCAGCCGGATATACGGCATGGAAAGAATAGGTCTCTCCGAACTCCCAGAAACGCAAATCGTCACCGTAGCTCCAGACTCCGGAATTTTCCGTAACAGGAACACCGTCGAAAACATTTTTTACAGACCCCTTATTTCCACCCCACACCCTGAAACTGCTGCCGGACGGCAACTGTGTTCCGTTGACTATGGCTTTCGTTTCTGCCTCAATCTGCCGGAAAGCTATCGCCCCTGCATATTCCTCGACATTGTATCGGGATATACAGGAAACTGCCACCATCGACACTGCTGCAAGCAAACCTGTTTTAAATACGGTATCCATAACTCTCTTTTTTGTTTTGTGACCGGGAGGGGAACATTCAACCCCGCCCGGCCTGTATTTGTTTTACTATAAATGGTTCAGACCATTTTGCATGATTAAGCACCAGGTGTCAGATCATTATCAGGGTCATCTATATAATCAGCAGGCCATTCGACCACTACAGGAGGAGCAAATTCAATTACATCCATATCAGTTCCGGTGATAGTAGCGATGTAATTGTATCTGAGACCGGGTTTCCATTTTGTTTCTTCAGAATTCAAATTAATTATAGCAGTAAGATTCTTTTCAATAGATCCTGACTCAACAGTAATAGTAGCTTTGAACGATACAGTCACAGTAACTGCTGCATCTGTTCCTCCCTGAGGAATAAACACAAATTCGTCGGAAGACTGAGACTTGGTGGTTGTTACATCTTCCCATGCATCATCTGTAAATTCTGTTCCTGTTGTAGCAGGATCTGACGAAGCTGTCCAGTCAACTGTATTAGCAGTTCCTATTGTTGCAGTACCTTTTGTGTTTACACCTGTAATCTTGAAATCACTAATCGTAATAGGATTTCTATCACCCAGACTGCTCTTGAAAGTAAACTTCACCATTGAGAGGGCATGTTTGAATGTGAATTCCACAGGTTCATTTTGAGAATTCAGAGTCTGGCTAGATGTTGCCATAAGCAAATCCCTCTGATTGACATTGTCTGAAATGTAATCAGCAATTGTAAGTGTGTGACTATCATAATCGAAAGACGCTGTACCGACCGCAGCAGGAAGAGAAGGAGTATTGTCGTCTTTCACAGCAAATGCCGCGAATTTGTAAGTTTTACCTGACTCCCACTTCTTCAGGTTATCATAAACCCACATACCACCGGATTCATACACTTTTTCCTCATCAAATACTACTTCGTCTGCCGTATTTGCATAAACGAAGAAATGCTTGATGTTATCAGTCGTTACCTGATCCCCAGCAGGCAGACCGGCCTTGGTTGGATTTCCGACAAAGGCATTGTCGAACTTGATAGTGTTTCCTTCCGAGATGGAAACAACTTCTGTCTTGGTACATGCAGCCAGTGCAGCTACTCCCAAGATTGCAATTAGAATTCGTTTCATAACAGTTTTAATTTAGTTGTACTTTAGTTATTATTAGTTTTGATTCCTTTCTTTACAATGGCAGTTCTATATCCTCATAGTCTCCCCATCCGTCCACATCGACGTCGAAGCCTCCTCCGAGAGCCCCGTCCGCATCATCGATTTCTATGTTGTCCACGACTATGATACCTCCCCTCGGCTGGCTGGATACCTGGTCTGTCACATCGAAGTCGAACGAGACTATCTTCCCGTTCTTCAGCATCACTTCGAGGTTCAGCATGAACGTATGTCCCTCATGCGGGACTTCCGGTATCCGGACTTCACCGGGAACTCCGAATGAATAGACAATGGCATAGGCCCCCAGGTCCTGGTCTACAATGCAGTCATCGAAGAGGATTGTCGCAGGCTCCTCAGTCGTCTCTCCGCTGTGCAGGAATACCCCTTCCGCCATTCCGGCCAAAGCTCCACGGGCGAGAGCCACATACTGGAGTCCGCTCTTGAACATGAAATGCACTACATATTTGTATGTAAGCGGTCTCATCTGTACCGGCAGATCCGTCATTTCCAGGGATTCTACGGCTGTGTAATCCGGCAGGAAGGCAGCATACAGCTGGTCCGGGGCATTTACCGTCCTTTCGTCCCCGTTCCGCCCGTTATAAGTAGAGCGTGTACGGGTCCTGGTGCTGGCTGTTGCGGTCACGAGGGATTCCTCACCGTCGAATACTATATACTCTGTATCGTTGTTGTAGAAAAGGATGTCATGCTGCCCGGGACGCATATACAGCTCTCCGCCGTAGGACTGCAGGTTCATCTCGTTGTCAAGCTTGTCTTCCGTAAACACCCTGACACGTATGCCGGTAGCTGCTTCGGGACGCAGGTCGTCATACCCGAAACCGAGAACCCCACGCCAACGTTCCTCCCAGTTCTTGATCACGTTCCTTTCCCACTCCTGCTCCCATTCGCTGACCATGTTGACCCTAACCCTCAGGCCATGCCTGTCGTGTTCGTAGCAAAGATCTTTGCGGCAGCCGGTTGCAAGGAGAAGCAGCAGGGCTGCAGATATCAAATACAGAATGTTGTTTCTCATTTTCCTGCCCTCCCGCTTTTATTGACTGCTCCGAAACGCCATGCCAGTGAGAACTTCAGTTTCAATGGACCGAAATAATGCAGTCTGGATGTTTGCTGATATACATAGTGTGTAGTTCCTTCATAAGGCACGGGCAGATACTCCTCGTATTCGGTAAAGAGATATCCGGCTCCGATCTCCGCATCGAACGACAGGTGTTTCGTTATGGGGAACATATAGCCGTAGCTGATACCTGCGAATCCGCCCTCACCCTTGTATCCGCGGCCTCCGTTCTCCAGGTCATACCACGTCCCGCCGGCAAAAACGCCGAGATAATGTCCGTGGAAATAGTCTTTGGTCTTGAACCACCAGCGTGCTTCCGGATAAATTACGGCCACCTGGTAGTATTTGTGCTTTGGCTTGATACTCCACCATGCCAGATCTCCTACTGCCGCTACTGACCAGTTCCTGTCGATGGCATATTCCAGCTCGAGGGACGGCATCAGTATGGCATAGTACAGCAGATTGGTCTTCAGGGCCCACCTGTATGAACAGGTCAGGTCCGGCATTACCGGAGGGAACTGCGTGGGGGTCAGCATTGGTCTTTCAAGCACTGGGGCCTCATAAGGCAATACAGAGGCGAATGACGGTGCCGGCATCAGCTGCATACTGCGTTCCTGGAGTATTGGATTCCGGAAATACAGTACCGCCTTACCTGCCCTTACAGAAGGGAAAACCGTCTCTTTTATGGAATTGTAAACCCTTCCTCCCCTCAAATCCATGAGCTTTTTCTTCCGTCCTGTCACTATGTTCCCCTTCGCGTCCAGCACAAAATCGGGAGTACTGTCGATTATATCCAGCACTTCATCCTTGTGTTCGATATCGGATGCCGCTATCTCGTCCCTAAGGATATCCCATCCGATCCCGCCGGAACGCTTTTCTATCTTCTCGGGGGATATACCGGTATTTCTCTGGATCCAGGAGGCAAGGGAGTCTGTCCTGATTCCGGAAAGACGGATATTGTGCCGGTTGCTTCCGTCTGGGGAAGCATACGAATGCACTACTATCTTTTCCACACGGTCCGTACCAAGCTCTTCTGTTATGAAAGAAATGAACCTCTGGAGGTCTACACTGTTCGCTTTGTATGTAGTATCCACATACCGGTGTCCGAGACGGTATTCAATCCGTAACGTGTCGGATACCCAGACCACCATGGAGTCCCTATCCATAGACAAGGCCCCTGATGCATACATATTGCCTGCCCTGGATTTTGCCAATACATTTGACGGAATCCAGAACATAAGCAGGATCAATGCACTTAGCGCAATGATGAATCTTAGTTTAGGCATGTTTTACGGAAAAATTTTTACAAAATTAACACTGTCCCAAACCGGTTTAAAATTCAACGGATTGAAATATACAAACCGGGACATCTATTCAGCAGCATTGGAGTCCCATAATGTATTTTTTGTTTTTTTGATACTTTTTTATAATTTTAAACCATACACCTATAACTTATAGTAACACAACATGGCAGGACGTACATTTGGATTCATACTGAGGATCGGAATCTCCTTGGCAATACTGCTTCTGTCTTCATGTGCAAGAAAAACAGACGGTACAAGGGTCCAGACATATACCGATGACGAATTGAGACAGCTACGCACTGAGTTCGACATATATGAGAATATACTGGGGAGATACGACTCATTCAGCCTGTCCGCTGTGGACTCCATATTGCCTTTGGCAAAAAAATACTGGATTATCCACAAGATGCACTTACGGAAGAACAGGCACATAAACAGGCACGCCATTACGCCACATGCGCACACCTTTACATTGCAAAAGATGACTTGGGAAATGCCTTCAACGTGCTGGACAAAGGTGTAACCTTGTACAACGGTTCCAGGTTTAAGGAAGCCTACGTACATATCTCCACTTCCCTGGCATCCCTATACTTCAATTATGCCATGTACAGGCAGGCAAACCAGTATGCTGACTACGCTATTGAGGCTGCAACTCCCATCAGGGATTCCGTATTGCTTACAAAGGCATATATAACCAAAGCATGGATAATGGACAGGATCGACAATGAAGACAGCAGTAAAGTTGCCGCATACAAATACTCCAATCTTGCCCGGATGTATCTTCCTGCCGGAATTCCGCACCTCGAATATGCCTTGGAAGCATATGCAGGGAACATTTATTCCACGGACCCGGATTCGGCTGCAATAGAAATCGGACGGCTCAAACGGATTTGGAGCAAATACGGTGACAAGTATGCAGGAAAAGAAGGGATGTCGTATATTCCTTATAATATCGGCAGGGCATACGCAACTCTAGGAAATATAGAGGTGGCTATAAAATACTTTGACAAGGCACTTTCAATGGTTGAGCAGGAACCTTTGATAATACGCAATGAAGTATATAGCGGTATACTCCAGAAATACCTTGAATTCAGTATTGAAGAGAGGATAATGGATATCGTACCCGAATGGTATGCAACCACAAAATACCGTCACCAGATGGTATCGGAACGCGGTATGACCTACTGGAATGCAAAATTCGAGTCGGAAAGGCAGAATTACAAGCTGCAGATGGCAGAAAACACTATACTTCGGTCAAGAATCCTGCACCTGATAATAAGCGGAATAGTCATAATCCTTCTGATTGCGGTCACATATCTCTGGTACAAACTGAAAATATCCAGAAACAAGCAGCGGGCTATCTACGAGGAATACCAGAGAAGACTAAGACTATGGGAGCTATCTATGAACCATAAGGACTTTGAAGCAGGCAACACAGCTGTTGTCGATTACGGAAAAGACAATGAAGTCATTGAAGAGAATCGGGGAACTGAGGAAAACGGTGAAAATGACAGGGAATACAATGACATTGAAGAGACTGGAACACTCAATGAAATTTACGAAAGAGTCAAGGACGTTATGGAGAATCTGAAACCATACCTGAACCCTAACTTCACACTGCTGGAGCTATCAAGAATGGTTTACTGCAACCGTTCCCAGCTCTCAGCTTCCATCAATAAGTATTACGGTACAAATTTCCCTACCATGGTCTCTGAATACAGAATCAACTACTTCATCGAACAAATGAAGAAAATACAATATTCAAAACTGGATGACATGTGGCAGAAAGCCGGATTCACATCCAGAAGCTCATTCTTCAGACAATTCAAAATGATTACAAATCTGTCTCCATCCCAATATTTTGAAGAAATGTCAAAGCACACCGTAAAATAGAAGTTGCCACAAGTATTTTTTGTATTTCATCAAATTTAGATTATTTTTGCATTCCTTTTAAGTATCACACCCCGGTGAGGTGGGTGAGTGGCTTAAACCAGCAGTTTGCTAAACTGCCGTACGGGTAACCGTACCGGGGGTTCGAATCCCCCCCTCACCGCAAAGCCTGAATCATTAACGGTTCGGGCTTTTCTTTTTCCTGTCGTTCCGGATCATATGCATCCACCCACATAGAACACGACTATTGCTCCCTCTCCACAGACTTTGCATGGAAAGACTCACATATATAAACCCGCCAGCACTGGACCTTCTGCGACCACTTGCATTCAAAGTGGCTAGAAGACCAGCAACTTCCTATCCGCATCCCATTCACCACCCATTTCCGCACCTACCGAGTCATCCGCTCACAATCCACACCGCCCGGAATATGCCGAATAGTGGGCGTTGTGGCAACACGTATTCTGCGCACCCCCTGCGAGAAGGTTTCTCGCAGGACACTTTGCATAGAACCACTTTTGCATCCATCTAATAACCAGTGCGTTAAAGATTTGCCTCTATGCAAAGTCTGAGGTGTACCAAAAAAGTTGGACAGGTTAATAATTGTCAGTGGATAGGTA
>CAZXFF010000024.1:0-28740 GCA_964640305.1 uncultured Muribaculaceae bacterium | reverse complement strand
AAAATCCAGAGGGCTGCCTCAGCCTGTCTGGAGCCTGAAGTTATCTGCCGTCCGTATATCTTGAATGTACTCTCCAGCACTTCCGAGAACGTCTTCGTATCACCGTCTGCATGAAGCGTAATGCCAGGTAGGGCTATGCACGTCTCTCTCAGTCCTTTACCCAGCCAAGTATAACCTGAGTAAACTTCCTTAAGTCCTTTCGGGGAATTTATTATGAATTGTCTGGCTGCCCTCCTGAGACAATCGTCATAATCCTTAAGGGCAATCCTTTTGGATTCTTCCCTGCTGTATACCGAAAGAAGTGATTTTGTAGCTACAGGTTTTGTGGAAACCGAAACTATCACCGTATCGCCTTTCTTGATCGGCAACTGGAAATATCCAGGATTGAAGAGATCTTCCTTGAATTCAAATCCACGCCTGCGTTCTTCGGAATACTCGACATTATAATACCAGTTTGGAACATGGACATATTCATTCTTTTTGTTGATCTGGATATTGAGATCAGGGAATCCGGCGTACATGCAGTATGCAGCTCCGTTCTCCACCGGTGTATAACCATGGTCGGCAACATCGTTTGCATGGGTCAGGGCATGTATCTCACGGAAAGCCAGAAAAGGCCTAAGACGCAGATATGTTGCAGAATGGGCATCGTGCAACGTATATTTGATAAGGAGCTGCTCCTTGTTGTGCAGGAAGAGCATAGACTTGGAAAAGAGGATTCCGCCTACTCTGTATGTAATGGTAGCAGCTTTGTCGAATCCGAAATCCACTATATATTTATGTCCCCTCGGCTCATAGGTATTCTTACCGTAATTGCGGATTCCAAGATTGAATTCACTGCCATGCTGTATCAGTGTTTCATCAATGGAAGAAAGCAGTACATATCTCCTGCCTTCGAATTTTTCGACAGGCAGAACGAACATGCCATGGTATTTACGGGTATTGCACCCTACAATGGTCGTATTCAGATAACCGCCCGTCTTGTTGGTTGCGAGTATTTCCCTGGGAAGCGAATACTCGAGATTCACCAGTTCTTCTTTGTCAAATTTAAGATAGGACATATTTGTATCTATTAACGTTTTTTCAGGACAATGGCCGACCTGCTCGGCAAATAAAGCGACAACTGGTCGGAATCACCGACCCTCAAAGTAAAATGATTCATACTGTCGTCATTCCTTCCGAATCCCCCGAACTCCTCAGCGTCCGAATCGAGAACGGAGACATATTCTCCGGAAGGTGCTCCGAACCTGAAATCTTCAACTGAATCAGCAGGATGGAAATTGAATGCAAAGATAAAACATCCACGGCCAAAAATCAAAACTTTTTTATTTTCATCAACATAGAGCTGATACGGTCTGTCATTGAGGATACCGTTGCATGAGAAAAGATGGATCATTTCCTTGTCGAACTCCAGCAGATCCCTGTAACGCAAATCGGGATTCGTACTCAGAGACCACTGCCTCCTTGCATAAAAACAGGACCAGTTGTTTCCTTCCCGCGGGAAATCGATCCATTCTGGATGTCCGAACTCGTTTCCCATAAAATTGAGGTATCCGTCACCCGCAGTCGCCAAAGTCACCAGGCGTATCATCTTGTGCAGGGCAATACCTCTGTCCACAATAAGATTTTCCGAAGCCTTGTTCATGGAGTAATACATCTCCTTGTCCATAAGCCTGAATATTATCGTCTTGTCCCCCACCAGTGCCTGGTCATGACACTCAGCATAACTGATAGTCCGTTCATCTGCCCTTTTGTTTGTCAGTTCATAATAGATCTCTCCCATACTCCAGTACTCATCCGGTCTTTCCTTTATCCATTTTATCCAATGGTCTGCAATTCCCATACTGAGCCTGAAATCAAAACCGGTACCGCCTTCACTGACCGGTGCAGCCAATCCCGGCATCCCGCTAACATCCTCGGCAATGGTTATCGCAGAGGGATTCAGTTCGTGAATCAGGATATTCGCAAGCCCGAGATAGACAATGGCATCTTCATCCTGGTTCCCGTCAAAATAACAGCTGTAATCCGTAAAATCCTTACCCAGTCCATGATCCAGATATATCATACTGGTGACACCGTCAAAACGGAATCCGTCTATATGGTATTCTTCCATCCAGTATTTTATATTGGAAAGAAGAAAATGACGCACTTCAGTCTTACCGTAATTGAAACACAGGGACTGCCATGCAGGATGCCTGCCACGGCTTCCCGAATGGAAATAAAGGTAATCCGTCCCGTCCAGTTTCCCAAGCCCTTCAAGTTCATTGTCCACAGAATGGGAATGTACCAGATCCATGACCACTGCAATTCCTTTGCCATGGGCATCATCCACTAGTTTCTTGAATTCTTCCGGTGTCCCGAATCTGGAACTTAGCGCAAAGAAATTCGAAACCTGATATCCGAATGATCCGTAATAGGGATGTTCCTGCAGTGCCATTATCTGAAGTGTGTTATAGCCTAAAGCAGCCACTCTCGGAAGAACATTCTTCCTGAATTCCTCAAAAGTCGAAACCTTTTCATCCTCAGAACTCATGCCTATATGCGCTTCATATATAAGCGGGTTACGGCTATGTGCTATGAATTCATGCTTCCATCTGTACTTTCTGGGCGGCATCCAGACCTGCGCCGAAAATATCTTGGTATCCGGATCCTGCACACAGCGCGTAGCATAGGCAGGCAGACGTTCTCCTGCACCACCTTCCCATTCCACATACCATTTGAAAAGGGAACCGTGCGGAACAGCGGCTTTGGGCAGTTTAAGTTCCCAGCTGCCACCGCCAACCGGTGACAACCTGTATCCGTCCCTTTTTTCCCAAGAATTGAAATCCCCGACAAGCCAGATTCCTGTCGCATTCGGAGCCCATTCCCTGAACACAATCATATCCCTATCCCTGTGGACCCCATAATAAAGATGGTTGTTCACAGCATTGACAAGCGGTTTTCCGTAACCGGCAATTTCCTGCTTTGCAGTTACAAGCTCCCTGTAACGCCTGTCTATCTGCGGACGGTAGGGAGACAGATATGGATCTTTATCATATATCATAATGCCTGTTGTTTTTTCTGTTCGTTCTCCAGTTCTTCTCCGCTTTTACGGAGCATTTCCCTACATCTGGCAATCAATTCCATTGCCTCTTTCCTTTTGGCATCCGCCTCATCATAACCAATATTCATATCCTCCACTTCCCGGGTAAGATCCTCAATTCTCCTGAAAATCCTGTCGTATTCCTTCTGTTCCATATTTACCTGTTGATATTTTCTATTTTACACACTGCTGTTCCGTCGGAAAAACGTACTTCTACCGTATCTCCTGCTGAAAGCCCGGAGACTGCGGGGACCTTTGCACCGTTCCGGTATACCAATGCATACCCGGAAGCCAGGACCTCTACCGGATCACTCTTTTTCAATCTCAGTTCAAGAATCTTCAGTTTGGCTTCTTCATTTCCAGCCCTGACTGCGAAAGCGGAATATAACCGACGTGCCATATTGTCCAGACGGTTCTCTTCCCTTTTTATTTTAAGGCGCATCGCCTGCATAAGACGGTCCGAATATGAAGCCAGCATGCTGTCTTCCGAAACCGCCTGCTCCAGAATGAAATCCGCCAGTGCCGTAGGAGTCTTGACTGATTTTGCAGCTACCATATCGCAGACATGCACATCCCTCTCATGCCCTATGGCAGCAAATACCGGAATGGGGAACTGCGCAATATTGGCCGCCAGAGTATAATCATCGTAACAAGCCAGATCCGCATTGGATCCTCCTCCCCTTAAGATAAGTACAGCATCATATCCGGCACCCTGACAGGAATCGGAATACACCTGTTCCAGAGCGGAGACGATACCTGCCGGAGCCGAATCTCCCTGCATCGGCGCAGGATACAGACGGTAGCGGAACCTGAATCCGTACCCGTTATCCTCAATATGGCGCACAAAATCACCGTATCCGGCTGCGGTATCAGAAGAAATGACCGCAAAACACCTGACAATCCTCGGGATCTCCATAGCGGCATTCATATCGAACATACCCTCCGCCTTTAGCCTGGCAACTGTCTCCTGCCTCCGGAGTTCAGCCTCCCCTACCGTAAACGCCGGATCGATATCCTCTACCACCAGATTCATCCCGTAAAGTTCCGAATACTGCACCCGTACCCTGACCAGGACATTCATGCCCCTTGCAAGAGGCCTTCCAGCCGTTTCCCTGAAATAGACACCAAGAACCCGCCATTTGGAAGCCCAGACAACAGCACTTGCCCTGGCTCTGAAAGACTGCCCGTCAGGAGCATTCTCCACCAGGTCGATATAACAGTGGCCGCTCATGTTGACTTTCAGGTCATGGATTTCGGCCTTGACCCAACACAATGCCGGAAATGCCCCTGAAACGGCCGTTTTTATCATAGACTGCAGGCCCGTCAGCGTTAATACCTCCTTCATCATAAAACAGCGGTCTTTTTATGGCACAAAATTACTAAAAAGGGGGGATATTTACCAATAAATTCCTATTTTTGCCGCTAAATGATTATTCGTAAATCCATATTCGCAGGCAGCAGTTCCAAAGTGGAGGGAAAACCGGCCAGGAAAGCTCCGGAATTCGCCTTCATCGGCAGGTCCAATGTCGGCAAATCATCACTTATAAACATGATTTGCGGACACAAGGATCTTGCAAGGACCTCATCTACCCCCGGAAAAACACTGCTTATCAACCATTTTCTGGTAAATGACAGCTGGTATCTCGTGGACTTGCCAGGATACGGATTCGCCAGAATCTCCAAAACGGAGCAGGCATCACTCAAAAGGATGATCGAATCCTATATCGGAAAATCAGAGGAACTCGTTACCCTTTTTGTCCTGATTGACTCAAGACACGGGCTGATGGAGATTGACAGGAACTTCATATCGGCCCTGGTCAGTGCCGATGTGGACTTTGCCATCGTCCTCACCAAATGCGACAAACTTACCGGCAGGGCAAAAAGCGCTGTCCGCTCAAAAGTAACGGAAGAAATCGGAGAGTTCAAAAAAGATGTTCCGGTCTTGATGACTTCTTCGGAAAAAGGGATAGGCAAGGAAGAACTCACGGATCTGATTGAAAACAGAATGAACAATACGAAATACTGACATTTATGAATCACACAACTACCCACACACACACCATCAAGATTTTTTCTTGCAGGGGATCAAGGTATCTCGCTGAAAAAATCGCCAAGTCACTCGGTCTGGATCTCGGACAATCAATAGTAACTGAATTCAGTGACGGTGAATTCCAGCCTGCATTCAACGAGTCCGTCCGCGGTGCAACAGTTTTCATCGTACAGTCCACATTCCCTCCCATCGAAAACCTTTTCGAGCTGCTTCTCATGATAGATGCAGCCCGCAGGGCTTCCGCATATAAAGTAATCGCTGTAATGCCATATTTCGGATGGGCAAGGCAGGACCGCAAAGACAGGCCGAGGGTTTCCATCGGAGCCAAACTGGTTGCAAACCTGCTTGCAGCTGCCGGATGCGACAGGGTCATGACCACTGATCTGCATGCTGACCAGATACAGGGATTTTTCGATTTCCCCGTTGACCATATCTATGCCAGCACGATATTCCTCCCCTACCTAAGGGAGATGAACCTGGAAAACCTCTCGATAGCTGCACCCGACATGGGCGGAGCAAAAAGGGCAAATGCATATTCCCGCGTCCTGGGATGCCCTATGATAATCTGTCACAAATCCAGAGAGAAACCCAACGTAGTGGGATCCATGACCGCCATCGGTGATGTAGAAGGCCGTAACGTAGTCATTATAGACGACATGATCGACACAGCCGGAACCATTACAAAGGCAGCAGACATGCTTATGGAGAAAGGCGCTCTGAGTGTAAGGGTATTCGCTACACATCCCGTATTCTCCGGACAGGCATACGACAAGATAAACAAATCATCACTCAAGGAAGTCATTGTCACAGATACCATTCCCCTTAGGGCTCCTGAAGGGACAGACCTGTCCAAGATTACCGTGCTCTCTGTTGCAGACATGTTTGCCGAAGTGATTGACAGAGTATATAACTACAACTCTATCAGCGATGCTTTCGGATTCTAGAATAGAAAACGTTCATGACATCCTGGTCGAAGGACTGCGCAGGTTCTTCGGCCAGGCCGGCATGAAAAAGGCAGTGCTCGGTCTGTCCGGAGGTATTGACTCTGCCGTAGTGGCGGCACTTGCCGTTCGTGCACTCGGCAAGGAGAATGTCACCGGGGTGCTGATGCCATCCCCTTTCTCCACCCTTCATTCAGTAAACGATTCCATAGAGCTTGCCAACAACCTCGGTATAGAGACATTCATCGTTGCCATCGACAAGATATACGAGAGGGTCATCAAGGAAACCGAACCGTTTTTCCACGGGGATTTCCACTGGGACACGACACAGGAAAACATCCAGGCCAGAATAAGGTCCATAATACTTATGACCTATTCCAACCGCAATTCAGCGCTTCTCCTGAACACTTCCAACAAAAGCGAGCTCTCAATGGGCTACGGGACCCTTTACGGAGACCTGTCCGGAGCCTTGATGGTTATCGCAGACCTGTATAAACTGGAAGTTTATGAACTTGCCGAATACATAAACTGCGACCGTGAAGTCATTCCGGTATCCATAATCCGGAAAGCCCCGTCAGCAGAACTGCATGAAGGGCAGAAAGACTCGGACTCACTCCCGGAATACCATCAGCTTGACCCGATTCTGTACAGTCTCAATGAACTGGGGAAAACAAGGGAACAGATTTTGCAGGAAGGGAAGGACGGGAAACTCCTGGACCGGATCCTCACATTGAGGGAAAGAGCTGCATTCAAAGGCCATCAGCTCCCGCCGTTCCTAAAAGTCAGCACGAAACCGGTCCTGCATGAAAGCAAAGCAATAGGACCATATAAACCCTTTTGAGTATGATGGAAGTATTGATAGCCGCCCTCGTGTTCGTAGCCATTGCCGTGTTCATAATGTGCTTCAACATCATCTTCAGGAAAAGGCCTTTCCCGGATGGAGAAATAGGACACAATAAGGAATTACGTAAAAAAGGCATAATCTGTGCTAAGGAAGAAGAGCTGAAACTTTGGGGCAGAAAAGCCTCAAGAGGGACGGCATCCTGCAACGGATCATGCGGCAGCTGCGGAATAACGGACTGCACCGGAAAAGAATAACACTACAGAATATTAACCACTTATTAATTATACACCACCATGAGCCTCGTAGCCATAGTAGGAAGACCGAATGTAGGAAAATCCACCCTTTTCAACCGCCTTGTCGGAATGCGGCAGGCCATCGTAGATGAAACCGCTGGAGTAACCAGAGACAGGCATTACGGCAAATGCGAATGGTGCGGACGCATGTTTTCGGTGGTGGATACCGGAGGATATACATCAGATGCAGAGGATGTATTCGAGGAGGAAATCAGGAAACAGATAAAGATTGCCATTGATGAAGCCGACCTGATTCTATTTCTGGTGGAAATAGGCACAGGTGTCACTGACTTCGACGAGGAGATTGCTGACTTGCTGCGACGCTCGGGGAAACCTGTGCTGCTGGTAGTGAACAAAGTGGATACTGCCGACAAAAGATTCGATACTTTCCAGTTCTATTCCCTTGGGCTGGGCGACCCATGTGACATCTCTTCTGCGAACGGCAGCGGAACAGGCGACATGCTTGACAAGGTCCTGGAACTTCTTCCTGAAGACAGCAATGATGAAATCGAGGCCGAAAAACATGCAGGAGTCCCGAGAGTTGCAATAGTAGGACGTCCTAATGCCGGCAAATCCTCCCTCACAAACGCATTTCTCGGAGAAGAAAGGAACATAGTGACTCCGGTAGCAGGTACGACAAGGGATGCCGTAGAATCCTATTACAACAAATTCGGGCACGAGTTCATACTGGTTGATACAGCAGGACTGAGAAAGAAAGGCAAGGTCAATGAAGACCTGGAGTTCTATTCCGTCATGCGTGCAATCAGGGCCATAGAACATTCCGACGTATGCATACTGATGATAGACGCACAGTACGGCATCGAAGCTCAGGACATGTCCATTTTCAACCTGATAATCCGGAACCAGAAAGGATGCGTCATAGTTGTGAACAAATGGGATCTCGTGGAAAAAGACAACAACACCATGAAAAGGTTCACAGACGCCATCAGGAAACGCGTGGCACCGTTTTCCGACATTCCCATAGTATTCACCTCGGCAATAAACAAGCAGAGGATACTGGACGTACTTAACGAAGTTTCGAAAGTCTACGAAAACTATTCCAAGAAAATACAGACTTCCGTACTTAATGAAGTGATGCTGGAAGAAATAGAAAACTATCCTCCGCCTTCCGTCAAAGGCAAGTACATCAAAATCAAATATATTACCCAGCTCCCTACCCCGGGACCTTCATTTGCATTCTTCTGCAACCTGCCGCAATATATAGGTGACCCCTACAAAAGGTTTCTGGAAAACAGGCTCAGGCAGCACTTCAACTTTACCGGATGCCCAATCCGCATATTCATGAGGAGAAAATGAGGAGATGCAGTATCGCTGTTACTCTTTCTCGAATTTCAGAAGTTCGATATAGTTTCCTGATTCCTGTATCTTTACAAGAATAGTCACCCGGAATTTGTTTGCTCCGCTATCCAAGGTACCGACAGCATATTCCATCGGGTATGTACCGCTTTTATACACGATCTCAAAGTTGCGCGGTGCATATTCAGTAAAGAAATTACGGATAATCTGACGGGCCTGATTCCTGCTGCAGTGGGATATACTTCCGAAAAGGTCTATTTCAAGCTTTTTGGCAAACCAGGCAGACAGGCAGTCCACACTCCCGCTCTCCATATACTTTGAAATCGGTATGAACACACTGTTGTCCACTTCCTTTTCCAGCCTGGTCTGAGCTGAAACAGGCATCAAAGATAAACTTGCAATTGCCAATATAGCCAAATACTGTTTCATCGGATTTATCTGCATGACAAATAAAAGCAAAATTCAAGCCAAAAATCTGAAGATTATATATTAACTTTGCTAAAATTACATCAGGCGATGAAAATCACACTTCTTACAGTCGGCAAGACTTCCTTCGGATTCGTCAAAGAAGGTATGGAAATGTATGAAAAGAGAATATGCAGATACCTTCCGTTCGAAAGGATAGAGATACCGGCCCTATCCGGCACGGCTTCACTTGCGAAGGATGAAATAAAGGAGAAAGAAGGCGAACTGATCCTGAAACGGATAAAGGATTTTGACGAGATAATCCTGCTTGATGAAAGAGGAGAACGGCACACGTCCCTATCTTGGGCACGGACAATAGAAGGAATGATGGTAAAGGGACGCCGCCATGTGGCGTTCGTAATCGGGGGAGCATACGGTTTTTCCGACAAGGTAAGAAAAGCATCTCACGGGAAACTGTCATTGTCAGACATGACCTTCTCCCATCAGATAATACGGCTTTTTTTCGAAGAGCAGCTATACAGAGCGCTCACAATAATAAAAGGAGAACCATACCACAATGAATAGATTGCGTCATATACTTAGGAAATGGAAAAACTACATACTGAAGAACCATACCTCTACAGTATGGATACTGGCTGTTCTGTTTCTCGCTCTGTCTTATGTAAATACCCCATACTCTTCTCCGGCCAGAAAAGCTGTCCAGGTCGAAAAGAAACTGCACAAAAGGGAAAAACTTCTTCAGGATTATGTTGATCTGGCTTTTTCAACCCCTTCGGACAGATGGCTGTCCTTTGAGGACTTTCCTGAAGACATGGTTCTGTACAAATACGTTGCCGACACACTGCAGAGCTGGGCCAACCTGTTCCCTATCTCCAATGATGAAGTGGACTTCACTCCCACATGGTACAGGATACATGACCTAAAGAGCCGCAATCTTTTCAACACTCCCCTGGCATTCCTCAAAGACAGCGTACAGTATGTGAACCTCGGATACTCCTGGTACATTGTAAAGACATACAGAAAAGAGAATGTCAAGATAATATGCGGAATAGAAATCATAAAACAGTACCACTCCGAGAATGCCGTCCTGAAAAACACATACAACCGCCACATCGGTCTAGACAGCAAATACACGACGGTACCGACATACATTGATGACAGCAATGTCGTGCATACCCTTGACGGAAACGCATCGTTCTCCATCATCAATGTGGAACCGCTAAGCAAAACGGAAAAAGCCACCGGACTAAGATGGCTGGCACTGCTCTTTGCAATCATTGCACTGTTCCTTTACCAGAACAGGAACAATTGCCTGAGGAGCCTATGGATGACAACCGGTGGTCTTGCCATACTCCAGCTAAGTTCCTATCTGATGCTAAGATCAGTACCTGAGGGCATTGAAGTACTGTCCCCCATACTGTACGCAGACAGTTATCTTTTCGATTCTCTTGGGAAGATGATACTTACTCATTTGTATCTGTTCCTCTACGCATCGTCTCTTTACCTGTCCAGAAATGTCATACTCCGGAATATCCTGTCTTCCGGACCCAGAAGCAGAAAACTTAAAACCGGATTTCTGGTCGCTGCCGCCATATTGCTGTCCATATATATAGCAATATCACTCATATCCCTTATCCTGAACTCCGCCATCACCCTTGACCTGTACAGGATCAACGCCATAAGCCTCCATACCGTTGTAATATATTTATGCTATGCACTGCTGTTTACAGCACTGCTGTTCCTTCTGTACATGATTCTGACCATCATTTCCCCAAAATTTACAAGGTACAGGAAAAGATATCCTTACAAGACGGTGCTTGCATATTCCACAATTGTCTCCCTGTCACTGATCCTTATGGTAACCTACAGCAGTTTCAAAAAAGAGGAAGAGGGAATGCGGGTACTGACATCCCGTCTGGCTACCGAACGTGACCTGGGACTTGAAATCCAACTGCAGACCATAGAAAAGAATATTATTGCAGACCCGATGCTCAAGGCATTCATAGGAACCCCCTACTCCGAATCCCTTATCCTGAACAGGCTGGTGGAAAGATATTTCTGGAACATCCTGCCCAATTACCAACTTAAAATATCCGTCTGCACGCCATTCGACAGGATACGCACTGAAGAGTATGTACGGCCTGTCAACTGCTTCAGTTATTTTTCCAATAAAATCAATGAATTCGGCATAAGGCTATCCCAGACTTCGGCGTTCTACTTCCTGGATTATTTCAACGACAACATAAACTATATAGGAGGCTTCAACATTCTGAAAGGGGACGTAAGGTATGACCTTTATCTGGAAATAGAGTCAAAACGGACAAGGGACAATACCGGTTATCCCTCATCGCTTCTGGATGACAATTCCCCGAAAGAAAATTCTCTCCGCTATCCGTATTCCACAACCAAATACCTTCACGGCAAACTTACCGTCAACAAGGGACAATACAACTTCCCGGTATCCATAAATCCTGAAGACTACCAGACCGGTTTTTCCTACAGGATCATGGATGACTGTGTCCTGTTCATAGACAAGCTCCCCAACAATAACATAGTCATTGTCACGAGACCAGGGAAGAACATTGTCCTGCATCTGCTGTCATTCTCATACACATTCCTTTTCTTCTCATTTGCATTTTTTGCAATCCCCAGAATATTCGTAAGGAAGAGAGCAGGTTCATTGCTTAATATCCCGAGGAAATCGTTCCGCCTCAAAATGATAATATTCCCCACTGTATCACTTGTGGTTGCCCTGATCTTCATGGCAATCAGCAGTGTCATCCTCATTATGGAATACAATGACAACAGCAGGCTTTCCATGATGGAGGAGAAGCTGCTGTCAGTACAGAACACCTTTGCACAGACAGCCAGGACATCGGAACGGTTTACGGAAATAAATACAGCCGAAACATTCAACGCAATGGATCTGGTGTCCCAGAATGCCCAGGTGGACATTAACCTGTTCGATCCCCTTGGCAAACTGATAAGGACAACCAAGCCGGAAATATTCAATGACTATATTGTTCCTTCAAGGATGAATCCCCAGGCATACCACGAACTTGTATACGACCGTAAAATGCAGGTAATCCAGGAAGAACACATATCAGAACTGAAATACTACTCCCTCTATTCCCCGATATACAATGAAAGGGGAACTCTGCTCGCTGTCGCCAACATCCCGTATTTCTTTTCCGATACCGTATTCGCACATGATGCTTCACCCATCATCGCCGGTATCATAAACATATACATCATACTTATCATTGTCGCCGTACTGATATCCATAACCATGTCAAACTCCGTGACAAAACCGTTGAAAGAAATATCCAAGAAGCTGGAAGACATGGATATATCCCATAAGCCAGAACACATCAACTACAAGTCAGAAGACGAACTTGGCATACTCGTCAAGACGTACAACAACATGATAGACGCCCTGGACAAAAGTACCAAGGAACTTGCCCGCAGCGAAAGGGAAGAGGCATGGAGGGAAATGGCACGCCAGATTGCCCATGAAATAAAGAATCCGCTTACTCCAATGAAGCTCAGCATACAGCACCTGATAAGGATGAAAAAACAGAACGTGCCTGACTGGCAGGAAAGGTTCGACACCCTGGCATCATCCCTCATCGAACAGATAGACATTCTGTCCAATACTGCATCTGAATTCTCAAGCTTTGCAAAATTCTACAGCGAGGAAGTCACAGACCTGGATCTGGTATCGCTGCTGTATGAACAGAGAGCCCTGTTCGACAATTATGAAAATATCAGCATCACTTTCCGCCGCAGTGAAGAGAGTGCCATTGTGAAAGCAAGGAAAGGTCAAATTACCAGAGCATTCGTAAACCTGATCTCTAATGCCATACAGGCAGTGGAGCACAAGGACAGCGGAAAGGTAACAATCACCTTGTACAAAGAAGGGGATTATTACCGGACAGATGTGGAAGACAACGGAAGCGGAGTATCGGAAGAGAACCTGGAAAAACTGTTCCGGCCCAATTTCACTACCAAAACCAAAGGTACAGGCCTTGGACTTGCAATATGCAAAAACATAGTGACCCAAAGCCATGGAGAGATATTCTATTCCCACTCGAAGGAGATAGGAGGGGCATGCTTCAGCATCCGGTTGCCTGCAAGCACAAGCAGCGGAAACGGCAATCCTGTCAGTTAGGAAGCGCGAACATCTGGACGTCCTCTTTTGTAATGGTATTGTTTGAAAGGATAAGCAGCCTTTCCACAACATTCCTGAGTTCCCTTATATTGCCGCCCCATGTATGCGTACATAATTCAGCCACAGCCTCCGGAGCAATGTCCTTCGGAGGTTTACCGGTTTCCTTGCATATCTGTTTTATGAAATAGTCCACAAGCAAAGGGATATCCTCCTTACGCTCTGAAAGGGACGGAACATGTATGACTATGACGCTTAAGCGATGATACAGGTCTTCACGGAATGTCCCTTTAGCTATTTCCTCCCTAAGATTCTTGTTCGTAGCTGCAATGACCCTGACATTTACATTGATGTCCTTGTCGCTGCCTACCCTGGTCAGTTTGTTTTCCTGCAGGACGCGGAGGACCTTCGCCTGCGCAGCAAGGCTCATGTCTCCTATCTCATCCAGGAAGAGAGTCCCTCCGTCAGCCTGCTCGAACTTTCCTTTGTGCTGCTTTACCGCAGATGTGAAAGCCCCTTTCTCATGGCCGAAAAGTTCACTTTCGATAAGCTCACCGGGAATAGCCGCACAGTTTACCTCCACAAAAGGCATGGATACCCTCTCGCTCTTCTCATGCAGCCATCTAGCAACCAGTTCCTTGCCTGTCCCGTTGGCGCCTGTGATAAGAACCCTCGCATCAGTAGGGGCCACCCTGTCTATCATCTGCTTTATCCGTACGATTGCCTGGGATTCTCCCATTATCTCCTGGACTCCGGCTACTTTTTTCTTCAGTATCCTGGTCTCCCTGACAAGCTGGCTCTTGTCCGTCGCATTCTTGAGCGTGATCAGAATCCTGTTCAGATCAAGAGGTTTCTGAATGAAATCGAAAGCGCCTTTCTTGATGCACTCAACTGCCGTATCAATGGAACCATGTCCTGAAATCATGATAACCGGTGCTTCCACTGCTTTCTCGGACAATTTGTCAAGCACTTCTATACCATCCATGCCCGGCATCTTGATATCACAGAAAATAACATCGAAATTAGTTGCCAGAGCGGCCTCTATACCGGTATTCCCATCTTCGGCAAGGGAAATCTCATGCCCCTCAAACTCAAGGATTTCCTTAAGGGTATTACGGATGCTCCTTTCGTCATCTATTATCAGAATCTTCATCTTCCTGTTCATTTTACCTGACAAATATACGTTTATAAATTATAAAATATACTATTTTTGCATCATGGGATCACGAATAATCATCGCCATCGACGGATATTCCTCTACGGGGAAAAGCACATTTGCAAAAGCCATTGCAAAAAAACTCGGATACCTGTATATCGATACGGGGGCAATGTACCGCGCGGTCACCCTTCTTGCTGACCGGAAAGGTTTTATCTCCAAAAATAATACCATAAACGAAGAAGGGCTGGAAAGAATCCTCAAATCATGCGGGGAAGCGGAAATATCATTCAGGATATCCCCACCGCAAGGGGAATGCGAAACATATCTCAACGGTGAAAATGTCGAAAAGCGCATCCGCAGTCTTGACATTTCAGACAAAGTCAGCCATATCGCAACCATTCCTTTCGTAAGGGAGTTCGTGGACCGCCGCCTGCGTGAAATAGGGAAATCAAAAGGTGTAGTCATGGACGGAAGAGACATAGGCAGTGCCGTTTTCCCCGATGCCGAAATAAAGATATTCATGACTGCGGATCCGGAAATACGGGCAAAAAGAAGACTCGAAGAACTGCTGGCCAGAGGGGAAAAGGCCGAGCTGAAGGATGTGCTGGACAACATCCGCAAGAGAGACTACATAGATGAACACAGGGCCACAGACCCACTGACAAGGGCAGCAGATGCAATCATGCTTGACAATAGCCACATGACAGTG
Source organism: uncultured Muribaculaceae bacterium (assembly GCA_964640305.1). Classification (GTDB taxonomy): domain Bacteria; phylum Bacteroidota; class Bacteroidia; order Bacteroidales; family UBA932; genus Coprenecus. The sequence goes on along the minus strand of CAZXFF010000024.1, from coordinate 13,751 downwards.
GACGAACAGATGGAATGGGTAATGGGAATCCTGAAAAGCAAAGGACTATGAAAATAAAGATTGACGGAAGTTCAGGCTGCTGCAACGGAGTAGGCCGTGCCATCTCAAAGGCAGAAGAATACCTGAAGACCCACAGGAAGCTGTACTCCCTCGGAGCCATAGTCCACAACGATGCCGAAATAAACCGTCTGGCAGAAAAAGGCCTGGAGACAGTCGGATACGGCAACTTGCCTGACATGCGCGGTGAAACCATCCTGATCCGGGCACATGGAGAACCGCCGTCCACCTATGCGGCAGCAGAACAGTTCGGAATAGAAATAATAGACTGTACATGTCCTGTGGTCCTCGCCCTTCAGAAAAAGATACGCGCAAAATACCTGGAAATGAAGGAAATGGGCGGAATGATCCTCATTTTCGGCAAACAGGGGCATGCAGAAGTAAACGGACTTGTAGGTCAGACAGACGGGACAGCCGTAATCATAGACAATGCTGATGACCTCCGTGAAAAAATCCGGAACGGAGTTGTCACTCCTGACTCCAGGACCGCAATCTTCTCGCAGACAACCAAAGATCCGGAGGAGTTTGCAGAAATAACCCGGATATTGGAAAAGCATAAGAAACCAGGGACACTTGAAGTTTTCGACACGATATGTAAATCAGTATCATCCCGTCATAATGCCATCAGGGATTTTGCAAAAGAATGCTCAGTCGTTTTTTTCGTATGCGGCCGTGAAAGTTCAAACGGCAAGGTTCTGTATGAACTTTGCAGAAAAAGCAACCCGAGGTCATTCAAAATCGAAGATTGCAGCGAGATAGACCTTTCAGCCATAAAAGAGGATGACACGGTAGGGATATGCGGAGCGACCTCCACGACCAGATGGCAACTTGAGAAAGTGGCAGACTTTATTCTGGCCTCGCATGAAGCACGGCTTTCCTGAGTTCGAAATTCTGTCCCAGATATTTCTTCCTCACTTCAGGATTTGACGCAAGCTGTTCAGCTGTACCGCTCTCAAGGATATTCCCCTCATAAAGCAGATATGCCCGGTCCGTAATCGCAAGTGTCTCATGCACGTTATGGTCAGTTATTATAATACCTATGTTCTTCGTCTTCAGTTTTGCAATGATATGCTGTATATCCTCCACTGCAATGGGGTCAACTCCTGCAAAAGGTTCGTCAAGAAGGATGAACTTGGGGTCTATTGCCAATGCCCTGGCTATCTCGCAACGCCTTCTTTCCCCCCCTGAAAGCTGGATTCCATAGCTCTTGCGCACTTTGCCCAGACCGAACTCCTCGATAAGTGATTCCAGTCTTTCCTTGCGCTCCGCCCGGGAATAACCGGAAAATTCCATAACTGACAGTATGTTGTTCTCCACCGACATCTTGCGGAATACAGACGCCTCCTGTGCCAGATACCCCAGACCCTTCTGGGCCCTACGGTACATCGGGAGTTCTGTAATATCCTCGTCATCCAGATATATGTGTCCGTCATTCGGCTTAATCAGTCCCGTTATCATATAGAAACTTGTGGTCTTGCCGGCACCGTTCGGCCCGAGCAGGCCTACTATCTCGCCTTGCTCCACCTCAATGGATACACCTTTTACCACCGTCCTTGCGCCATATTTCTTGACTATGTTCTTACAATGCAGTTTCATCCTAAATGTCCTATTGGTGAATTACATTTCCACATCCAGATCCAGTTCCTCTTTCATTGCCTTCAGTTCTTCGCTTCCGGCCAGCAGCACTTTTGCCTTTTCAGTAGGCATATATGGTCTTGCAGCCTTTTTATTGCCATCCGTAACAACCGTCTGGATCATGAGTTTCACATTCCTGTTTTTAAGTTTCTGCCTCAGGCCGCCTTCAAGCCTTTGATGTGCTTTTTCCCTCACCCAATCCCTCTGGGCATCATTGCTTACATAAAATGTGACCGTGGAATCCGGAAGGTCCATCCCAAGACTGTGGTGCAGCATAGCCGAGGCCAGAGATGCTCTGGATGCAGCCCTCTCCTCTTCGGCCAGATCCTGCCAGGCACTGAGTATCGCGTCCTCCGTCAAAGGCTCTGCAGCATCCACAACAGCAGCCTCCGATTTGCGTTCTGCCTCCATTGCCTTCTGCATCATGGATTTCAACGACATCCCAGGTGCAGAAACAGGATTGGAGACTGCGGTCTGCTTTTCAGGCTTAGGGGCCACAGGTGTTCCGGACTGGTCTGACGGAGCAGCGGCAGCTGCAACAGCCCTGTTCTCTGCAATCGGAGCTGTACTGCGGCTGACTGGAGGAGTCACCGGTTTGCTGTCAGCTGCAATGACAGGTCCAGCCTCTGCCGGAACAGCCAGTTTCATAAGGCACAGCTCTATGTGAAGACGCTGGTTGCCGCTCATACGGTAGCCGGCTTCACATGACGAAGTAAGCGAGAGTGCGTTGAAGATGAAAGGCACAGTGCATCTGGAAGCCTGCTCCCTGTACCTTTCCACCAGTGCAGGCGATAAGGACAGCAGGGATTCCGCTCCGGAGTTGCGGCAAACAAGCAGATCCCGGAGATGGGAACTGAGACCCGAAATGAAATAAAGGGCATTGAAGCCTTTTGCAAGGATCTCGTCCAGTATCAGCATGGAGGAGATATAGTCCCCCTTCAGGGAATTGTCCACTATCCTGAAATAGTATTCGTAATCCAGAACATTCAGATCCCGTATGACATCTTCATATCGGACATCCTTACCGCAGAATGCCACCACCTGGTCAAACAGAGTCAGGGCATCACGCATCGAACCGTCCGCCTTGATCGCCACAATATGCAGTGAGTCCGACCCTATGTTCACCCCTTCCTCAACTGCTATCTTCTCCAGGTTTCCGACAATATCCGGTACACTTATACGGTTGAAATCGTAGGTCTGGCAGCGGGAAAGTATGGTAGGAAGTATCTTGTGCTTCTCTGTCGTGGCCAGAATGAATACAGCATGTGCGGGCGGCTCCTCCAGTGTTTTCAGGAAGGCATTGAAAGCCGCAGACGAGAGCATGTGTACCTCGTCGATGATGAACACCGAATACTTGCCGACCTGGGGCGGAATCCGTACCATTTCCGTAAGGTTGCGGATATCGTCAACGGAATTGTTCGACGCTGCATCAAGCTCATGGATACAGTATGAACGTCCCTCCTTGAATGAGAGACATGATTCGCACTTTCCGCAAGGCTCCATGTCAGGACCTGGATCAAGGCAGTTTATCGACTTTGCGAATATCCTGGCTGATGTCGTCTTTCCGACCCCCCTCGGCCCGCAGAAGAGATATGCATGCGCCAATTGTCCCCTCAGGATAGAATTCTTAAGGGTCGTGGCAATATTCTCTTGCCCGATAAGGGACTCGAAAGTCTCCGGTCTGTATTTTCTTGCGGATACTATAAACTGTTCCATATTCAAATCTCTGGCAGCAAATGCAAAAATACTAATTATTCTCAAAGTTTGCGCATAAATGCCAGACCGTCCCGAACCGGAAGGATTACCGTACTTATGCGTGGATCCGACACTATCATGCTGTCAAAATCCCTGATAGAGACCGTCTGTCTGTCCGACGGCATTTTCTCCTGTTCCAGTTTTCCGCTCCACAGTACATTGTCCGCCAATATATAACCGCCCACAGCCACCTTATCGAAGACCAGATCGAAATATGCCCTATACTCCCTCTTGTCTGCATCAATATACACTATATCGTAAATCCTGTCCAGAGTGGGGATTATTTCTTTCGCATCACCTTGATAGGTATGTATTCCGTCTGCACCTGCAATGCTGAAGGCGCGCAGGAATATATCAGTCATCTCATCATCCTTCTCGATTGTATCCACAACACCTCCAGGCTGCAAGCCACGGGAAAGGCATAGGGTTGCATAACCCGTAAATGTTCCTATTTCAAGAATGGCCCTGGGCCTGACCAGCAGTGAGAAAGCCTGCAGGAGTTCGCCCTGCACCCCATCCGACAGCATCCTGTAGGATTTGGTACGGAGGTGTGTCTCCCTTTCCACAAATGCCAGTGCCTCCTTAAGTGACAAGTCCGTCATACATACAGCAATTTGGAAAGTTTCCCTTCTGCAAAGATGGATTCCGCGGCACAGCGCACATCCTCAGCCGTAACCTGCTCAATCAGTTCACGGCTCTCATCCAAACTGATTACCCTTCCGTACATCATAAGGCTTTTGCCCATAGATAGTGTCTTGGATTCGACACCGTCGGAAGCGATGGTCATCTGACCGAGGAACTGCTTTTTGGCACTGGCCAGTGTCCTGTCGGACATACGTTCCGATATCATTCCTTCCAGCACTTTGCCTATCAGTTTCTCGCACTTCCGGACATTCGACTTCTCACAGCCGAAATAAATGGATGCAACCCCCGAATCCGAATACAGCCCTATTGAAGCATCTACACTGTAGACCAAGCCGTTCCTTTCCCTCAAAAGCACATTGAGTCTGGAATTGGCCACGGGACCACCCAGAATATTCACAAGAAGTCCCGCAGGGACCCGTTCGTTCCTGTATGCTGAAAAAGACCTTGCACCGATTATGCAATGTGCCTGATGGCTCCTCCTGTTAACAGTCTTGCAGAAAGGAGGAATATAACCCAGTTCTTCAGGAATCCCATCCTGCTGTCCGGAAACGTGGGGATCTACGGCATGTGCAGCAGGACAGTATTTGTCCAGATATCTAAGGACCATTCCGAGAACCTTCTCCTCAGGCAGGTCTGCCGTTGCTGTAAAGAACATCTTGGAGGGCACAAAACATTTTCTGTAATATTCTTCTACGGTACTGCGCCGTATCCTCCGCAAAGAAGCAGCTTTCCCCAGGACAGGCGTGGAAAGCGAAGTTCCTTCGAAAAGCAGTTCTTCGAAATCATCGAATATCTGCTCGGAAGGGGAATCCTTATATGTATTTATCTCCTCCAGAACCACACTCCTCTCTTTCTCTATCTCCTTTTCCGGGAAAACACACCGGAATGATATATCCATCAAAAGGTCTACTGCCTTAGGCAAATCCTCTTTCAGGACTGTAGCGTGTATGACCGTTTCTTCCTTGGTAGTATATGCGTTCAGCTCTCCGCCAAGACGCTCGATCATGGCGTTTACAGTGCTTGCTTTTCTCCCTTCAGTCCCTTTGAAAAGAAGGTGTTCGGCAAAATGGGCCAGTCCGCCCATTCCATCCGGTTCATGCCTAGTGCCGCTCTTGACATGAACGGCACAACAGGCAACTGGGGAAGAGCATCTTTCAAAGGCAAATGCCATTCCCCCAGGCAATACAACACTCATATTAAGGGATTTACTTTTTTATCCTGTAAGGAGTCGAAAGCCTGCGCAAGTCTTCCTTTATGAAGCCGACTCCGTTTGACTTGGAAATCCTGTGCCTGCGGTAATAGTACAATTCATATGTATCTGAGCTGATAAGCATTTTATAGCAGCTCGATCCATTGACAGGATCAGCAGGCGCCACAACCAGCGACACAAGTGTTCCCTGGTCTCCGTCTGCCAATGCATCATCTATATCATCCAGGGAAACCACCTTGGCCATTCCTCCGAAACGGTCAATGTCCTTATCAGTATATTCATATGCAATATCTTCCTTTGCAAAAAGAATTGTCTTGTCAGTAGCCGATTCGATCGGATTGGTGATAATGGTCAGCCTGAGTGCAGGATAAATGCGCCCGTCCACTATCTTCTGGATGTAGTTCTGTATAATGTTTACATATGCAGGCATATACGAGAACACCCTGCCGCTCTTGTCATTGACATCGAACATAGGCAGGGAAATGAGTTCAGGCATCTTGTCTATACCTTCCGCTGCCTTTTCATCCCCTTTGACAAAGGTGACAAATTCCATTCCGGTCCCCCCTTCCACTTTTGCTTCCACATTGATCCTCAAAAGGAAATAATAGTTCGTATCACATTTGATGCGTTCAAACTCCTCATAATCACAGAATTCGAACGGAGAAATATTCCATCCTTTCTCTATTGCATCCTTCAGGAGCAGGTCTGCCATTGAATTGTCTCCGGCCAGAACCACCTTCGTCATCCTTGCCGGAAGATCTGCATAGTACTCGCGTGTGCTGGTCTCATTGGTCTTTATTTCACTCTCAAACTGTTTGATTTCCATATTCACATCGCTCTGGGCCACAAGGGGCAGTCCCGCAGCAATAAGCAAAAGCGACAATAATACCTTTTTCATGCTGAATCTGTTTTAAATTTATGCAAATTTATTCAACTATTCCCAAATTTAAAATATGAGGCCGGACAAATCGGTTTTGTCCGGCCCCATCTTGACAGTTTTTTTCGATAGGTCAGTTAGTACATCACTATTTCACCCTCTCACCGTAGCTTCTGTCCGAAGTGTTCACACGGATCCTGTCTCCCTGGTTAATGAACAGGGGAACCATTATTTCCGCACCGGTTTCGAGAGTAGCCGCCTTCAAGGCATTGCTGGAAGCGGTATCACCTTTGACTGCGGGTTCTGTATATGTAACTTCGAGTTCCACATATGTAGGAAGCTCGCAAGTCAGGCATTTTTCTTCATCTGCGAGGAACATCATTTCCACATACTGACCTTCTTTCATCAGGTCTGCATTTTCCACCATATCGGGAGATATGCTGACTTGTTCGAAAGTCTCGTTATGCATGAAGTTATATCCCATTTCATCTTTGTAAAGGTACTGGTAAGGCCTTCTTTCCACACTTATCAACTCTATCTTTTCACCTGCTGTAAAAGTCCTGTCCAGAATCTTCCCGTTCTCCAGGTTACGCAGCTTGGTCTTCACGAAAGCGGGGCCCTTGCCCGGCTTTACATGCTGGAACCAGATAATTGACACAGGTTTGCCTTCGTAATTGAAATAAAGTCCGTTCTTGAAATCTGCTGTTGTAGCCATATAAGATATAATGAATTTATACTATAACTTTTGTTTTATGCGCAAATATAATTCAAATTTCCAAAAAAATGTTCTTGAAAATACCTTATTTACAAAATTATTACGATCATATTATACCGTAATGACGGAGCGCATACGCAACTCCGTCTTCATCCAACGGAGATGTCACATAATCCGCAACTTCTTTCAGGGACTCATTCCCATCTCCCATCGCAATGCCGGTACCGGCCGCCTTGATAATAGGGATATCGTTTCCCCCGTCACCGAATGCCATCACCTCCTCCGGCAGGAACCCTCTGTGTGCTGCCATTGCCAGCATTCCCTTTCCCTTATCGGCTTCCGATGCCGTTATATCCGTAAAATACGGATTCCACCGGCTGCTTATACTGCCAGGCAGACTGGGCATCATCTTATTTTCGGTATCCACATCGAAAAATGCAGTCATCTGCAGGATCGGTTTACGCAAAAAATCAGCCGGATCACAGTCCGTCTTTACGACATCTATGCTCAGCAGTTCACAGAAATAGTCCCGGTAAATGTCTGAAGGATGGAAAACAGCGATTTCATCCAGGCCCACCAGAAGATAGGTGAATCCGTTCTTTTCCCCTTCATTTACCAGAGTTTCCACATCCTTCTCAGGAATTGTCTTCAGATAAATTTCCTCATTCCCCACATAACAGTAGGCTCCGTTAGTTGAAACATAGCCGTCCACATACCGTTCTATCTGACCGATATTGCTTATAAGCAGCGGAGGTCTTCCTGTAGATATAAAAATTTCGATTCCCTTTTCCTTTGCCGTACGTACCGCATCCACTGCGGAGTCAGGAATGGCATGGGTCCTGAAACTGACCAAGGTCCCGTCAATATCAAAAAAAAGTGCTTTGACCATATCATTTGTTTCCGGCCGCAAAGATATGCATTTTTTCCAACCTAATTCGTCGGGGAAAGTTCCCCTCGACAATTACAAAACCCGTCTGCCCCCCATACTGGCATAAACCCGCCCCGTGACAGTCACAAACTTGCCCGCAACAGAAATAAACGCGCCATGCTACCCCCGTAGCCGGCAATCACCTCAGCAATAGACACTATAACCGCAGCCGATACCCCCTCTGCAACAAAGCATCCCTGCCCCATTCACGCATGTGAACCTGGTAAATTCCGCTCAGTACCCATCCCTCCGCAGGCGAACCGCAGTAATCCCGACCACCGCAATCCCACCCCTCCGCAGGTGAACCGGTACAATTAAGCGAATCCGCTGAACTTCAGCACATTCCTGCTATCGCAAAAGTTCACCTGCGAAGGGGAAACTGCAGCATATATTTCCCATACGAAGTTCTCTCCCCGACCCTCCGTCTACGCACTTTCCACAACGCCCATTATTCGGCAGATTCCGGGCGGTGTGGAAAACGAGGGCCTGGGAAGGCGGTGTGGATTGGGAGGAGCGGAAGGAACTCGGCGTGGAAAGGGCTCTGCCCGGGGGGATGCGGTCCGGGCAGGAATGCCGGACTATCCCGGAACGAAGCTACTCTGCATGTAGTCCTTCTACCGGATTGGCACGTGCCGCACGGCTGAAAAGCAGTGAAACTACGGCGGCAGTGAGGGCAGCCACGACCGCAAGTGCCAGGACGAACACCCAGGGATGCATGCCGGTCCTCAGGCTGAACCCCTCAAGCCAGCGCATGGTTACCATCCACGACACCGGAACAGCAATGGCAAAAGATACCAGACAGAGAAGCAGGTAATAACGGTTTCCGTTCATGACAATGTCCGAATGTTCCGCTCCCATCACCCTGCGCACTGCTATTTCCCGGCGTTTGTAGTATACGTCGAAGATGGCCATCCCGAGCACTCCGGTAAGGGAAAGGATGATTGCCAGCACCGACATCAGCTCTATAAGGGTACCGAAACGCTGCTCTTTCGCATACAGACGGTTCAGTATCATATCGTAGAATTTCACTTCACACGGATAGGTCGGATCCATTTCCCTGACTGCTCCTGTTATCTTGTCGGAAAGACTGTACACATCGGTTCCGGGTGCAAAGCGTATATATGCGACCCCAGTATATCCGTATTCGGGAGGTATGGGCATGAAGCAGATAGGAATCTGTTCCTTGCGGAACGATGAGAACTGCACATCTGAACTAAAACCGACAATATCCATACTTTCAGCGAAACTGCTGCTGAATATGCCCAATTCAAGCCCGTAAGCAGTCTTGGCATTTTCCGTAAAGATGACTTCTGCGCGTTTGCGGGAGCTCCCTGACTGCCCGCTGTCACCGTCCTTCACTTCTGTAGTCCCGTCACCGGAAGAAGAACTCCCGGAGCCGCTTTCAGCTGGCAGGAATCCCCGCCCCTCCACCATATCCAGACCGAGCAAGGCCGGAAAGTTTTCCGAACAGTACACCACAAAATACTGGAATTGTTTTCCCCTCCATTCGGCACCGCTGGTATTATAGTCATCCTGACCGCCCATCACCTCCATGGAGAAGGCGACATCCTCCACTCCAGCTGACCTTTTCAGCTCGTCGGCGAACCACTTGCCGTCCGATGCAACCATTTCATTGGTCAGTTCCACGACTGCAAGACTTTCCTTGTCGAAACCTGAATCTCCTTTGCCCATCAGCCTGTTCTGCAGGAAAATGAAGGTAACGAAGATCAGCAGCGTTATCGAAATGACATACTGGAGTCCCATCAGGGCGGTCTTGAGTTTCCTGCCGGAAGGGGTTATGGTTCCAGCCCCTTTCAGGACCAGTGCCGGCTGGAAAGATGTGGCATAGAATCCCGGATACAGCCCGGCCAGAAGACCGGACACTACAGCTACTCCTACGGCCAAAAGGACTATGCTCCAGTCTCCTCCCAAGGAAAAAGGAATACTGAGGATTCCGGCAGTATAGAGTACTGAAGATACCCATACCGACAAAAGGACAGCAATAAGACAGGCAATCAGACTCAGGACCATGGTCTCCCCCATCATTGAAAGCCTCAACCTCCACACGGAAGCCCCCAGAACTTTCCTCGTATTGATTTCCTTAAGCCTTACCGGAACAAGTGCAGTATAGAAATTGGTATAGTTGAACAGTCCTATCAGTATCACCAGGACAGACACGGCAATCAGTATCCTGGTCTGTGCCAGATTTCCACCCCTGTATACCCTCTGGTCCGACTTGCCTTCCATGTAATAGATATCCTCCACCGGAACCAGTTCTATCTCAGAAAGATACGGATGTTTCTCGAAATCGAAGGTGGAGTTGAATGCGGAAGCCACCGCGGAGGCGTTTGCAGGATCGTCAAGCCGCAGCCAGCAAGAGAAATTTGAACCCCCGAAAAGGTCATGGAAATAATCCGGCAGCCGAAGGTAAAAGTTGTTCCTGATCTGGGAGTTGGAGGGGAGATCCCTGTAAACCGCCCTTACGGTCCATTCATCATTGTCATCGAACATTCCGCTGCCCCTCTCCTGACGGATAACCTTGCCTATTGCGGACTCCTTGCCGAAAAGCTTACGGGCAATGCTTTCCGGAATAGCCACCGAAGCAGGTATTTCAAGGGCATTCCTGTCCCCTTCTACAATCTCCATCCCGAAAACGTCGAATATCTCCGGATTCACGACATTGACTTCCTGCTTGAACCCCTGCACCTCTCCCATGGCGTTCTCGAAGGTAAAATACACCTCCCCCACAAAAGGGCAGAAAACGGTCCCGCATTCTATATGCGGCGATGAATTTATGACGGCCATCGCGAAACCGGGAGGAAGTATGCTTTTGAACAGGGTGTTGTCATCAGGTCTGTCCACCCTGAATATCTTTTCGTATCCCGGATATGACTTGTCGAATCCCTTCTCATAGCCGACCTGCACGGTTATCAGTATAAAGGCGCAGAATGCCAACGCAAGCCCGGCTATATTCAGCAGCATCGGCCAGAAATGATGTCTGAAAAGACTGATGATGTTCCTTATCATATTTCCTCGTTTTAGTTTTATGTTTATTTGACTACAATAACGAACTACAGCTCGTTCTTGACGTCGCTGACGATACGGCCGTCGAACAGGTCGATCGTGCGCTGCGCTACGCCGGCGTCCTTCTGGGAGTGCGTCACCATCACGATCGTAGTACCCTCACGGTTCAGCTCGCTCAACAGGTCCATCACCTCCTTGCCGTTCTTGGAGTCCAGGTTTCCTGTAGGCTCGTCAGCAAGGATCAGCTTCGGATTAGAAACCACTGCTCGGGCAATAGCCACGCGCTGCTGCTGACCACCCGACAGCTGCTGAGGAAAATGCTGCGAACGGTGGCTGATGTTCATTCGCTTGAGGATCTCGTTCACACGGACCTTGCGCTCGGATGCACTGATGTTAAGATAACGAAGAGGTAGCTCCACGTTCTCGTAAACGTTCAGCTCGTCGATAAGGTTGAAGCTCTGGAATACGAAGCCGATGTTGCCCTTACGGAACTTCGTACGGTCCTTCTCCTTCAGCTTAGACACCTCCTGGCCCAGAAGCTCATAACTTCCGCCCGTAGGGTTGTCCAACAGCCCCAGGATGTTCAGAAGCGTGGACTTGCCGCAACCCGAAGGGCCCATGATTGCCACGAACTCACCGTCCTTGACCTCGAACGACACACTGTTCAACGCCATTGTCTCGATCTCTTCCGTACGGAAGACTTTGCTCAAATCTGTTACCTTGATCATAATTCTCGTATTTGTCGTTTATTGTTTGTTCTCCTATTCGTTCTTTATAGAGTCCACTGGGTTGGAGTTGGCGGCATTGTAGCTTCTGAGGGTCACCACAGCCACTGTAAGTACCAGTATTACTGCCAGAGTAACCGCAAATATCCATACCGGGAAGGGTACCTGATAGGGGAAATTCCTGACCCATGCCTTGATGATTGCGTATGAGACCGGCACGGCCACCAAGAAACTCACCACTGCCATTATCATATAACGTCTGTTGGCATCCTTGAGCAGTTCCCCGGTAGTAGCCCCGAAGACCTTGCGGACCGCTATGCCCTTACGGCTGAACTGAGTCTCGAAATACACCAGACCGAGTATTCCGATCAGGGCTATGAACATGGAAAGTAGAGCCCCTATTACGATTATCCTGTTCAGTTTCTCCTCTTTCGCATAGAGGTTGCCGATGTTTTCGTCCAGGAACTGGAGTTCCAGATTCCAGGCTGTCGCGTCCGGATTGAATTCCCGTATTGCATCGCGGATATATTCAAGCGTACCCGATACTCCGGACGGGGATATTTTGACATACGCCACTGAAAGCGGCCACCATGGTTCGGAGCCGAACTGATACAGGGCGAAAGGACCTATCCCGTACTGCATCGGCTTGAAGTTGAAATCGTATGCAATACCCACTATTTCAGCAGGTTCTGCTTCTGATTTGTGCCCCTGGATCCGGTTTCCTACTGTCATGAAGGAGTATGCCGCCGCTGCCGTCTCGTTTATTATGAAAGAACCTGTTTTTGACAATTCGTCGGAAGGAATGAAACTGCGCCCCTCCTTGATTCTGATTCCGAAGAAATCCAGAAACTCTGTAGAAACGGGAAGCACCTCGATATTGAAACGTTCTCCATTGTATATACGGCCCCATCCCATCTTGTTCTCGGAAACCAGAGGACCTCCGGAAAATGTCACTCCGGTTATAGCCGGGTTTCCCATCAGTTTCTGCTTGAAAGCATGTGACATATTACCGATCTTGGAACCTACATTGGCCACTACTACATGATCGGACTTGAAACCCATGTCGTATTCCTTCATGTATTTGGTCTGTATCCAGATATACAGAGCCATGCTGGCCAGTATTATTGAAATTCCGTATTGGAAACCGATCAGTGCATTCCTGAGCGCACGTCCTTTCAGCGACAGAGAGAAAGAGCCTTTAAGTACCAGTGCCGGCTGGAAAGATGTAATGTAAAGTGCCGGATAGAACCCTGCGAGCACGGATGTCACGATTGCAACCCCAAGGCCGATAAGCAGCACAGACAGATTGTCTGCCGGCTTCAGGGATCCTGAAATGTATGAAGCCAGTCCCGTTCCGGAGAGGACATGCAGCAGTAGGATACTTAAAACATACGCCACCAGCACAATGAAGAAGGAACCTGCAAGCTGCCCAGCAATCAGATTCACACGGCTGGACCCAAGCACCTTCCGGGTATTGACGGATTTGATGTCCAAGGGAACCGATGCCATGGAAAAATTGATGAAGTTGATGATGGCAACAAGCATCAGCAGGACAGATACGGCAAAGATGGTATCTGTGGTGAATCTGTTGCCTTTCGGCAAAGAGTCCGGCATATTGGTCTGATAGTACACATCATGGACTCTGGTTACCCTGAATTTGTCCGGCATTTCTTTTCGGAGCGAATCCGGATTACCTGGGAGAGCTGCGATTTCTTCTTCCAGAGCCTTAAGGGCCCCGTTCCTGAAAATCTCCACAGCATCATCGGGGGAAGCGGACTGCGAAAGCCTGAAATAGGCATAGCTGGACCATTCGGAGTCATTGTTCAGCCGGCTCTCCGCTATTGCAAAGATTACACCGTTGGTGATGCAGCTGTTTTTAGGGAAGTCCTTGTACACCCCTATGACAGTTATTCCATATCCTGCCCTGAAATAGATCTGCTTGCCTAACGGACTTTCATTCCTGAAGAGCCTTCCGGCAGTGCTCTCGCTGATGATGCAACGGTCCTCGGGGCCGAAACCTTCGGCAGAACCCTCGATGAATTCGAAAGGGAATACCTTGAGGAAATCCGCATCCGCACTGATCGTGATTTCCCTTTGACTGTCTTCGTTGCTTTCGGCATCCGTAGAGAAATACTGATAATACGGAGTATTCCCGTAAATCCCCAAAGCTTCTATCTCCG
>CAZXFF010000023.1:0-29460 GCA_964640305.1 uncultured Muribaculaceae bacterium | reverse complement strand
GAATCACCGTAGTCCGTGATGTTTTTATTTTCGCTGCCTTTACCGGTTTGGCTTTCATTGACGTACAACAGCTTTCCCCTGAGCATATCGTAAAAGACAACAACGGAAACCTGTGGATCAGGAAGCCACGTCAGAAAACAAAGAACATGTGCAATATTCCTCTGCTGGATATTCCTTTGGAAATCCTGAGAAAATATGCTGATTATCCTGCCTGCAAAAAGAAAGGAATATTACTGCCTGTCCCCTGCAATCAGAAGATGAACAGCTACCTGAAAGAGATTGCCGACCTATGCCTGATAAAGAAGAACCTGACTACCCACACCGCCCGTCACTCATACGCCACATCTGTCTGTTTGGCCAATGGGGTAAGCATTGAGAATGTAGCCAAAATGCTTGGTCACTCCAATATCAAGATGACGCAGCACTATGCGAGGGTACTCGACAGTTCCATTCTGAAAGATATGAATAATGTAAGGGATGTACTTTCAGGCAATCTTTCTCGTTAACAGCAACCCATTCAAACAATTTAGAAATTATGTTGAATTATTCTATCATACGGATAATAAGCCGCAAATTCTGCGGTTAATTATCCGCATGATTCTTTTAGATAAGCTTTATATTAGCTTTATCGAGACAAATCCTTATCTTTGAAAATAAATATTAAAGAAAAGATATGATTGAGCCGTTCAGAGATTATGGAGATTTTGTACCTCAGAAAGATGAGCGAATTATCTGTTTCAATGTAAGCAAAACATATTTGGGTTGTGAACGTCCGAATTTATATGAACGTACCCGCAAATATTGGAGATTAAATGGTCAACGAGCCAATAATGCAGATTTAGTTTTTGCAATTTGTAGAGGTTATATTATTGGGGTCTTCAAGCCGCATCGCTGGTTTACGACTCAATGTGAGAGATACAAAGGAAGATGGGAATTTGAAGGAGAACAAATATTCGATTCTCCTTATCTGAATCAAGATATATCAAAAATTGTGCATAAACATGTAGTTATATGACAGCTAATTCTGATTTAATAATATACCAAGAAAACGGACTTTATGGTCTAAAAGATTATAATGGTAATGTCATTATTTCACCCCAGTATAAGGAGATGTTTCCATTCAGTTGCGGCTTAGCTCTTGTTAGAAACAATAAGTTCCAATACGGTTATATAAATAAAGATAATAAACTCATAGTGCCATTCGATTTATATTCTTGGTGTGACCCACAATTCGTTTGTGGATATGCGCGGGTTGTACGCTATAATACAATAAGCCGGAAAGACAAATGGGGAATTATAGATACAAATGGTAATGTCATTGTACCTATAAACTATGATAAGATATGGTCTCTTAATGAAAGTTATCTACATTCGATTAAAGCTTTCATTAATAATAAAGAGATTTTAATAAATCTTTATGCCATTCCTAAATATGTTATTTTTGATGATCTCAAATATATAGCAACATATACGATAGAAGATTTCAAAGCTATTTTTAATTGTACACGTATAGATGTAAAGGTAAATCCAAAGACAGAAGAGCTATTTTTCTCTTACGGGTGCCACACTGGATATGTTGCATTAAAATGTAAACCAACTTCGCCAGTTATATCAGTAGTTACCAATAGTGCCGGTTCTCTCTTTTTGCTTCTACATGAAAAAGAAGATACGGGAAAAACAAACTTTGAAAAAAGTATTTATAAAAGACATAGGGAAAAATCATCTAAACAACTTTCTAATACAACTTTTTGGGAATATGAAGAAGAAAATACAATAGATTCAGACAGTTGGAGTGACCCATACGGAGACGAACGGGCATATTATGATGGTTGGTCTAGAGAAGATGTCGAGTCAGGATTAGCTGATGCATATGAATGATTTTTTTTTCAAAAAGATAAATCAGTAAAGACTATAAGCTACAATTATTCAATAATTACCATAAAACAAGAGAAACACCCATCAGTCGCCTATTTCCTCGCCGTCCATAGAAGTTAGTACAGACTCTCTTGAAAGCGAAAAGGTCAAGCGGCTATGCCGTTTCGGGCAGAATCTTCCTCTTTCAGAGCGTATTCAGCCCGAAAACCTTTTCCCTTTCACGTCTGTACAATGAATGTCGACGGCAGCGGAAACAAGCGACTGACGGAAAAGTCAGAAAATAAAAAATCAAACAGCATATAGATGGAATTTAAAATCACGTCTGATTCTATATGCTGTTCTCAGCACCTAAAGAAGGATATTTTTTAGTAATACAATAAAATGGGCAGGCGGTAAACTGCGCTCCCTCCAGAAAAATCAATCCGTTTTTTCTACGACCTGCCAGTGTCCGCCTTTATCCGGTCCGACACGCTTGAGTATTCCTTCTGCCTTCATCTTGGCAAGATGCTTTTCCACAGCTTTAGGGGTTATGCCTATCCGCTCGGCAAGGGCAGCTGCACTTAGTGAATTGTCTTGAGATAGCAAAGCAATAATTTTCTCCCTACTTTTCACCTTTTTCTTCCTACTTTCTGTCAGTTTCTCCCCACTCTCCGGAATATCTTCAATGGATTTACGATAAGTTTCAATGTCATAAGCAAGATTCTTCACCATAGTGGCATTCATAAAATTCCGGAATATACTTAAATCTTCATTTTCCCGGGTTTCCACCAATGCTTTGATATATTCCTCCTTATCATCCTTAAGAATTTTGGTCGGAATCAATCCAAACTCAAATTGAAGCATGTTCATTACAAGACGTGCCATTCTGCCGTTACCATCAGCCCATGGATGTATAGTCACCAAATGATAATGGGTATCAAAACTGAGCTCGTATAATTGTGCAACACTTTTGCTTGCATAATTTTTTCGTTCTTGATTCAGCCAATTGCAAAATTCCGCGAGTTTTACCGGGACTTTACTGTAATTCATATACGATTTGCCTCCAACTCCTGCCGTAACATTCAACAGGCGTAAGTCTCCCTGTGCAGATGAGAAATCACCCAATGCAGTCTTATACTCCTGTCCGGTATTTTTCATAACAAGAGCAGAGAGACTTTTCAATAAATCAATAGTGATATCAGTATGTGCATGAGCTAGTTTTATGGCAGCCTCATAAGCGTTTTTAAGATCAAGATTCATGTTCTGCTCCGTGATACTTTTCCCTTTCAGGCTGATTCCCTGGTCGAACATGATTTGATTTTCAAGCTCTGTTATAGTCGATCCCTCGATAGCCGTGGAATGAGTAATGAGTGAATACAAATAGAACTTGTCATAATCTATCTGCTTGTCTATTTCCAATTCCCGATAAAGGGAAATCAATTTTTCAAGTTCGGTTTGCATATTATCTTCTATTTTTCACAAATATATATTTTTCTCCCTACTTTTCATCATTTTCTCCCTACTTTTTTTGTTTTTCTCCCTACCCTTTTAGTACACCTCAGTGCCCTGCGGGCAGCATTGATACGGGGTGAGAAGCGCACGCACTTCCACAACGCCCATTATTCGGCATATTTTGGGCGGTGCGGATGAGGGGAGTGTAAAACGGAGGGGAGTGCGGAAGGAGATGGGCGGTGTGAAAACGAAGGCGGGGTACATGCGGTGAGGAAAATGAGGGGCAGTCTGAAAAAGGATAAGACCTGCGCCATCGGACCGGGAATGAGCTGCACTTCCCTATCTCTTTGTCTTCAGGATCATGAATGTAATGGCTGCGACTGACAGAAGTATCCCTACTATGATATTCATCGTCAGGGCCTCTCCGAAAACTATTGTCCCGATAAGGATTGCCGTAACCGGCTCGAATACTCCGAGGACGGAAGCCTTGGTCGCACCGATATTCCTTGTTGCGATTGCAAGGGTTGCCGTAGAAACGATTGTTGGAAGTACAGCCAGTCCGATTATATTCAGCCATGCCGTCCCGCTATCGAATCCCGTCATGAGCCCCGTATGGGAAGCCGCTATCTTTCCGATGAATATCACGGCACCCACTGTAAGCGCATAGAATGTCAACAGTGTATTGGAAATACCGCTTATAACCTTGCTGCGGTTTATGATTACGATGAAGAACGCATATACAAGCGCCGCACCAAGCGACAGCAGAATGCCGGCCGGATTGACTGCCTGAGCAGAATCCCCTTTGGTCATTATGACTACACCCACGAATGTCAGGAATATAGACAGCCACACCGGCCAAGACGGAACGACCTTCAGGAACACCATTATAATCGCAACCAGCACTGGGTACAGGAAAACAAGAGTGGTTGCGAGTCCGGAAGGGATGTATTTGTATGCCTCGAACAGACAAAGGCTGCTGCTAGTATAAAGGACACCCAGCACCAGCAGCACTCCCGCCTGCTTCCATGTGATACGGAAACTCTGCCTGGTGGCCATCAGGAATGCTCCCAGCAGGATGACCGCAAAGGAATAACGGAAAAACAATATTGACTCGATGGAGGCACCGTTCTTCATCAACGGTACTGCGAACAGTGGATTCAATCCATAGGTGATACCGGTTATGATTCCGGCAGGGTAACCGATGATGGCATTTCTGCTTATCTTTTTCATAATGAGGAGAGAAGATACCAGATATAGAGCAATACTACTTGGCAGTCCAGTTGGAAATAATGGCACTGACATGCTCTGACAGGAAGCCATATACTGTCTTCAGGTCCATCCATGCCGTCACTGCAAAATCCCTGATTGCGGGGAAAAGGTTGCTTTCTATCGACAACAGTACCAGTGATATGTTAAGGGACAGGAATGTTGCGATTATAAGATAGGAATAGAAATATCCGTGTTGGGAAATGTCTGTCTGGTAATTACCGGTCTGGGAAATGAAACATCCCAGATGGAATGCAAAAGTGAAACCGGTAATCGCATCGAATATATACATCGCCTCACCGGAGATTGCGTGCCGTATTATAAGGAAAAAGAATGTGAATATCGGAAGGAAATACGGCGAGAGGGAGATCATCAGATCTCCTATATGGTATCTGTTGACCGAATAGGACATCACACCTTCTCCCCTTTCGGCAGTAAAGGAATGTATCTTTCTGAAAAAAAGCATCCCCACCAATGTATGCGTAAGTTCATGGGAGAATGTCTGGAGCCATTTCCGGTTTTTCCTGAAAAATATCCCGAGAATGATGTAGGCAGCGAAACCGATGCCGAACCACTTGTATAGAATGTAGCTGTGGAACACAATGATCCCGGTGCGGTAGAGTTCAAAAATGAACAGAAGTGCAAGTGGAATATAGACAATATGCCCTAATATCCTGAAAAATGTTCTCATCTTAGGCGGTTATTGGTTAATCTGCAAAAGGTATATACGGCAAAAGTATAAAAAATATCCATTGTTATACAAAAACAAGACCGCCACAGCATATCAATAATATCTGTGGCGGTCTGTGAAGTTTTCATAGATGAATCCTGCTCTGTGTAACTGTATTGCAAAATTACATGCAGGACAACAAAGTCCAGGTATCAATACTACAATTATTTACGTCAATGGGTAAATTATCTGTGTGTTTTTCTGTAATTGTTCGGGGAGACACCGAATTTTTTATTGAATGCCCTTCTGAATGTCGAGATTGAATTGAATCCGGAACGGACGGCTATTTCTTCCTGCGTCAGCTTCCCGTCAACAACCAGTTCTTCTGCCTTCCTTAGGCGTGACTCATTAATATAGTCATAGAACGACATTTTCTTTACCCTGTTGATATAATTGGAAAGGGTCGTGCGGTTAGTGTTCAGTTCAGCGGAAAGTTCTGTTAGCGTTATCTGTGGATGCCTGGAGAAATAACCGTTTTTGTCCAGTTCTTCCAGTTTCCCGGCAAAATGGTACGAAACCATGTCGGTCTCACTGTTGCCGGCAACAGCAATGGCTACGGATTCCCTTTCGCTTTTGTCCGGAACCTGCTGTCTTTCTGTCCTGAAAGAAATCACTGTCCATACAGCAGTCATAGAGAGATAATACAGGAAATCCAGACTGTCCGTACCGTTCATATACACTATAAGCCACAATCCCAACAGGACCAGAAGCAAGACCACACTTGTCCATACCCAGTTCACACTCACGTAAGTAAGGTCTGAATGCAGTTCTTTCAGGACCTTCCCGTATTTCCGCATATTCAGATGTATGATTCCCAGCAGGAAAGCGGCATACCCGATTGTAAACAACAGGAATGACATGAATACTGCCTCACTGCCGGTGCAAGCATACAATACAGTAAATATAAGAAACATAGATATGTTCAGACAGAATCTTCTCATGTTTATATATCCAGGACGCACCAGTTCCAATGCATACATGGCATCCAGAACTACCACCCAGTTATCCATAGTAAGCATAAGATTATACACCGGTTCGTCCTCGAATACCGGAATCACATAATACAGAAGATCCTTCAGAAGGAAAAGGGAATTAACTATAAGAATTATTCCTACCAGAGTTTTCAGCCTGTTTCCTTTTCCGTCTCTGAGAAAACAGTAGCCGCGCCTGACAAAAAGCGCCGTACATCCCCCCAGTATGAATACCGTTACAAAATCCATTGCATCATTTATTGTCTGTTGCCAATCGGCCTGTTACTACCCGCAACACTTTAGGGATAACTTCCACCGACATAGGCGTTGTGCCTACCACCTCCCCGTCTATTTCCACCCTGTCCGGGACCCGTGTCTCCACTTCAAACCTCCCGGCCATGAGATGCCTGACCTGCTTTACTTTGTATATGGTTCCCTTGAAAAGTTCCCTGAAAAGGAAGACAAATTTAAGTTTTGGCAGTTTCCCTGCTATCATTATATTTATCAGCCCGTCATCAGGGACCGCATCAGGAACCTGTATCATCCCTCCTCCGCTGTATCTGCCGATGCCGAATCCGACGGAGAACATTTTTCCCTTGAAGACCGTACGCCCGTCAGCCTTGACTTCGGTTTCGTTGGAGCGCCTTCCTGCCAATGCGCTTACGGCCGCTTTGATATATGAACCATGATGTCCGCTGTCGCTTTTTGCCTTGTTGCAGTAATAGCAGATATTCGCATCCAGACCGACACCTGCGACATTGACCATATATCTGTAGTTTTCTACTCCGGATTCGGTATATACCACCTTCGCCACATCCTGCATGAGTGTCTTTCCCTCCAGAATAAGCTTGGCTGCCTTCGAATAATCTCCCGGCACTCCGTACATTCTTGCCCAGTCATTGCCGGACCCCGCAGGCAGAACGGCCAGGGTAATATCACTTACAGGAACTGCTGTCTGGTGAAAAAGCCCGTTGACCACCTCGTGCAAGGTGCCGTCACCTCCCACAGCTATGATTTTCCGGTATCCCATCTTCAGTGCATATATCACCAGCTCGACAGCATGATACCTGTGTGTCGTAAAAACCTCATCGAAGCTCACTTTCTTTTCTCTCAGGGTAGCGGAAAGCAGCGGCCATTCCTGAGCCACACGTCCGCCTCCCGCTTTGGGATTTACCACGGCAATCCACTCCGATAATGATTTACCCATACTTCAACAAAAAATTTCCGCTAAAGTAGCACTAAATATCCATAAGATAAAAAAGAATTTCTAATTTTGCATTTTTAGGATTGATAGAAAACATGGGAAAAGTCATTGCCATAGCAAATCAGAAAGGCGGTGTTGGAAAGACCACGACTGCCATTAATTTAGCGGCTTCCTTGGCCGTTATGGAGAAAAAGACCCTCCTGATTGACGCCGACCCTCAAGCAAATACGACCTCCGGTCTTGACCTGGATCCGGATTCCAACAGCGGAAAGACACTGTATGAGATTCTCATAGGAGAAAGGAAATTCCCCGAAGTCATACTGGATTCCCAGATAAAGGACCTCAAGATAGTACCCTCACATATAAACCTGGTAGGAGCCGAAATAGAACTCATAAACGTAGAAGACAAGGAATTGGCCCTGAGAAACGCCCTCAAGGAAGTCAGGAACGATTTCGACTACATCATCATAGACTGTTCCCCCTCTCTGGGCCTGATAACCGTGAACTGCCTCTCCGCAGCCGACTCCGTAATCATCCCCGTCCAGACTGAATTTTTCGCACTGGAAGGGCTCGGAAAGCTGCTTAACACCGTAAAGCTTATCCAGACCAGGCTGAATCCGGATCTCAAGATCGAAGGATTCCTCCTTACTATGTTCGACAGCCGCCTGAGGCTGGCCAATCAGGTGGTAGAGGAAGTCCGCCACCATTTCGGCAAACTGGTATTCGACACTGTAATCTCAAGGAATGTCAAATTGAGTGAAGCACCGTCACACGGCAAGCCGGTAATACTGTACGATGCCATATCCGCCGGAACGAACAACTATCTCAACCTGGCTAAAGAAATAATAGGTAAAAACTCATAATCATAAATGGCAAACAAAAGAGCTGCATTAGGTAAAGGGCTTGGTGCCCTGATTCAGGGAGTTGACAACATTGATGCCAATTCGAACGCCGTTGCCATATCCATAAACAGGGAAAGCAGTCCGGCATCGATAACCGAAATACCTGTTGACAAGATAACGGCAAACCCTTACCAGCCGAGAAGCAATTTCGATGAGGCTGCGCTTGAAGAGCTTACGGAATCCATCCGTACATACGGCATCATACAGCCGATAACCGTAAGAAGGTCCGGACTCAGATACCAGATAATAAGCGGAGAGAGACGTTTCAAGGCTGCCGTGGCAGCCGGACTGGAGAAAATACCTGCATATATCAAGGACGCCGATGACGAAGGTATGCTCGCTATGGCAATTATCGAGAATATCCAGAGACAGGACCTGGATGCCATCGAAATAGCACTGAGTTTCCAGAGACTCATCGACGAATGCCAGCTCACCCAGGAAGCGATGGCAGACAGAGTCGGTAAGAAAAGGACTACAGTGACAAACTATCTCCGTCTGCTCAGACTCCCTGCAGAAGTACAGGTCAGCATAAGGGACAAAAAAATAAGCATGGGGCATGCCAAGGCGATACTTTCGCTTGAAGATCCGGCCGATCAGGTAATCCTGTGCGACTACATTATCAAAAAGGACCTTTCCGTAAGACAGGCCGAAACCAAGGCCAGATCTTTCCTGGAAAAGGAACGGGAAATGAAACTGGAAAAGGAACAGCAGGAGGAAAACATCCCCGATACTTACTATAAAGTAATAGATATCGTCGGAAAATATTTTGACAACAATATAAGTCTGAAACGCAACAACCAGGGAAAAGGCAGCATTACCATACATTTTTCCAACGACAGGGAAGTGGAATCATTTTTGAATGCAATCGAGAAAATAAATTCATAGACCAGATCGTGCGGAAAAGAACAGTATTTGCTATAATCATACTGCTGATATCATCCTTTACGGTATCGGCACAGTACGTGGATTCCGGCCTGCAAGGCAACGGAAATACTGCAGGAAAAAGCCAGAGCCCTTCAGATACGGCCGAGAGCTATTCCCTGAAGAGGTATTTCAACGCATTGGCGCACCGTGATTCAATGTCCATAGGATGGTCTTTCGGCAGTTCCGTGATATTGCCCGGTGCATCCCAGATATACAACAGGGATTATTGGAAACTGCCTGTAATCTACATTGGAATAGGAGGCATGATTGGCGGCGGCATCTATTACAATTCACAGTACAGAAAGACAGGAGACAGCAACCTCAAGCTGTACAGCAACCTTTTCTTTGCAGGGGCCGCCCTGTTCTATTGGGGACAGCTTATGGACGGAGCAGTATGCTACGAATCATACAGGGATCACCTTCCTGGACGTGCAACGGTCTACTCCATCCTCTTCCCGGGATTGGGACAGATGTACAACGGAGAATACTGGAAACTTCCGATATATTACGGAGGGCTGGCTCTGTGCGGATACCTATGGCACTACAACAACATGCAGTTCCACCGGTTCAAGAAAGCATATAACGAGGCCACACTCCAAGGAGCCGACTACAAAGGATCCTATTCAGTAGAGAACCTGAAATACTACCGCGATTATTACTGGAGATTCAGAGACTACTCCATAGTAGCTACTGTGGCAGTATACCTGCTCCAGATTATCGATGCCGATGTATTCGCGACCATGAGGGACATCGATATAAACCAGAGTCTTACCATGGGGGTGGAACCGGCATTGATAGAGCCCATCAACTATAAATACACAAACAACTACGCCAGCGTTTTCCCTACCGGAAGCGCTGTTGGATTTAAGCTAAACCTCAGATTTTAAGATGAAAAAGGCGATTACCATTCTACTTGCAGCATTATGCTGTCTACAGATCCACGCAAATGACAACAACAGGAAGACCCCAGACAAGGAAAAGAGAAAGCCGTCCATCTTCGCCAAAATCGAGACCAAAAAGGAAGTCATGAAGGAGAGGGATTCCCTCAGGACTGAAATCAGCCTGCTAAGGACAGAACTCGACAGCCTTTACAACGCATACAGTGAAGCCCTTGAAATCATGGCAATGGAAGCATCCGACGACACTCTGAACGAAGGGCTTCTGGCATCTACAGGCCTGGATGAATATATCGTAAGGGACAGTGTATCCAGAGACTCCCTTATCAGCCTCTGGTACATGAAACGTGACCTCAACCTGATAGACGTAGAACCTTCCGACATTGACACGATAGAAATGGCATCAGACATTCCAGACTCCGTTTATATTGCCAAATTGCAGAAACTCAATTCATTCATATCCCTACCCTATAACAAGATAATAAGGAACCACATAATATACTACACCCAGAAGATGCCGGAAAAAATGGAAACCATTCTGGGACTCTCCACTTATTACATTCCCATCTTCGAGGAGATATTCGACCAGTATGACCTTCCGCTTGAACTTACGGCTATGGCTGTAATAGAATCAGCCCTGAACTCCAAGGCTGTATCCAGGGCAAGGGCGAAAGGCATGTGGCAGTTCATGTACACCACTGCAAAAAGGTACGGGCTGACCATAAACTCATATGTTGACGAGAGATTCGATCCTGTTGCATCCGCCCATGCTGCAGCAAGATATCTCAGGGATTCCTACAGCATATTCCAGGATTGGCCGCTGGCAATAGCATCATATAACTGCGGTGTAGGCAATGTCAACAAAGCCATCCGCCGGTCCGGAGGATCCAAAGACTTCTGGGAAATATACAATTACCTGCCCAGGGAGACCAGAGGGTATGTCCCGTCTTTCTTTGCCGCCCTTTATGCCATGCGATACTACAAGGACTACAACCTGACTCCCAAGACCATAAATATGCCACCCCATACCGACACCCTGAAAATAAACAGGATGCTCCACTTCGAGCAGATTTCCCATTACACAGGTGCCAGCATCGAAGAGCTCAGGACCCACAATCCCCAATACCTGCACGACATAATCCCCGGAACTGAAAAGGAATATATCCTGCAGATTCCATACAAATACACCAACGCATTCCTGGACCACGAAGATGAGATATACAAATACAAGGATTCCATTCTCTTCAGTCCTGCTGCCCTGAAGAAGATCCAGCAGGGAACCACCGGAAGCGGGGAAAGGGTAATCCATAGGGTAAGACGCGGAGAAACCCTCAGTCACATCGCTCTGAAATACGGAGTTTCCGTAAGAAGCATCCAGAACTGGAACAACATAGGGACCAGGATAAGGGAAGGGCAAAGACTGACAATCTACCCGAGGGGGAGCGCTCCTTCTTCTTCATCCAAATCATCATCCAAGGGAGGCACGGCTACCACGGTTTCCAACGGATATGTAATGTACACCGTAAAGAGCGGGGACAACCTATGGGACATTTCCAGGAAATTCAGCGGGGTATCGATGAATGACATCATGAAACTTAACGGACTGACATCCAACAGCAAGATATATCCTGGCAAGAAACTGAAAATCAAAAAAGCAAATTAAGCTGGAGATTGAGCCTGAGATTGTCCCGGGCTCTGTCCGAGTAAATTGCACCCGAGCATTTCATGCTTGCACTGAACCATCTTACGGGCTTGTATGTCACCACGGCATACAGGCCCGTTCCTTTTCCGTAATAGGCCGGTACGGAAAAAGTACCCGGAATCCCCATCTCATAACAGTATATCCTGGATGCCCATTCCTCCGCCGAAAAACAGGAAGCCCTCACCGCACACCTGAGTTTTCCGGACAGACCGGCATAACGCAGTTCCGCATAAGCCAGCATCCCCCAATCTCCTGGCAGCAGACTTGTCTCCAGTCTGGAAATCAGGGAAAGGGCCGGATTCAGCGAGAAAGTATATTCCCCTCTTAAGCGGAATACGGAAGACTCCTTTCCGTTATCTGCCGAATACGAGGTCCTGAAATGGAGATTGTGATGCTCTGAAAGACTCCAGTCACATTCTGCGGAAACCTTCAGGACATCGGACGGTCCGCGCACTCCGAAGCGGTGATGAGGATAATACGTATATGCTGCTCCTGCCGTAAAGAGCAGATTCCGACCGGGAGCATAGCGGAGGACGACAGTTCCTCCTGCCTCATTGTTGCAGGAGGAATTGCAATATGCTCCCGAATACATCGCCACATACCTGTAGTCATAATAACGTCCCGAAACCGAAAACTCCCATTCCGAAGAAACCGGATATACTGCTCCTGCTATAGCTGCCAGATGCAGACCTCTATCCACCGCCACTTCCCCGAAAATCCTTGATCCCATTACCGAAACGACAAAATCTGCCGCAAGGTTAAACTGCGTCCCGTCATAGGAAATATGGTCATTGTAATAGGATTTTTTCCTGCCGTCCTTCTTGTCAAACCCATAGGCCAGGGCTGTAATTCCCATCCGGAAAGACTTCCCGGCCATCGACACATTTACACCGCCCGCAGTCTCCTTCAGCTGCCATTTCGCCTCAATAGCCCGGTCGCTGTCATGCATCCCGTCTTCCGGCATTGTAACAAAACTGTCCCCTTCTATCCTACCGTCGCGGTACCGGGAAGAAACGAAGACCGTCATCCCGATCTTTCCGAAAAGTTTCAGCGTCGCTGCACCGCCACGGAAGAACCCCGACTCTCCGGAAGAAGTATATGACCGGACGCCAGGATTGTTCCGTATGACGGAAGAAGGCTGCGAAAGCGAATTCATTGAAAAACCGGTCCACAGTGCAAGTCCCTGCCCGAAGCGCATGGAATAATCCCCTGCCACAATTCTGGAAATGCCGAAGCGGCCATCTGCTGACAACGGTATACCGCTGATTTCCAGAAAAACCGAAGCAAAATCCGGAAACCCCTTTTCACCCGGATCGCTTTCTGCTGTGACCCCTGCCCTCGCCACATCCCCAACCTCGATACCATAACGAAGATACCGGTAAAAGGGAGACCCGTACATATCCTCACCGCTTCTTTTTAAAGAGATCCGGGACCTGAGGATTACGCTATTCGACACTTCCGGAGGCCGGCCTGAGACGTTCTGCTGCAATGAAGGGTTCCCTATTGTCACAAAAGGGATCATCCGTTCCACTTTCAGACTGTCGAATCCGTCCACCAGGGAAAGTTCGGCATATGATGTCACGTATCCGTATTCCTCCCTGTAATCCATGAGACTCTCCACCATAAAAGGTGTCAGAAGCGGGAACTCAGAAAGCCGCTCCCTCCCTGCCGTATTCAAATCCATGGGCTTCCGCATAAGTTCCAGGAAATACAACCCCATTTCTTCGGGATCCTTCGTTCCTCCTTCACATTCATTCTCGATCATTCTCACCACCCATTCCGGCAGAATCTGGCCAACTGCCCCAAAGCAGTTTGAGAACAAAAAAAAGACCGCTGAACATACAGCGGTCCTGATAGATTCCAACATATTCTTCCCTCCTCTCTTCCCCGCTATGCTGTTTTTCAAATGTGCAGACTGTTCAGTCCACCTTGAATCTGTATTTCACTTCTTTGAGTTCCCTGTTTGCTTTTGCAATCTTGGAAGCGAGATCCGCCTTGAAAGCAGCCACCTTGGCTGCAACAGCTTCGTCGCCCGCACCGATAATCTGCGCAGCAAAAATGGCAGCATTCTTCGCTCCGTCAAGAGCCATTGTGGCAACCGGTATTCCGGATGGCATCTGGAGAATCGAAAGTACGGAATCCCATCCGTCAATCGAATTCGAGGACTTGATGGGGACCCCGATTACAGGAAGCGGAGTATAGGCTGCAATCACACCCGGAAGATGGGCGGCGCCACCCGCACCAGCAATTATTACCTTAATTCCCCGTTCAGCGGCTCCCGTCGCGAATTCCATCACCTGGACAGGAACCCTATGGGCTGACAATGCATTGATTTCAAAGGGAATCTCCATCGAGTCGAGGAATTCTGCAGCCTGCTTCATCACCGGCAGATCCGATGTGCTTCCCATTATTATCGATACCAAAGGTTTCATTTCCAAAAATTATTTATTGTTATTGATGCAAATTTAATCCAATAAATCACATTATCTCCGATTTTTGAATTATTTTTGTTCAAATTTACATTTTAAAATTGCCGATATGGACAGAATCAGACTTCATGACAAGGAATTCAGGCTTTTCATTCCGAACGAAAAAATAGAAGCTGCCATTACAAAAGTAGCCGAAAGGCTCAACAACGATTATTCGGGTGAAGATGTCCCTCTCTTCCTCAGCGTCCTGAACGGTTCTTTCATGTTCTGCGCCTCACTCATGCAGAAGCTCAACTTCAACTCTGAGCTATCATTCATCAAGATTGCATCATATTGCGGTACCGAATCCACAGGCAAAACCAAGGAGCTCATCGGTCTGGGATGCAACATAAAAGGACGCAGGGTAGTTATAATCGAAGACATAGTGGACACTGGCAACACCATTGCATTCCTGCACAAGCTTCTACTTGAGAAGGGTGCCGCCGACGTTAAGATATGTACCCTCTTCCTTAAGCCCGGAAGCTACAGCGGAACCATCCCCATAGATTACCCCGCCATGGAGATAGGCAATGAATTCATCGTAGGATTCGGACTGGACTATGACCAGATAGGCCGGCAGTACAAGGACATTTACATTATAGACCAGATATAAACAAACACCAAACAAACCCGATCATGAACTATTATATTCTTTTGGGCCCTCCGGGTGCCGGCAAAGGTACCCAGGCAAAACTGATAGTGGAAAAATACAACTACCTACACATCTCCACAGGAGACCTGCTACGCCAGGAAATGGCAGCCGGCACAGAACTCGGAAAGCAGGCCGCAGAGCTGATCAACAGAGGAGACCTTGTACCCGATGAAATCGTCGTGAACATGATCCATAAGAAGATTTCCGACAATCCGAATGTAAAAGGGTTCCTTTTCGACGGATTTCCCAGGACAATCGCCCAGGCTGAGACTCTCGACACCATGCTCGAAGGATTTGCAGGGAAGGTAGACGCAGTAATTTCCATCACTCTTGACGACAGCCTGATTTTCGACCGTATCCTCCACAGGGCAGAAATCGAAGGCCGCAAGGACGATACCGACCGTGCCACCATCGAAAACCGTATCAGCACCTACCACGACAAGACAGAACCTCTGATCAGCTACTATAAAGGCAAAGGCAACTATCGTGAAGTGGAAGGCAACGACACTATAGAAAACGTCTTCAACAACATTTGCAGAATATTAGGATAGACCTCGATGGCCGGATCCAATTTCATTGACTACGTAAAGATCTTCTGCGCTTCCGGTAACGGCGGAAACGGTTCCACCCATATGAGAAGGGAGAAATTCATCCCCAAGGGAGGACCGGACGGCGGAGACGGAGGACGCGGAGGACATATAATATTGCGCGGAGACCCCCAATACTGGACTCTGATCCACCTGAAATACCGTAAACACATAAAGGCGGAACATGGTGGAGCCGGAAGCGGGGGACTGCGCCATGGTGCAAACGGGAAGGACATCATTCTCGATGTCCCTCTCGGTACCGTGGCCAGGAATGCCGAGACAGGCGAGCAGATCTGCGAAATCCTCGAGCCATGGGAAGAAAAGATTCTGGTAAAGGGAGGCCGCGGTGGCAAAGGCAACGACTTTTTCAAGTCCGCAACCATGCAGACTCCCCGTTTCGCCCAGGAGGGGGAGCCAGGACAGGAAGGCTGGTTCATCCTGGAACTCAAACTGCTGGCTGACGTAGGACTCGTCGGGTTCCCGAATGCCGGAAAATCCACCCTCCTTTCTGCAGTATCCGCCGCAAGACCGAAGATCGCCGATTACCCTTTCACTACCCTGGAGCCGAATCTGGGAATTGTATCCTGCAGGGACGACCATTCGTTCGTAATGGCAGACATCCCCGGGATCATTGAAGGTGCACACGAAGGCAAAGGCCTCGGACTGAGATTCCTGAAACATATAGAGCGTAACTCTATGCTGCTGTTCGTCATTCCTGCAGACACCGATGACATAGGCAGGGAATATGCTACACTGCTCGGAGAGCTGGAACAGTTCAATCCGGAACTTCTGGACAAGAACCGTATCATAGGAATATCCAAGAGCGACATCCTGGATGATGAACTCAAAGCGGAAATATCCAAAGGGCTGCCCGAAAATATTCCATGCCTTTTCTTCTCGGCTGTCAGCGGAGAAAATATCGGACAGCTGAAAGACATGCTTTGGACCGCACTTAACTCATAGTACAATGCTTGATTCCATTATTGCACTTGACCACAGGATCACACTGGCCATGAATGCCGTGCAGACACCATTCTGGGACAGCGTAATGCTTTTCCTGTCCTCCCATACCGTATGGATTCCCCTGTATGTCTGCATTGCCGCATCCATGTTCATTCCAAAGTGGTACGGAGTGTCAGCCCCTGCCCGATTTGCGGGCAATGTTCCTTTCTGGATAACCGGACTGCTTGGATTGGCAGTAGCTGCAGCATGTTTCGGATTCACGGACCAGTTCACAAATGTCATAAAGGGTCTTGCCGAAAGGCCGCGTCCCGGAAACGACCCGTTGCTGGAAGGATTGCTCAATCTCCCGGAAGGACGGGGCGGAGGATTCAGCTTCGTATCTGCCCACGCAGCGAACACGATGTCATTCGCCATGCTGACTGCCCTGATATTCAGGCGCAGGCTGTACTCAGCAATAATGATCGCATGGTCGGTGGCAATAGGTTTCAGCCGGATTTACCTCAGCAAGCATTTTACCTCAGACGTGATCTGCGGTCTGCTGACAGGAATCCTGATAGCCCTATTGTTCTACTGGATATACCGGCTTTGCCTGAAAGCCCTTGCCAAATACCATAATAAGAAAACATGCACTGCTTCATAGACAAAACCACTGACCCATACTATAATCTGGCTGCAGAAGAATATCTGCTGACCGGACTCGACGTGCCGGTATTCCGTTTGTGGAGAAACTCCCCGGCCGTAATAATCGGAAGATACCAGAACGCTGCAGCCGAAATAAACAGGGAATACGCATCTTCCCATAACATACCGGTAGTGCGCAGAATGACCGGAGGCGGAGCGGTATTCCATGACCTGGGAAACATAAACTTCACATTCATAAGTCCGAGGGTGGAGGGTGAAGATACTGCCGCCATGTTCAGACGCTTCACGGCTCCGATCATCACTGCACTGAAGAATCTTGGAGTGGATGCGTCCCTTCAGGGCAGGAATGACCTTGTCATAGATGGAAAGAAATTTTCCGGAAATGCCATCTGTGTACATCAGGACAGGGTTCTGCAGCACGGATGCCTGCTTTTCTCCGCATCCATGACGGATTTGTCCGAAGTCCTGAATTCCAGGCCCGAAAAATTCATCGGCAAAGGAGTCCAGTCCAACAGGTCCAGAGTAACGAACGTATCGGAACATCTGCCTGAAGGAAACAGGATGACGGTAGAAGATTTCATCTCATACGTACGTGACACCGTATTGAAGTCCGATGAATACGGAGACTACGTCATCAGGGATTACACTGACGCAGAAAAGGCCGGCATACAGGATCTTTATGAAAAGAAATACTCCACTTGGGAATGGAACTTCGGAAGTTCTCCGGCATATGCAATCCAGCGCTACCGCAGATTTGCATGCGGATTCGTGGAAGTGTCCCTGAATGTTGCCGGAGGAAAGATCAGTTCATGCAGGATAAGCGGAGACTACTTTTTCCTGCGTCCTACCGAAGAAGTGGAAGAAGCCCTCATTGGCTTGCCGCATGAAAAGGAAGCGATTGCAGCCAGACTGGGCACTATGCCGATAACGGAATATTTCGGAGCAGTATCTCCGGAAGAACTAGCGGAAGTATTCGTATAAGCCCACACATGCCATGGCCAGCTATCTGGAAGTAAACAACATATCGAAGTCCTACGGACCCAGAATCCTGTTCGACAACATCTCTTTCCATATAGACGAAGGGGACAAGATTGCCCTGATCGCACCCAACGGAACCGGCAAGACATCCCTGCTTAGAATTATCGGAGGCAAGGATTCTTCAGATGGAGAAGGTTCTGTAAAATTCCTTAAAAACATTTCCACAGCCATCCTGGAGCAGGAGCAGACATATCCCCAGGGAAAGACCGTGTTCGATATAGTCTTCGAAGGCTGCGGGGAAAAATCAGCCACAATCAGGGAATACGAATCAGCCCTCATGTCAGGAGACAGTACCAGAATGCAGAAAGCCATCGAAGAGATGGACAGGACCGGTAGCTGGAACTACGAGCATGAGATAAAGGAAATACTGTCGATGCTGAAAATCGGCAGACTCGGACAGGAAGCATCCACCCTGAGCGGAGGGGAACTGAAAAGGGTTGCAATAGCCTCCATGCTCATAAGCCGTCCGGATTTCCTGATTATGGACGAGCCGACCAACCACCTCGATCTGGAAAGCATAGAATTCCTCGAAGAATATCTGACCAGATCCAGATGCACCCTGCTAATGGTGACACACGACAGGTACTTTCTGGACAGGGTCTGTAACCGTATCATCGAAATCTCCGACGGACAGCTGTACAGATATAACGGAAACTATTCCTACTTCCTCGAAAAACGGGAGGAAAGGGTCAAGAACCTGCAGGCCGAGACTGACAGGGCCAGGAACCTGTTCCGCAGCGAACTGGACTGGATGCGCAGAATGCCATGTGCCAGAGGCACGAAGGCCAAATACCGTATCGATGCATTCTATGACCTCAAGGAAAAGGCCGGCAGGCATTTTGACAACAGGCAGCTCGAAATCCAGGCAGGCATGGCCAGGCTGGGAAAGAAAACCATAAACTGCCGGCACCTCCGATATGTATGGGAAGATTTCACGGGGCTGGAGGATTTTACCTACAATTTTGCACCCGGAGAGAAAATAGGCATTGTCGGAAGGAACGGAGTGGGCAAAAGCACCTTCCTCAACCTGTTGACAGGGGAACTCGCTCCCACTTCGGGAGAAATGGAACTGGGGACAACCGTCCGTTTCGGATACTACCGCCAGGCAGGGATGGAATTCGCTCCAGGACAGACAGTCATCGAAACTGTCAGGGAGATTGCGGAGCACGTAACCGTCGGTGACGGACAGAACATATCCGCTTCGGCCTTCCTCAACCGGTTCCTCTTTCCCCCTTCCATGCAGAACACTAAAGTGGAGAAACTGAGCGGAGGAGAGAAAAGAAGGCTATATCTCCTGACCATACTCATGCGGAGCCCGAACTTCCTTATACTGGACGAGCCTACCAACGACCTGGACATAATGACCCTGAATGTACTGGAAGACTATCTCAAGGATTTCCAGGGTTCACTGCTCATCGTATCCCATGACAGATACTTCCTGGACAAACTTGCTGACCATCTTTTCATATTCGAGGGCGAGGGCAGGATAAAGGACTTCGTAGGCAGCTATTCCGGTTACAGGCAATACATGAAAGACCGCGAGGCTGAAAGGAAAGCGGCCGAAGCAGAAAAGAAAACCCCGGTTATGGGGACTGACTCCGGCAATATTTCCAGACACGGCAAGGAAGTCAACCGGAAGCGTAAACTTTCCTACAAAGAGCAGAAGGAACTGGAACAGACAGAAGCCGATCTTGACAGGCTTGCAGCAGAAAGGAAAGAACTGGAAACAGCTCTCAGTTCCGGGACACTGGACCCCGATGCCCTTCAGAAAGCATCGGCACGCATAGGCGAAATCATAACCGAAACAGACGAAAAGGAATTACGCTGGCTGGAACTGTCGGAACTGTGCTCCTGACACACAGCCAGCGCAATGTACTCTATGCCTGTTGCCGGGCCGCCTTGCGGGCATCTATACGTTTCACGACCTGACCGTAAACAATCAGGGAAACAGCAGATACGGAAGCGATTACAGCAAAGTAGTACCATATATAATGGGCATTTGCCGTAGCTGCAACCCATTCAGCTTCAGTGGCAAAAAGCGACTCGTCCGGGCAGTATCTGTTGAGCAGCACTCCGGAAAGCCCGAATCCGAGTATGGAAGACAGGAAGGAATGCAGATGGCTGAATCCAAGGTACAGGCCTTCCTCCCCTTTTGGAGCCTGAAGTGAAAAGTATTCCAGAAAACGGGGAGATATGAAAGTCTCTGCAAGCCCCTGGAATATGATTCCTACCACCATCATGAAAGCGACCGGATGCATCCACATGATAGTCTGTCCATGATCAAGTATATTCCCGCTTGCCATACACAATGCCGACACAGGCATTATGAACATACCTACAGTCATTGATGTAAGCGCCGAGCGTTTGGCCATAAGACGGGTCACAAGGCCCACCATCAGAACCACAACGAGAGGGTTTACGTTTGCGTACCATGAAGGGGCCGCGCCCTCACCGGCAAGTCTCAGCACATATTTAGGCATGGTCGCATAGAGCTGGTGCTGCACCATCCAGAATCCGGTTATTATGACAATCAGGATAATCAGACGCGCATTGGTACATACCTTGATCAACGCTTGCCATATCTGGCGGAAAGTCTTGCCCTCTCCGCTGTGCTGGTTGCTCTTGTAGAAAAACCAGATGGCCAGCAGGGCCAGGAATGTCATGGCGGCAGAGAAATAGTTCAGGGTTATCAGACCTTCGTTGCCAAGTGCATCACGGAGCGGCTTTACAATGGTCTTCCCGGAGAATGCCCCGATATTCACCATCCCGTAGAATATGGCAAATCCTTTTGCACGGGTCTCGGGAGTGGTTTCCTTCGCCACTGTACCGGATATTACGCTTTTGATGAAAGCGCCTCCCACCACGATCAGTACCATTATGGGGATTATCCCGAAACGCAATGCGCTTTCCTTCAATCCGGTAAACTCAGTTACAGTAGAATACCTGACAAGTCCTGCACTTTCGAGGACAGTGGGGAATATTCCGAGCCCCAGATACCCGACTGTCAGCAGCGAAAACGCCAGAAGCATGGAATTGCGGAATCCGATCTTGTCTGCAAGTGCCCCTGCAAATGTAGGAAGCAGATACAGGAAAGCGGAGAATACTCCGGCAATCGTTGCAGCCTCGATATCGTTGAATCCGAGGATCCTGCTGAGATAAAGGGTTATAACAATGAATACGCCGTAATAGGCAGCTCTTTCAAAGAGTTCCACGGTGTTGGCAACCCAGAACGCTTTGCTGAATTTGATTTTTGCGGTTTTGGCTGTCATAGGTGTTTTATTATTTCAGATTGGAAAGTGCAAAGATAACCCTATTTGCGACATGGCCAAAACCGGCAAAAAAAACCGCCGGGGAATTCCCGGCGGCGCTATTATGGACCATATGTCTGGACGGCATTATTTGCCGAATCTCTTTTCCTTGGTTTTCTTGATCATGTCCTGAAGTACATCCACACAATCTACTACTGCATCTTCAAAAGTCGCTGCGGTCCTTTCGATGACAAGGTCATCTCCCGGTATGCCAAGCCTGATCTTCACAGTCTTGCCATGATCCGGCTGTACTGTAAGGGCTACATCGGTGCTGATGATGTTGTCAAAGAACTTTTCAAGTTTGCCGACTTTCTTGTCAATGAAA
Source organism: uncultured Muribaculaceae bacterium (assembly GCA_964640305.1). Lineage (GTDB taxonomy): Bacteria > Bacteroidota > Bacteroidia > Bacteroidales > UBA932 > Coprenecus. The sequence continues at coordinate 7,576 of CAZXFF010000023.1, read as the reverse complement.
TCGAGAAGCTTCTGATCAGCGTCGAATTTGATTGATTGCACGTTAATGTTCATAATTACCTCCGTTTTTAGCTCGTGGATGAGCGGTTAAATATGTCTTCTTCAACTGTTCGAAGGAGCTGTGGGTATAGACCTGGGTCGCTGCCAGGGATGAATGTCCCAGTATCTCCTTTATAGAATTCAGGTCGGCCCCGTTGTTAAGCAGGTGGGTAGCAAGGGAATGTCTGAGCACGTGCGGGGATTTCTTTCCGGTAAACCCTTCCAGTCCGTCCAGCTCCGAATGGACTGCCTCATTGACAAACTCGGGATACAGTGCACTTCCGCTGTCTGTCCTGAAGAAAGGAGCTTCCGGTCCCTCACCGGTTCCGTCCTTAATTCTTTCCAAATATAATAAAATTTCTTTACAAACGGAAAACGGTACGGGTATTTCCCGCATTTTGTCACCTTTTCCCGATATTCTGAATATCCGCCTGTCCGGATCGAAATCCCCTATTTTCAGGGAAACGATTTCGGAGCGTCTCATTCCTGTACTGTATATCACCAGAAGAATCAATGCATTGCGGTAATCCTTGAAGGCCAAAGTCTTCAACGCTTTCCCGGAGCCGTCAAGTCCACGGTCATCGAAATATTTTTCCAGGGACAGTTCCGTGTAGAATTCGGGAATCCGCTTGCTTTCCTTCGGTCTGACAATCCGTCTTGCAGGATTGGATTCCAGAAGTGACTGCTTTACCAGCCAGGAGCAATAACTGCTGATTGCGGAAATCTTAAGATTTACAGTCCTTGGATTCAGACCTTCTTCCAAAGAGGCAAATACAAATCCCCTGAGTAGATTATAGGAAAGCACCTCCACGGCCTCCGCGTCCGGTATATCAGGGAAGACAGGGGCTATACCTGCTTCGTGGCCGGGAACGTCCGTCTCCGTTTCCCCGAAATAGGCTGGACATGAGAACCTGTAGAAATCCTCTAGCGCACTGCGGTAGATTTCACAGGTGCGTCTGGAGTATCTCCTCTCTCCTTTGATATATTGCAGGAAACCGTCCGCCAGCATAACCTTTATTTCCTGGATTCAGCAAATGCAGCAAATCTTCTCAGCCCCTCTTCAAGGTAGACTCTGGGACATGCCAGATTCCATCTCATGAATCCCTCGCCTTCTTCTCCGTACTCACGGCCAGACATCAGCCATAGGGATGCGTCGGATTTCAGCAGCTCGGAAAGTCTTCCGGATGGTATTCCGAGGCATGAGCAGTCCATCCATGCGAGATACGTTCCCTGAAGATCCATAAGCGGGAAATCAGGCAGATGCCCTGCACAGTATTCCTTCATGTAGCGGAAGTTCCCGGCTACATGCGCATTCAGGGCATCAATCCACTCGGCTCCTTCTGTATAAGCAGCCACAAGTGCTTCCATTCCGAAAATTCCGGGACTGTCAATTTCCCTGCACTCTGCTGTTTCAAGCACCTTTTTCCGTATTTCAGGATTAGGTATAATCATGTTAGCGACCTGTAGTCCGGCGATATTGAAAGGCTTGGTCGGAGATACACAGGTCACTGAATTGGCTGCAAATTCCCCGGAAAGGGAAGCAAAAGGAGTATATGAGTATCCAGGCGCCACCAGCTCGCAATGAATTTCGTCACTGGCAACCAGGACCCCGTGGCGGGAGCATATCTCACCTACCCGGCGCAGCTCTTCGGGAGTCCAGACCCTGCCTGCAGGATTGTGGGGATTGCAGAGCAGCATCATGCGGACACCCGGGTCGGAGGCCTTCCTTTCCAGTTCCTCGAAGTCCATTTCATAGGTATTGCCCTTCCTGAGCAACGAGGCCGATACCGCTTCACACCCGTTGCGGTCCACGGTAATGTAGAAATGGTTATACACCGGTCCCTGCAGCAGCACTTTCCGGTCCTTCACCGCATACGTACCGATAATTGCCGAAAGTGCGGGGATCACTCCCGTTACAGGGACAATCCACTCCCTCTCAATTTTCCACCCGTGACGGGTTGCAAACCAATTGATGATCGCCTCATAATATTTGTCGGAGACGAGGGTATATCCGAAAATTCCGTGTTCCATACGGCGGGAAAGAGCCTTTCTGATCGGATCTGCTGCATTGAAATCCATATCCGCCACCCACATCGGGAGGACCCCCTCTCCGGCCAGATCCCACTTGAGGGCTCCGCTGCCTCTGCGGTCCACTATTGTATCAAAATCTGTAATTGCCATAATATATTGGGTTTAAGTATTGCAAAATTAATAATTTTATCTACCTTTGCTGCGCTAAAATAAAAGGAGGTGGTAAAGAATGATTATAGTACCTATTAAAGAAGGCGAAAACATTGAAAAGGCACTGAAGAAATTCAAACGCAAATTCGAGAAAACAGGTATCGTACGCGAACTTCGCAGCAGAAAACAGTTTGAAAAACCTTCTGTAAAGAGAAGGAACGAGATCAAGAAAGCAATCTACGTTCAGCATCTGAGACAGAGCGAAGAATAATCATGACGATATTCCAGAATATACCGCAGTTTCCGGTCCACAGACTGGCGACTGCGGTTTTTTGTTAAAGACAATGATAGAACTCAAGGAAAAAAAGGATTGTTGCGGATGCAGCGCATGCGTGGCCATCTGCCCTGTGGACTGCATAACCATGAAAGAGGACAGTGAAGGGTTCCTTTATCCTGTTACAGACAGTACAAAATGTTTGGAATGCGGTCTCTGTACCAAAGTATGCCCGGTAATCAACCCCGGCCCAGTCCGGAGACCGGAGGAATGCTGTGCTGCCAGGACAGAAGATCCGGCCAGGCTGGAAGAATGTGCATCCGGAGGAGCATTCCAGGTAATAGCCGACAGGATTCTGGAAGGGGGCGGTGTAGTGTTCGGATGCCGCTTCGACGGGAACCATGAAGCCGTTCACGATATGGCTGAAGATGCAGAAGGGATTGCTGCATTTACCGGATCCAAATACATACAGAGCCGGATGGAAGACAATTTCAGACGTGTCAGGCAGATTCTGAAAACCGGCCGCAAGGTCCTGTTTACAGGGACACCCTGCCAGGTTGCCGGCCTGAATGCCTTTCTACGGCGTCCGTATGACAATCTGCTGACAGTGGACCTGATATGCCACGGAGTACCGAGCCCCGGAGTCTGGCGGCAGTACATTGCCGAGGAGACTGAATACCGGGAAAAGGAAGGCTGCGGAAAAACGGTAATCGGGGACATCCGGTTCCGGGACAAAAGGAACGCCGGATGGAAGGGCTATAACTTCACCATTGCCTTCTCCGCCACGGACGGAAACAGCCGCCGGGAAATCCTGCTTTCCGAAAAAGGCAAGGCCGAGAACCTGTTCATCAGGGGATTTCTTGCGAACTTCTATTCCAGACCCAGCTGCTACCATTGTCCGGCAAGGGAATTCAGGAGCGGAAGCGACATCACCATAGGGGATTTCTGGGGAATAGAAAAATTCATGCACGGCTTCGATGACAACCGCGGAGTCAGTGCCGTAATGGTAAATTCCCGAAAAGGGAAGGAGATGTGGGACTCCGTAAAAGCCGTCAAGACACCTGCTGAATACTGGCAGATACTGGACTACAACAAGTGTCTGGAGCAGTCTGTCCCCGAAAACGGAACAAGAAATAAATTCTTCACCGAAGGCCCTGAAGATATCCATACAAGGATCAGGGAATTCCTGAAAAACTGACAATATGAAACGCATAGCACTGATCGGGGCCGGACTTCTGCCACTGGCATCCTGCTCCGACACCGGGACGCAGAGTCCCAACGTAATCTTCATCATCGCAGATGACCTCGGATACGGCGACCTGAGCTGTATGGGGCAACAGAAGTTCGACACTCCCAACATCGACGCCCTCGCTTCCGACGGTATCATCTTTACAAGGCATTACGCAGGCACATCCGTGAGCGCACCGTCCAGGTCATCGCTCATTACCGGACTGCATACCGGGCATACTCCCATCCGGGGCAACAAGGAACTCCCGACAGAAGGCCAGCATCCCATTCCTGCCGATACCTATAATGTATTCAGGCTGATGAAATCCGAGGGGTACAGTACAGGCATGTTCGGAAAATGGGGACTCGGAGCACCCGGCACTGAAGGTTCCCCTGAAAGGCAGGGGATCGATGAATTCTTCGGATACAACTGCCAGAGGCTGGCCCACCACTATTTCCCGTATTACCTGTGGCACAATGGCGGAAAAGTATATCTGAAGGGGAATGAAGGGAACTCCGAAAAGGACTACTCTCCTGACATCATACACGAAAGGGCCATGGACTTTATCAGGGAGAACAGCGGAAAACCGTTTTTCATGATGTACACATCCGTAATACCCCATGCAGAGCTGCGTCTCCCGGAAAAGGATATCAAACCGTTCATAGGGAAAATGGAACCCGAAAAGCAATACAAAGGATGTGACGGCGGACCTGACTACAGGTTAGGCGGTTACGGCTCACAGGAAAACTGCCATGCAGCTTTTGCTGCAATGGTATCGGTCCTGGACAGACAGGTCGGCGACATACGCAGGCTGGTGGACAGTCTCGGCATTAGCGACAACACCGTCATAATATTCACTTCTGACAACGGCCCTCACGCTGAAGGAGGTGCCGATCCGGCATTCTTCAACAGCAGCGGAGGTCTGAGGGGAATAAAAAGGGATCTGTATGAAGGAGGCATCAGGGTTCCGTTCATAATGGCATGGCCAGGAAAGATCGAAGGTGGCCGGACAAGCAGCCATGTAAGTGCATTCTGGGACTTCCTGCCAACTCTGGCCGACATTACCGGTGCTGAGCCTGGAGCTGAAACCGACGGCATATCCTATCTGCCCGCTGCAACCGGAAAAGGGCAGCAGCAGGAACATGAATACCTGTATTGGGAATTCCATGAAGCCGGAGGACGCAGGGCCATTCTGAAAGGAGACTGGAAAGGCATTATCTACAACTACCGGAAAGGTGGCAAGATGCAGCTTTACAACCTTGCGGAAGACCCGTACGAACAGCACGATATCGCCGGGGAGCATCCTGAAACCGTTGCAGAACTGACCGAACTGATCAGGAACTCCCGCACCGAATCGCCTATTGCTGAATTCAACTGATTCCGTCAGCGACGCAAGAGCCCTAACTTACGCATGAGGGCCTGGGAGTCGGGTTCGTGTCCCCTGAAATTTCTATATAACAGAGCAGGATCTTCCGCACCCCCGCGGGACAGGATGTTTTTCCGGAAGGACTCTGCCGTTTCCCTATCGAAAATCCCCTTCTCCCTGAAAAGGGAGAAGGCATCGGCTTCCAGCACTTCCGCCCACTTGTAGGAATAGTACCCCGCCGCATAATCTCCTGCAAAAATATGGGAAAAGGACGGGGAAAATGCGCACCCTTCTATCAGAGGTACGGTCTCATAAGCCTGCAGCACATCCCGTTCGAATGCCACTACATCTTCTGCTACCGGTTCTTCGATTGTATGCCAGGCCATATCCGCTACCCCGAAGTGAAGCTGGCGCACCTGATAGTATCCGGCCATGAAATTCCTGGCTGCCACGATATCATTTATTGCCTGTGTGGGTACCGGCTCCCCTGTCTCACAGTGCTTTGCGAACGATTCCAGGAATTCCGGCTCGAATGCCCAGTTCTCCATTATCTGCGAGGGCAGCTCCACAAAATCACGGGCTACCGACGTACCCGTCAGGGAAGGATACCTGCCTTCTGCCAGAATCCCGTGCAGGGCATGCCCGAACTCATGCAGGAAAGTTACAAACTCATCATGGGTGATAAGCGACGGCTTGCCTGGAAGCGGCTTGGAGAAGTTGGTCACTATACTGATGTGAGGTCTGTATTCAGCCCCTTTATATATATACTGGGGACGGAATTCAGTCATCCATGCCCCGCCCCTCTTGCTGGGACGCGGAAAGAAATCGGCATAGAACAATGCCAGATGCCTGTCCGAACAGTCTGAAACCTCATATACCCATACATCCGGATGGTAACCGGAAAGGTCCGTACGTCTGTTGAACTTCAGCCCGTAGAGCTTGCCGGCCAGTCCGAAAATGGCCTCAATGCAGTTCTCCAGGCTGAAATAAGGCTTGAGCTGTTCCTCGCTCACATTGAAATGATCCATCCGGTATTTCTCAATCCAATAAGACAGGTCCCATGGCTCAATGACATCCCCTTCAAACCCGTGTTCCCTGGCATATACCAGCAAATCCTCCAGTTCTTTCCTTGCAAACGGCAATGTAGTATCCATCAGACCGGAAAGGAATTCCGTAACCTTTGCCGGAGTCCCTGCCATCCTCCTTTCCAGAGCGGATTCCGCATAATTCCGGTAACCGAGCAGACGGGACATCGCCGCACGTATAGCCGTCATCCTGCGGACAATGGCAGTATTGTCGTATTTGCCTCCGATTGCCCGCACCGAATTGGCCATATATATCCTGCGGCGCAGATCCCGCCGGGCACTGAATTTCAGGAAAGGAGTGCTGCTCGGACGGTCCAGCGTGAATATCCAGCCGTCCATGCCTCTGTCCCGGGCTGCACATGCCCCCATCTCCCTTACATAATCCGGCAATCCCTCCAGCTCATCCTCCTTCGTAAGATGCAGACAGAAAGCATTGGTGGCATCAAGAGTATTCTTGCCGAAACGTATGGAAAGAAGGGAAAGTTCTTCCGCATACTTGGCAAAAGCCAGCTTATCTTCCCCTGACAGGCCGGCTCCGTTCCTTATGAAACTGCGGTACATATCTTCCGTCAGCTTCCTGGCATCCGGTTCCATAGATGCGAATGCCTCACTTTCATATACCGTTTTCACCCTTTCGAACAACACGGGGTTCTGGAGGATATGCATTCTCAACTCTGTCAGCGGACCCGAGACCTTCTCCGCAACAGCCTGGAGCTCATCATCGGTATCGGCCTCCAGGACATTGTAGAAAATATGTTCGATGCGGGAAAGCGTCATGCCACTGAACTCCAGAGCCTCCACCGTATTTTCAAAAGTGGGCGGTTCAGGGTTTCCTGCAATGGCATCTGCCTCAGCCATCGCTTTGGCAATACCCTGCTCAAAAGCAGGTAAGTAATGCCCGTTCTGTATCAGATCGAATCTCGGAGCCCCATATTCCAGTCCGGACTCCATCAATAAAGGATTTTCCATAATCAATATGACTTTCAATAATATTCAGATTTAGTTCGCTCATGGGCAGCCATATCATATCGGACCCATGGCCAGACACAAAGATAAGCAAATAAACGTCCCACCCGCAAATTGAAGAAATCCTGCCCTACCATGCCCGATCAAACCCGACAGGCCACAGCACATACCCGAAACCACACGGCCACAACCCACTGCAGCGAACCCGCAGCCCCATCCCTCCAGTCTCACTTTTCCCCCATCCCTGGAAAAATCTACCGACGCAGTCCAGTCGGCGAACCTGTATATTACTCACTTCGAGGTTGTTACGGACCCTTTCTTATACAAAGTCCTCTGGGCGTCGTCTCGCAGGACGTCTGCCTCGCCAGTGCCATTCCCCATCCCTGAGGTGTACCAAAAAAGTTGGACACAAGCGAGAGAAAGATGAAAGAGATCAAG
>CAZXFF010000022.1:0-29929 GCA_964640305.1 uncultured Muribaculaceae bacterium | reverse complement strand
AGACCTTATCAAAGCATTCGATGACAAGAAAAAGGCTTTTGCAAACATCATCAAGATGGGTAGGACTCAGCTTCAGGACGCAGTCCCTATGACTCTAGGACAGTCATTCGGAGCATTTGCAGATGCCATGAGACACGAAGCCTCCAGACTCCAGAAAGCTGCTGACGAATTCCTTTATACAAACATGGGCGCCACAGCTATCGGAACAGGTATCACAGCTGAACCCGACTATGCAAAATTCTGCACAGAATACCTCAGGGAAATCTCCGGACTTGACATCAAGCTCTCACGCAACCTCGTGGAAGCAACACACGATACATCCTGCATGGTAGCATACTCTTCTGCCCTCAAATCCATCGCCATCAGGCTTTCCAAGATATGCAACGACCTGAGGCTTATGTCTTCAGGGCCCCGTACAGGTATCCAGGAAATCAATCTGCCTCCCAAACAGCCCGGTTCTTCAATTATGCCCGGAAAGGTAAACCCTGTCATCCCGGAAGTTGTAAACCAGGTATGCTTCAAGGTTATCGGAAACGACGTTGCCGTAACAATGGCTTCGGAAGCCGCACAGCTCGAGCTTAACGTTATGGAACCCGTAATGGTAGAATCCCTCGTAGAATCAGCAACCTGGATGAGCAAGGCATTCGAAACCCTCCGCGTAGAATGCATCGAAGGCATAACAGCCAACAGGAAACATTGCGAAGACCTCGTAAAGCACAGCATCGGTATCGTTACTGCCCTGAAACCTTACATCGGCTACTCAAACTGCACCGAGATTGCCAAAGAAGCACTGGAGACAGGCAGAAGCGTTTACGACCTCGTTCTGGAACGCAACCTCCTTACCAAAAAGCAGCTTGACATCATCCTTAACCCGAAGAACATGATCAAGCCCAGTGTAATCGACATCAAAAAGAATGATTAAAACCGGCAAGTACGGCCCATTGACCGTTATTGCCGAATGCGAAATCCAGTCTGAAGACAAGACTGTAAAATGAGAACCTGTACCCTGCCCCGTATGTGGGCAGGGTATTTTTTATCCTGAATTCCTTTGAAGACCCGAATACATTCCCGGCCCCGCCCCAAAGAGCGATGCCATGCCACTTGTATATCTTCTGACGCAGTTCAAGCTGGGCAGCAATGAAATTACGTTCCCTGTACTTGCCAAGGTAATATCCCCTCATCCTTTCATCACCTCCCACTTCCGGCCAGAACATCCACGGTGCAGCAGCGGAATTGAATTCCCCTGTCATGTCTACGGCAAAAACAGCCCCTTCCCACCCGCTGAAATAGAAATCCGCTATGAATGAAGTCTTCGAAAACCAGCTGTCCATAACAGTCGGAAACCAGAAACCCTGCTCAAGATTGATATACAATCCTTCCGTTGGGGAGAACATGTCATCCCTGGTATCCACATCCAGCCTCAATCCCGCATACAGATAATCCGCTGCAAGCGGCTGTCCTTCCAGCAGCTCCGGAGCCGAGAGTTCTGCAACCTTGTAGAAATTGTATCCAAGCATGACTCCTGCCATAAATGACCCGGAATGTCTGTAAAGATAATCGGTCCTTATCCGCAAGCGCCTTTCAGTCATTGATCCCGGATCCTTACCTGATGCAGCATTCTCATACCCCAGCCCCCAGAAGCGGCCAGGAGAATTATTGAACTTGGCAGACCACGTAAAAAGGAATCCCCCGTTGCCGCTGAACACCGAACCTGCAAGGGCCCCCGCAATATGCAGATTCGTGGATACAGAGGCGATAGCCCCGACCTGGGAAAGAGGGACAAGGGTATCACCGGATGTCCGGAAAGAACCCATGAATCCACCCATAGCCATCAGTTTCTGCTCGGGGGAATACATTGCTCCGTAAACAGGGATAACACTGAATTTTTTTGTTCCGGATTTAGGATAGCGTAATTCCGGATGCCTCCGGATATACCTGTCCACCGTATCCTGAACCCTTCTTATGTAGGCAGAATCATATACATCCTGCCCCTGCGATACCAGTGGAGACAGGAACATAATCAAAAGGAAAAGAATTCTAGTAAACGAATTCGACATTGTCTACCCACAGTTTGTTGCCAAGTGCCCCATAGAAGGCCTCCCCCATACTGGATGAGATCCAAAGCACAAGATGCGTCGGAGTCTCGGATTTGTCAGCCCACCCCACTTCCTGCACCATGACATTCTCTCCTTTGCTGTTAATGCAGTAATGGGTGGTAGAGCCTTGCTTGAAACCGGACAGGGGATGGAAATCAGGTTCGCCGGTTACATCCCCGTACTTGATTTCGACAGTCTCCCCGTTTTTCCATTCCGACACGGAATTCCTGAAAATCTTCAGCCCGCTGCCCACTCTGTAGGCCTTGATGCTTCCGTCCTCAGCTTCAACTCTTTTCTGCAGGATAACCTGTATGAAAGGATAGTCTTCATCATCCAGTACCTTCTTCGGGCTCAATCCGGTAGCCCGTACCATCCTGTTCCCGACCTCCGCCTTATAGTCAAAACGGAGGGCCTTGGGCCTGTATGTGAAGGGTACTCCACTGGATATCTTGCGGTATGGATTCTTCGTATCCGTTACAGGCTCGTGGAAAGTACCGGAAATGATTGTCCCCTGGGCCAGAGCCTCGATGCTGACCAGACCAAGTACCTTGACCTCCTCAAGCACGACCTCCAGCCTTGCACAATAGCCTCCGTTCCTGGGTTCTGGAGTAACCGAGTTGCTTACTTTGACGACCCCCAATATATCGGCAGTAATGTTGCATGGCGCCAATATATCGTTCTCTCCCTGCCTGAAATCCCTATAATCGTACAGCGTATCCCCGCTCTGCAGTTTATGGACACACTTGTATTTCCCGCCTATGATTTTCGATTCCCTCTGTCTGATTACCCTCCACTGGTCCAGACTTCCGGCTTTTCTTATCAGGCTGTCATTGGCCAGCAATCCTTGCGGAAGAAGAACGAGGGTCATCCATAGAAATAGTGATGCAAACCTTGTCATTTTGTTTTTAGGATAAATATTGGTAAATTGCAAAAATTTACTGCTGCAAAAATAACAAATGAGACTTATCCTCACTATATTTTTTTTGCTTTTGTCCACTCTGCACCTCTATGCTGTAAAAGCATACCCGTATCCGATCAAGGTAAAACAGCCTGACGGAAGCATACTTGAAATAGTCATGCACGGAGACGAGTTTTTCCGTTACGCTACTACCGTTGACGGCAGACTCGTGACCCGCACCTCCGACGGATTCTACTGCTACGCTGCATACAGCAACGGATCCATTCTGTCCTCAGGAACAATTGCCAGAAGTTCCGGGATGAGATTTGCCAATATGCCGCTGTCCGCAAACGGACCGATCAGCATTGAAGAAACAGGACGGATGAGAGATCTGGGCATCAGGCGGTTCGAAGCGGCAGGCGGAATGCAAACCATGGCTCTTAGAGCGGTTCCGGGCACTGTAAATGCGCTGGTAATCCCAGTGGAATTCAGCGATGTCAGATTTACCGCCACTGATATCCAAAGCCATATCCAGGCAATGCTTAACACTGCCGGATATTCTGAATATGGTGCAAACGGTTCGGCAAAAGACTACTTTGAAGCCAATATCCCCAATACGACTTTCAATTTCGATGTCACACCCCCTGTACTGCTCTCCAAATCCATGGATTATTATGGAGCAAATGACCAGAGTACCCCTTCGGTAATAATATACGACAAGAATATCAGGGAAATGGTCAGGGAAGCCTGTCTGGCTGTCAATCCTACAGTAGACTTCTCCAGATATGACAATGACAATGACGGGAATGTGGATTATGTCTTCATACTTTATGCCGGCCACAATGAAGCTGAAAGCGGGAATACGGATGCCATATGGCCACAGACCTACAGCATTTACAACGAAGGGATACGATTGGACGGAGTACGCCTGTCTCTGTTCGGGTGCTCTTCGGAACTGATGGGCAGTGACCTGTCGGGAGATGTCGGAGGCAATTATCTGTTTGCAGGCATAGGAAACTTCTGTCATGAATTCTCGCACTCGTTAGGACTTAAGGATCTGTACGATGTAAACTACGGCAACGGAGGGAACAGCAAATGCCTTTGGGAACGCCTGTCCATAATGGACGAAGGGAACTACAGCAACTTCGGCAGGACACCACCCTACTATTGTGCTATAGACAGGGAGCTTGCCGGTATCCTCGAATATGAACAGGTAATTGCAGATACCAGAATGACCCTGATTCCCATCAACATTTCAAATAAAGCCATAAGAATCCCCTGCGATAAAGACGGGGAATACTTTCTGGCTGAAGCCAGAACTGCAGAAGGCTGGGACAGATACATCAACGGAAGCGGCATGCTTATATACCATATCGACAAATCCTCCAATATCGTTGACGGGATAACCGCATCGGTAAGATGGGAAAACAACCTTATAAACACCTACGCCGCACATGAATGCGCTGATCTTGTGGAAGCATACCCTAAAGCAGAAAGCATAAGCCAGGTATTCTTTCCCGGTCAGGCGCAGATTACAGAATTCGGGCCGGTAACAGAGCCGGCATTCGTCAGTTGGGACGGTATCCCGGCCGGATATCTGTTCTATGACATAACCGCTGAAGGCAACAGCATATCCTTTTCTGTCAGAAAAGACAACTCCGAGATCCTGCTCAAACCAGAGGATGTGTCAGTAAAAGCATACCAGACATCAGCTATACTGGAATGGGACAGCAGCCATGCAGGAATTGCAAGATGGGGAATCGAATGTGAAGACAGAAAAGATACCACAAGAATGACAGGATACGTTATAGAAGACCTGGAACCGTCATCCGTATATTCATGCATGATCTATCATATCGGCAACTATTCAAACGGAGATACGGTATCAGTCGTTTTCACAACTCCTGGACTGTCATCACACTACCCACTGATGAACATAAGCAGGAAGAAACTGTACGAGGGAGACTACATTGACCTTGTAATGGAAAACATCACAGAAGAATACGCTTCCGTCAAATGGTTCATAAACGGCAATGAAATATATGTCAGAAGGGCCATTTTCAACTATTCTGGCGATTATGAAATCAAAGCAGAGATAAAGTACAAATCCGACAACAGTACAGAAACGATAACAAGAATTGTCACTATCCATGAAAGAGAAGACACGCTATAGGATATTCAGCGGGGCACTGGGGATGATATCCCTCATTCTTCTGCTGTCATGCATGGAAAAGTTTCCGGTAATCCTGGACTCTGAAGAAAAAGAAAACTTTTTTTATTCGGAAAGGGAAGGAATCTATTCAGAAGGGAAGCCGGTATTCATCCTTGACAAATACCGGCACCAAGAGTCTGTAAACCAGAAACGGCTGCAATACAGAATCCAGACAGACAGTCAGGATACTTGCCTCAATATCATCATGGACAAAAAGCCCAAAACAACAGGTATCCACATTACCGTCAGGACTGAATACCTTCTGAACGGCAATCCCGGTTCCAGTGTATCGGTTATGGAATGCTCCAGAATCCTGGACAACAGATACTGGCTATGGGACTCCGGGAGCATGACAGGGATAATACTGTCCCTTAACTGACTGCAGCATATATCATTCACCGGAAATCACCTTGTATAGAGGATCAGGTGTAACATCTTCACCAAGTCCGTTTATCATCCAGCGGGACAATGTAGTATTGCCTTCGAGACAAAGCCGCTGCAGCCCTCCGCACAGGTCACCGCATACCTTGTCGTATATCTGGAACATGATTATATTGCTCATGAAATAGTTGTGAAGATAAAGGTCACCTGTGATGAAGTGGTTGTATATCGAGAGGATATGACTGTCCCTTATACCTCCGAAATTCTGCGAGAAATAACTGTTCCACACATCTGCACTGATGGACAGGACCGCATTTTCAAGAGCTTCCGCATCAGCGTCAGGATTTTCATTGAACCATTTCCACACCCTGATTTCAGTCAGGGCCTGGCCACCCATTTCGTATAGATACCACACAGCGGCATGGGCAAGCATTGTTCTTCTGTCCATAGGCATATCCGGTTCCAGACCGAGACCCATAATATTCATATATGCGAACAACTCTGCCATTGCCTCGGTGACACCCCCATTGGGAACACCTCCAAGTGTGAAATAATCTATATCCCTGGTACTGTATATTCCGCATACACAGTGCCCCAATTCGTGCATCGCAACCCGGTAGCTCTTATAGTCCATTCCCTTCTCATCGAACATTGTCGTAAGGAGTGCGAAACCGTCCCTGGAAGCGGGCTGGTTAGAGTATCCGCCGGATATGACCTGACGCACCTGTATGTGGTCACGGATATATTCTGCCTCATGCCTGGGAAAACCAAGATTGACAAGAATGGAAGAAATTGAATCATTGAATGCCTGAGGTGACGGGAAACGGCTTCTGGTAACGGAATCGAGCCATGCTGCAGTATAGAAAGACTGCTCCTGGAATCCGCTGTACCATATATCGAACGGCTGGAGATCCCTTCCCAGATCTGCCTTGACCGCAGCAGAAACGTCCGCAAGGATTTCATTGGAAAGAAAATCCTCGATCATCTTCTCCACCTGCCCCATGGATACGGTTCCGTCTTCAAAGACCTTATGCATATAGTCAGGCCTGGCGGACCGGCATTTCATGGCGGACAGAAGTCCCTCATAGCGGCGGTTCCCTTCCATCAGAGGCTTCCGTATCTGCTCATGGCCCTTATCCGTCCGCCTGTACAGGCGTCCTTTCCATGGATTCCACAAAAGAGATGTATCCCTGAGGAATTCCGACGGAATCTCACCTGTCAGGACGCACTCTATGACCGTATTGATAGCTTTCTGCCTTTCGGTTGCGGATTCTTCAGAGTAAATGCCCTTGGTATAATCCCTCAAACCACGATGGGAATGCAGAAGAAGTCCTGGTTCAAAAAGGGATTTCCCCTTATTGTCCACAATGTGGTCCATCCTGAGGAAATAGCTGTCCATATGCCTGCGGAAATCCCCGAATGCCTTCCGGTCAGCCTCGCTTACCTCTGCATAATTCTCTTCCGGATAGTTGAACCGGTCTCCGAATCTTGCGGAGACCCATTCTTCCCTTGACCATCCGAACTGGTTCTGCATCTTTTCCGAAGTTGTATAATACGGGAACATCCTGGACATTTCGCGGCTGAATTCATCCCCGTATTCCACTTTAAGGGAAACCTTATCCAGAAATTTGTCTATAGGCAAGGTTTCAGTATCCAGAAACTGATATTGCTCGTTGAAATAATGGTTCTTTTCGTAAACAGCATTATCCAGCACCATAAGACGGTCATCAAGACGATGCAGCGTTTTTATCTTTAACGTATCTTCTGCTTCAGCATGTCCGGTATGAAGTCCAAAAGCCAGACACGCAACAGCAAATATCATTGTTTTCATAAATCGAATCATCTTTTTTTATTTTATCCTGTTGAACAAAACATATTCCTTATATTCGGACGGAGTCATACCCATTATCTTTTTGAATTGCTTGATAAAATTGGTCATACTGCCGAATCCTGTCCTGAACGCAATATCTGCGAGTCCGGAATCCTCAGAAAGAATATACTTGCACGCCATCGCAATCCTAAGCTCAATAAGGTACTGGATATAGCTCTTGCTGGTCGATTTTCTGAAGAAACGGCAGAAAGCCGTGTCTGTCATCCCGACCAGCTGGGCAACTTCATGGATCTCTATCTTTTCCGAAAAATGCTGCATGGAATAACTGTAGACCCGTTCGATGCGGCTGCCTCCGTCCGGTATAGCGGGATTGGAATCCAGAAACAGCTGAGTATAATCGAGAGAAATCACATACAGTATCTCCATCAGCTTCATCACTCTCATGAACCCGGTAAGATCATTTTCTATCTCCTTGATGCATGCGGCAACGTTTGCACGGCTTTTCTCCCCGACCTTGATGCAGAAAAGGGAGGAACTCAGAAGTTTCCGGATAGAAGCGGCCTCCTCGATAATAGAGAATATCGAATTGGCATAGTTATCGGGGAAGAATATGCTTATCGCCTTTATTCCTTCAGGCTGTCCGACTCCAGGAGAATCGACAAATACATGGGGGATATTCGGCCCGATAAGGAAGATATCACCTTCCTTGAACTCGTAGGCATTGTCACCGAAATAGAGTATCCCGTTACTCTTTTCCACATAAGTGAGCTGGAACTCAGGATGGACATGATAATATTGGTAAAAATGGGGGATATCCCAATTATCCACCTTGATCGACTCACCTACTTTCAGAGTAACTTTAAAGAATACGCTATCCATTCTGCTTGCCGCTTAGTGTTTCTTCTATTTTCAGGGAAGTCGGACACATTGACAGCCCACCCAGTCCCGTACACCGGTATTCCCTTGGGATAGCCCTGCCGACTTCATCCATCGCTGCGATGACTTCATGCAGGGGAAGTAAAGCATCTGCCCCTGCAAGTACCATATCCGCTGCGGAAACGGCATTGAGAGCACACATCACATTTTTGCCAAGACAGGGGGCTTCTACTCTTTTCGCTATGGGGTCACATACCATGCCAAGGATATTCTGCAAGGCAAAGGAAGCCGCTGCAGCAGCCTTGCCGGAAGATCCTCCACAAAGCTGGACTACACCTGCGGCCGCCATACCGGAAGCTGCACCGCACTCAGCCTGGCATCCTGCAACTTCCGCCGAGAAAGTGGAACGCTCAGCAATGAATACCCCAATCAGCCCGACAGCCAGCAAAGCTTTTACTGCCATATCCTTGGAATACCCGTACAGATCACAAAGAGACAGAATCACCGAGGGTACGACAGCACAGGAACCGGCTGTCGGCACAGCAACGATAAGTCCGTAAGAACTCTTGCATTCCATAACGGCCATTGCATATTTTTCCAATGTATGCAACAGCGGAGACGGTACATTTACGCCCTTTCGTGATGCTGCATCGACAAGATGCGACTGCTGTCCCAATATCCTGTCGGCCCATACTGTACCGTTCAGTCCGGTATTGACAGAAGTGCGCATTACATCATATATATATCCGGCCAAGGAAAACAGGTAATCCCTGTCCATTCCCGTCCTGGCCGATTCATAGTCGAGAGCGTATTCCCACATCTCCCGGTCAGGATCCATTAGGGCAAAAGACTCTGCATCCCGGAAAGGGAGGACAGCATTGCGGTCATAACCCACGGGAAGAACTCTGGAAAGACGGCCGATACCGGGAATTTCAATATCTTCATCCCCATCAATATCGACTGACAAACCATTAACCTCTACGACTTTTGACATGCCTCCGCCTACTGAAACCCCTACACAATCCATACTGTAGCCGTCTTCCGCTTCCAGAGTCACCTCATAGATATTGGGATGCTGACAGTCTTTGTCATGCACGACAGTCTCGACAGCTATCCCCAGTGACCGCACATAATCCATAATGTGCGGAACCTTTTCATCTTCAATCGGTACATTCAGGAGTCCTGCCATAAGACCTATTTCCGAGCCCTGGCTCACATAGGTTGTAGGCAAAGATCCCTTTGAGGAAAAGGACACCAGAATCCTGCTTATTTTCCTGCCGAACAGTTCCCTCGCCACCATTCCTATACGGTAAGCCCCGGCAGTATGGGAACTTGAAGGTCCTCTCATCACGGGACCAAGAACCTCATTGAATATACTAACTGGTTTTTTTGACATAATCACAAATCTACATCTATTCCGAATCCGTGTTTGAGCGCCTTGTTGTAAATCAGTTGAGCCGTAACCAGATCCTGAGTTGCAACACCTACGCTTTTGAAAATAGTCCTGCGGTCTGCGGAATCCCTGCCTTGTACTGCTCCCGTAATAAGACCGACTATTTCTCCACGGTAGTTTGTCTCGTTTATTATCCCTTTCGCTGAAGGTCCGATCAGGTCTCCACTTTCCACGAAGCAGGACGACTCCTGATCGACATACAGAAGTGCCCCTGTATAAACGTCCTCAGGCAACTCCACCATATCCTTGCAGAACGAACCTATCGCATTGATATGGACCCCCTGCTTCAGATTCTCTGTTGCGAACAGAGGGGTCTTGGAGTTGGTCACGGTACATATTATATCCGCCTCGCCAAGGTCTGTTTCCAGATTACCCTTTGCAAAAACAGTACCTGAATAAACCGGTGTAAAATACTCTACCAGTCTGTCTACTGCCTCCGGAAACAGGTCAAACACGACAACTCTCTCTATCGGACGTACTTCCATAATTGCCTGAATCTGTGTATAGGCCTGAGCACCTGCGCCGAAAACAGCCAGTACCCTGGAATCCTTTCTGGACAGGATTTCAGTTGCAAGGCCTGATGCCGCTCCTGTCCGCATTGCCGTAAACAGCCTTCCGTCCATAACCGACAATATCGAATTCTGCTCTCCGTCAAAAAGCACTACAAGTCCCTGGATAGTGGGAATCCCGCTGCCTTTGCTGCGTTTTAGCTGGGAAAGCAGTTTGACGGCAATCTGTCCGTTTGTACAATCATAAGACGGCTTGTACAGAATCTGCGGTCTGTCTCCTTCCGGATCTGTTACTGTTCTCAACGGTGTTATGCTCCTACCCTCACGCAAGAGAAGGTAGGCCCTTTTCATTTCAGGAATCATGTCCGACATCCTGATATTCCTACGGATGTCTTCAGCTGTTATTATTTTCATTATTCTGTAAAATTATCAATGTCCCAAACTGTCTGCATCAGTTCATAGCCCTTCGGATCATGGGTTTTCAGATCTGACCTGGTAAAAGGGTAATAGTCATTCTTGCCGAACCACGCTTCCGTCATCTCGGAGAAATACTCCATTTCGTTATTCAGGGCATAGGCCCTTTGTTTTGTAATATTTTTCCCGTCGAAGTAATCTACCGACTCATATATCTTTGAATTGACTGCATTTTCATATGCCGAAAGGATCAGCTGGCTACCCCTGTACGAACAGTAATGAAACAGATGGGCAAACTCGTGCAGGACCATAAGCGGCTGATTGGCTGCTGTCCACTCCACATAATGCTTCATATTGTTAATCTCGACACTTCTATGTTTTTCTTTGATATATCCGTTTCCTAAAAGCCAGTCCATGCTGTCATGATAGCAGGCTGCGCCATCTGTAGTATAGTCCAACCACAGAATCTTGCGCTTGAACACATCGGTAAACGGAGCAGGGACATTCTCAAGCATGAATTCCAGATCCTTGTCCAGATTTGCCAGGGCATCATCCAGATACTCGTCCTGCGCATACTTATTGGGATACATCACCCGGAAGCCGCGGATTTCCTTCATGGTATAGTTTTTCAGCGAACGGCTGCCCCAGATTCCTTCCATTACCCTGAATCCTTCCGGATCCTCGTTCATCAGCTGGTGATAATTATTGGGGAACGATTTCGATGTTCCCCAATAAGCCATTGTTGCATTCACGAAATAATCTTCTGGAGATGCATCACCGCAGACATTCTCCACAGACTCCCTTACATATTCCGGCGCAGAGTGTCCATACCAGAAGCGGGCCAGATCCCCCAGCAGGAATGTACCGAGATCCGCCCTGTTTTCATAGTATGAAGAAACCATATTCTCCAGCACGAGCGAATCAGCAATATGGGAGAAATTCTCCCCGTCATCCGCAATTACTACCGGTACTGCCTGCATCTGGGAAAGAATCCCTTCATCCAGCATATAGGTAAAATATTCCAGGGCCTTGCCTATATACTTGAAAGCCATATCTTTTTCTGCATTCCATTCATAACTGTCACTTACCAGAAGCTTGAACCCATAGGAATCATATTCATTCCATGACACAGGCGTCCCTTCATCCTCCGGATCTGTCGTGCCAGAACCTGTCTTTGTACAGGAATTGCAGGACGCAACCGTCAGGGTCAGTATCAGATATAAAAGTATATTACGTATCATAGCAGCATGTATTTATTAAGATTACAATATTCCTTGTGTAGGGTTCTGGTCTTCTTCAGATATACCTTCATTGACATCTATTTCCAACCTCGGTATGGCAAAGATGAATTTCCAGGAACCTGCAGGTATGACCTTCTTGCTGCGGTGGTCGCCACCTCTCTCAAGGCCTTTGCGGTTTCTCAGGATATCGAAGAGGCTGAATCCTTCTCCCCAAAGTTCCTTTCTCCTTTCAAGAAGAATCTCCTCTATAAGAGCATTGCCGGTCGCTGTTGTTCTTGTATATTCAGGATCCCTTTTCGATACCAGCGAGTACAACAGCTCAGCCGCTTCTTTGTCATTTCCCTGTCTTGCTTTCGCTTCAGCCCTTATGAGAAGCATTTCTGATGCTCTCATAAGGACCATATGTCCGAGGTTCAAGGTAGCAGGTTCCCGGAATTTGAGGTTTCCGTAAAGGTTTCCTACTTTGCTGATGAGAGACTTGCGGATGTCGGAATCACTATATTTTTCATACAGATCTGAACTTATCCTCATGGACTTCTGGTTTCCCCTTTCATAGTCGAAGAACGAAAACGAGCTTCCCCAGCCGATATTCTGGTCTGAGGTCTGGTGCACACCCCAGATCCACTCCGATATGGAATTGGAATTGAATCCGCTTGTCCATTCCTCTGCTGACATCACAGGGTATCCTTCCATCGCCAGTGCAGCGTTGGCATCTGCCTGGCTCCAGTCCCCCATAGTAAGGTTTACCCTCGCCAAGAGGCCATAGGCCACATTCCTGTTGATGTAATACTTACTGGTCCTTTCTGTTCCGAGAATCTTTACAGCTTCGCCGAGATCCGAAAGGATCAGTTCATAGACCTTCGAGACCGAAGCCCTCGGATTGTTCAGGGTCTCTGCATTTGCAGGGGCAAGATAAATCGGAACTCCAGGCATATCCTTGGCCACGGAATAGGGCTGCTGGTACAGCTGAATCAGATGAAAATAAGACATCGCCCTAAGTGCCAGTGCCTGCCCCTTTACTGATTTGCGGAGTTCATTGTCGCCTGGAATATCATCGATGTAAAACAGGATATTATTGCAGTTGTTTATTATAGTGTAATAGAACTCCCAGAAATGGTATGTCTTGAATACTACCTCATCGCAGGTATGCCAATAGTCATAATCATACCAGTACCAGGAACCGGGTTCCATATTCATATCATTCCCCATCACATCGAAAGTAATGAGGTTTGTATGCAACCCGCAGCAGTCAGCCCTTTCACCAGAGCCTGTACCGCCCCATGACCTCATGAATTTGTAGATGCCATAGAGAACCCCCTCCGCTGTCTCTACATTATCGTATACTACACCATCGTCGATTGCTGTACTGGAATTGGTTTCAAGGAAACTTTCCGAACAGGAGCCGGCCAGCATACCTATTGTGACAAATGCGGCCAATATCTTTATTTTTAGTGAATTCATAATCATACTATGTTAAAAACTGAAATTCAATCCGAAAGAAAACGTTCTCATAGGGAACAGGGAATTGCTTATCAATCCGGAGACACCTCCGGCTTCCGGGTCTGCATTATGGGCAGAGAACGTAAAGAGATTGTCCGCCGAGAAGTACAGTTTAAGACCATCTACATGTATCTTGTCCATCCACCGTTCGGGGAAAGAATAGGAGAAGGTAAGGTTCTTGAGTCTGAGATACGATGCATCATGCAGGAAACGTGTTGACGCTGAAGCCCATGTGTTGGATGCCGTTGTCAGACGCGGTATGGATGCATTCCTGTTGTCCGGAGTCCATCTGTCCAGCATCCCTGCATCCCAGTTCAGACCGATATTGCCGGCATGCATTCGGGTTGCTTCAGTATAGTCATATATCTTACCGCCAAGACTGAAATAAAGGAAGACAGACAATTCAAAGCCTTTATAGTAGAACCTGTTGGTAAAACCTCCATAGAGATAAGGAAGAGCTGAGCCCTGATAATATCTGGTTGCCTCGCTGTTGTTTTCGATCTTTACCCGGCCGACAACAGTCTTGTTCCCTTCGGCATCTGTTTCCACCACATCTTTCCAGAATAGACCGGAACCGGTATCAGGATCCACTCCTGCCCATTCAGGCATAAAGAAATCATAGATTGTCTTACCCTTCTGCCATTTGAAAAGACCGTTCATCTCTTCTTCTGTAGGAAGCTTAAGTATTTCATTCTTCACTGCCGAGAGGTTCAGGTCGCTTTCCCACCGGAAGTCCCTCGTAAGCACGTTTACAGTATTGATCTGAACCTCAACACCGGTATTAAGGACGTCCCCGATGTTGTCGCGGACCGAACCGATACCGGAGGAAGGCGGAAGATCCCTCCAGAAAAGAAGGTCTCTGGTAACCCTGTAGAAATAATCCACCGTAAGATCCACCCTGTTGAAGAAACCGGCGTCGATACCGACGTTCAGCTGTGCATTCTTTTCCCAGGTCAGATTGGGTGTAGGCAGGGAGCCTACCATATAACCGGGATTTGCAATGTCATTCCATCCCGACCAATATACCCCCTGATATGCATAATATGTCCCGATGTTATCATTGCCTTGAGTACCATAGCTGGCACGTATCTTCAGATTGTCAATCCAATCCACACTCTTCAGGAATGCTTCATTCGAAATACGCCATGATGCGCTGACCGACCAGAAGTCTCCCCATCTTTTTGCTGCCGAGAACCTTGAAGAACCGTCCCTGCGGTAATTTGCTGCAAGATAATACTTACTGTCCCAGTCATATTCTGCTTTTGCGATCCATGCCTCCATCCTGAGTTTGTCCTGACTTGAAGCAGCATCCAGAATCACAGCGGCCCCACTTAGTTCATACATCCCTGATATAGGGAATCCCTCACGTGAACCCAAAAGGAACTGCCGGTTGTCTGCGAATGCCTCATGACCGGCCATAGCACTGATATGATGCTTGCCGTAATACTTGTCCCAGGAAACAAGGGCATTGAGCGTCCAGCTCATGAACTGGTTTCTTTCTCTTGTAGACCTTCCCCCGACTTCTGCTGCCCATCCGTATTTATTGTTACCGTACACATATGCACTGGATACCGAATAGTCTACACCGAAATTCGAGGAGATCTTGAAACCGTAAGGCAGGTTCAGCGCAAGGTTCGCACGTCCTGTGAGATTGTCCATCTCGTAATAACGCTGGTCGTATATTGATTCACTGAGAGGGTTGGCATTAGGCCATGAGATAGAAGGCCTGTAGCTTCCATAATCCAGTATCCGGTTGCCGCTTCCGTCCGTCTTCCAGGTTGAATTGGCGTAATCCCACTCATATACCGGATATATATCGGGCACCTCATTGATAAAGCGTATTGCCCTGGACTGATCAGGAGAATCCTGTTTGGAATGCGAATATGACAGGTTCATTCCGACATCCAGGATTTTTGCGACTGTAGTGCTTATATTCATTCTGCTTGTAAGCCTTTCGAATGAAGACACGGTCAAAGCACCGTTGTCGTCAAGGTAACCGAATGACATATAGTAGCTTACATTATTGGCAGAACCGCTAACGCTTGCATTGAGTTCTGTGCGCAGTTTGCTGCTCATAAGTGCATCCGACCAGCTGTTGCCTGGCCAAAGATATTGGGCTCCTTCCACGAAACGGCCGTCCGTTCCTACAGGGTTACTCACGTTGAAAGCATTCACCCTGAGATAGCTGCCAAGATTGGCGGTAGCAAGGCTGGCTGCCGAATACTCCGTCTCACCGGCGTCCAGATATCCGTTCCGTACTGCTTCCCATGCAAGCAGATGATACTGTACAGGATCCACTTTTTCAGGAAGGCCTACTGCCAGTTGGGAGATACCGGTATTTACATCCAGGGAGAATTTAGGTGCTCCTCCGGATCCTTTCTTCGTTGTAATCATAATTACACCGTTCGCAGCCCTTGAACCGTACAGAGCTGTCGCTGCAGCATCCTTAAGGACTGAAATGGACTCGATATCCCTGGGATTTATCGCATTCACAAAAGCTCCATAGGGCACTCCGTCCACAACATAAAGAGGAGAGCTGTTACCGTTGATTGAACTGATACCCCTGATCCTTACCTCAGCATCCGATCCAGGTTGCCCGTTACCGTTTATTACCTGCACCCCGGAGCTGGCACCTTGCAGGAGCTGCGATACACTGGTGACTTTCATTTCTTCGATCTTCTTATCGTTGACGACTGTAGCAGACCCGGTGTAAGCCTCGCGCTTCATCGAGCCATACGCAGTGACCACCACATCATCCAATGCTATGATATCCTGCTTCATGACGACTCTGGATGCTCTGGAGGCAGGAATCAGCTGTTCAATCATACCGATGAATGAAAACCTTACCATCGATTCCTTGTTCTTTACTTCCAGAGAAAAGGTACCGTCACTCTCTGACACGGTATAGTTCATCGTACTCATCTCGACAACCTCAACTCCAGGCAGGGGTTGACCGGATTCATCTACGACTATTCCAGAACATGTATAATTCTGTGCAAAAATAAGATTCGGCAATAATATTGCGATAATAAGCATCAATTTCTTTTTCATGGCTCTGTAATATTAATTTGTGAAACCATAACCCTCCTGTTGTCTCCTGAATCCGAACTCTTCCCATCTTTCCCAGTTGGGGTTATCGAATATTTCCTGAGGTATTTCTCCTGAGAAGCGGTTGTTGTCCAGATAGAAATTCTCCAGATTCACCATACTTCCGAACTCCGCCGGGATACTTCCTTCCATATTGTTTCCGGCTATGGAGAACAGACGCATTTTCTTGAGGTTTGCGAATTTCGGAGACAAGGTTCCGGTAAGATTGTTTCCGGAAAAATGCAACTGACCTGCTTCCTCCAGAACAGTCAGGCAATCACCCAGATCCCCGGAAATATTGTTTTCCCACAGATTCAGTTCCCATACACGGCCTTCCTCTGTAAGATTGACTCCGTACCATTCATTCATAGGTGCGGATAAATCCCACTTGTTCTTCCATGAAGCCCCGTTAGTATTGTTGTAGAAAGTCACAAGTGCCAATGAATCTGCCTGCCTCTTCGAAAGAGGTTTGCCTTCCTGGGCGACAGACATCTCTGCAGTTATATCGTCCACAAGTGTCCTGAAAGTTATTTTTGCGCTTCTTGGCTCGGGATCGTTATTGGCTTCATATTCCACTGTAATGCCTTGCGTTGTCTTGGATATGGTAAGCCATGCGGCCGCTGTCTCTACCTCATAGTCCACATTTGTCTCTACAGCTACATTCTCTGTACCGGAGCCATAGTCAAGTGAAAGATCTGACTGCACTCTGAGGAATGCAGGTGTCCTGGCCTCCTGTACCACCACAACAGTATCCGAAACATTCTTGGCCTCGGACACTACTACGATCTTTCCTTCCCTGACAGACGTCACGTCATTTTCAGAATAGGAAATGATCAGGCTTCCCTGATCCTGTCTGACGGACAGCCACTCTGCTTCTACAACCACTTTGAAGTCCACATTGGATGTCACCTTTACAGTTTCTGTACCGGAAACCTGAGGGACTTCAAGAGTATCGGCTGCTATTGACAGGACCGGATCTGTTCCGTACTGCACAACTTCAAATTTCAGCGGGGCAAGCGATGCGGATGAGGGAGTAACCGTCACCTCACACTTTCTTTCATCGGTAGTTCCGTTTTCCAGAAGTGTAAGCTCGAGCAATCCGTTGCCCTCACCATACTTTATACCTCCTGTAGAAAGCCATGAAGATTCTGCCGTAACTTTCCACTGGGTGTTGGAGTCAAAAGCAAGAACCACCAAAGTCTGAGAAGCCTCGGCCTCAACTTTGGTGGTTTCTGCTGTCAGATAAGGTTCTTCCTGTTTCTCAACACACTGTACTGACAAGAATGCACAGAATATTAAAGAAATCAGATTAAAAAGTGATTTGTTAGTAAACTGTTCCATAGGTGCTTTTTTGGATTTACCACAAAGTTAGATGGTCAGAACGAGTAAGAATTCACGTTTTTTCTCAAATAACTACACTATTCTGACAAAGCACCGGTCTGCCGGAATACAAAAAGCTGACCACCAAAGCGCAATCGCTTTTATGGTCAGCCTCTGGTCAATAAGTCTTCCGGAATTATTTCGTGAAGTCGATAGAAGCCTTTCTGAAATCCTTCAACAGCTTGCAAAGTTCCAAAGATGCTTTACGAGCACGTGTTCCGGCTGCTTTGTTGCCTTTTTCCGCCTGAGCTTCCGCATTTTTCTGGAAAACTTCAATTTCGGCATTGATCTTTTCAATAAGTTCTTTCATCTCTTTGATATTATTGTTTCCACAAATATAATGTTTTTTTATTTGGCAAACACTCTTTTATAAATAAATTTGCAATTGCATATATTATATAATGGTATTTATGTCCGCTTTCAGTATTAAAGAAATTCTCAGTGCCTTTATGGTACTTTTTGCAGTAATAGACATCACCGGCTCCATTCCAGTAATAGTAGGTCTTAAAGAAAAAGGATTGAAAGTGGAAGCCGGTAAAGCAGCAGTGTTTTCATTCCTTATATTTATCCTGTTCCTCTTTTTGGGAGATGTAGTACTTTCCCTGTTCGGTGTCAATATCGAATCTTTTGCCGTGGCTGGATCCATTATAATACTTATTCTTGCTGCAGAAATGATCCTGGACATAGAAATATTCAAATACAACGGACCTGGGGGATCGGCAACTATTGTCCCGATAATATTTCCGCTTATTGCAGGAGCAGGAGCCCTTACGACCCTGCTGTCACTGAGAGCCGAGTACCACGTTGTGAACATCATTGTTGCCATCTTCCTGAATATGGTAATAGTATTCTTTGCCCTCAGGCATCTCAACCTTGTAGAAAAAGTGCTTGGAAAGGGAGGAGTGTATATCCTCAGGAAATTCTTCGGCATAATACTTCTTGCAATATCGGTAAAACTTTTCACCACCAACATCTCGACACTGTTCTGACGTATTGTTTCTTTATTCATTTTTGAGTAGTTTTGCGCGACTTTTTATCAAGTAGTGAAAGCGGCGAAACTGATATTCTACATTCTGGTGATATTCACATTCCAGAACCAGTCGGCATGTACAAAGATCGAATGTACATTGCCGTGCGCATACGCATACACTGCAGACTATGCTCCTGACCTGGAATACGGTTGTGCAGAGACATCCTCCACTCCCAAAAAGGTCAGACAGCAGAAATACGCTATTCCGGTTGCTCCGGCAGTATCCGGTTGTTTTTCCGAGAAACCGGCTGCCACGTCTTTTTTCGACTACAGTACCGGAACCGCCAATACTGACTGTTCATATCTGTGTAGACTAAGGATATAGCCCCTTATCGTACGTTTCATCCACACATTCGGCTGCTTAAGTCGAATTCACTTACGATTACATACACTAAATTTAACCTGAAATGACACATAGATTTTTCATTGTGGCAGTCATGGCCATTACCATTGCTGCCTGCAAATACAATGAAGGCGAGGGAGTCACCTACCATAAAGACAAAAGCACCCCGTCCATTGTACTAACAACTCATTCCATTGATGTACCAAGGACATTCGTTGCAGACATCCATGGAGTCCAGTTCGTAGAAGTCAAACCCTAAGTAGAAGGATTCATCGAACAGATATGTATCGATGAAGGACAGATGGTCCGTAAGGGAGATGTCCTGTTTCGCCTGAGCGCAGTAGAACATCAGGAAAAGGTACGTGAAGCAGAGGCCTCATTGAAACAGGCAGAGGCAGAATACCAGATGGCAAGCTATGAAGTATCAAGGATAGAGCGCCTGGTCGCCAAGGAAATAATTTCCGAGATCCGTCTGAAGAAGGCCAAAGCCGAACTGGAAGTCGCAGAACTCAAGGTAGACCAGGCAGAAT
The DNA here is from genome assembly GCA_964640305.1 of uncultured Muribaculaceae bacterium. GTDB lineage: Bacteria > Bacteroidota > Bacteroidia > Bacteroidales > UBA932 > Coprenecus. The sequence goes on along the minus strand of CAZXFF010000022.1, from coordinate 10,148 downwards.
CCCAACTCCAGAGAGCACAGCTGAACTTCAGCTATACCACGATCGTAGCCCCCTATGACGGATACGTAGACAGGATACCGTACAAAGTCGGGAGTATTGTAAACACAGAAAGTATCCTCACTACCATAAGTGACGTATCCGATGTGTTTGCATATTACAGGATGAACGAATCCGACTACCTCAAATACATGAGAGCACAGCTGAGCGGCAAGGATTTCGCGAACACTGACAGCATTCGCCTGTATCTTTCTGACGGTTCAAGATACGAACACATGGGACGAGTCGAGACCATTGAGGGGGACTTTGAGAGGGGTACCGGTTCCATTGCTTTCCGCGCAAGGTTTCCGAACCCTGACGGACTTCTCAGACATGGGGTTACCGGTAAAATCAGCATGACAACCCACATGTCCGATGTTTTCCTGATACCGCAGCAGTCAACATTCGAAATTCAGGAGTTCACCTATATATATGTAATAATGGCTAACAAGACTGTCCGGATCAGAAGTTTCGAACCTCTGGGCAGATACAAGGGTTTCTATATTGCAAATGACCTCGAAGACAGTACCAGAATCGTATATTCCGGAATACAGGAAGTCAAGGAAGGCAGCAAAATAGAATACAAGGATCTGGATGTGGACAGTCTGTCGGAAATGTCCGAAACAACAGAAAACAATTAGGGGAGGATACTGACAATGTTCAAGAGATTCATACGCAGACCAATCCTGTCGGCAGTCATCTCCGTACTCATTACATGTCTCGGACTGCTCGCAATCCAGTCTTTGCCAATTACCCAGTTTCCCGACATCGTACCTCCTTCTGTAACCGTAACAGCCAGATATACAGGGGCAAGTGCAGACGTAATGTCCAAAACCGTCGCCACTCCTCTGGAAAGGGCGATAAACGGAGTCCCCGGTATGACATACATGACCACAGTATGTACAAACGACGGGATGTCTCTCACTACCATATATTTCCGGGTAGGGACGGATCCCGATGTAGCTGCCGTGAACGTCCAGAACAGGGTTACAACCATTCTGGACGAACTGCCTGAAGAAGTGATAAGGGCCGGAGTCGTTACTGAAAAAGAGGTCAACAGCATGCTGATGTACCTCAATATCTTCAGTACTGATACTACCCATACTGAAAAATTCGTATACAACTTTGCCGACATCAATATCCTGAGGGAATTGAAAAGGATCAACGGTGTTGGATTTGTGGAGATAATGGGACGAAGGGACTATGCAATGCGTATATGGATGAATCCTAACCGGCTTGCAGCATACAACCTCTCCCCCCAGGATGTCACAGATGCAATCCGGAGCCAGAACATCGAGGCTGCCCCCGGAAAGACCGGTGTCAGCTCCGACAAACTGCCTCAGCAGCTACAGTATGTACTCCAGTACACCGGCAAATTCAGCACACCGGAAGAATACGGGGAAATTATTGTAAAATCCCTTTCTGACGGTTCACTGCTAAGACTTAAGGATATCGCTGATATTGAATTCGATTCAGAAGACTACAAGATGGTCTCCATGACCGACGGGATGCCGTCAGCTTCGATAATGATAAAGCAGAGACCTGGCTCAAATGCCAGTGAGGTCATCAAAAACATCAAGGAAAAGATGGCTGAAATCAAGGAGAACACTTTTGTACCCGGGATGGATTACAATATTTCCTACGATGTCTCCAGATTCCTGGATGCGTCGATAGCATCCGTACTGAAGACACTTGTCGAAGCATTCCTGCTGGTGTTCCTGGTAGTTTACCTTTTCCTGCAGGATCTCCGGTCGACCCTCATTCCGGCCATTGCCGTACCTGTATCCCTTATCGGAACATTCTTTTTCATGCAGGCAATGGGATTCTCCATCAATATGCTTACCCTTTTTGCTCTGGTACTAGCCATAGGGATTGTCGTCGACAATGCCATTGTGGTAGTGGAAGCGGTCCACGTGAAGATGCATGACTCAGGACTGTCTCCTTACAAGGCATCAGTAGAAGCGATTAAAGAAATCGGGAGCGCTATCGTATCCATCACTCTGGTAATGTCTGCAGTATTTGTACCTGTCGGATTTATGGAGGGGACTGTTGGTATCTTCTACAGGCAGTTCTCCCTTACTCTGGCTGCAGCGATTGTCATATCCGGGGTGAATGCCCTTACCCTTTCCCCTGCCATGTGTGCACTGCTGCTGAAACGGACAGAGCCCGGGGAATCGAAAAAGAAAGGAATAGTAAAACTGTTCTTTGACTGGTTCAACAGGAAATATGAAGCCATTGAATACAGATACCGCCATATGCTAGGCAGGTTCCTCAGACGGAAAACCGATACCGTAATGCTCATAATAGCATTCGCTCTGGCTACTTGGGGTATAACATTTATTCTTCCCTCCGGTTTTATACCTAACGAAGACCAGGGAATGATATACGTGAACATCGACTCGCCCCCCGGTGCAACACTTGAGAGAAGCGAAGCTACCCTCAACAAGATCCAGGCAGAACTGCTTCCGCTGGAAGAAGTGGAAAACATCTCGACACTTGCAGGATACAGCCTGATGAGCGAGACCGAAGGTGCCAGCTTCGGTATGGGTATGATTAACCTTGTCCCCTGGGACGAAAGGAAATACACTGCCGCCGAACTCATCGAGCAGTACGAAGAAAGGGTATCACACATCAAAGACGGGGAGATACAGTTCTTCCTGCCCCCGACAGTTCCCGGATTCGGTAATGCAAGCGGTTTCGAGCTGCGCCTTCAGGACAAGACGGCCGGCAGCTATGAAGACATGGACAAAGTCATCAAGACTTTCCTTGCACGTCTCAATGCAGACGAGCGTCTCAGAGGAGTATCCACAGGATTCAACCCGAACTTCCCTCAATACATGATAAAAGTGGATTTGCAGAAGGCGGCAAGGCTTGGTATCGACCTGGACGAAGCGATGCTCACCCTGCAGTCATACATCGGAAGTTTCTACTCCTCGAACTTCATACGCTTCGGCCAGATGTACAAAGTAATGATGCAGGCATCACCCGAATACAGGAAAAATCCTGAAGACGTATATTCCCTGTTTGCAAAGAACAGGAACGGGCTTATGGTGCCCTACTCGAACTTCCTTACGATGGAGAGGGTATACGGTCCAAACCAGATAACCCGCTACAACATGTTCCCCTCTGCCCTCATAACAGGAGAAGAAGCCAAGGGGGTAAGTTCCGGAGAAGTGATAGCCACTGTGGAAAGCATTGCAAAAGAATGCCTTCCGAGAGGTTATGACATAGAATGGTCAGGTGTCACCAAGGAAGAAAAGGAATCCGGCGGACAAGCTGTACGTATTTTTGCGATATGTCTCCTTTTCGTATACCTGCTTCTTGCTGCCCAGTATGAATCCCTGTGGCTGCCGTTCCCCGTCATTCTCTCCCTTCCTCCAGGAGTGTTCGGATCGTACCTTTTCCTGCAGATCCTGGGACTGGAAAACAACATCTATGCACAGGTGGCCCTCGTCATGCTGATAGGACTGCTGGGGAAAAATGCTATCCTCATAGTAGAGATGGCAAACCAGTACCGAAAACAGGGCAATGATATAGTTCAGGCTGCCATTGCAGGAGCAGTAAGCCGTCTGCGACCTATTCTCATGACATCTTTTGCATTCATCTGCGGACTTATCCCCCTAGTGATAGCTACCGGAGCCGGTGCCATAGGAAACCGTTCGATCGGAACAGCCGCTGCAGGCGGAATGCTAGTAGGAACTTTAGCCGGGGTATTCATTATCCCAGGACTTTACGTGATTTTTGAACATATAGGAACAAAACTGAAAAAAGAAAAGGCCCATGAAGAAGATGATGATGAATAGACTGCTCATAGTGACCATCCTGGCAGCAGCCGTATCATGCGGTCCTGGTGTAACACTGACAAAGGAAGACAGGAAGCTGCCGGACCAGTATATCGGTCTGGACAGGAACGATACTACCACCATTGCAAAACTGCACTGGAAAGAATACTTCCGTGACACACTGCTACAAGGATATATCAGCACTGCACTGGAGAACAACTACTCTTTCCGCATAGCAATGGAGAGGGTTAACATAGCCTCCAACGAAATCAGGGTAGCCAGAGGCGCATACTTTCCATCTGCCAGTTTCGGAGCAGGTGCCGGAGTAGAAAGATTCGGACGCTATACTCTCGACGGTATCGACATGACCGGACTTCCCGATCCGTATTCCGATTTCAGTCTGGGAATCACATTCCAATGGGAAGTTGACATCTGGGGAAAAATCACAAAGAAGAAACAGGCTGCCATGCACAGATGGATGGCTTCATCCGAAGCTGTACGCCTTTCCCAGAGCTACATCATCAGGGAAGTAGCCAACAACTACTTCAGGCTGATAGGACTGGACTATTTCCGTAACGTAATCGAAGAATATATCAAGGATACCGAAAAATCCTGTGAACTGACTGCTGAGCTGAAGAACTCGGGGGAAGAGACCCAACTTGCAGTGGACCAGTTCAATGCCAGACTTTACTACCTCAAGGGAATGCTTCTGAACAATGAAGCCGAGATAATGGCAACGGAAAGGGCCATGTCCCTGCTGATGGGCGTACTTCCGCAGAGCATAGACAGGATCTCGTTCGAAGAACTTCAGGAAATCCAGTTCAGGACAGAAATCGGAGTCCCTGTAGAATTGCTGCAGTACAGGCCTGACATTCTGATTGCAGAAAGCGAACTCATGGCAGCAGAATGCGATGCAGAAGCGGCCAAGAAGGCATTCTTCCCTACCCTTTCCCTGGCAGGGGGCGGTGGTTTCAATGCCTTTGACGCTGCATTCCTTTTCACCTCTCCGGCCTCACTGGTATTCAGTCTGGCTGCCGGCCTTACCGCCCCCATTTTCCAGTCAGGCAGAATAAAGGCGAATTGGGAAAACGCCAAAAGCGAACAGATAATAGCCCTCAACAACTATTTCCAGACAGTGCTGTCTGCATACCAGGAAGTGGTAGGGGTTGTCTCGGAACTGCAGTTTACCCAGGAGCAGCAGATACTGAAGGAGAACGAAATGCAAAGCTATAAGGATGCTTCCGAGAATGCGATGGAACTCTTCCACCTGCAGTACGCCAGCTACCTTGAAGTCCTTTCTGCCGAAGAAAAATATTTCGACTGCCGCCTGGATTACATGGAACTCCAGATGAAGTACTGCCGCCTCATAGTGGACCTCTACCGGTCATTAGGAGGCGGGGCCATTGTCATTGATGACTGATCCGGCACTGACGCAGACTTTCACCCCAAGGGAATCGGCAACCGCCAATGACAGCCACATGCATGGTTAAAAATAGCCCTTCGGAAGGTTATTACTGATTGTTGTCAATTATCGGGGAGACTCTATTATTATTCTCATTATTTATCCAAGTACTATACCAATAATCTTCCTGTGCCTCTGTCAGGGTCAGCATCATATGATTGTTCGCACCTATATTTTGGTTTCCACAGAACAAAACTGACAAATCGGGCAGATTCGTGATGTCAAGTTCGGTGAGATTATTATTATTACAATATAGAGACTCCAGTTTTGTCTGATTGCTTAGATCAAGTGCTGCAAGCTGATTGAGTTGGCAATCCAAATAAGTCAGTTCGGGCAGATTTGTGAGGTCAAGTTGTGCCAGCTTGTTAAAACGGCAATTCAAATAAGTCAGATTACGCAGTCCGCTGATATCCAGATGTTCCGTAAAATTACCGGAACAATCCAGATATGTCAGGCCGGTCAAATGGCCAAGATCCAGATTTGTGAGAGAATTCCCATAGCAGACCAGTTTTGTAAGTCCGGTGCAGTAGCCTATACCTCCCAATGAAGTCAGCCCTTGTGAAAGAGAAGGGTCATTTTCTAACTTCATCTCTGTCAATGACGCCAAGGCTGACAGGTCGGCATCGCTCAAGTTGACAGTGCCGTCTGCATTCACGGTACCGGTTCCTCCTTCAATATTTTCATATATCTCCTTATATGCAGCCTTCTCGAAGTCATCAGACAGGGACAATGTCCCTAAATCGAGGATGTGTCCGGCAGTGAGAATCACTGATCTGGCCGTGGCCTTGCGGTAGAGCCTGTTCTCGCTGTCTTCATACAGCAGGCTGAATCCGTCTGGCAGTGTGCCGGGAACTATGACGATGTAGTAGGACTCTCCAGCCTCGAAGTTACCCTTGAGAGTGATGTGCTTGTATGTGTATGCGAGGTCTTCAGTAAAGGTCAGAGAACCGTCATCGATATAGAAGATCACTTCTCCAGCCAGATTTTCAGTGGCCTTGCCGCCTATAATGGTGAACGTGCCTTCCCCGGTCATATCTGCCCCTGCGGTGAACTTGACCAGAGCACAGAGATTCTGGAAGTGGAAACTGGTGCTGCCGTCCTTGGCCTGTGCCCACGAGGGGGCCACGTCAGGTGCGAAACTGCCGGCAACGGCAGTCTGCTCCTCGGGCAGGATGAAACGGATGGAAGAATGGTTTATGCCCTCATAGCCCAGAATTGAATATGGATAGAAGGCGGTGTAAAAATCCTTCTGGAGTGCAGTGCCTTCGAAGATGGCACTGCTGCCGTTCACTGAAGTGGCAGTGAAGTCATTTACAATTTGCTCATCCCATACGGCTATTTGGTCACCGGGAGTCCAATGTACAGCGTTGCCTTCAGCCAGCTGGGTACGGGTCTGCACCACGTCGGCTGTAAAAGTCATGGGTATCGGTCCTGCTGTTCCGTCATTATTGCCGGAGACAGGGAATACTTCCTTATTGCAGGCGGACAGCAACACTGCTGCTGCGGCCAATAAGATGATTCTTGATGTTTTCATAAGCATTACCAATTAAACAAGTCTTCCTGGTAAGGGTCATGTTTACTGCTGCCGCACAGCACACCTTCCTGCTGCATTTCGATAATCTCACACTTGGGAGCCTCATAGGGCTCCTGGATTGTCTTTCTGTTCACAATGATTTCTGTTTCCATAAAGCTATTCATTTTAACTATTTTGCGCTTAATTTAAACTTTTTTTTGTTATAAACAATACATCCGTCACTATTAAAATGAATTACCGGTACAAATGCAAGTTCATCGAACCACCTCCTGCCTTCATCACCCAAAATTTACGTAAGAACGCGCACTGTGGTATCCAGTCCACTGCCGACCCCTTGTGAGTGTGCATCCTGTAGGCATATCTACCTAACACCCTGGACGTTAGCGCTTCTGTCTTATGCAAAGACCCCGTCATGTCTCGCGAGAAATCCTGCATTTACAAGACCTAACACACCACTACATTTACAATGCAAAGATCGCCTATGTGACAGTTCATGTCAATACGCCATAGCGGAGACGCTTACGAACCGCCTTAACATCTACCTGATAACTGATTGCATAGATCCGTCTCGGTATCTACTAATAACCGGAGCATTACAGATTTACCACTATGCAAAGCCCCAGAATGCCGTACTACCACGCGCCATACACCTCCTCTTTGCGCAATCCATCCAGTATCAAATCCCTCCTATCCTCAGGCACTCAGCTGCTCCAGTGCTATTTCCGTATCCTAACATTCTTTCATCCTTGCAAAATTTTGATTATCAACATAGTTGCAAAGTGTACATACGTTAGGTTTGCCTGGAACAGCCAATTTTGCCCCTATTTGGGCGATCCTAACATTCATGTATATTCCTAATATGCAGATTTACAACTGATGTGCGCTTGTACGACTTCCCGCCCCCTCAAAATCACTCTTTCCTCCCGTTGTCATTCGTCTTCCGTATTCACATCGAGCACCTCTCATCCATACCACCCGGAATCCACCCTTCCATCCGGACATCTTCCACACCGCCCGGAATTTGCCGGATAATGGGCGTTGTGGCACCGTGCAACATGTCGAACCCATTACGAGCAAGCTGCCTGCCTGAAACTTTCTGCAGGTGTACCGCGCGATTTGCGGTAATATGCTGGAGTACAGATGGTTGCAGAGATTATGCCGGTTCACCTGCGGAGGACGGAGAAGTGCAAACCGGCTTGAGAGGCACATCTGGAGCACATTGCCGGATGGGGAGTTTTCGCAGGTGTACCGCACGATTCGCTGAAACACGCTGGTACTCTGCAAGTTAGCCAAAAAGGCCTGGTTCACCTGCGGAAGAGAAAGGAGGGCGCACCGCGGCGAGAAGGCGTTCTGGGGCAGATTCGCAAATGCAAGGCTCCCGCAGGTGTACCGAGCGATTTGGGGCAATACACTGGAGCACAGATGGTTGCACAGATTGCACCGGTTCACCTGAGGAGGAAGTGAGCAGAAAAGGGCCGGTTCAGCTGCGGTGGAGGGATGAAATCTCTGTACTGGAAGGGGCATTGCAAGTGCTGATTGCAGGTACATAAAAAAACAGACACGGACGGAGATCTGTATAAATCTCGCATTCGTGCCTGTTCGCTATAACGGCATTTACTTGGCGCTCCCTTTACAAGATAAGCGTATAAAGGTCAGTCTTTCACGTTGAGGGAGACATTTGTGTTATATAGTTCATCCTTCCACTTGCTTTCCCACTTAGTATTCTGCTCTGATGTCAGAGTCAGGGTCAAATTTCCTTGTTGATTGCCGCACTCCAGATGTCCCAGAGCAGACAGTGCTCTAATATCCAGTGCATTCAGCTTGTTCATATGGCATCTCAAGTCTGTCAGATTGGTAAGCATGCTGACATCCAAAGTAGTCAGATTGTTGTAGTAACATTGCAAACTGGTCAGATTGGTCAGCATGCTGACATCCAAGGAGGTCAGTTCGTTACCAGTACATATCAAGGTGGTCAGATTTTCCAGCATGGTGAAATCCACTGTGGGTAGTTGGTTGTCGCTGTAATCCAAGTACTCCAATTTGGTAAGTTTGCTCAGATCCAATGAAGTCAATTGGTTGTTCCAGCATTCCAAATAGGTCAGCTCAGTCAATCCACTGATATTCAACGTCATCAATTGGTTTCTGTCGCATCCCAAATAGGTCAGACCAGTGCAATAGCCTATACCGCCCAAGATGGCCAAGTTTTTATACGCTACATTCAGACTTGTCATCGCTGCCAGAGCCGTCACATCGGCATCGCTGATAGTGACAGTACCGTCAGCATTCGCAGTAGCACTTCCGCTTCCAAGAGCATCATATATCTCCTTGATGACAGCCTTCTCAAAGCCTGCCAGTGACAGTGTGCCTAAATTAAGGATGTGTCCGGCCTTAATTTCTGTATTCTTGTCGGTGGCCTTGCGGTAGAGCTTGCCCTCGCTGTCTTCGTAGAGCAGGCTGAAGCCATTGGCCAGTGTTCCGGGAGCTACGACGAAATAGTAGGTTTTTCCAGCGTCGAATTTACCATTGAGGCTGACCAGAGCAGCCGCTTCATTATCAACAGGAAATGTCAAGTCACCGGTATTTCTGTCATATCTCACCCTTCCGGCCAGCTTTTCTTTGTTGGTCCCCATAAGGGATATAATACCATCCATATCAGCTCCGGCGGTAAACTTTACCAGTGCGCAAAGGTTCTCGAAGTGAAAGCTGGTACCGGACGTAGGCTTGGCATACGAAGGTGCCAGATTAGGCGCGAAAGTGCCTGCCACAGGGGTTTGGAGGGGAGGTAAATTGAATACAATCTCTTCACCATAATATGTAATTACTGCATCGTAAGGATAGAAAGCATAGTAACTGTCACTACTATTAGCCCGACCTGTGAATGTAGCGCTGCTTCCGTTTACCTCTGTGGCAGTGAATTCGTTCCGGTTCCATCCATCAAATACAGCTATCTTGTCTCCGGCCATCCAGTGTACGGCGTTTCCCTCCGCCAGCTGGGTGCGCGTCAGCACCATATCGGCAGTAAAGGTCATGGGCACAAGTCGGGAATCACTGTCACCACCCGACACTATTTCTTCCTTGCTGCAGGCAGCCGACTGCACGGCTGCTGCACCTAATAATAATATACGTGACGTTTTCATAAGCATTACCATATAAAGTCGTCTTCAAAATAAGGATCGTGTACGGAGCTTCCGCAAAGTACACCTTCCTGCTGCATTTCGATGATTTCACATTTGGGGGCTTCGTAAGCCTCGAGATTTGTTTCCGCGTTCATGATAACTAAGCTGAATTCAACTTGCAAATGCAACAGAATTCTGATTAATAATTTGTTTAAATT
>CAZXFF010000021.1:0-30210 GCA_964640305.1 uncultured Muribaculaceae bacterium | reverse complement strand
ACAATGCCCAGGTCATGTCCAGTCGCAGCCTCTACGACTACCAGATCCCCTTTCTTTAGTCTCTGTCCGGAGGTGTTTTCATAAAATCCCTTACGCGTGTTCTTGAACCTTACTTCGAATATACGGTTGCCCAGACGGTCATTCGTGATATTCGAAAGCCAGTTGAATTCCTTGAGTTTGCAGCATCCGGGAAGGTATGTGCAGATAAGTTCCCCCTGGTCTGTCCTTTCTACGGAGCATCCGCGGGAGCAATCATATATTATTTTATTTTCTTCCATAATTCCAATAAACTACAAAGATAAATATTTATATTTGAACTTCGATATGCAATTTAAAGAAGTCATAGGGAACGGAGAACTCAAGGCGCGTCTGATCAAAATGGCGGACAATGGGCGGACATCGCATTCTATGATGTTCATCGAGCAGGACGGCTGCGGGGCATTGCCTATGGTGCTGGCGTTTATCCAGTATCTGTCATGTCCGAACAGGGAAGAAGGGGTGGATTCATGCGGAGTATGCCCTACATGCAGGAAAATATCTGCACTGCAGCACCCTGACCTTCATTTTGCCTTTCCTGTGAATGCAACAAAGAAATCCGGTACTTCTTCGAAGCCGGTAAGCGACATGTTCATCTCCGAATGGATGGAACTTGCCGTCAGGAATCCGTATTTTACCGAAAAGGACCTGTACACGAAGATGGGAATCGAGGATAAGTCAGGGATCATCAATGTAATGGAGGCAAAGCTGATACTGGACAGGCTGTCGCTGAAGTCATATGAAGGATTCAACAAGTATATGGTGATATGGCTGCCGGAGCGCATGAATGCCGAAGCTGCCAACAGACTGCTGAAAGTGGTAGAGGAACCGATGCCCGACACCTATTTTATGTTTGTCACGCATGCTCCCGAGAAAGTGCTGGGGACTATACGGTCCAGGACCTTGCCGGTTAGGCTGTATCCTGCTTCTGCAGAGGAAGTTGCAGATGTACTGCAGGCATCTGCCGGAATGTCCCGGGATGAGGCTCTGGGATTCGGGAGAAGTTCCGGAGGAAGTATCGGCATGGCGCTTGATATGGCAGGGGAGGTGTCTGATACAGTGCTGTATGCCCCCTTGCTTGTGTCAATGCTGGAGTCTGCAGTCAAGCGTGATCTGGTGGCATTGCTTTCCGGGAATGATGAGCTGGTTGCCCTCGGCAGGGAAAAGCAGAAGGCATTCTGCATATATGCGGAGGAATTCCTGCGCAAAATGATGATGGTGTCTCTGGGTTTGCCTTCCTTGGCGAATATGCATCCGGCTGAGAAAGAACCTGTGGAAAGGATGTCCGGACGGCTTTCTCTTCCATTCTGCGAAAAGGCTGCTGCCGCTTTCGGGGAAGCCAGACTGTATATTGAATCGAATGTGAATGCCAAGATGGTATTCAGTCATCTTTCCAACATTATTTATGTAACGGTAAATCCTTTCATAAAGCAATGATATTTTATTTTTCAGGTGCCGGCAATTCTTTATGGCTGGCAAAAAAGATTGGTTTAGGTCTGGGCTGTGAACCGGTAGCGGTGGCTGCGGAACTGAAAAAGCACCCGAAGGAGTGCCGGTATACGATTGCACAGGATGAACCCCTGGTACTGGTGTTTCCGGTCCATTACTGGGGACCGGCTACGATGATGCTCGACTTCATATCCGTACTTTCGCTTGACGGGTATTCTGGGCAGCCGGTATATGCTTTGTGTACATGCGGGGACAACTGCGGACTGACGGACAGGATCATTTCCGCCGCGCTGGCCTCCAGAGGAATAAGGCTGACCGCTTGCGGCTCTTTGCAGATGCCCAACACTTTCGTGCTTATGAAAGGTTTCGGGGTGGATGCCGAAGCGGTACGGGATGCAAAACTGGCTGCTGCTCCGGCCGCTGCAGACAGGATTCTGGCAGAAATAAGGAGAGGTGGCTCGGACTTGGAATATGTGGCCGGTCCTTCCCCTTTTTTTAAAAGCCGTGTAATCTATCCCTGGTTCAGGAAGATTGTGGTAAAGCGCAAGAAGGCGGGGTTTGCTGCCGGGGCTTCGTGTATCGGTTGCGGGCTCTGCGAACGGGTTTGTCCGGCAGGTACCGTTACCATGAAAGACGGCCATCCGGTCTGGGGCGGCAACTGCGTCCAGTGTACCGCCTGCATACACAGATGCCCTGTGCGGGCCATTGAGTACGGAAAAATATCAGTGCCCATGGGCCGGTATGTGCACCCGTCTCTCAAGGCCGGCGAATAACAGGCAACGGGAGCATCCGCCTTGCAACCCCCTCCCGTCGTGATTCAGGTTTCTCTCCTCCCATTGCTCCCTCCGTTTTCCGGTATTCGAATCGCCCCGGTCTCCGCATCGCCTGGTCTTCGAATCGCCCCGGTCTTCTGAACCGTCCTGGTCTCTGTATCGCCCCGGTCTCCGCATCCGGCCCCACGCTTGCGACCCTTTGCATAAAAGCAAAACCATATCCCTCTGTTTATCAGTTACTTATCAGAACGACCATTATGCAAACCCTCCCCGTTTCAGCCAAAAATCGCCCGTTTTCAAGACCCTTTGCATAGAGGCTCTTCTGTATATTATTTATATCCAGTCTGTTACGAATCCGCTCTTATGCAAAGTCATGGGCGTCGTCCCCCGGACGCCTGCCTCACCAGTGCCATGTACCTCGCCGTTGCGCTGCGGCCATCAAGTCGTGCTTCTCGCTTCCATCCGGCAACCACTCAACAGTGCCAGCGCAATTTTTGGATCCTAACATTTCCATGCCCGTGAAAAGTGCTGATTATCAGGCGTATTGAGATGTGGCCTAATGTTAGGTTTACCCGAAACAGCCGTTTTTGCCCCGTTTTCGATAAACCTAGCGTAAGCCTGATTTTTTAACGCACTGATTTTCACGTAGATATAGAATCGACTCCATGTTAGGATGCTTATTACAGACCGTCCGAACGGCTTTTAGCCCACATCCCCTACGGTCTTCTTTTCCACCGCCCAAAATTTGCCGAATAACGGGCGTTGTTGTGGTATCACGTAATCAGTCCCTGCTTCGAGCATGACCTGCCCCAGCTCTTCCGCAGGTGTACCGCACGTTTTGCAGGAATGCGCTGAAACACAAGTGGTTGCAAGGATTGGGCCGGTTCACCTGCGAGCGAAAGTGTAAGACGTACCCGGCGAGAGTGCTCTGTGGAGCATGGGAGGGATGTTGGGAAGGTGTTTGTGATTCGGTGTATTCCACGGGACTGAATGCGTGCCGGACGATGGACAAGTGTGGTTTGCTGGATGGGGTTACGTGCAGGGGTGGGACGGTGCGTTGGTGACGGCAATGTAAGGGCTGCTAATCGGTGTGGACTTCTGCGAGGACGGTTTCGAGGTCGGAGGTGACTGCAGTACCTGAAGCATAGTCCCAGAGGGTGACGGAACGTATATCGTAGTAGTAGTACCAGTAGTAGTACAGCTGCTGTACGTAGTCCTGTCGTGCGAGGTCTTTGGCGTCGCGGGCATCATTGAGTTCGAGTACACTCATGCGTCCTATCATGAAGGCTTCGATAGAGGACTGGTAGCGGGCTGCGGCTACGCGGTCGGATTCCTGCGCGAGCGTAAGCTGACCGGCCTGGTTGTTGAACTGCTCGGTGAGCAGGAATATGTTCTGGTTGAAGTTGAGCTCCTCCTGCTGCAGCTGGGAATGTACGACATCCCGATCGCTCTCAGCTACCTTGACTTTACCCTTGCGTTTGCCCCAGTCCAGTATTGGGATTGACAGTCCTACAGAGACAACTTCCTGGTCGCGGATGTCGTTGTAGGCAATGGCCAGTTCGCGGTTTACGCCGGAATACCCTACAGTCACGTTGAGGTCCACCTGATAGCGTTGTCCTTTCGCTGTAGCCACGCTGTAGTCCGCTTCGAGTTTGCGCCTAAGCATGTTCTGGGCAAATGAACTGTTGGCAAGGGCTTTGGAAAGCACATCTTCGTAGTCGAGGAACGGCAGCGGAATGGCTTCCGGCAGGACCGGGACGATGGTGTCCTGTTCAGACAGTCCGAGGAAGGCCCGCAGCTGGAACATCGCTCCGTTCAGGCTGCTGCGGCATGCGGTTACTTTGGCTTTGGCCTGAAGGGCGGAGAGTCGGAGCTGCATGAGTTCCGTTTCGGAGATCTGGCCTATGGTACGGCGTTCCTGTGCAATGGAGTAGAGCTTCTCGGCATTTTCGAGGTTCTGTCCGGCAATCTTCAGGTTTTCAGCAGCAAGCAGATAGTTGAAGAAATATGTGACGGTGTTCATTTTTACGGTTTCCATATCTTCGCTGTAGGCAGCGCGTGATTCGGCATAGCGTACAGGTTCTATTTTCTTGTCCCATCGGAATGTATTTACCGAGAACAGCGGTTGGCTGAATTTAAGTGCTATCGGGGCAGCCATGAATTCGTTGTAGCCGTTGCTTCCAAGCTGGCGTGTAAGGTCAAGTCCGGTGCTCAGGGATACAGTACCTCCGGTAAACGGAATATTCTGCGTGACCGACAGTTCTCCGGTAAGTCCCAGCCAATTGCTGCGGACATATCCGTAGGAGCCGTCAGGTTTCTGGTATGTGTTGTAGTTGTTGTTGAATGTAGGAAGAGTTCCGTTGAACACCAGTTCAGGCAGCCTCTCTGCCTTGTAGGTGCGGAACTGCCAGTATGCGCTCTTGAGCCGGTTCAGTGCCACAGCCGCGTCAACGGATTGTGCGCATGCCAGTTCCATAGCCCTGTCCAGAGTCAGTTCCATCACGCAGCCATTCCGTCCGGAAAAGCCGATGCTGTCCTGATCCGGCATTTCATGAGCAGCTCCAGTATGAAACATGCCTTGCAAAGTCGCAGCCAGAAGTACGGCAGAAGCCTTTCTGAAAAAACATACCGTTTTCATATTCCTCATCACTTATAAAAGTTGTTCAAAATCTTTAATCAGAGTGCCATGGGGCGAGGGTGTTGTCTGTTATCCTATGATGCGGCCGTCGAGCATGCGGATGATGCGGTCGGTCTGCTTGGCCTGGGATTCGTTGTGGGTCACCATGAGGATGGTCTTGCCGCGCTCTTTGTTGGCCTTGTGCAGCAGTTCCATGACTTCGGCTCCCATCTTGGAGTCCAGGTTACCGGTCGGCTCGTCCGCCAGGATTATCGAGGGATCTCCTACCAGTGCGCGGGCGATGGCCACCCTCTGGCACTGTCCTCCGGAGAGCTGGGACGGGAAGTGCTTCATCCTGTGGCTCAGTCCTACGGCCTCTATCATCCTTACGGCGCGTTCCTTGCGCTCGGCAGCCCCCATGCGGCGGTACAGCAGGGGCATCTGCACATTGTCCAGTACGTTGAGGGAAGGGATCAGGTGGAAACTCTGGAATACGAAGCCGAGTTCACTGTTGCGGAATCGGGCGGCTTCCCTGGCATTGAGGCCGGATACCGGTTTCCCGTGCAGTTCCACGTTTCCGGATGTAGGCTCGTCGAGCAGTCCGGCAATGTTGAGCAATGTGGATTTCCCGCATCCCGAAGGTCCCATGATGCTTACAAATTCCCCTTCCCTTACCTCCAGGTTGATGTTTTCAAGTGCCATGGTCTCGATTTCGGAGGTTCTGTAGATTTTGGTGATTTCGACAAGTTTGATCATAATCATTATAATTTTATCTATTTTCAATATTTTTCCTTTCATTCAATTACAGTTATTCGTCCTTCAGGACATCTGCCGGAGACTCTTTCAGCGCTCCCGCCACAGGCACTGCGGTAGAGACCGTAACGATGGCCAGCAGTATGGCGGCGATTATTCCTGACACGCAGAGGAAATGCAGGGCAGGGTCGAAAAGCAGGGGCAGGCTGTCAATGGTAATCTGCGATACATAGCCGCGGTAGGCTGCTGTCTGGCAAAAGTCAATTTTGCCTAAAACAAGGATGTTCAGGACAATGACCAGTCCGACAATCAGCGAGAACAGCTGCAGGATCCACACTTCGGCGAGCAGCGGCAATGCTGTTTTGCAGCCTGTGCTTCCCATTGCTCTGCGTACGCCTATTTCTCCGCGGCGTTCCCTGGTCCTAAGCCATGAGAAGGATGCAACGCCTATGAGAATGCAGACCAGCAGGAATACCAGCAGGGCAGTCCATGTAAAGTTATTGCGTGCAGTGGAATTAAAAAGGTTCTCTACCGACAGTACTGAATATACCCTCCAGTTTCCGAAAACCGCCTGTCTGCTCCATGTTCTGTTGGCCTGGCGGATAAATTCTTCTGCGTCAGTTCCGGGAGCCAGTGTGAAGAGCCA
Organism: uncultured Muribaculaceae bacterium; assembly: GCA_964640305.1. Lineage (GTDB taxonomy): Bacteria > Bacteroidota > Bacteroidia > Bacteroidales > UBA932 > Coprenecus. The sequence goes on along the minus strand of CAZXFF010000021.1, from coordinate 23,936 downwards.
CAAGTAGCCCATACCGTCTTCCACTTGCGTAATGTCCGCTCCGGCATACATGACAAAGGGTTTGTATTCCTGGTTTCTGTTGACTTTGACAGGGGCTATGACCCCTGATATCCTGTAGTTGAATTCAGGAGTTTCGCTGAATTCAGAGAGCCTGCGACCTACCGGATTTTCATCTCCGAAGAGTACCTTCGACAGGTCTTCGGTGATGATTACCGTACCAGGGATATCCTCAATGGAAGTATTTTCGGGCCATATCCGGCGATAACCCATAAGCGACAGATCACATGCTCCAGCCTCCCGGACATGGTAACCGTATCCCATATTCTTTATCCCTCCGGCAGTATCTATGGTGACACCCCGGTTATAATTGCTCATATTCAGTCCGGGCATTGTCGCACTGACCGGAGCCAGATCCCGGATTTCAGGTATATTCCTCAGGAACTGACCGATATGGTGGAAGTCTGCGGACAGTTGCTCCGGAGTATCCATTTCCTCACTGTATCCGTCCTGTTCCGAATACAGAGGTTCGACCTGCAGGGCATATACTCCTTTAGTGTCGAAACCGTCGGGAAGGTTTTTCCTGTATGCATCAGGCCACAGTGTGTTGACCAGAAACCATGAAGCTACCACTATAAGGGTCATTTCCAGGAAAAGCCAGGCATTGCTGCGGCGGTAGAACCATATCTGTTTGAATATCTGTTTGATCATAGCTGCTTATTTTTTTGAGTTCAACGAATCAGTAATGGGCCGGCGTATTACCTTCCAAGCCGGTATCAAAGCGGAAATGATATTCAGGACCAGCACTATAGCCAGCAGGATCAGATAGATTTTGACTTTGAAGAGATCCCGGAAGGACAACACCTCGGTATCGATGTCGAACATGGAAAATTCCACAGCCATGGCTCTTGCCGGGATCATCTGGCTGAACTGCTCCGGGAATATCATCAGCAACATGGAAGAAAGAATCAGACCTACAACCCCTCCGGACAAGGTAAGCAGCAGGTTTTCTCCTGCAATCTGGCGGACAATTGCCCCCGGCCATGCCCCGAAGGACTTGCGTAATCCGAATTCGCCCATGCGGGTTTCCATCCTGGAACCCACCATGCCCGTGAGATTGATCATGGGTATCAGAATGATGAAGAACATGACCGCTGCGCCTATCCAGGTATAGGCCGAAGACGTTATTCCGGCCCAGACGAAGGCCATATCCCGGACAGAAGGGATTCCTGTATTAAGTGTGAGCTTCCACTCCACATCCGCACTGTTGTTGTAACGTTCCAGCCTGTCTTCAACCGTCTTGCGGATATCATCGAAGCAGCTCCTCTCTTTGGCAAGCACGACGGCAAAATAGTTCCCGAGCATTGTCTTGCGCCCAAGCCACTGTTCCATCTCGGCGGCATCGGCGTTCCTGTCTATATCCGGAAGCCATAGCTGGGCAAAAGCCAGAGTGGCGCTCTGCGGGACGTCCCTGGCCACTCCGCACACCTTGTATTCTCTTCTGTTGACAAATATACTTTTCCCGACGACATCGCTGCGGCCGTACAAATCCCTGGCAAACGATTCGCTGAGCACAGCCTCTGGAACCGCCAAATCGAAACTTGCCTGAACCAGAGCCCTTCCGTGGAGAAAATCGAATTCGAATACCTTCCAGAAGTTCTCATCCACGTTGTTTGCCACTGCATTCACCACTTCCTCATCTTCATTGCCTACCGATATGTCCTCATAACGTAGGGCAGTTACTGCTTCCACACCTTCTATCGGTTGTTCCAGCAGGAACCTGTCGATAAACTCCCTGCCTAAGGGGGCATTGGCGTTAATGCCATTTTCCTGTGATTCCGATAAATTGGGTATTATCATCATCCTGTCTCTGTAAACTTCCGGACGGGAGTTGTCGAAATACATCGACTGTACCGTCAGGAATGCCGTCACCAGGGCCAGGGACAGCCCCGTACCGATGATATACACCGCACTGTACACCCTGTCCTTGCGCAGGTTGTACCAAGATTCCTTTAAATAGATTCCAAGTTTCATATCATTTATTCAGTTTATTTCTTTCTGGATGGTTTGATTTTCAGTTCCGGCTGCCGGGTGTAGTCGCTCATGTCAGAGATGACAGCCTGCTCTCCAGGCTCCAGGCCGGAAATGACTTCGACATAGTCGTAGTTGGCTTCGCCGAGGGTTACACGGCGGCGGACCAGACGGTCCCCTTCCCGGACGAACAGGTCGTAGTTGCCGGCTCCCTTGTAGTAGCTTCCTGACGGCAGACGGGTTATGTTCTCCCGGTATGCATAGACTACATATATTTCGCATTTGAGGCCGGAGCGGAGTCCAGGGGCAGATTCGTCATCGAGCTGGACTGTAAACTGGATCAGCCCGTTTGTGGATGTGGGGGAAAGTACTGATACCGTCCCGGTGAGGGTGTCCCGTCCGGCCAGTACCGTAGTCCGGTAGCCTTCGGCAATCTTGCCGGCCTGCATGTCTCCCAGCTCTCCCTCTACTTTGAACCGGGTCAGGTCGGCCAGCATAGCCAGCTTCTCGCCCTGTCCTACCTGGGCACCTATATCGCTCCTGATGAAAGTAATTGTCGCTGCGTACGGAGCCCTTATGCCTGCATCGTACAGCTTGCGGCGGGTCTGTTCCATGTTCTTGCGGAAGATCGACAGGTCCAGCTCAGCCACGGCTTCGTCCGCGGCAGTCAGCTCCCGCTGGTTTTCCAGCTTGCGCCGGCTGTCCTCCAGCTTGAGGCTAGATACCGTATAGTCCAGTTCCGCCTCCCTCACCTTGTCCGGAGTTCCGGCCCCGAGGGAGTCCAAATAGCGCTCGTTGCGCAATGCTGCTGCCTTCCGGTCCAGTTCCATCTCCTGGATTCCGATATTCATTTCCATCTCGGAGATATTGTTGCGGTTGGTTATGCGCAGCTGCTCCAGCTTGAGTTCCTTCATCTTTTCCTCGTCCAGCATATTGTCATAATCAGTCTGCACTTCCGAGAGTTCCAGCCGCAGCAGAGGCTCCCCTGCCTCCACTGTCTCCCCGGCTCTCCTGTAGACCTCCATCACCCTGGAGGATATGGGGGAGTTGATGATCTCTTCGTAGCCGGGCACCGCCTTGCCTGTCGCCGAGACAGCAAATTCTATCGAGCCTGTATCGGCTGAGGCGAGCCTGATGCTGCTTTCCCGCACGGACGGCTGGATCAGGACGGCCAGCAGTATCACTGCCGCCACAGCCGCAGCTCCGCCCGCGCTCCAGCGGATGATTACCTTGCGGCGGTCCTGCCATTTTTCCTTGTCTGTAAGTTGTCTGTCCATATTTAAGTATATTCTTTTCGTGTTATCCGCTTCTGAGTGCACCTGCCTTTATGTGCGGACACACTCCATTCCTGAAAGGGGGATATCAATCGCTGTGCCGTGGATGTAACTATCTGTAAACGTGTATGTTTCTTATTTGCAAGACTGTCCGCTACCGGACAGGTGTCCGTTTTCGGACACCATGTGCCGGACGTTTCCCCGGTGCTCCGTTGTTGAGTTTCCGGCTGCCATTGCCGCAATAACGGATTTTTGTAATACCTTTGGGGTGGTTTAGATCAGAGAGAAAGGATTATGATACTGATTGTCGATGATGACGAAGCCATCAGGGCTTCACTTGCATTCATGCTCAAAAGGGCTGGGATGGATGTCCTTACCGTTTCCGGTCCGGAAGAAGCAGTGGCAGCTGTGAGGAGGCAGGAGCCGGAGCTCATCCTGATGGACATGAATTATTCCCTGACAACGACAGGTGAAGAAGGTCTGGAACTTCTGCAGAAAGTAAAGATCCTGGCGCCATCCGCCCCGGTAATCCTGATGACTGCATGGGGCAGTATAAGCCTGGCGGTGGAAGGGATGCGATTCGGGGCTTTTGACTTCGTAACCAAACCCTGGGACAATCTGGCTCTGATGGACCGTATCCATACAGCCCTGCATTTGAATTCCCCTCAGGTGAAAACCCCTTCTGAAGCCGGTTTCGATAAGATAATCGGCCGCAGTCAAGGCTTAAGGGAAGTGTTGGATGCCGTTTCCAGGGTAGCCCCTACGGGAGCTTCCGTGCTTATTACGGGTGAGAGCGGTACAGGAAAGGAACTGATCGCTGAAGCAATACACCTCAATTCTCCCAGAGCATCGGAACCTTTTGTCAAGGTCAATCTTGGAGGAATAAGTCCGAGCTTGTTCGACAGTGAAATGTTCGGGCATAAGAAAGGGGCCTTTACGGATGCCTGGACAGACCGGAAGGGGCGTTTTGAACTGGCTGATAAGGGTACCATCTTCATGGATGAGATAGGGGAGCTGGATCCGGTCTGTCAGGTGAAGCTTCTCAGGGTATTGCAGGACCGCACATATGAGCGGCTGGGTGAGGGTATTCCGAGGAAAACGGATGTAAGGGTGGTATCGGCTACGAACCGGAATCTGGGTGATATGGTAAAGGAAGGCCTCTTCAGAGAGGATCTGTATTACAGGTTGAATCTCATTCCGATACATTTGCCTGCCCTACGGGAAAGGAGAGAGGATATACCTCTGTTGGTCAGATATTTTACGGACAATTCCGGATCCGTGTTCTCGGAGGAAGCTATGGATTATCTTTCGAGGCTTCCATGGCCTGGCAATATCCGCGAGCTGAAAAATGCCGTGGAGAGGGTCCTGATCCTGGCCGGGAAAGGAATTATCGGCAAAGAGGATGTCCTTCGCTATATGGGCCATGCATGTGAACATGGAGCAACGGTTCCTGACGAAGGATTTACACTGGAGGAACTCGAAAGGCAACGTATTGCCAGGGCTCTTTCGGATTGCAACGGGAATGTGACCCGTGCTGCGGCTGCCCTTGGAATAACCCGTGCATCATTATACCGCCGCATGGAGAAATACAGAATAGGCGGCAAGCCGAATGCGGAGTGATTATGGGGGCAAAAGGGTATTTCATAGTTGTTGCGGCACTGGTTGCGTTGATGACGGCGGGATCCCTTACTGTGGCTGCCGTTCTCATGCCTGAACCCAATGCATGGGTGTATGTTTTGCTGCAGTTATGTCTGGTATTGACAGTAGTGCTTTTCATAATCCTGTACAGAAAGACCGTTACCCCCATTAAAACCCTGAGCGGCGGGATCAGTCTTGTCAAGGAGCAGGATTTCTCTACCCGCCTCAGACCTGTTGGACAGGCGGATGCCGACCAGATTATAGATCTCTTCAACAGGATGATCGACCGGCTTCACAATGAGGAATTGAGGATAAGGGAACAGGATTATTTTCTGGAGCTGCTTATTGCGGCTTCGCCTATGGGGGTGCTTATTGCTGATGTGGATTTCCGGATTTCTTCCGGCAATCCGGCCCTTTGCCGTTTTCTCGGTATAGCATCTGTGGATGCCTACAGGGGAAAGAACCTTGAGGACAGCGGCCTGCCGTTGCTGGTGCAGATCTCCGGGATGGAGCCTGAGAGCAGCCGAATCGTCCAGACAGATCCGCTTCACATATATAAATGCACACTGTCATCGTTTATGGACAAAGGCTTTTCACACCCGTTCTATATGATTGAGCCACTTGCGGAAGAACTCTTCGAAGCGGAGAAGAATGCATACAGGAAAGTCATACGCGTGATTTCCCATGAGGTGAACAATACGATGGCCGGCATTGTTTCAGCACTCGGGATTATGGAAAAAAGTTCTGCAGAATCAGGGGATGAAGATACGGCCGGTATGCTGTCGATCCTGCTTTCCCGTATTGACAGGATGAGCCGCTTCATCACGGAATATGCTTCGATGGCCAGACTTCCCGAACCGGTATGCAGGAATACAGACGCAAATGCTTTCATCCGGAGGGTTTTCCCTTTCCTGGAGAATCTGAAGGGCAGCAGGGATATCCGTTTTGTGCTGGACCTGGATGAGGCGGCAGGGGAAGTGGATATTGATCAGGTATTGATGGAGCAGGCTCTGACGAATATAGTGAAGAATGCGGTCGAGGCTTTTTCTTCAGGCTCCCCTGAGAACAGCATTGCGATTGTCACGCGTCCAGGATACTGGTGCATTTCCAACAACGGTGATCCCATTTCGGAGAGTGCGGCCGGCAAGCTGTTCACCCCATTCTTTTCCACCAAACCTGAAGGAAAGGGCATAGGACTCCTTATGATCCATGAAATCCTGACCAGATCCGGAATCCGTTTCAATCTTTCTACCGGCGAAGACGGGATTACCCGTTTTGAGATGTTTTTCCGGCAGGTGTAGCAGTGACTGTCATTTCGCAGCGTGCGCAGTCAAAGCTGAGTTTCAGTTTACGGGAATTGTTGACCAGATATAGCGGAGTGGCCTTTTCTCCCTTTTTCAGTTTGGGGCACAGTCCCAGTTCGTGTCTGATACAGTATTTGCACCGCATCAGTTCCATGTCTTCGGAAGGTTTGAGTTCGTATGCCGTGTCCGGTGTTATGCCTATGCTGCGGTATAGTTTTTCGGACAGGCTGTTGGAGCAGTTCAGCCTTATCCTGCGCTCCGGGAGGATTACCTTGCTTCTGTCGATACGGTCAAAAGGTATTGACGTTACGGATTGCTCTGCGGACGGTTCCGGTTTTTCCGTGCGCATCCGGTCAATGGTTGCTGCAATTTCGTTCCGAAGGGCATTTGTACGGGATGCCGGCATGAACGGAGGATTTTCCGAGGGGAATTCCTGGAGGCTGAAACGGTAGATCCCGCTTTTCTTCGAGAATGAGTCGCGGAGTCCCTTTATGGCAGTTTCCGTATTTCTCGCAGTATCTGCATCTATGGTTGTGGAGAAGGATGTCCCGTCCTCGGCTGTGGCTGTGACGGTATAGGGCTTCTTTCCCTCTTCAGTGGCTGGGCCGGATTCCATGAATGAAACGTATATCCCGATGAGCCTTTCCGGCATATTGTTTTCAAGTTCCTTCTCAAACAGGCGGTTGTAGTTCCGGTAAACTTCCATGCCTGGTCTGATCTTCAGTCCGGAATTGCTGGTGACAGTATCCTTCCCGGCAATGTCGGCCCTGGCTCCTGTGATTTCCCCGTTTGCTGAAACTATGCACAGTCCGTCTCCGTTTGCGATTCTGGCTCCGGAGGGTGAGGCAATCCGGAATGTGGTGGATTCCCTGCCGGATTGCACAATGCTGCCGACAGTACCGATGTATTCCCCTACTGCTTTCGCAAAAAGGCCGGAGTTCATTGCAGGGTTGCGCCCGTGCAGGAAGTAGTCCGTATATCCCCTGTTGAACGTGTTTGCAATGTCCGGTGTGAAACCTCCTTCCACTTTCCCGATGGAGGCTCTTCGGTATTTGCCTCCGGATTCGTCCACAATGCTGTCGATTGTTTCCCGGTATGCCTTGATGACGTTTTTGACGTAGGAGATGTTTTTCAGTCTGCCTTCGACCTTGAAGGAGCAGACTCCTGCATCGGCAAGTTCTTTAAGGCTGTCTTTCAGGGACAGGTCCTTCAGTGACAGAATTGGCCTGTTCCGCAGGATTGTCCTGCCTTCCTGGTCAATTAGGTCATAGCGGCTGCGGCAGGCCTGGATACAGGCGCCTCTGTTTGCACTCCGTCCGCTCAGATATTGGCTGAGGTAACACTGTCCGCTGTAGGATACGCAGAGGGCTCCGTGTACGAAACTTTCCACTTCGCACCGTACTGCTTCCGAGATTTCCCGTATCTGCAGGATGCTGAGTTCCCTGGCGAGGATCAGTCTTTCGAATCCCAGTGATTCCAGGAATTTTGCCTGGGCGACTGTCCTTATGTCGCATTGGGTGGATGCGTGCAGCGGTATGGGAGGCAGGTCCATTTCCAGTATTCCCAGATCCTGGATTATTACTGCGTCACATCCTGCTTCGTATGCCTGGAAAATGTATTTGCGGGCTTTTTCCAGTTCGCTCTCGTACAGTATGGTGTTGAGGGTCAGATATACTTTGGCATTGTAGCGATGGGCGTGGGTGGCCAGTCTGGCGATTTCCGTAAAAGGGTTTCCGGCTGCTTCCCTGGCTCCGAAGGCCGGCCCTGCGATATATACGGCATCGGCACCGCAGTCTATTGCTGCGATGCCGATGTCAGAATTTCCGGCCGGGGCCAACAATTCCAGATTTGTCGTGCCTGAACCTTTTAGTTGCATTTAAGTTCGACGTCAACTTTGTGTTTTGCGTATTCGCTGAACTGGGGATTGTTGAGGATGGCCTTATAGTTTACGCAGGCATTGGCCTTGTCGCCTGTTGCTTCGTATGCTGTTGCAAGCTGGTATTTTACCTGGTCGATGTTCCTTGCTGTGGGAGCGGCTGCTGCATATCCCTCGAAGTTCTCGATGGCTTTCTGGTAGTCTTTAAGAGCTATTGCGGCTGTTCCGATAACGTTCAGGGCTGTAGGATTCTGAACGATTGCGTATGCTTTTTCTGCATTCTCGATAGCCTTTTCATACTGTTTTGTCTTCAAGGCATCGGCGGCAGTGGTAAGATACAGGTTTGAAAGCTCTTTGTTGGCTGCATTTGCCTGTCCGAGTTCGGCTGCTTTTGTAAGTGCTGCCACAGCATTTTCCATGTCGTCAATACGTGCGCATGCCTGTCCGTAGCGGAGGTATCCGGTAGCATCGTTGGGGTTTATGTTGATCACTTCCTTGTAAGCGGCTGCTGCTTCAGCGAATTTCTTCTGGTTGAGAAGAAGGTTCCCTTTCTGCATATACAGCTGAGGAATCAGGACCTTGGTATCTTCAGCAATATCCGACTGGTCATATTCGTTAGCCTTTTCCAGTGCCTTCTTCAGCGTAGCGATTGCTTCATCGATCTGGTTGTTGGATGCCTGTTCCTTGCCTATGGCATTGATCAGAGTGGGTATGTTCCTTTTGCAGTTATATGCAAGTTCCTCTGCTTCTACCCCAATGATTTCAGCCTGTGCAAGTGCATCTTCGAAACATTTCAAGGCTGTGGCCTTGTCTCCTGCGTTGAGCGCTGTGGCTCCTTCATTGTACAATGCGGTGGCTGATTCCATATCCTGGGCTGACAGGGATACCATGGCCAGAAAAGCGGCTGCGATAATTGATAATACTTTCTTCATTTGACTCTATTTTACTTTAGGGTTCTGCTTTAAATAATACGGAGACAAAGATAAATAAAAATCATTACTTTTGTCCTGTGATGAAAAAATTTATATCTGTTTTTACGTTCCTGCTGTGTATGACGGCACTGAAAGCCCAGGTAGTCGGTTTTCTGCCTGATGACCCTAAGATTATATGCAATACCTTGCCGAACGGATTGACTTATTATCTGGTAAGGAATCCTGTTACGAGCGGTTTCGCTGACTTCACATTCGTGCAGATGACAGGATCTGCTATGGAAGACGGGAAGACGGCAGGCATGACGTATCTCATGGAGTGTATGGCTTTTACGGAGACCAGTAATTTCCCGGACGGGGAATTGTTCACGTTTATGGACAATATAGGCCTGTGGGGGAAGGAAGATATCGTCATGGAGGCCAAGGATTATTATACTTCCTACAGTTTCAGGAATGTACCTGTGTCCAAGAACAGCCTGATAGTCGATTCGGTGCTGATGGCGATATACAATATATCCTCCGGAATAATCATCAATCCGACTTCCGTGGAAAGGGGCAAGAATTTTTTCAGGAATATCTTTTCAGCTGAGATGATACTAGACAGAAGGATAGAGGACAGTCTTGCAAGGCACTTCTTCCGGGGAACTCCGCTGGCTCCGGTTCCGGACAAAGAACTGTTCTCGACTATAGGAGGATATACCCAAAGGGATGTACAGCGTTTCTACAGCCAGCGCTGCAGACCCGACATGCAGGCAATAGTGATATCAGGGGATATAGACGTGGCGGCAGTGCAGTCTAAACTCAATACTCTTTTCCAGCTGGTACCGAAACCTGTTCTGGAAAAACCGGAATTCGTGGAGCCGGACCTTAATCTGGCCATGAACGGGTTTTTCTATTTCAGGGATGTAGAGGCGGACTGTGCAACGATAACCGTGGATTTTATTGCGGACTATGTGGCCCCTTCCCTTAGGGCGACAGCAGTGCCGATAGTGTATGATTACATGTCGGAACTTTCCATGAATGTAATTCGCAGCAGACTGAAGAGGAATCTTGGCACGGCCGGGTTCTATGCAATCGATGTCAATGCCGAGGTGGTACCCTACCTTAACAGGCAGGCATTCCGGTTCAGAATCAAATGTGCCCCCGGGGATTATGCCCAGGCATATTCATATCTGCTGACGAAAATCGAGAGAATGGTCAGGTACGGTATTACGGATCAGGAACTGGAAAGAGAACGGGCACGCTTCTTCTTCCATCTCGAACGGCTTTTCGAGAGTCGTACTACATTGGGGAACGGACATTATTCACAGATTTGTGTGGATAATTTTTCGGAGGATTACAGTATGGTCGGCATCGAGTGGAGAAAGGCATATATCGAGGCGGCTGATTCAAGTCTGGATGCCGCGGCAGTCAGTGAGTTCATCAAGACGGTAATTGGGGACAAAAAGAATATGCTGGTTACATGTTCCTCTCCGGAGCAGGCAGGCGGTCTCGAATATTTTATGGCGGATGCTGCACCTGTACAGGCAGATACTGTAAAAAAGACACTTCCGGTAAAGGAAAACAGAAAAGATACCAAGTCTTTGCTTCCGGGAAGGAAATTCGTGAACCAGAATATGGGAGTGACTTCGAGGCGGCTTCCGAACGGAGCAACAGTTGCGCTTAAACAACTGCAGGAGGGTAGCGGATGGGTTTATTTCGAAGCTGTAGCCAGAGGCGGACTTTCGCTCTCCGGTTCGGATCTAATAGCATACAGTGACTATATTGACGATGTGGCCAGGATTTCCCTTGTCGGAGGCAAGAACGTTTTCGAGAGGGAGCAGGATGCGGAGGCTGTAAATGTGGATATAGCAAGGAATATTTCAGTGGCCGACCGCAGGATATCCGGCCGCTTCCACAAGGATTATGCTGATATTTTCCTTGAAATGGTTTCCATGTATTTCAAAGGTTCGGCTCCGGATGATGCCAACTTCGGTAAGTTCCGCAAAATGATGCTGGATTGTGCTCCCTACAATACCAATTCTCCGGAGAAGTTTTTTGAAATGCTGCACAGCAACGATATAATCCTTGGTGTGGACGAGAAGGGTTCTGTTCTTCTGGAGAAACTGGATTACAGGGAGGTTCTGGAGTTTGTGAACCAGTTGTTTTCAAATGTGGCTGAGTTCTCTTTCATTTTTGTCGGGGATGTGGACGAATCAAGCATAATGGCCTCGGTGGACAGATTCATCGCCCCTCTGCCGGGACGTCAGACATCTTTCCGGAGGAACGAGAATTCCAGGTTCTCGATTGCAGCCTATGACAAAAGGGAAGTAGTCAAGGTCCCCATGTCCTTCCCGAGAGTGTATCAGAGCTACAAACTGACATTCCCTTCGGCGCAGAATGTGGAGAACAGGGCGCTTACCGATGTTACTGCCAAAGTCATAGAGAGAGAAATGATCAGACAGCTGTCACTGTACGGTATTCTGACACATGCTACCAACCGTTCTTATAGGTATCCGAAGGAAATGCATACCATAGATTTCCAGTTTACGACAGCAGAGTACAACCCTGATCTTGAGGGACTTTTTGCGGAGATTATGATGAGGCTGGCCAATACAGGTGTCGGGGAAAGCGAGGTAGGCGGTATCCGGCAGAACTTTATCATGAGGGAAGAAATGATCGAGAAGAATGATTGCGAATACTGGATCCGCATGCTCAGGAACAGGTATGTGGACAGAAAAGATTTCTATACGAACAGGAAGGAGGCCTTGAATGCGGTTACGGCAGATAATGTGAATGCATTGCTGAAAGAAATAATCGAGACCGGGCGGTTGTCTGAACTGTCGGTGATTCCGGAGGAATAGGATATGAAGGAAACGATGATTGTAATCGATGATATAATAGTTTCATCCGAGATTCTGGAAGAATTCTTCTCCTGTGACTATGAGGTGTGCGGCGGAGCATGCTGCATAATCGGGGACAGCGGGGCTCCGATGGAAGAGGATGAACCTGAAAAGATAGAGGCAAATTATGCGCATTTCAGCAGTCTGATGTCGGAAGATGGCAGGAATACTGTGTCGGACAAGGGTTTCTTTGAAATCGACTCGGACGGGGATATTGTCGCCCCTCTGGTTCCCGGCAGAGAGGAGTGTGCATATGCCAATACTGATCCGGACGGAGGATGGTTCTGTGCGATAGAACGGGCCTGGTGCCGCGGTTGCGGAAATTTTCCCAAGCCTATATCGTGCAGGCTGTATCCTATCCGGGTGACGCAGCTTTCAAACGGAATGACTGCCCTGAATCTGCACCGCTGGAATATATGTGCATCAGCCTTCGAAAAAGGCAGAAGGGAGGGTATACCTGTTTTCCGTTTCCTGAAAAAGCCGCTTACGGATGCATACGGACCGGAATTCTATGAGGCACTGGAGTCTGCGTATGCCAGGTTCAGAATGCCAGATAATAATCAGCAGTAAGTGTTCTGTATTCTTCTGTGTAGTCCCCGTCTCTGTGCCGGATAACGAGGGTGTCTTCAGTGCACGTGGATACCGCATGCTTTGAAAATTCGACCAGAACCCTTCTGGGACGTTTGCCTTCTACGGTCAGCACCGAAGTCTTGCGGACCGCATGCAATCCCGATCCGGCTGCCGTACGTATTATTTTACCCGAGTATTCGTCCGGTATTATTATACAGAGTCTGCCGTTTTCCACCATAAGGCGGGATGCGTATGACATGAGTTCCCCATGGCTAAGGCTGCATGTATGTCTTGCCGATGTGGTCCTCGGATCGGGGTTTGTAAGGGTGGTATCGTAGAACGGCGGGTTTGAAACGATCATGCTGAACCTCATTTCCGTTGCAGCAGCGAATTCCTGCAGGCTCGTTTCATGGATTGTGAGCCTGTCTTTCCATTCAGAGATCCTGAAGTTCTCCCCTGCCTGGGATGCGGCCTGGCTGTCTGGTTCTATTGCCGTTATCCGTGCTTCCGGAAATCGCTGTGCAAGCATCAGGGCTATCAGCCCGCTGCCTGTACCTATATCCAGAATCCTGTCCGGGGATTCATGATGCGCCCAGGCACCGAGGAGAACTCCGTCGGTGCCTATTTTCATTGCGCATCTGTCGTGGGCAAGCATGAACCGCTTGAATCTGAAGTACTGATCTGTCATCTTCCGATACCTCCTTCCTGTCCGGTGCTGATTCCGGAACTTGCGCTTACTCGGGACGTTTCTTCCACATTACCCACGTTGCGTCTCCGCACGGCTTTGTTCTGTCCGAAGCGGTAGCTGAACGACAGGGTGACTTTCTGGATGTTGTTCCTCTGTGAGATGGAGTAGGTCCTGATGCCGTCTGTATATGAATATATGTCGGTGTTCATGGACCGGAGCAGGTCCTGTACATTCAGGGCCAGTGTACCGCGTCCTTCCCATAAGTTCTTCTTGATGCCTGCGTTTAGCATGTACATCGGTTTTATTTTCATGTAACCGACTTCCATGTTACCGCTTCCGAATCCTCCGAACTCTATTTTCCAGTCTTTGGGAAGCAGGAAGTTGAGGTTTGCATAGAAGCTCTGCATGAAAGACCCGGAACTGTAGTCTCCGGAGGTGTTTGTATTGCTGTTGTATGCTGCAAAATAGTTTGCACTGAGGGTCAGCCATTTGAAAACCGGAAGTTCAGATACTGACAGGGATCCCCCTGCTATTTCCTGGGTCCCGAAGTTTTCCCAGACCAGGCTCTGTACTCCGCTGACAGGGTCAACGCCTGGAGTCTGCATGATAAGGCTGGAATTGTGCATGTACATGAGGCTGAGGTTCAGGTGCTGGCCGTATCCTACGGTAAGGGATACCTGGTCGGAAAGCTGGGGACCGAGGTCAGGATTCCCTTCCAGATATGAGTTGCTGCCTATGTATGTACGGAACGGATTCAGCTGGTTGTATCCGGGCCTGCTGATTCTTCGGGTGTAGGATGCTGCAATCCTCCATTTCTGGGTAGGCATGTAGCTGGCGAATACGGTAGGGAAGAGGTTGAAGTAGCTTTTTGTTGTCTTGCTGTCGTGGCTTTTCCAGTCTCCGGCAGCGAATGTGTATTCTCCCCTGAGCCCTATTTTTACTGCCCATTTCTGTCCGAAACTTTTGGCAGCCGATATATATGCCGCAGCAATCTGCTCGTCGTAAGTGAACATGTTCGAGAGGGAGTCGTTCCTGCTCCATGCTCCGCCCAGAAAGTCTTCACGGATGGAGTTGTTGTCGGTTATGGTCCTGGACCATTTAAGACCGGCTTCAAGCAGGCCGGTCTGCCAGAATACCTGCTGGTAATCGGCTTTTGCTGACCATATCTGGAGTTTCTGTCCGGCATCCTGTCTGAACATGCTGGAGTCACCGGCCGGCAGGGTCATTCCCGGTATATTTTCGAAAATGTCTTTCTGGTAACTTCCGTTGTATATGTCGAAATAGGAGTAGTCGGCATTGAGGGTGAGTTCCTGCATCTTCGTTTTGTCGAAGGTGTGGGTGTAGTTCAGGTTCGCCGATGCATTCTTGAAATCGCTCGGGTTGCTGATTGTGCTGGCTTGTCTCGACAGCAGGTCGGAAAGATGGCGGTGTTCTGTGAAACTGTCCCCGTATGATTCCTGTGTGCTGTTGCGGAATGTTCCGTTCACTATTACTCCGAAGATATTCCTGTCGTTTATATACCAGTCGTTTCCGGCTCTGAACATATGGTTTGTGCTCTTGAAAAGGATGTCGGACTTTGTAAGCATAGAGTAACCGTAGTCCTCTCCGTAAAGGGATTCCGATTCAATGCCTACTGACATGTCGTCGTATCCGCCGCTGTAAGTAAGGAAAGTGTTGGTTTTCTTTCCGCGGTAGTTGAGGTTCAAGGATCCGTTTGCCGACTGGTTGTACCTGTCGAAGTACATGCCTCCGTAACTGAGGTTCGCCGAGCCGTTGAACCCTTCCATGAAGTTCTTTTTAGTGACGATGTTTATTATACCTCCTCCTCCTGCCGCATCGTATTTTGCGGACGGATGGGCCATTATCTCTATCCGGTCTATGCTGGTCCCGTCAGTGGACTGCAGCAGGACTTCCAGTTCCTTGCCGGACAGATTGGACGGCCTGCCGTCAATCCATACGGCCACGGATGTTCCGTTCAGCTTCACATTCCCGTCGAAGTCAATGGTGACACCAGGGGCTTTACGCAGGATGTCGCTTCCGTTGCTGCCTTCGGTGGATACGGCTTCGGCGACGTTCATTACCAGCTTGTCCAGTTTCTGCTCTATGACAGGTCTTCTGGCAGTGATGACTGCGCTTTCCAGCATTTCCGTATCCGGTTCGAGATATATTTCCCCGATGTCGTTCAGACCTTCGGATATACTGATCTTAGCGGTAATGCTTCTGTATCCTATAAAGGATGCCAGGAGTCCGTACTCCCCTTCATTTATTCCGGAGATGGTGAATGCTCCGGTGGAGTCAGTCGTAGTGCCGTTTACTATTGTGCTGTCCGGCATAATTATGGCGACCGTTGCGAATTCTACGGGTTTCGATGTGGATGCGTCGAGAACTGTTCCTTTTACGGTTGCTTTGTCCTGTATTCCGGTATTTGCCTGTACGGGCAGGAATGCGGCGAATAAGGTCATAAACAGAAAGGATACGATTGTCTGTTTCATGTTCTTCGGTTTCTTTTATTTTAGATTGTCAGTGTATTTTCTGTGAAGTACGGTGACTTCTTCTATTGTGATTCCCAGAATTTCCATCCGTCTGAAAAAATCGGCGGCGAAGTTCTCTTCAAACTCTTTGCGCTGCTTGTTCCGGATTATGTCTTTGGCGCCTGGACATACAAAATATCCTATACCCCTTTTGTTGTAGATTATTCCTTCTCCGGACAGTCCGTCGTAGGTCCTGGCGACAGTGTTGGGATTGACCTGCATCCTGATACCGTATTCCCTTACGGACGGAATCCTTTCCTCCTCTTCCCATTCCCCTTTGAGGATTTTCTCGCAGATCGAATCGGCTATCTGGAGATAGATAGGCTTATGCTGTTCGAATTCCATAAATGTCAATATTTAATTTCAATACTGTATTCTTTTAATCCGTATGTATGTCAGAATCCAGCATATGGCAGGCAGTGCGTAATTGCATGCTACTATGTAGAAATTGACCAGGTTTATTATCCTGTCCTGTGCGAAACTTTCGCTGTCCCAGCCTGAAGAAAGTCCGTAGGACAGATATACTACGGAACCTATCATTGCGAGAATTCCTGCCCCTGCGTTGAGCAGAAGACTGTATCCTATCTTGTTCCTTCTGAAAAGCATGCAGAGAAAAACCAGTATGCCCTGAGTCAGCAGGATTCCGGTATATGCGTTCGGTATGGATATTATTTTTTCCGTACTGTCTCCGAGATGGATATGGGTGATATCTTTTATGCTTTCCCAGACATTGCCGTGGAACCCTCTGGCCTCGAAAGGAAACAGGGTCAGCAAAGAATCCAGTGCGTGGAGGGAAATGAAGACCGCTGCAGGGGTTATGATGGTGCAGATCAGAAACAGGCTGAC
The DNA here is from genome assembly GCA_964640305.1 of uncultured Muribaculaceae bacterium. Classification (GTDB taxonomy): domain Bacteria; phylum Bacteroidota; class Bacteroidia; order Bacteroidales; family UBA932; genus Coprenecus. The sequence continues at coordinate 7,370 of CAZXFF010000021.1, read as the reverse complement.
GGTTTTTTCCAGTGTGGAGACAGGGGATATGGCGTAGAAGATACCTCCAGAGTGCTGGTTTTCCCTTTTGTAGAGAATAAAAGGGGCAAGGTATGTCATGACCATGAATATGGCCGAAATTATGGAACCCCTTGAATTTATGGTTGGAGTCGCTACCATCAGTAGCGTCATCAACCAGAAAATGAGGTAGCAGCAAATGGATATGGTGACCAGTCTGAGTATCTGCGGGTATTTCTCTCGGATTTCCTTGTTTATAAGGGATCCAAGTCTGTGAATATTCAGTATTGCGTTCATGGCTTAGAATAGTTTTTTGATTGTCTCTTTGTTTTTGAGTGCCGCATTGAACAGGGCTTCCAGATTTACCTTTGACTGGACTCCGTCTGTATTCGGCAGGACTTCTGCATATCCGCTGATCGTTTCCTCGCTGAAAAGTGCTTCCGGGTCATGCCTTTCGGTAAGAGTGAATTTAAGTACCGAAGTTATGTGTTCGATATCTGCATTCAGGATGATTCCGGCCCTGTCAAGGATAATGATGGGGTCAATTATATTCTCAAGGTCCCTTACCTGATGGGTGGAAATGAGGATGCTCCTTTCTTCGGAAATGCTTTCGGAAATGAGTTTGCGTAGCGTTGTCTTGGAAGGGATGTCCAGGCCGTTGCTGGGCTCGTCCATCAGGAGCAATCTTGTGTTCAGGGCAAGCGAGAATGCAATCAGGGCCTTTTTCTGCTGTCCGTGCGACATCTTGTCGAACATCCTGTCCCTTTCCACTTCCAGTGTGTCGCAGTACCGTATGAACATCCCTCTGTCGAACGAGGGGTATAGCAAGGCATTGTTCCTGGCGAAACTGTCCACTTTGATATGCGGAGCCACGAATATCTCAGGCAGATAGAAAATGTCTTTAAGCATTTCCGGATTCCTGCCGGATGATTCCATTCCGTTGACCTTGCAGCTTCCGCTTCCGGGCCGGAGCATGCCGCAGATTATCCGCATCAAGGTGGTCTTGCCTACTCCGTTCTCTCCGAGAAGACCGTATATGCGGTTTTTTTCCAGGCTGATGCTTACATTCTTGAAAACACTGTGCCGCCTGTATGAAAAACTCAGGTCTTCGATTTTTACGATGGTGTTGTCTGCATTCATAGTTGCATAGTGTAATAGTGTGTTAATACACTGCAAATATAAAGCAAGATTTTCAATCTGCAAATTTTCTGCAAATTTTCTTTTTTTGTGGATGTCTGGGCTATCTGTCCGTTTCCGGTGCGGTTCCCTGATCGGGAAGATTTTCTTCTGTCCATCCGGATGCAAGGACCTCCAATGCCTTGTCGTACATTTCGTCGTCTACTACGACATCTATGGAAAGCAGGTTCCTGTTTACGGCTCCGGTTGACCATACAAGGTTTTCATTCAGTACGAATGCCTGGATTCCGGCTTCTTCCAGCACCCCTTTGCAGATGTTGGCCGAGAATGCATTGTCGAATTTGCGTATAGTTTTCATAATGTGGAGTGTTTTGCATCAGTTGCCGTTTCCGTCGGAGAAATCGTACGGGTCATCCTTGGTATCGGCATTCTGTTTTATTGCGAAAATTATCAGGCCGTGGAGTCTGAGCAGTTCCTTGCGGGAGCCGCTGAGAATGAGGGGCGATTCCCCTTTGGTTATGGTTACCGAGTCCTCGAACATGCGCATGAACCTGCGGAATCCGCTTTTCTGCCTGAATGTGGCCGTTTCGGCATCTTCCGACTCAAGTTCGTATCCAAGACTCTCGAACTGCTGTATGATAGTGTCCCTGTAGTCTTCGAAAGTGCCTTCGAACAGCACTTCTTTCTTCACATAGGTAAGAGCCGGATATATGCAGGAGAAGAGCAGGAACAGTGCGAATATCTTCAGGAATGATCCGTCCTGGAACATGCCTCCTTCAGCTTCAGGGGCAAAGACCTTGTCAAGCGAATACTCTGGGGTAATGGCAACCATGATCAGGACGAAGGCTGTGAGTATGACTATGCAGAAAAGGAAAAATTTAAGGGTTCTGGCCAGATATTTTGCTGTTTTGTTCATGATGCTTTTGTCTTATGGATGATAATGTTATTGCAAAGATAATAATTGGATTTTAATTATTTTATTATTTTTGTCTTTTACAAAAAGATTGCATATGGAAGATACCAGCAAAAAATTGAAAGTGACAGTTATCGTGCTTGCAGTGGTTGCCGGACTGCTTGCCGTAGTTTTCGCGTATGTGTGGATAGACAGGCAATCCATGATCAATGACCTTACTGTCGACAAGGAGAATCTGACAAATGAGCTCGTTTCCCTGCAGGGAGAATATGCCATATTGTCTTCCGACAATGACAGTCTCAATGTCCAGCTTGACCGCGAAAGGGAAAAGGTCGACCAGCTTCTGGAGAGGATCAAGAAGACCGATGCTGCCAACAGGGCGAAGATACGCCAGTATGAAAAGGAACTCGGTACGCTCAGGTCCATCATGAAGCATTATATCGTGCAGATAGACTCCCTGAATACTCTGAACATAGAGTTGAGGAAGGATGCTGAGCTGGCCCGTCAGCAGGCCCGTCAGTCCGATGAGAAATACCGCGAACTGAGCAAGACTACCGATGAATATGCCAAGCTCGTGGAGCAGGGCTCGGAAGTCAAAGGCAGGGGGATAACTATCGTAGGGATAAATGCCTCCAACAATGAGACCGACCGCAGCAGCAGGATTGTCAAGCTGAAGACTTGCCTGTCACTGATAGAAAACAACATTGCAAAGAAAGGTCCCATGAGGGTTTATATCCGTGTCAAGGGGCCGGACGGCATACTGATGACTTCTGACCAGCAGAAGATTTTCACTGTGGCCGGGGAGCAGATGATATATTCCGAGTCCCGTGAAGTGGATTATCAGGGCAAAGAAGTGGAAGTATGTATTTACTTTGCATCTCCCGGGCGTTTTACCAAGGGAGTGTATACTGTTGAGGTCTATACCGAAAGCGGATACCTCGGCACCGGTGATGTATTGCTGAGATAACCGGGGACAGATGATATATATCCACGTTCCGTTCTGCAGGCGGTTCTGTACCTATTGCGGGTTCTATTCCGAAAAGGCGGAGCATTCTATGGTAAGGGATTATGAACGCAGCCTTCTGTGCGAAATATCTGCACGGAAGGCTGTCGTTTTGAACTGCCTTGAACCGGCTACACTGTATATAGGCGGCGGTACTCCATCTCTGATGGCACCTGAATTCATTGCTGAGGTGTCAGAAAGGTTAATGTCGCTTCAGGGACGGCATTCTTTTGCGGAATTTACCGTGGAGGTGAATCCGGATGACATTACTCCTGAATATGCTGGGGCATTGCGTGATGCCGGTGTCAATAGGATCAGTATGGGGGTGCAGTCGTTCTGTCCGGACAGTCTGGTATGGATGAACAGAAGGCATGATGCCGAAGGTGCGGTCAAGGCTTTCGGGATTTTGAGGAACTGCGGGTTCGACAATATTTCCATAGATCTTATTTTCGGATATGATCCTTATTCAGGACAGTCTTCAAAAGATGTGCTTATGGAAATGTGGCGGCAGGATCTGGAGACAGCCGTAAGTCTCGCCCCGGAACATATATCCGCGTACCAGATGGGGATCGATGAGGGAAGCATGCTTTACGGCATGTGTGCCGGCGGTTCATATTGTCCCCCCGAAGATGATCTGTGCGCTGAACAGTATGCCGGACTGCAGGCGGTACTGGGAGCAGCCGGATATGTCCAGTATGAGGTTTCTAATTTTGCATTGCCCGGGAGAGAGGCAGTCCACAACAGTGCTTACTGGAGGAGGGTGCCTTATGTGGGATTAGGGCCCGCTGCGCATTCGTTCGACGGCTCTTCAAGGTATTGGAATGTTGCGGATATCAGGACTTATACCGCTGCCGGTGGAAATCCTGACAAGATACAGGAATCGGAGGCACTTACGGAAGAAGATGTCATGGTTGAGAAAGTGATGCTTGGACTCAGGACGGCCTGGGGAATTCCGGAGGACCTGTCTGGGATCAACCGCGCCGCTGTAGATCGTATGCTTTCAGTCCGTGCCCTGGTCCGTGAAAACGGCCGGCTTCGCATCCCGCCGGAGAAATTTTTTGTCAGCGACAGCGTCATACGGGAGCTGATTTGACGGGCTTGCAAAAAAAGCACTATATTTGTAGGATAAATAATATATGGATTATGTATAAAAGAGTATTGTTGAAATTGAGTGGCGAGAGTCTCGGCGGACATGAGGGGAAAGGTATTGATGAGAATATGCTTGCCCAGTATGCAGGTGAAGTCGCAGATGCAGTAAGGAACGGTCTGCAGGTAGCTATAGTAGTGGGCGGAGGAAATATTTTCCGTGGCCTTTCAGGTACAGGCAAGGGTTTTGACAGGGTGGAAGGAGACCGCATGGGCATGCTTGCGACTGTAATTAACAGTATCGGGCTGGCGATGGCCATAAAAAATGCAGGAGTCGGTGCGAGGGTATTCACTTCCACTCCTATGGCTCCTGTTGCCGAGTATTATGTCCGGGACAATGCGGTCAAGGCTATGGAGGAAGGTTGCGTGGCCCTGATTGCCGGAGGTACCGGAAATCCGTTCTTCACCACTGATTCCGCAGCTGCTTTGAGGGCCTGTGAAATCGGAGCCGATGCATTGCTGAAGGGTACCAGAGTGGATGGAGTATATACGGCTGACCCTGAAAAGGATCCTTCTGCGGTAAAATACGATACCATAACATTCGACAAGGCTTTGGCAGACGGTCTCAAGGTCATGGACAGTACTGCTTTTGCCCTATGCAAGGACAATTCAATGCCTATAATAGTTTTCGACATGAACTGTAAAGGCAACCTCCGCAGGCTGATTGCCGGTGAGGCTGTCGGTACGGTTGTCAGAAACGGATAAATCTGAAAATCAATCAAACAAGCGATATTATGGAAAATGCAAAAGAAATCATTGCCGATGCAGTAAAAAAGATGGCTGATGCCGTTTCTTATCTGGAAGAAGAACTGAAATCCCTCAGGGCAGGAAAAGCGAATCCAGCAGTCTTCAACAGTGTCATGGTGGATTATTACGGGACACAGACCCCTATACCCCAGGTGGCAAGCGTAAACGTTCCCGATGCGCGTACCATGCTTATACAGCCTTGGGAGAAGAATCTGATTCCCAAGATAGAAAAGGCGATAATGGATGCCAACCTCGGTTTTACCCCCCAGAACAACGGTGAGCATATCAGGATAAATGTACCTCCCTTGACTGAGGACAGGCGCAAGGAACTGGTCAAAAAGGCAAAGGCCGAGGGCGAGTCTGCAAAGATATCGGTGCGCAATGCCAGGAAAGACGCCAATGATCTGGTGAAGAAAGCCCAGAAAGACGGTATGCCTGAAGATGTTGCGAAGGATGCTGAAAACGAAATCCAGAAAGAAGTGGATAACTACAACAAGAAGATCGATGCGGTCATCGCTGCAAAAGAAAAAGAAATAATGACTGTATAGGAAAATGAAAAAGATTCTCTTCGGACTTTTGTCCGTACTCCTTATCTCCCTGTCAGCATGCAAGGAGAAAGGTCCAGAACTTAAACTTCCGGAACTTGGAGAGATGACAGCCAGTCAGGACCAGATCGGTATCGGACAGCTTGTCTCATTCTCTGTTGTCGAGACGGCACCGGCTTCAGGTACTGTGCTGAGAAGGCAGGCTGTCTGGAAAATAAACGGGAACCAGGTACTGGAGGACAACACCGTATATCAGGATGGGCAATATCAGTGCTATTATGTTCCGGAAGTACCGGGAATCCTGAATGTGGAACTGCATATCTATTGTGTCTTCTCGGGAGCCCCTGAAGGGGAGTCGATGAAAGAGGCTACCGTATCCCAGGAATTCCAGGCCGTACCGTGTGATGCCAGGACTTCATTCTGGGGAGAGTCCATGGATGAGTCAAGACAGCGTCAGACAGGACTTGCATCAATAGGATCAGGAGAAGAACTTTACGGTGCCGGACTTCCGTCGCTGAAAGGGTACCGGTCAGTAATAAAAAGCGTAAACCTCAGATATTCCTATACTGCCGGCGGACTTGTCCGGATAGACGAGACGTTCATCCAGTCTCCCGACCAGGGCGGAAGCTATCCGTACAGGGCTGTTTCAAAATCCTATGCGACGGGAGTTGCCAGCCTTGCATTCGAGTATCCTTCGACCATAAGGATGACGGTGCACCACTCAGACGATGTCACTCCTGCCCAGTTTGAGGCTGCCAGCAAATTCGTGGAAGACTACAGATCCCTGAGTGATGAGCAGTGGAATATATTGGGAGAGGCAATGGTCAAGGACAATGTGTGGATTGTTACGGCTTGCAATACAGAAACGACATCTGTCGAATTCCAGACGGTCGGAAACAAGAGGGACAACAATGTGACAGTATCTCTCAAATACACAAAAAAATAACATTTTCCCCAGATTTGGCGGGCTGAAGGATTGTGGGCTTTTCACTTTCCTTCGGCCCGTCTGTCATTTCTGCTGTTTTCAAACAGGTTACGGCCTTTAATCCGAGAAAAACATCCTATAGTGCAAACAAAAGTATCCAAAGATTATGAAAATTACACGCAACGTCTTATATTTGCCGAAAATTAAAACACTACGCAATGGCAAATATATTTACTACATCCATCGGTAAAAAACTAATCATGAGTATTTCAGGATTGTTCCTGATTATATTTTTGCTTTTACACGCTACCATCAATGGCCTGTATCTTATAAGCGAAGACGCTTTCAAGGCCGGTTGCGACTTTATGGCATTGCCTATCATTTCCGTGATGGTGCCTGTCCTGGCTTTCGGATTCCTTATCCACATCATTTACGGTATCTATCTTTCATATACGAACCTTAAGGCCCGTGGCCGGATCAGATATGCGGTTGCAAACAAAAGCGAAGCAGACTCATGGTCAGCCAAGAATATGCTTGTTCTCGGAATAGTGATTCTTGGAATCATTGCTTTCCACCTTACCCACTTCTGGGCTGAGATGCAGCTTCTCCAGTTCCAGGGAATTCCCCATGAAGAACTGAAGAACCCTAACCTCCTGATGGCCGAAACTTTCAAACCATATTGGGTAGTAGCTATCTATATCGTTTGGTTTGTCGCACTTTGGCTGCACCTCACACACGGTTTCTGGAGTGCATTCCATACCCTTGGATGGAACAACAATATCTGGATCAAGAGGCTGAAAGTCATTTCCTATATCGTGGCTACCATCATTTGCCTCGTGTTCATCTCCGTAGCAGTGTTCGCATGCCTTAAGGCAAACGGAATCATCTGCTGCTGACAGGATTTCACTGATTTAATTTAATATATGCCCCGGAACAGTTGTGCTTCGGGGCTTTTTC
>CAZXFF010000020.1:20444-30253 GCA_964640305.1 uncultured Muribaculaceae bacterium | reverse complement strand
CCATTGAAGGGGCGGCAATAGTAGCTGCGCTTGTCGAAATCATGGCCAGAAACGGAGCCTCACTGCTCCTCACCACCCATTACAATATCAGAACCGGAAACTGCATAAGGCTGAAGGTTGCAGGTCTGGTTAACGGAATAATGAATTACAGACTTTGTCCCGCCCCTGAAGGCGAGGTACCCCATGAGGCACTGGATGTGGCAGAGTCACTTAATATTTCTCCCGAATGGACAGGAGAAGCAAAAAAATTATTGGAACATGAATAGCAAATTAGGATTAGACTCTAAGAAAGTGGCTTATGCCAAGGAACTTGCCAGCAAGATTGCCGGCAACGTCCAGGATTTCGTGGATAACTACACGACAGTCGCAGTAGAGAGGACCTTATGCCGGCTGCTGGGTATAGACGGTACTGACGAGAATTCCGTGCCGCTTCCCAACGTTGTCGTTGACAGTCTCAAATCCAAAGGTGTTCTGGCTGACGGGGTATTGTTCTATATAGGAAATGCCATTGCCGAGACCGGGTTCACACCCATGGAAATTGCAGAAAAGACAGCTGATGGATCTCTGGATATCGCCAGACTCAGGATACATCCGAAAGAAGAGATAGACAATGCCCTGAAGCCCATAATCGAGGCTTCGCTAGAAAGGATAAAAGCAAGAAGAAAAAGAAGGGAGGAATACCTCAGGAACATAGGAGAAGGCCAGAAACCATACCTGTATGTAATCGTTGCGACAGGAAACATCTACGAAGACGTAGTCCAGGCTGAAGCTGCAGCCAGACAGGGAGCGGACATAATTGCCGTAATCCGTACTACCGGCCAGTCACTTCTGGATTATGTCCCGTACGGAGCCACGACAGAAGGATTCGGAGGCACATTCGCAACTCAGGAGAATTTCCGCATAATGAGGCAGGCCCTTGACAAAGTAGGGGAGGAAGTGGGAAGGTATATCCGCCTGTGCAACTACTGCTCGGGGCTGTGTATGCCGGAAATAGCAATTATGGGTGCATTTGAGGGACTGGACGTGATGCTGAACGATGCTCTGTACGGTATTCTGTTCAGGGACATCAACATGCAGAGGACTCTGGTAGACCAGTTCTTTTCAAGGGTTATCAACGGTTATGCCGGGGTAATAATCAATACCGGTGAGGACAACTACCTTACCACAGCCGATGCAGTGGAGGCTGCACACACTGTACTGGCATCAGATATCATCAACGAGCAGCTCGCCCTCCTGGCCGGCCTACCTGAAGAGCAGATGGGATTGGGACACGCATTCGAAATGGATCCTATGCTGGAGAACGGATTTCTCTATGAGCTTGCGCAGGCCCAGATGACCAGGGAGATATTCCCCAAAGCGACCCTGAAATACATGCCTCCGACAAAATTCATGACCGGAAATATCTTCAGGGGCCATATCCAGGATGCCTTGTTCAATATGATAGGAATATGGACAAATCAGGGAATCCAGCTGCTGGGGATGCCTACAGAAGCAATCCATACACCGTTCATGTCCGACCGTTTCCTGTCCATCGAGAATGCAAAATACATTTTCAACAACATGAAGAACATAGGGGACGAGATGGAATTCAAGGAAGGCGGAATCATAAGGAACAGGGCCAAGGAGGTTCTCGACAGAGCCATAGAACTGCTTGAAAAGCTAAATGAAGAAGGGCTTTTCACAGCTCTTGAAAAAGGAATATTCGGAGATGTGAAGCGTCCCCGCAACGGTGGTAAAGGCCTTGACGGAGTATGTGCCAAAGGCGGAAACTACATGAACCCATTTGTCAAACTAATGTTAGAAAGAAAATAATATGAGCGGAGGATTATATTCGATGGAAGGCAAGGATTTCGACAAAACCCTTGACCTGAAAGCCGTAAAACCCTACGGAGACACAATGAATGACGGAAAGGTGCAGCTCAGCTTTACCCTTCCCGTCCCTGTCGGCGACGAAGCCATTGAAGCTGCCAAGCAGCTGATCAGATCCATGGGTCTCGACAATCCCCAAGTAGTATTCTACAAGGAGCTGACTCCTGGTTTCACATTCTTCAACTGCTATGGTTCATGTACCCATACAGTCGATTATACATCCATCCATGTACCCAAAGTGGAATCCAACGTAATGGACATGTATGAAACTGATGAATACATCAGGGAACATATCGGCAGAAAGCTGGTAATGGTAGGTGCAAGTACAGGAACGGATGCCCACACAGTAGGCATTGACGCCATCATGAACATGAAAGGGTATGCAGGACATTACGGGCTTGAAAGATATGAGATGATTGAAGCATACAATCTGGGAAGCCAGGTGCCGAATGAAGATTTCATTGCAAAAGGCATAGAGCTCAAGGCAGATGCGCTCATTGTATCCCAGACCGTCACACAAAAAGACATTCATATAAAGAACCTTACAAACCTTGTGGAACTTCTGGAGGCAGAAGGACTCAGAGACAAAATGATCCTTGTCTGCGGAGGCCCCCGCATCACGCACGAGCTGGCTAAGGAACTCGGTTATGATGCAGGATTCGGGATGAACACATATGCCGATGATGTAGCCTCCTTCATAGCCCAGGAATTCGTAAAAAGAAACAATCACTAAAATTTGAATAACCATGGACAAAAACGAAATCAGAGAAGTGATAGCCCGCAGGGCTGCATTGGAACTAAAAGACGGGGATGTGGTGAACCTTGGAATAGGGCTCCCAACCATGATTCCTGATTTTCTTCCGGAAGGGGTATCGGTAATCCTGCAGAGCGAAAACGGACTTGTGGGAATGGGCCCCACCCCTGAAGCCGGTAAAGAAGACCCCAACCTTACAAACTCCGGAGGTGGATACATTACTGCCGTACCGGGAGCATATTCATGCAGTTCTCTTGCATCTTTTGAAATAATACGTGGAGGTCATGTGGATGTGACTTTTCTAGGTGCTTTGGAGGTAGATGAACACGGAGACCTTGCAAACTGGATAATTCCGGGCAAGAAAGTCCCTGGGATGGGAGGAGCCATGGACCTGCTGGTAGGTGCAAAGAAAGTTATCCTTACCATGGAACACACTGCCAAAGGCAATCCCAAGATCCTCAAGAAATGCCGTCTGCCGCTGACTGCTGCCGGACAGGTGAACATGATCATCACGGAAATGGGTGTCATGGACATAACCCCTGACGGAATCGTACTGAAAGAAATACATCCTGAATTTACCGTAGAACAGGTACAGGCTGCCACTGAGGCTACCCTGATCATATCTCCTGAACTCAAACCTATGAGACAATAGACACATGAACTACAAGCATTTGATAACAGAGTCGTTTCCTGAAGGCATCTGCCTGCTGACAATCTCATGTCCGCAGACACTCAATGCCCTGAACGGAGACATTCTGTCAGAACTGGACGACTTCATCTCGGACATTCCGGAAGGAACATCCGTCCTTATCATACGCGGAGACGGTCCTAAATCATTCGTGGCCGGGGCCGATATTTCCCAGATGGCCGGATTCAATGAAGCGGAAGGACTGGAATTCGGCCGTCTAGGGGCAAAAGTGTTCAGGAAGATAGAGGATCTGGATATTCCCGTCATTGCTGCGGTTAACGGATTCGCTCTGGGTGGCGGATGCGAACTTGCAATGGCCTGCGACATAAGGATAGCATCTTCGAATGCCAAATTCGGACAACCTGAGGTAAAATTAGGAATAATACCCGGATTTTCCGGCACTTACCGTCTTCCAAAACTGGTAGGACAGGGATATGCCAAGGAAATGATATATTCCGGCCGCAACATCAGTGCTGAAGAAGCCCATAGAATAGGTCTTGTTAACCATGTGCTACAGCCAGAAGAACTCATGGACTATGTTTTTGCACTGGCAAGGGACATTGCCGCCAATGCTCCTATAGCCGTATGCAAGGCAAAGCATTGCATAAACGGAAACTACGACATGAATGAGACAGATGCTCTGGAATACGAGAACAAGGCGTTTTCCGAATGTTTCAGAACGGAAGACCAGAAAAGGGGAATGAAAGCATTCCTGGAAAAGAAAAAAGCAGAATTCATTAACAAATAAATCACTATCATTGCCATGACAATAGAAAAGATATCGGTCATCGGAACCGGCACAATGGGAGCCGGTATAGTACAGGCACTGGCACAGGCCGGACGTCCTGTAACCATGAAAAGCCGCAGCGAAAGCAGCAACGCGAAAGCTATGGGAAAAATCACCAAGTCCCTGTCCAAACTGGTGGAAAAAGGCAAAATGGCACAGCAGGACATGGATGCCATCCTTTCCAGGATAAAGACAACGACTGACTACAGCGACATCGCTGATTCGGACCTGATCATAGAAGCTGCAGTGGAGGAAATGGGCCTCAAACTGGAACTGTTCAGGATGCTTGACGGGATATGCAAACCTGAGACAATAATTGCAACCAACACTTCTTCATTGTCTATCACAGAAATAGCCTCTGTAATGACCCGTCCATGCCATATAATCGGCATGCATTTCTTCAATCCTGCAACACTTATGAAACTTGTAGAAGTAATTAAGGGTCAGAAAACTTCCGATGAGGTATTTACAGCAGTGGTAGAACTGTGCAAGGAAATAGGGAAGACACCAGTTGCAGTCAACGAGGCTCCTGGATTCGTTGTAAACAGGATACTTATTCCCATGATAAACGAAGCTGCAGGAATCCTGGCAGACGGTGTTGCCTCCAAAGAAGACATCGATGAAGCCATGAAGTTGGGTGCAAACCATCCTATGGGGCCGCTCGCACTTGCAGACCTGATCGGCATCGACGTATGTCTTTCCATTATGGAAGTGTTGCACAGGGAATTCGGGGAAGACAAATACAGGCCTCACCCTCTTCTCAGGAAGATGGTAAGAGCTAACCTGCTCGGCAGGAAAACAGGAGAAGGATTTTACAAATATTAATAGATAACAGAGATGAATTTCGATTTGACACCTACCCAGAGTCTGTTCAGACAGATGATCAGGGAATTTGCAGAGAAAGAAGTCAAGCCACTTGCCGCTGAGATAGACGAGCAGGAGAGATTCCCGGAAGAATCTGTCCGCAAGATGGCTGAACTTGGACTGTTCGGCATCCCCCTTCCGGTAGAATACGGAGGTGCGGGGGGAGACAACATAATGTATTCTATAGCCGTTGAAGAGCTTTCAAGGGTATGTGCAACCACAGGGGTCGTGCTTTCTGCACACACATCCCTCTGCCTTACACCTATTTTCGAACATGGTACGGAAGAACAGAAAAAGAAATATCTGCCCAAACTCGCTTCGGGAGAATGGCTCGGAGCTTTTGGACTCACAGAGCCTAACGCAGGAACTGATGCCTCAGCACAGCAGACTACAGCAGTGCTGGATGGAGATGAATGGATCCTGAACGGAAACAAGATTTTCATAACAAATGCCGGACATGCCCATGTCTATGTGATTTTTGCCATGACCGACAAATCACTTAAGAACAAAGGAATCTCTGCGTTTATCGTAGAAGCCGGTACTCCCGGTTTCGAAATCGGTAAAAAGGAACTCAAAATGGGAATCAGGGGATCTGCAACTGCGGAACTTATATTCTCTGACTGCCGTATACCCAAGGAAAACCTCCTAGGAAAGATAGGTGGGGGATTTGCAATTGCGATGAAGACCCTTGACGGAGGCCGTATAGGGATTGCATCACAGGCGCTGGGCATTGCCCAGGGGGCACTTGATGAGACCGTAAAATATACTATGGAAAGGAAACAGTTCGGGAAATCAATATCACAGTTCCAGAACACTCAGTTCCAGATGGCAGATCTGAAGACAAGAGTAGAGGCAGCCCGCCTGCTGGTCCGCTCTGCTGCATTCAGGAAAGATTCCAAGGTACCATATTCGGCAGATGCCGCAATGGCAAAACTATTTGCAGCGGAAACAGCAATGGAAGTTACCACAAAGGCCGTACAGTTCCACGGAGGTTACGGTTACACCCGCGAATATCCGGTGGAGAGAATGATGAGGGACGCCAAGATTACAGAGATTTACGAAGGGACCTCCGAAGTACAGAGGATGGTTATCGCAGCAGCCATGTTTAAAAAGTAAAAAGTGAATAATATGAATATAGTAGTTTGCGTAAAACAAGTACCCGATACAACGGAGATCAAGATCAATCCCGTTACCGGAACACTCATAAGGGATGGAGTTCCCAGTATCATGAACCCGGACGACAAGGGTGGCCTTGAAATGGCCCTGCGTCTGAAAGACAAATACGGAGCGCATGTTACCGTTATAACTATGGGACCTCCACAGGCAGACCTGGTACTCAGAGAGGCATTCGCAATGGGTGCTGACAGGGCAATTCTGCTGACCGACAGAAAGTTTGCAGGTGCCGATACCCTTGCTACATCCAATGCCCTTGCAGGAGCCCTCAGGACACTTGAATGGGACCTGATAATAACAGGACGACAGGCTATTGACGGTGATACGGCCCAGGTCGGTCCGCAGACTGCAGAACATCTGGATATTCCTCAGGTGTCCTATGTCTGCAATGTCGAGAAGGAAGGACGTAACCTTAGGATTGTCAGGGAAATCGAGGAAGGGCACCAGATTCTTGTCGCAGAAATGCCATGCCTGATAACCGTACTGGCATCAGCAGTCAAACCCCGTTACATGAATGTTCCCGGCATCGTACAGGCCTATAGCAAAACGGTCGAAATCTGGGGAGCAGACAAGATTGATGTCGATGAATCGAAACTCGGGCTCAAAGGTTCCCCTACAAAAGTCCTCAAAGCATTCACCAAAGGTCTGAAAGCCCCTGGAGAACTGTTTGAAACTGATCCGGAAGAAGCTGTCGGGATCATAATGTCCAGACTGAAAGAAAAATTCATTATCTAACTATTAACACCGATCGATATGAGCAATAAAGACTATAAACACGTATATGTATTCGCAGAGCAGAGAGGCGGTGTTATACAGCCTGTAGCCCTGGAACTCATCGGAAAGGCAAGGGAACTGGCGGACAATCTTGGAGAAAAAGTAGTCGCCATTCTCGCCGGATACAATGTCGAGAACCTGATACAGGAACTTTTCGAATACGGAGCAGATGAAGTAGTCGTGACGGACCATGCAGAACTTGCAAATTACATAACTGAAGAATATGCACAGGCTGTCTCACAGATTATAAATGCATTGAGACCCAATATAGTACTGTTCGGAGCAACTACAATCGGGCGTGACCTTGCACCGCGTCTGTCTGCAAGACTTGCAACCGGTCTTACTGCAGACTGTACAAAACTTGACATTTCCGAAGACAAGCAACTGATGATGACCCGCCCTGCATTCGGAGGAAACCTCATGGCTACCATCATGTGTACTGAACACCGTCCCCAGATGTCTACCGTACGTCCAGGTGTAATGCAGAAACGGACCAGAGAAGCAGGAAGGACCGGCGAAACCGTCCGTTTTGAAACCAAATTCGACAAATCCAGAATCAAAGTACGCCTGATTGAAGAAATCAAGGAAGAAAAGACACGTATGGATATATCAGAAGCAAGAATACTGATTTCCGGAGGAAGGGGAGTCGGGACAAAAGAAGGATTTGCCAAACTTCAGGAACTTGCCGATGTCCTCGACGCACAGGTATCTTCATCACGTGCAATGGTAGATGCCGGTATTATGCCGCACAGCTGCCAGGTGGGACAGACAGGCAAAACGGTACGTCCTGACCTGTATTTTGCATTAGGCATCTCCGGTGCGATCCAGCACCTTGCAGGAATGGAAGAATCGGATTTCATAATTGCAGTCAACAAAGACAAGTTCGCTCCTATTTTCAATGTTTCTGATGTAGGGATCGTAGGCGATGTCAACAAGATTGTACCTCTCCTTACAGAAAGGCTAAGAAAAGAGATGAAGTAGACATCCTTAACCAACCATCACTTAAGGGGACAGCTGCCGTTTGTCAGCAGTCCCCTTTTTTACTATCTTTGTTCTGGATTAAATACAAAAAATATGAGAAAGACAGTTTACACACTGATGTCCGTATTGGCATTTGCTTCCACCACATCATATACATACGGACAGGACTTTTCATTCAGTCTGTTGTCTTCAGTAGCGAGAGAAGACAATGCAAATGTCATTTTCCTATCCCCGGAAAGTGTTTCCGTCGCTTTGGCCATGACTGCAAACGGGGCTAACGGGATTACAAGAGAAGAAATCCTTAAGACAACCGGCACTGGCAACACTGACATGAAATCAGTCAATAAGTTTTACAGAAACGAATTGGAGCATCTCTGCCAAGAACGGGAGGGTATTACTCTGGACATAGCCAATTCCATCTGGATCTCCGACAGATGGAAGATGAAGAAACCCACAGCGAAAACAATACAGAAGAACTACGGAGCATCCGTATCGTCTCTGGATTTCGGATCACCGTCTTCAGTATCCGTCATCAACGGGTGGTGCGCTGCAAATACTGAAGGCAGAATAGAAGAAATCATTGACAATATTTCTCCTGCAGACATGATGTATCTGATCAATGCCATCTATTTCAAAGGATTATGGAGCGAACCTTTCAGTCCGTCATCCAGCGCCACCGGCATTTTCCACGGTACTTCCAACGATTCTGAAACCAGATTCATGTACCGCAAAGGCAACTACCGTTTCTTCAATGACAGAAACGTCTCCGTTCTTGAACTGACTTATGGAGACGGCAGTATGGCAATGGATATCATCCTGCCTGCCGAAGGTTCGGATATCATGCAGTTTGCCGATCAGTTCAGCAGCATCGAATACAGGAAGATTCTCGGCAATATGGAAACCACTGAGGTCAAAGTAAGGATTCCGGCATTCAAGGCAGAATATGAAACCAACCTGAACACGGTGCTGAAAGCCATGGGGATGAAAACTGCATTCACCTCAGCTGCAGACTTCTCCAATTTTTCCAGGATACCGCTGGAAGTCAGCAAAGTAATCCATAAGACTTTTATTGAAGTAAATGAAGAAGGCAGTGAAGCGGCTGCAGTAACAGCTGTAGGTATCATGCGCACTTCTCTCGGTCCGGAACCACCCGCATTCACTGCAGACCGTCCGTTCATATTCACCATCAGGGATACAGAAAGCGGGGCAATTCTGTTCTGCGGTATGGTCCGGAACCTTTAGCCAATACTATTCTTCAGCCACCAGCTCGTTTGCACGGGCCATGGCAGGTACAATGTGGGGGAAGATGTTGTCTTCTCCCACTTCTTTATCCAATCCTGTCTTTTCAAGGGACTTGCGTACATTTTCATTTACTCCCGACAACACCACGGTTATTCCTTCCGCCTGGGAACGCTTCCAGAGATTCCGGAGATTGTTCTGCCCGGTCGAGTCAATAAAAGGCACACGTCTCATACGTATGACCCTTACCTTCAGTTTACTGTGCCGGATCCTGTCTATCTCGTCCATTTTACTTGCAAGTCCGAAGAAATAAGGTCCGTTGATTTCATATACCTCTATTCCTTTGGGTATAGTCAGATGTTCAGTATCGTCCAAAGAAGACAGTTCCTCGTTTTCAGTTGCTGCAAGTTTTTCCTGCTGGAGTACACTGATTGTCGATGTCTCTGAAACACGCTTGACAAACAGGATTACCGCCAGCACAAGACCCACTTCTATGGCCACGGTCAGATCAACTATTACAGTCAGGAAGAAAGTAATCAGAAGAACAATGACGTCAGCCCTGTCGGCCTTGAGGAGATATTTGAAAGTCCTCCACTCACTCATGTTATAAGCTACCATTCCCAGAATTGCAGCAAGGCATGAAAGCGGAATATATATAGCATAGGGAAGCAGGAAAAGGA
>CAZXFF010000020.1:0-20434 GCA_964640305.1 uncultured Muribaculaceae bacterium | reverse complement strand
AGCAGAACTATAGCATGAACGACTCCCGCTACAGCAGTCTTGCCTCCATTGTTTATATTTGCCATTGTTCTGGCGATGGCTCCGGTAGCAGGTATACCTCCGAAAAGAGGAGTAACGATATTGGCAATACCCTGACCTATGAGTTCGGTATTCGAGTCATGCTTTTTCCCTGTCACACCGTCTGCAACCATGGCTGCAAGCAAGGATTCTATGGCACAGAGCATTGCTATGGTAAAGGCAGGGGAAAACAGTTCCCTGACAGTAGTAATATCCATCTTCGGGAGAACGGGAGCCGGAAAGGAAAGCCCGTTAGCCAATTCGGGGAATTTGTCTCCTATGGTTATGAAACTTACACCAGGAATCCTGAGAGCTATTACAGATGCGGCTGTCCCGACAATTATCGCAATAAGCGATCCAGGAATCTTTCTTGTTACCCTTGGCCAGAAAATTATTATCAGCAGGCATAACAGACCGAGCAACGTTTCAGGAATACTGATAGTGTGGAAAGCGGCAATATATGCCTTCCACTGTTCTATAAATCCTGAAGGAGACCCTTCTATTGTCAATCCGAAGAAATCCTTTATCTGTGTAGAGAAAATCACAACGGCTATACCGGAGGTGAATCCTACTACGATAGGATAGGGGATGAACTTGATTATGGAGCCAAGACGGAATATTCCCATAAGAACCAGCAGAATCCCGGCCATAAGGGTTGCTATTATCAATCCGTTCATGCCGTATTGCTGGACAATACCATAAACAATTACTATAAATGCACCTGTAGGACCTCCGATAAGGTAATGGGTACCTCCAAGAAAGGAAACCAGGAATCCGGCAATTACTGCAGTAATCAGCCCCTGTTGCGGAGAGACTCCGGATGCTATACCGAATGCGATAGCCAACGGAAGGGCAATGATCCCTACTATCACCCCTGCAATAAGGTCAGATCTGAAAGTTGACAAAGAATAGTTGCCCCGCTTGAACAATTCGAAAAATTTAGGGCTGAAAGAAAAGGATGTTTTCATCTCAAGGACATCAGAACAGTTTTTCAAATTCATTGGCAGCCTTCTCTTTGTCAGAAGGATCCAGAACCATTACAGGCTTCAGGTCATATATACTGTTGGTAGATTTGAACATATTCTCACCACCGCCGGTAATATTCAGCATTACTATCTCATCTTTGGAAACTCTACCCGCAGCAACGGCTTTTTCCAGTCCGCAAAGTGCAACTCCGGATGCAGAATATATATCGACACCCTCAAGTTCCCTGAACATTGCAGCCGATCTGCGCAGTTCTTCATTTGTGACAGCCTCAATATCTCCACAGGTATCCTTCAAGGCATCGAAAACTCCTCCTGCCAAGGAATAGGGAGGCCTGCGGTTCGAAAGGACCTTGGCATCTATCATTCCTGCATGTTTTCTGGCCAGATTGTCATCCATCGGCAACAGATCCCTGCTGCCGGCATGCCAGGCATCGTACATCGGAGTAAAAGGTATATTCTGCACCGTATGCAGCTTCATCTTCTTGTTGCCGAAACGGCCATCTCCATTAAGTCTCATATTGGCTTCCCAAGCCGCTATCGCACCTGTTCCGCTTCCGATTGCCTGAAAATATGAATCCGGAATCTCACCGATTGCGACAGCTGCAGAAAGCACGGTCGTACCCATTCCGTCCCTGCGTGCTACATTCTTCGCTCCGCCTTCATCAAGGTATTTCGGATTCGCACATGCAATCTGAGCAAGGGCTATCGCATCGAAATAGTCACTCCCTTTGGGGGAGCAAACCAGTTTCACGCAATCCTTGACAGGACTTGAGAACCACAAGGCGTCGATGTTGTCATAAGGTACACAGAGAAGGAGAGGTATACCGTTTTCAGAACATACCTTGGCAAATGCCCTTGCCGTATTTCCGGCAGAAGCCACTACCAGAACACGTCCGCTGTTTTCCGGCAGTCTTCCGCACACAGAATATGCCTCTGTTTCCTTGAATGAACATGTCTGCATCATTGCCCCTTTCTCAGGCCAGTAACCGGAAAACGATATATAAAGATTCCCGAGACCCAAGTGTTTGGCCAGTTTTTCACTGCGGTATGTTACAGTAGTTGCAGAGTTGCGCAGTACACGGTGTATCGGCAACCAGTCCGCAAAGCGGTAGAATCCCCAGTCATCAGGCCTGGTCTCCAACTGTTTTTTGCCGTATACAGTACGCACCAACGAAGGTACTGGAGATTCCTTATCTGCAAGAATCCATCCTGCATCATGAAATGTCCTGCCTGTCGCCACGTTCATCAACGTATAGTCTGTGGGTGTGAAAGTATTCATATTTTATTATTGATTAATGGATTATTCTATATTTTCGGCAATTACCTCCGCAAAGTCACTTACTTTGCATGGTGAGTACGGTGCAAACGTCTTGAGGCATAACGGACAGGCCGTAACGATCCTTTCAGGAGACGCATACATAAGGTTGTCTATCGAATCCATGGTAATGCTCTTCCTGTCTTCGTATGAAAGAGTAAGACTTCCCAGACTCCCCCCGCAGCATACGCTTTCATCACCATGCTTCTCTGCTTCCACCAGATCAGAAACCGCTGAAAGGACATGTCTAGGTTCCTGATAGATTCCGCAGCCGCGGCCAAGCTCACATGGATCGTGGTATACAATCTTCTCATTTGTCCGGGAAAGGGTAATAAGGCCTTTTTTAACGAGTTCATCAAAATACTCTGTATAATGCAATATGCGTATGCCCTTAAGATCATACTCTTCTTTGAACACCTTGTAGCATATCGGACAGGAAAGAAGCAGCACTGCTGCCCCTGAAGCTTTTATCAGTTCCGTGTTCTTGCGTATCATTTCCGCCGCAACAGCAGTTTTTCCCGATAACAGCATCGGACGCCCACAGCATATTCCTCCGTTTTCATCCATCAGCGAATATTCTACACCTGCCTTGTCAAGGACTTTCCTGACTGATTTCGATATAACAGGTGTAAGCTGCGTCATACAGCCGGCATAATACAATACCTTATCTGATACTGATCCGGGAACAGGAGCTGGAATCCTGTCGAAATATGAATAATCTACAGGAATATCCGGATTGGCTTTGGCCCGTATCTGACGTTTGAGGGAACATGAATCCACACCGACGGGACATACACTTACACATTTTCCGCACATCAGGCACTTGTCGGCCGATTCTTCACATCTGGCATAGTTCCTCCTCCTCAGCATTCTGTTGAAATATACCGTCGCATACCGTAGGTTTTTCTTATGCCCCATCATGGGACATGCATCGATGCACATCCCGCAGTTTGAACAAGAATATATGGTAGCAATGCTGTAACCTTTCCTGGGCGAAGAAATCCTTATCCCGGCATTCCTGAGGATGATGAGAAATGCTTCTGTCGGTATATGCATATATCTGGTAAAAGGAAGCAGCACAAAGAAAAGGCCGAGTACCGACGAATATACCCACCACGTAGGGACTATATGATAACTGTTCGTAAGGAAATTGCTGAAAAGCCAATACATTGGTCTGGTCAGAAAACTGCCGCCGCTTATGCCTGCCGTAAAGCTTTCTGCCAAAAGACGGACCGGGAATATCGCCCAAAGCAGATACATTGCTATCCGGTCGGGTAGGGGATTGCGCGTAGTCCTCCTCATTCCGAATATCCTGGAACGGATACGCTTGAACATTGCCAGAAATACCCCGCTGAGTACGACCAGAAGGAAAAAGTCCATCAGGAAAAAGAAAAACGATCCACCTATGGTATGGTTCGTTTCCATAACGAAAAACCTGAAAAAGACGGGATAATAGAATGTTGACAACCTGTCGGGGACATAGAACCAGGTCTCTATGTGTCCCAATACTATCAGCATAAACCACCCGAATGCAATGCTTGAATGCATATATCCGAGCAACGGTTTACGTTTCCATATCTTCGTATGCAAGAGGACATCGCATACTATATCCCTGAAATTCCGGTAAAGGGCCACAGGATTAACCAGTGAAAGAAAAAGACGCTTCCTGTCCTGCACCGGAAGCTGGATTATCACCTTGACTATCGCTATAAGCAGATAGATGATGATAAAGGTCATACCGACCATGAATGGTATGACAAAGTCATGATATCCGGATAAGAACCTCTCTTTCACTTCTTGCTTGCAATTTTAATTACACTAAGTATCAGATGTCTGGTATTTATGCCCCGAGGGCATACAATAATGCATTTGCCGCATAGCATACAGTGCCGCATCATGGCAATAGCCTCTTCGTTTCTGCCCCTGCTAAGCAAAAGGATGCTTCGCCGCAGATTCATATTTCCGTATGGAGCTGATGAACAGGTAGCAGCACAGGATCCGCATGCCATACATTTTCTGATATCTGGCTCTGCCTCACACACAGCCTCATACAGGGATCTGTCAGCCTTATCGATATTTATCGCAGAACTGGGTGATATGCCGTAACCGAAATCAATCATGGATGTTTTTGAGATATTCATTGATATTTACTGCTGCCGCCCTGGCTTCGGCAAGTGTCTCCGGGACGGTCTTGGGACCAGTACATGCCCCTGCAAAGAAAATCCCCTTCCGGGAGGAGGCCTGGGAATTCAGGAATGGATCCGCAGGGTTCAGGAAGCCGTCATGGTAATTGGTCAGAGAGAGCATCTTCACCAGAGAATCGGCATTCCTGTTTCCGGTCATTCCCGACATCAGCACAAGGAGGTCAAGTGTTATTCTGAGGGGTTTGCCGGCAAGTGTATCTTCAGCCTTGACGAACAGACTGCCGTCAATGTTTTCGGACACCTCAGATACCCTGCCCCTTATGAAGAATATACCGTATTTTTTCTGTGCTTCCAGATACATATCCTCATATCCTCGTCCGAACATCCTCAAATCCATGTAGAAACAATATACAGATGCCTCGGGAAACATTTCCTTGATTTCACATGCCTGTTTTACGGCTGTAGCACAGCATACCTTGGAGCAGTAACGGTTACCTACCTTTTCATCCCTGGAGCCGACACAATGCACAAAGCCTATCCTGGACGGAGATGCTATTGCCTTGTTTGCAGTCCCCGAAAAATATGCTTCCAGATCTGCTGAAGTAATTACCCTGTCATATATACCGTAGCCGTATTCCTCCTTTTTCTCTGCCCTGAACATTGAAAACCCGGTCGTAAGCAGGATGGCATCCGCATGGACAGACATACCGTTGGACAATATTACGTTATATCCGTTCTCCAGTACATTGGCCTGAAGTACCTCCGTATCCGTAAACCATTTTACACCTCTCATATCTGAAGTCATCCCTTCCACAACTTCCTTTGCACATATTCCAGAAGGAAACAGTCTGTCCCACTTGGCAAGATGACCGCCAAGACATGAGTCCCTCTCGATAAGGAAGGTTGTATAACCCATTCCGTCCAGCATCCTGGATGCCTCTATCCCTGCCGGACCTCCCCCCACGACAACTACATTCTTCTTTAATTCAGACATCATAAAATATTGATATTAACTAAAATATTCTGATATTATTGGGTATTTCCGGCTGACCGAGGTCTTTTCCTCCCAATCCTTTGTATTTTGCAGAAGGATCATATTTTACTCCAAGTTTGTCAAGCAACGGCTCAACTGCGACCTGATGCATCTGCAGACCTATGGTCCAGGGGTCATATCCCATGACAAGAGCAGCAACCTCTTCAAAGGAAAGCACAGGGATTCCATATCCTGGCATGTCACCGTAAGTTTTTCCGGAAGTCTCGGCAATGACATACTGCCATCTGTCCAGGAAATAGTTGCAACCCGGGCAATTGGTAATTATGAAATCAGGTTTGAAAGGGGCCATGGATTCAAACTTCTTGTATGAATTGGTAAGCGAATAGCCACGGTTTGCCTTCACAAGATATTGCCTGAAACCGAAACCACAGCAATGCCTCCTCTCCGGATAATCCACGATGCTTCCACCCAAAGCCTCTATCAGACCGGAAAGTACGCAAGGATATTCGGCTCCTCCCACGGATTTTGAAGGGAACATCTTTGAATAATGACACCCTATATGCTCCACGACTCTGAGCGGTTCCCCCGTCTTGACATTGACTAAAGGGTATTTTGCCTGCTCCGATATGAGAAAACGGTATTTGTACATTATGTCACTGGCGTGCACAAGGAATCTTGGCTTTACGAATTCCCGCCTGCATGCTTTCCAGAGCATATCGTGGATCTTCTCTTCGATTTCAGGATGCTCTTCCCAGGTATTGAGGATTTCTGTATGCAGACCGAAAGATGTCACGCACGAGACCACAAAATTCTCATATCCGGCCTGATTCATCAAAGAGAACTGACGTGCAATGATTGTCATAGAAGTTTCCTCAGGAGTCGTATCGCAGTGATATGCTATCCCTCCACAGGTAGTATGAAGCGCATCTTCGTAAAAATCCTTTCCGAAACGGTTCCGCACAATATCCAGAAATGTCTGTTCTGCTCCGGGGTTGAAGTTCTGACGTATACAACTCCGGGCATAGAAATACCTGTCATCCGGTATCTCCTTCTGGAATTCCTGCCATATGTTCTTTTTACCCTCGTAATTCATCTTCTATCTGTTTAAATGGCATTCATCTGTATAATTGAAAACATTGTCGAAATACTCTTCTTCCGTCATACCCATTTCCTTTGCCTTCTCCATGGAAAGACTGCGTATCATCCCGACTCTTTCAGAGCCTCCGGTAACATCGAATATCCTTTGCAGATCCTCTAAAGATTCATCTGCTATCCTGCGCAACGGCCCTGGACCGGCTTTCGCATAATTTGCACCGACACGGTCATAGACATCCTGCAGATGGTCCTGAATCCATTTGCCTACAGTACCGTATTCCGGATGGCTTTCATACTTGAATGTCTCAGGATGCACGCAATATCCGTAATTCAGTATATTGCCGCAAAGCACCTTTGCAAGGGCATACTGCTGTCTGCCTTTTTCCGACTCCACAAAGTAGCCAAGCTCTACGGAAAGACTGCGCAAGGCAATGATTACCAATCCCGGTGCATTTGTCCTTGGACATCGTGTAACACAGGACATACACTCTCCGCAATACCATATCGTATCGCTTTTGAGGAGCTTGATTATTTCATTGTCATCCTGTGACTGGATGATGTTTACGATATTCTTAGGATTATATCTGTAAAACTCTGCAGCCGGACACACCGCTGTGCATGTACCGCAATTGATACAGGCCTTCAGTCCTTCCTTGAGACGGAAGTCGGACATGAGTCTTTCATATATCTTACCCATAAAGGTTCCAGGTATTATTTGTATTCATCCCAGGACTTTATCTGAATGCTTTCCAGTGGCATATTGCAAAAAGCTATGATGAATGCAGATGCAAGCCTGGTGTTTGTAATTAATGGTATATTGAAATCCACAGCTGCACGGCGGATCTTGTATCCGTTATCAAGTTCTTCCCTGGTAAGGTTTTTAGGTATATTTATGACCATATCGATTTTTCTGTCATGCAGCAGCTCCATCGCCTGAGGTTTCTTTCCTTCTTCCGAAGGCCAGTAAACCAAGGTAGAAGGGACTCCGTTATCCACCAGAAACTTGTGGCTGCCACCTGTAGCATGGATTGTATATCCGTTATCTGCAAGCAGTCTGCATGCCTTCAAAAGCTCTGCCTTTTGTTTAGCGTCTCCTGAAGAAATCAACACATTCTTACCAGGTATAGTATATCCGACTGAAAGCATTGCTTTAAGTATCGCCTCATTAGTATCATCACCAAGACATCCTACCTCTCCTGTCGACGCCATATCAACTCCAAGCACAGGGTCTGCTTTCTGAAGTCTTGAGAATGAGAACTGGGACGCTTTCACACCTACATAGTCCAGATCGAACGCACTCTTTTCAGGATGCTCGACCTTTTCTCCGATCATGACTCGGGTAGCGAGCTCGATAAGGTTTATCTTAAGCACCTTCGATACGAAAGGGAAACTGCGGGATGCCCTCAGGTTGCACTCTATCACCTTGATATCATTCTCTTTGGCCAGGAACTGGATATTGAAAGGGCCCGAAATATTAAGGGCTTCCGCAATCTTCCTGGAAATCTTCTTGATCCTTCTGGCTGTTTCCACATACAGCTTCTGAGGAGGGAACTGTATCGTAGCATCCCCTGAATGGACACCTGCAAACTCAATATGTTCAGAGATGGCATATGCTATTACTGTACCATGATCAGCAACAGCATCGAACTCAATCTCCTTTGCATGTTCAATAAACTCTGTCACCACAACAGGATGTTTCTTAGACACATTCGCAGCCAACTTCAAGAATTGCTCCAATTCGTTGGAATTCGAGCAGACATTCATGGCCGCACCTGAAAGGACGTATGAAGGACGTACTAGGACAGGGAATCCGACGTCCTCAACGAACTTGTGTATGTCATCCATGGATGTCAGTTCCCTCCATCTGGGCTGGTCTATATCCAAGGTATCAAGCATAGCTGAAAACCTGTGACGGTCTTCAGCATTGTCAATACTGTCTGCAGAAGTTCCCAGAATAGGGACTTTTGCAGAATCAAGTCTGGTTGCAAGATTGTTCGGTATCTGACCGCCCACTGAAATCACAACCCCATAGGGTGATTCGAGATCACATATGTCAAGTACCCTCTCATATGTCAGTTCATCGAAATACAGACGGTCACACATATCGTAGTCTGTAGAGACTGTCTCAGGATTATAGTTTATCATAACACCCCGCCAGCCTCTGTCCCGGATGGTCTGGAGAGCGTTGACACTACACCAGTCAAACTCAACGGAACTTCCGATACGGTAGGCGCCGGATCCAAGGACTATTATGGAACGTCCGTCCTGCTCGTAATCTATATCGGAAACACAACCGTTATATGTGAGATACAGGTAATTCGTCTTTGCAGGGAATTCAGCTGCCAAAGTGTCGATCTGCTTGACAACGGGGAGAACCCCAAGGGCTTTCCTGTATTTCCTTACCTTTATTACCATCTCATCAGTGTCCACCCTGTCTTTCAGGACATGCCGTCCTATCTGGAAATCGGAGAATCCCTTGCGTTTGGCTTTCAGAAGGAGTTCCTTGCTGATTTCCTCCAGAGAGTCAAGGGCGGCAAGTTCGTTTGCAGTATCCACGATACTCACCAGCTTGTCCAGGAACCACCTGTCTATCTTGGTGAGTTCATGGATTTTATCCACTGAATATCCTTTGATGAGAGCCTTGGCTATTACGAAGATACGGTTATCCGTAGGTTCCCTCAAAGCTTTGTCTATGTCTTCGATTGTAATCTCCTTGTTGCCCGTGAAGCCATGCGCACCCTGACCTATCATCCTCAATCCTTTCTGTAAAGCCTCTTCGAAGGTACGCCCGATAGCCATCACTTCTCCGACACTCTTCATGCTGCTGCCGATTTCCCTTGAAACACCATGGAACTTGGAAAGGTCCCAACGCGGTATCTTGCAGACAACATAGTCAAGTGCAGGTTCAAAATATGCAGGAGTCGTCTTCGTAATGGAATTTTTCAGTTCAAAAAGTCCGTAGCCCAACCCAAGTTTGGCAGCCACAAAGGCTAGGGGATATCCGGTTGCCTTGGAAGCAAGTGCAGAAGAACGGCTCAGCCTTGCATTGACCTCAATCACCCTGTAATCTTCGGAATTGGGGTCAAAGGCATATTGCACATTACATTCCCCGACAATGCCCACGTGGCGTACAATCTTAATTGAGAGTTCCCTCAGAAGATTATACTCATGGTTGGTAAGGGTCTGGGAAGGTGCAACGACTATACTTTCCCCGGTGTGTATACCCAGAGGGTCGAAGTTTTCCATGTTGCAGACAGTTATACAATTGTCGAACCTGTCCCTTACCACTTCGTATTCGATTTCTTTCCATCCCTTCAGGGATTTCTCCACCAATACTTGAGGTGAATATGAGAAAGCCTTCTCACCCAACCTTCTGAGTTCTTCTTCATTATCGCAGAAACCACTGCCCAAACCGCCTAATGCATATGCCGCCCTAAGAATGACAGGATAACCCAGATTCTCTGCTGCGACCACCGCATCTTCGATGTTTTCAACGGCATGGCTCTTTATGGATTTGACATTGATCTCATCCAGTTTTTTCACGAAAAGTTCCCTGTCCTCCGTATCCATGATAGCCTGCACGGGGGTTCCAAGAACCTTGAGCGAATACTTTTCCAGGATACCTGCCCTGTAAAGTGCCACACCGCAGTTCAGTGCGGTCTGTCCTCCGAAAGCCAGAAGGATTCCCTGAGGCTTTTCCTTTTTTATGACCTCTTCAACGAAAAATGGGGTAACCGGTAGGAAATATATCTTGTCAGCGATTCCTTCCGATGTCTGCACCGTGGCGATGTTGGGATTGATAAGTACTGTTTCAATACCTTCTTCCCTCATCGCTTTCAGAGCTTGTGACCCTGAATAGTCGAACTCTCCGGCTTCACCTATTTTCAGTGCGCCCGAACCTAAAAGCAGGACTTTCTTTATCGATGTATCAATCATGACCGTTAAAGCATTTTTATGAAATTGTTGAAAAGGAATTCTGTATCTGTAGGCCCGCTGGACGCTTCAGGGTGGAACTGGACGGAAAAGAAGCGGCCGCTCCTGTGCCTGATACCTTCATTGGTTCCGTCATTCATATTGACAAAGAAAGGCTCCCAGTCCGCCCCAAGTGTATTGCCATCCACGGCATACCCATGATTCTGTGAAGTAACATAGCACTTGTCAGTACCCACAAGACGTACTGGCTGGTTATGGCTCCGGTGCCCGAATTTGAGTTTGAAAGTAGATGCACCTCCCGCTTTTGCCAGAAGCTGGTTTCCCATGCATATCCCGAATATCGGTTTACCCGCAGACATGGCCTTGCGTATGTTTTCTACTGCTTTACCGCAGAACTCAGGATTCCCTGGACCGTTGGATATGAACAGACCGTCGTATTCAAGGGTATTGAAGTCATAGTCCCATGGAACCCGGATCAGGTCAATATTACCGGCCCCGGCACGAAGGAGACAACGGATTATATTGTGTTTCACCCCGCAATCAAGGAGTATGACTTTCTTACCGTCCGGATTGCCGTAACGGATAATATCCTTGCAGCTGACAATAGCCACCTGATTCTCCAGTCCCGGATCATAGAACCTTTCCGGAACTTCATATCCGGCCGGGGCAATGCATCCCAACATTGATCCCTTATCCCTGAGCAGTTGGGTGACATATCTTGTATCAACGCCGAAAATACCCGGAACTTTCTGTTCCTTAAGCCATGCATCCAGACTTCTGACAGCACTCCAATGGCTGTAGTTGAACGAATAGTCCGAAATGATCAGTCCCCTTACGTGAATCTTTTCAGATTCAAAATTAAGGGACAGGTTGCCATCGACCTTATCTTCAGGCACACCGTAGTTACCTATCAGAGGGTATGTTACACATAGAATCTGACCCGAATAGGAGGGGTCTGTAAGCGATTCGGGATAGCCGACCATAGCAGTATTGAAAACCACCTCTCCGTCAGCGAAACCGTCGTAACCGAAGGAATAGCCTTGTAGCTTAAGACTGTTTCCAAGATGTAATGTTGCTTCTTTCATATCTAACTTGCAAAGATAGCAAAATTTGAAAATGAATCAAGTATATATTTTTCAGCAATCTTTTCCTAAATTTGCATGTAAGAACATTAAAGGACCTGTCATGGTATCAACGAAATTTTTCATCAGGATGACATGCCTGCTGGCATTGCTGTCCACACTCTCCATCTTACCTCAAGCCCAGGCGCTTGCACAGGAAAAGGTCTACGTAATAGACATAAAGCAGAACATTGACAAATCGGCCGTCAGAAGACTCAATTTAGGCATAAAGGAAGCCGCAGACCTTGATGCGGACTACATCGTGATACACCTCGACACATATGGTGGTGCCGTAGACGCTGCGGACAGCATGAGAAAAGCGATATTGCAATGCGACATTCCTGTAATTGCATTCATCGACCTGCAGGCCGCTTCTGCCGGAGCCCTTATCTCGATTGCCTGTGACTCCATCTACATGAGGACAGGGGCATCTATCGGAGCGGCTACGGTCGTCAACCAGAACGGGGAAGTCATGCCGGACAAATACCAGTCCTTCATGAGAGGGATGATGAGGTCAACGGCTGAATCACATGGAAAGAAGACCATTGTCAGGAACGGGGACACTTTGGAAGTATGGCACAGAGACCCTAAAATTGCAGAACAGATGGTCGACACAGCGAATGTCCTGAGCTTCACACCGAAAGAAGCCATCTCAAACCGCTTCTGCGAAGGAATGGCTGAAACCGTTGAAGAAGTGGCAGCAACTGTAGCAGGAAAAGAATGTGAAATAATCCGCCAGCATATCTCCAAGATTGACAGCTTCATACTCAAAATGCTCTCCCCAATACTCCAAAGCCTGTTCCTGATGATGATAATAGGGGGAATTTATTTCGAGCTCCAGTCTCCAGGACTGGGGTTCCCGTCAGTAATAGCCGTCTTAGGGGCAATACTGTATTTCTCCCCGCTCTATATTCACGGACTTGCAATGAATTGGGAAATAGTAGTTTTCATACTGGGGTTAATACTGATCGGAGTAGAGATATTCATCACACCAGGATTCGGGGTTGCAGGGGTTACGGGCATTCTCCTTTCCTTGACCGGACTCATATTTGCCATGGTTGACAACACTGTTCTTTACCGGGAAGGGAACATCAACTTATTACCTCTATTAAAACCATGTGCTATAGTCATTTTCTCTACATTGACAGCACTGATACTTTCAATTTGGGGAGCATCCAGACTATACCCGTCCACTGCCTTTTCGGCCATTGCACAGAAGACAGAACTGAAAGGATCTGAAGGATGGGTCGGGGTAGAAACTGACAAACTTGCGGCAATGAACGGCAAGACAGTTACAGCCGCCACTTCCATGTGCCCGACAGGCAAGGTTCAGGATGGGGAAAACCAGTACGATGCCACAATGGAATACGGATCCGCAGATGCCGGAGAAACCCTCAAAGTCATACGGACTGAAGGCGGGCGTCTGTATTGCATCCATTCTGACGGTCAGACTCGATGATTTCAAGCAATCTGTCAATTGCCACTTCCTGAGGAACAGAACGCAATACCGGCTCAGACTTACGGTAAATCGTAACTTTGCCACGACCTTCCCCTATATATCCGTAATCAGCGTCAGCCATCTCTCCTGGACCGTTCACTATACATCCCATAACGGCAATAGTACAGCCCTTAAGGTGAGATGTCCTGCGTTTCACTTCATTGAATACGGATTCTATATCATACATCGTCCTTCCGCAACTCGGACACGCAATATATTCACATTGTGTCAGACGACGTCTTGTCGCCTGAAAAATATCACATTTAAACTTCTCCAAATCAGATAATTCAAGCCTATTACCTGCACAAGTACCCTCAATGCTGAAATCATCAATTACATGGTCCAGAAGGAAAGGAGCCACTACGCATGCCCCCTTTATTATGAATTCTTCCCAATCGGATGCATCCACCCTGAAAAGCGGTATATCACCCTTCTTCACATCCGGTACGCCATAACCGCCCCCTGAAAAGAATCCTGCAATAAGCCTGGCGGGACGCACTTCGTTCACAGGGGGTTCTGTCAACGACACACGGATGGTATCACCTATTCCGCGGGAAAGCAACTTTGCTACACCTGCCGCTGACTTGATTCTACCCATATCCCCGTTTCCGGCTTCAGTTACCCCAAGGTGGAGAGGGAAAAGCAGCCCCTTGCTGCGCATCCATGCATCCAGGAGAATATAGGCTTCTGTCATGACAGGTACATTGCTTGCCTTAAGGGATAGGACGATGTTGTAGAAATCATTTTCAATACACATTTCCACCCACTCTGCCATTGCCTCCTGCATACCTTTAGGTGTATTACCGTAAAGTCCTGTAATCCTTTCGCCTAAAGATCCATGGTTAATTCCTATCCTTACTGCAGTACCATGCTCTTTGCACACCTCAATAAAACGTTTGAAGGCCGTTTTGGCTGCTTCATGGTCCTTGGCAAAGTTCCCCGGGTTGATTCTGACCTTATCGGCAACTGCTGCTGCCGCGATGGCAACTTCAGATGAAAAATGAACGTCCGCCACCAAAGGGACCCCGATTCCATCATTCCTGAGACGCTTCTTTATCTCGGCCAAAGAATCCACTTCCCTAAGACCCTGCGTCGTAAGCCTGACCATAGCACATCCGGCTGATGCCAGTTCCTTGCACTGAGCCACGGCGGCATCTATGTCATTAGTATTGCAGTTTGTCATGCTCTGCACGACAATTTGACCATCTCCAATTTTTATATTTCCTACATTTACAAGAAGTTTACGCATATCTATTTAAGTCTTACATGAAGTCCTAGACTGACACTTGCCTGCCAAGGATATGTATATATCCAGGTAGAACTGCTCATCTTTTCCGGATGATAAAGCATGGAAAGTGAATACCTGAACGCACCTTCAAGGTGCAGCTCAATTATTTTTCCTAACCTGAAGGCCATCCCTGCACCTCCCGAAAGTCCATAATCTATACGGTTGTCAAAACAGTCGAAACCATTCTCCTTCGTCGTATAGAGCCGGTATCCCAAAAATGGCCCTAGGCTGAACAATATACGGAAATGCTCTCCGATATCTATGTGGAATGCCGACATGAGAGGCATCTCAATGACGGTCACGGTCTGCTCGAATCTGTCGAACTGATACTCTCCATTTACAAAACCATACCTTGTATATCTCAAACCTGTCTGTAGACCGAAAATGTCAATGGTTTTCCACAATGGATGATAGTATGTATAGAGAACAGCAATATTCAGCGGTGAATTTACTGATTTTGTCCCCATATCCGGAGTCATCGCTACACCTGTGAACGAATAGTCATAACGTACACCTATAAGGTGTTCAGGATATCTTACAGGACGTATCTTGATAACTGTATCCCACTGGATTCCTGGTTTTATTCCATTGACCAGTGAATCCTTGTCCTGTGCTGAAAGCAGCAACCCTGAAGCCGACAGGGCAATAAGCAAAAGCACTATCCGCAGTGTCTGTTTCATCTTCATTTGAACAATTCTCCGATATCTATTGTCTGGACCAGTTCCATTCTTTCGGGGACATCCAGAATGTACGCATCATTGCCCAGGGTATTGCGGAATCTGAACAGCATCACTTTCTCCGGCTGCCGTCGTTCCAGGATGGAGCCTGGATCTATCTGCCCGTTCCTGTTCTTGTCTTCAGTAATTCTCAACGAATATTTACCGGCTTTCAGGTAAGGGAAAACCAGGACAGAGGCCGAATCGATAGAATATGTACGGAATACCTTCGTCCTCTTTTCATCCAC
Source organism: uncultured Muribaculaceae bacterium (assembly GCA_964640305.1). GTDB lineage: Bacteria > Bacteroidota > Bacteroidia > Bacteroidales > UBA932 > Coprenecus. The sequence continues at coordinate 5,039 of CAZXFF010000020.1, read as the reverse complement.
AAGCTCCAGCATATACCTGTCCGAAACGTTGTTCACCTCCAGAGTAAGCGAACTGAGTGTTTCGTCGGTAGGCAGGGTGAATGTTTTCACAAGACTATCGCAATAGATACCGTCAATATCCATGAACAAGCTGTCAGGAATCTTGAGCGTATATTCGTATCCCACCTGAAGTTTTTCTGTAGGGCGGAGTATGTATCTCTTTATGTCTGAGGTATCTTTTTCCACTGTAAATGATGCTTTAGACACCTGTTCGCGAGGATTCTTCGCTGTAAGACTTATGGAATCGAAAGGGGTTGATATCATCGGGGATTCGAACGATATGATAATACCGTCATAATCTATCTTCTCTGGGGCTGCATCCACATTATAGGCTGCCAGGGTATCCTGTTCTTCCACCATGTTTCCCATACGGTTCTCCACCATCTTCCCACGAGGCCTTGCCATAGTCAGCGTATCCGTAACGGGTACCAGTACATTTAAGGAATCATCCGTCTTCCTGTATGATACCATCATGGTAAGGGTATCCCGGACTCCTCCCTGATCATTGATCCATATGTTCACACTGTCCCTGTAATAACTGTATTCATACAGCAGTTTCCCGGATGGGATCCCGTCAATCCTTATTGAATCTATGGTAGGATAGGGAGACATGAATGTAACATACATGTGCCTTCTGGATGACCTGCCTGAATTACGGAGAAGCTGCTTGGTGCTATGCTCTTTAAACAACGAAAGGGATATCTGGGAGGGCCTTGACAGGCATGCGACAGTATCCTTCATGCCCAGCACGGCAAGTTCCGGAGAAGACGGGGATATTACATTGGCAGGCAGGACCAGGGTATCCAGGAATGCTATCCTTTCCAGATCCGGATCATAACGGTTGTTATTGTTGAGATCTTCTATTGCATATACCCTGTAACTGGTGCCCGTCGGCAGGTTGCGGACTACAAAATATCCCCAGACGTCTGTGAGAGCTGCGGCTTTTGGCATCAGGTTGAATACTGCCGAGTCCGATGGATCCGTATGGAATACCACCTTGGCACCCGGAACCGGCAACATTGTCGCTGCTTCCAATACCGTTCCTGAGACAAAGAGCGAATCGACATAATCACCTGTCGAGAAACTTATTGTAAGAGGAGGAAAAGGATTCCCTTCGTTATTATCCTTGACAGATTCCCCCAGAGACAATGAATATGTAATCCCTTTCTCAAGGGAATCAGCAAAGGAAACCACCAGTTTTTTCCCTTTTATTTTGGCTATTGGCGGCTTCTGCTGCGGAGGTGACAGGAATATGTTTTTTGCAGGTTCGTTAAGTGTCACATATTCGTCAAAAACAAATGTCACTGCCGAATGTTTTATGTCGATAGGATGATTGACTGAGTTAATCACTGGCATGGTCGACAGCAATTTTGGGGGAAGAGTATCTTTAGGACCTCCTTCAGGGGGAGCAGTGGTATTTGCACAAGACTTGGAAAATACAAGACAGGCAAGAATACCGGCAGCTGCCAGAATTTGCAGAATCGGTGTATTTCTTTTCATTTATTTGTCTTCCTTGATATCGATTCTGGTAACACTTTCAATTCCTTTTATCTTGCGTATATGGCCCATAAGGGTATCCAGGTCCTCAGTGCTTCTTACGTAGCAGTCAATATAGCCTTCGAATATCCCGTCATGGGTTGCAATGGATACTTTACGGATATTGATATTCAGTACAAGTGTCGTATATTTTGTAAGTTCGTTAAGGATACCTATCCTGTCCGTTCCGAATACCCTGATCCTTGCCAGAAATGAAGATATGGTATTCTTGCTCCATTTGGCATTCACTATCCTGTCACCATGTATGGCTGCAAGGTTGACGGCCTCCTGGCATGTTTTCTTGTGGATAATGACTTCTCCGTTTTCATTGATGAAACCCACAATATTGTCGCCGGGAATCGGGTAACAGCAATCTGCCACCCTGTATGTAATCGGGCTGTCAGGATCCACTCCGGCACCTTTTCCTTTCTCAGTAAGGATGAATTCACGGTTCTTGTCAAGCTTTTTCTTTATGATGGTATCCCGTATTTCAGCATCCGTCATTTCAGTATCAAGGTCATCCTCTTCGTTGTCAGCTTTCTTATCGCTGTTCCTGAAGAGTTTGAGTGTCCAGTAGATTACATTCTTGTTCTCGTTGTTCTTCCTGAGCACCTTGCCTAAATCTTCCAGAGATATGACTCCCGTAGAAATCTTGTTGTACAACTCCTCCTTCGTGCTAACCGAATACTCCCTCAGCAGTTTTTTCAAGACACTGCTGTGGAGCCTCACCCCATATTTGGACAGTTCGTCTTCCAGAATCTTGCGTCCGCTCCTGATGCTGTCATCCACATCTTCCTTTAGGGCCTCGTAAACGTAGTTCTTTGCCCTTTGTGTCTTGAGAAAATCCAGCCACTCCGGCTGCGGTTTCTGGGATTCAGCCGTTATTATCTCCACCTGGTCCCCGTTACGCAGAATGTTCGAGAGGGGAAAGAGCTTGAGGTTAATTTTCGCTGCGATTGCCTTGTTTCCGATGTGAGAGTGGATACTGTATGCAAAATCAAGTGCTGTGGAACCTTTTGGAAGGACTTTGGACTCCCCTTTAGGAGTAAACACATATATTTCCTGGTCCAGAAGTGACTCGTGGAAACGGTCCAGAAATGAAAGGGCGTTTACATCAGGATTTTCAAGCACATCGCGGACCATATCAAGCCAGCGGTCCATTTCCTTGTCCCCGCGGTTCGGTACAGATGCCGGCATTCCCTCCCTGTTCTTGTAACTCCAATGGGCCGCAACGCCTTTTTCGGCTATCTCGTTCATCCTTTCACTGCGGATCTGAACCTCAACCCATCCTCCGCCATTGCTCATGACAGTACAGTGGAGAGCCTCGTAACCGTTGCTTTTCGGACGGGAAACCCAGTCCCTGATCCGGTCGGTCTTGGAGGTATAAAGCCCGCTGACAAGGGAATATATATGCCAGCACTGGGTCCTTTCATCCTCTTGCGGCTTGGGCGTAAAGACTATACGGATACCATATATATCGAAAATATCTTCGAACTCGACATGTTTCTCCTGGATCTTGTGCCACACGGAATAAGGAGTCTTGGTCCTCTTCGTAATCTCGAACTTGTATCCCGAGTTCATCAGTGCGTCGCTTATAGGCTTGATGAACTTGTCCATTGCCTCCCCCTTGGTCTTTATCACATTATCGATTTTACGCACAATATCTTCGTATTCTTTGGGATTCCTGGTTTTGAGCCAGATATTCTCCATCTCCGATTTCATGCTGTACAGACCGAGCCTGTGCGCAAGCGGAACGAAAATATACATCGTTTCACTCAGGATCTTGTCTTTCTTGTAGTCCGGCATTGAATCGATTGTCCGTATATTGTGGAGGCGGTCGGCCAGTTTGATCAGGACTACCCGTACGTCATCGTTAAGGGTCAGTATGATCCTCCTGAAATTTTCAGCCTGAAGACTACCACCGTCGGTATCCATGGCAGCCTTGATTTTGGTCAGTCCATCAACCAGTGATGCCACTTTTTCCCCGAACAGGCGTTTTATGTCCTCCACTGTGTATTCCGTATCTTCTACTACATCGTGGAGAAGCGCAGCCACTATTGACTTGTAACCCAGTCCTATCTCGTTCACTACTATCTTGGCGACCGAGATAGGATGGATTATATAAGGTTCCCCGGAACGTCTCCTGACGCCTTTGTGGGCTTCATTTGCGAATTCGAATGCACGAAGAACTTCATCGTATTCTTCCTGGGAAGAACAGCGTTTCAGACTGGCAAGCCTGAGTTCCTCAAATTCCTTGTTAATTAAAACGTAATCACTATCCGTGTAATCCATTCTGCAAAAATAGTCAAATCCGGGTAAAAATACAATCAATAAAGCAGGTCCCGCTTGCCCTCTTTCCTGATTTTTTCCAGCCTGGATACAAGGTTTGACTTATCGTCGCCATCAGGCATCTTGGCCAGTTCCCTTTCTATAAGAAGATACCCTTCACGTTTGGTTTCTTCAGAAGAATAATCCTCCAGATACTCAGCCAAAGTCAGTAGTGCATTGCGGGTACAGAAACGCTTGATGAAACCTGGAATCGCAAATTCCATGAAATGTTCTCCTGTCCTGCCGACACGGTAGCATGCCGTGCAAAAACTCGGGATGAAATCCTTGGAAAGGAGCCACCTGATTGCTTCATCCAATCCTCTGGTATCTCCCACCTGGAACTGTTCTTCAGCAAGCGTCTGCTCATCCCCTGAACGTTCTTTGTTGTAACCGCCGATTTCCAGCTTCGTTCCGGCATCAATCTGGGAAACCCCGAATTCGATAACCTCATCCCTGATAGCCTTGGATTCACGTGCCGTCATTATGAGTCCAGTGTAAGGTACAGCCAGACGGAGTATAGCTACCAGTTTCTTGAAATCATCATCGCTGACAGTGTAGGGCAAGTTCAGATCCAGACCGTTTGCAGGCTGTATTCTGGGGAAACTGATTGTATGCGGACCGACACCGTATACCGATTTCAGATGAATGGCATGGGATACCAGACCAAGAACTTCGAAACGCCAGTCATAAAGTCCGAACAGTGCCCCGATTCCCATATCGTCAATTCCTCCTTCAAATGCCCTGTCCATAGCATTGAGCCGCCATAGGTAATCCCCCTTCATGGTATTGGCAGGATGGTATTTGGCATATGTTTCCTTATGATATGTTTCCTGGAAAACCTGGAAAGTCCCGATACCGGCAGCCTTCACTACTTTATACCCCTCAATGTCCAGGGGAGCAGCATTGATATTCACCCTGCGGATTTCCCCTGTCTTTCCGGACTTGGTAGAATAAGCCATCCTTACTGTTTCGGCAATGAACTCCGGCGTGTATTTAGGGTGCTCCCCATAGACGAGGATAAGTCTTTTGTGACCTTCGTTCTCCAGGGAAATTATTTCATTTACAAGCTCTTCATTGCTTAATGTATGTCTTACAGTCGTTCTCATTGATTTACTGAATACGCAGTACATAAAATA
>CAZXFF010000019.1:25112-33598 GCA_964640305.1 uncultured Muribaculaceae bacterium | reverse complement strand
TGTCAAGTCTAGGAGACACATGTGAAATCATCATTTTCCTGCTCGGTGCCATGACCATAGTAGACATAATCGACACCCACGGAGGTTTCGAAGTTATTACAAAACACATAAAGACCCGCAAGAAAGTACGGCTGATGTGGCTCCTCTCATTCCTGACCTTCTTCATGTCCGCAGTACTTGACAATATGACGACAACCATCATCATGATTTTCATGATCAGACGCATGATCAGCAACTTCAAGGAACGCTGGATGTTCGCATCCATCATCGTAATCGCTGCAAACTGCGGTGGGGCCTGGTCTCCGATCGGGGACGTAACCACCATCATGCTGTGGATGAAAGGAAACGTAACGACGGTAGAGCTGATAAAGAACCTGTTTATCCCTTGTCTTGTGGCTGTTGTGGTTCCAACCGCAATAGCAACACGTTCATTGAAAGGTGTAATCGCAGAACAGCAGACCAACGAGACAGCCACTTTCAGACCGTCATACATTTCCGGAAAAGAAAGCCGGTACATACTGACTCTTGGAGTATTCCTTCTGCTCATGGTTCCTGTTTTCAAAAGCCTTATCGGCCTTCCTCCATACATGGGGGTCATGTTTGCCTTGGGGATCATGTGGATCTATACCGACCTGATGTACAACAAGAAAAAGAACGTCGAGGAATCGGTTAAAAATAAAGTTTCCAAGGTCATAAAGCATATAGACATGCCAACAATACTGTTTTTCCTGGGTATACTGATGGCCGTTTCGGCATTAGGGAGTGCAGGAATCCTCGGCTCGATGGAAGTATGGCTCGACAGCAACATACATAATGTCTATGCTACTACAGGAATCATAGGAATAATGTCATCTGTCATTGACAACGTTCCGCTTGTCGCTGCATGCATGGGAATGTACCCCATCGCGGATGCATCTGCCGTTGCAGCATCTGCCGATCCTGCATTCACAGCAATGTTCATGCAGGACGGTGTATTCTGGCAGCTTCTTGCATATTGCGCCGGAATAGGTGGCAGTCTGCTGATTATCGGATCTGCAGCCGGAGTTGTAGCCATGGGATTGGAACACATTAACTTCGGCTGGTATCTGAAAAGAATATCATTGCTTGCCCTTTTAGGTTATATTGCAGGCATAGGAGCATTTATCCTCCAGACATATATATTCTCTCTAATTTAGGCCGATATTGTATTTTTTGATCAGACTGCTTATTTCAGGGTCCAGGTTGCCCCTGAATGCCATGGCAGGGTCATATCCGACTGAATTCATGAAATACTGGACTGCCTGCTGTTCATTGCCTCCCCGCGAATGCGCTATGGCCAGCAGGTAATCCCTTTTCCCTGAGGGAGGAAGTTTTTCCAGGACATTCATGGCAGAAGCATTGTAGTCCATTGCCAGATAAGCCAGAGCCGTATTGATATCCGCATAGGGGCCAAGGCATTTCACTGCCAGTTTATAATCCATATCCTTTATTGCCTGGACACCTTTATAATACAAAGTATCCGGCACTTTCGTATGGATCGTATCCTTTATCATACCTTTCCGGTGAAGGTGGAAATCAAAACGGACATTGCGTAATTCAGGATATAGTTTTTCAAAAATATAAGGATATTCTTCATGTGCAGACAGCTTTTTTTCCCTGGTATCAGGATTTGATTCGCGGCACAGCTCCATAATACCTGATTTGTCTTTCAGAACAGTATCCTTGTATATCAGATCCAGCAGTCCGTTCCAGTCTTCCGGAATATTTTTAAGGACAAATCCGAAATCAGTAAGTCTGACAGGTGCATTTTCCGAAAGCTGCAATCCGGACAATGACGGACTCCCGTCCAGAAAGTATCCGTATTTCTCGTGGTCCGCAGAATCTGCCGAGGCACTGTATTCTGCTGCAAATTCCCTGAAATAATTTTCAATCGAGCGCCCACGCATCTCAGACAGATACCGGTTCGTTTCATAAGTTCCTTCAGGGGAGCAACTTGCAGTAATAACCAGACTGTCAATGTTGTATTCTTCATTCTCTATAAGTCTGGCCACATTATGTTTCAGAATTTCAAGTTCCTGACTATTGGAATCAAGACTTTCGTCGATGGAGTATTCGCCCGGGAGGAATGAAAGAGATGAAGAGAAATTTACCATGGCTTTCCTTTCTATTACCTTGGTAATGAAACGTTCCTGGTGCTCAGCCATGGTTGAAAACGAAGCAATGTAGAAAGTGAGTTTTCCCGAATGGGGCAAAGAGATTTTTTCCTCTCCGTTAAAACGGATACTGCCATCGACCGACAAGTCTATCCTTTTCAGGCCAGGACGAGTCCTGAATTCCTGTATATAATTATAAACCAACTCATTGCCATATTCAGTAACAATTGTATCGATTCTTATCCCATCTACAATATACGGATCTATGACATATTTTGCATATTTCTTCGGTACTGAAGACACCTTCCTGTCATTAAGAGTTATCCTTAGCCTCCTCTTGAAATATTCCCTGGCTTCCTGGCATGTAATACCGAATATCCCTCTCACCTCATCCGGATTCACATATGCAGTGTCATTTTTCATTTTTGCAAGTCCGGGGATATTACGGGCTATGAATATTTCCAAGAGTTCCATGTGCATCAGTTCCGAAGAATCCGTAATTATTCGTGCAAGGAATCTATTGTACAGTTCATAACCCCGCAGTTGCCTCTCTCTGAATTTCTCCCCGGTAACGACAATGTCCTCCAGATCAAGAGTATCTTCTTTTATTACTGCTTTCGGGGTCATTATCAACTGCCATTCCGGATTCTGCAATATGGCTGGAATACGGACCTGGAATGCTATATTCACCATACCGTTCCTTTCTGCCACATTCCTGAAACTTGCAGTGATGATTGCAGGATTGAGGATTTCCGTTGAATTCAGTGTACCGGACGAATCCATCACTGCCTTCATGAGATGCAGTCTGTTTCCATATTGGTCCATGACCGTAAGAGTATCGGATGACGGCCTGTTCATCAGGGAATCAAAAATAGGGTTATACAGTCCTTCATCTTCAGGAAGCCCAAGATTTGCAGTAATGCTGTCCTTTCCAATCTCCCTTATGCTACGGCTCACGTTTACTGAGCAGGATGACAGCAATAGCATAGCGGGTAATATCAATCGCCTCATACCATTATATTTATATACAGCTATTATTACATTTTCAGACTCAGAAAGTAAACAATAACGATACCTTTATCTCATCCGGAAGAATGAACCACTTTGATTCCGTCCCTAGTAGTCTGCCGCAGACAGGTGCTGAGTATTTACTGTATCCGGCCCAGCCGGTCCATGCCCCGATACCGAATTCCATATTCATGAAGCTTGTCAGCAAAAGTGAATATCCTGCATTTATCCCGGCACCTGCAGCTTGTCCCTGACAGGTTCTCCCGGAAACTATTCCTCCGGTATTGAAAGCAGACCACCTCACTCTCGTACCTATATAAAATCCGGAATAAACAAAAAACGGCCAATATCTGGTTCCGGCGGAGATTGTGGCTGTCTTGTTCTGCAACTTACCGTAACTACTGTCTGAATTGAAGACAAAAGGATTGTATCTTGCTGACAGGAAAACTGTCCAGTTCTTGTGGACAGAATACGATATGTCCCCGTTTAAAGTAAGAAAGTTGGCATAGTCAAGAATATTCGTGGAAACCGCCCATTTCTGTCCGTTGGATGCAAGCGGAAGCATCAGGAAAAAAATCAGAATTGTTTTTTTTGTCATTATCATAGTCCATTAAGTTTACTCATGAAAATGCACCCGTATCCTTCCATCCCAAAGGGTCTGCCCTTACCCTGATCCATCCCACACGGATTACGGATGCGAAGGCAAAAGTACAGAGGCCGGACTGCAGAAAAAAACCACTTCCGTACAATTCAAGAAACGTTTGACAATTATATAAAAAAGAAAAAATACAAAATCATCAGTTATTCCATATTGTGCCATTTTGTCAGCAGCTTCCTGATGGTATATATTTTGCCATAGATATTACAGACAATAAAACAAATACATAAAAATATGAGCAAGCAGAATGGCAAAATAGGAGTGACGACGGAAAATATCTTTCCTGTCATAAAAAAATTCCTTTATTCAGATCACGAAATATTCCTGCGTGAGATCGTAGCGAATGCAGTGGACGCAACACAGAAGATAAAAGCACTTTCCGGAACAGGGGAATTCAAAGGCGAACTCGGAGACCTCACAGTCAGGATTGAAGCCGATGAGAAGAAAAATACATTGACCATATCCGACAACGGCATCGGTATGACAGCTGAAGAAGTTGACAAGTTCATAAACCAGATTGCATTCTCAGGCGCAGGTGAGTTCATAGAAAAATACAAGGATGTTGCCGGAAACATCATCGGACATTTCGGGTTGGGTTTCTACTCTTCTTTCATGGTTTCAGAAAAGGTGGAGATAGACACACTTTCATGGAAAGACGGAGCTGAAGCAGTCAAATGGGAATGCAAAGGGGATCCTGAATTTACAATGAGCAGCGGGAAAAGGACAACCCGCGGAACAACCATAACCCTGTATCTGGATGATGAATCAAAGGAATTCTCAACCAGATCAAAGGTTGAAGGGCTCCTGAACAAATACTGCAAGTTCATGCCTGTTCCCATTGCTTTCGGCAAGGAACAGGAATGGAAAGACGGAAAATATGTTGATACGGATAAAGACAAGATAATCAATGATTCGGAACCTCTATGGACCAGAAAACCCTCAGAACTGAAGAAAGAGGATTACATGAAGTTCTACCACGAACTCTATCCCATGGCAGAAGATCCTCTGTTCTATATTCATCTGAATGTCGACTATCCGTTCAATCTGACCGGTATTCTGTATTTCCCTAAAATCAAAGACAGGCTGGAAGTTGCCAAAAACAAGATACAGCTTTACTGCAATCAGGTTTTCGTAACTGATTCAGTAGAAAACATTGTTCCTGATTTCCTTACCCTGCTGCACGGTGTTATTGACTCTCCGGATATTCCATTAAATGTATCCAGAAGCTATCTTCAGTCAGATGCCAATGTCAAGAAGATTTCTTCCCACATTACCAAGAAAGTAGCTGACCGTCTGGAAGAAATCTACAAGAATGACAGGACAGAATACGAAGAAAAATGGGACAACCTCAAACTTTTCATAGAATACGGGATGCTTACCGAAGATAAGTTCTGCGAAAGGGCCCTTAAATTCTCACTCTTCAAGAATACAGAAGGAAAATTCTTCGGTTATGAGGACTACCGTAAAGCAATAGAGGCCAACCAGACAGACAAGGACAAGAAAGTAGTGTACCTGTATGCAACAGATGCGGTATCACAGTTCCAGTATGTAGAGACAGCGAAGAACAAAGGATATGATGTCCTGATCTTCGACTGCCAGTTGGATGCCCATTTCGTCAACCTGCTTGAGTCAAAACTGAAAGACAGCAGATTTGCCCGTGTTGACTCTGACTCCATCGACAGACTGATACAAAAAGAAGAAATAGAAGAAGTAAGCATGACCGAAAGCGAAAAAGCGGACCTCTCTGACATATTTGAATCAGTGCTGCCGGAAGGCAACAACTACTACGTCAAAGCAGAAAGACTGGGTGAAAACTCTTCACCCATCCTCATTACGCAATCTGAATTCATGAGACGTTACAGGGAAATGTCTGCACTTGGTGGAGGAATGAATTTCTACGGAGAAATGCCGGAATCCTATACTATAGGTGTGAATATCGACCATCCTGTAATCAAACGAATCCTGGATGCAAAGTCAGAAGCCGCATCAACACGCTGCTCAGAATTCGAAGCAAGGAATACAGAACTGAAGTCCAGACTGGAAACCCTGGAGGCTTCCATGAAAGACAAGAAAGATGAAGATATACCCACTGCCGATAAAGACGAGAAGAACAGGCTCGAAGAGGATATCAGAAAAGTGAAGGAAGAACGCAAGGAAGTGATGAAAGAGTTCGCATCTGACAACATTCTTCTGCATCAGGTTACCGATCTGGCTCTGCTTGCCAATAACATGCTGAAAGGGAAAGACCTTTCAGAATTCATCCGCAGGAGCATAGAAGTACTCTAGCGGATTTCCGCAAGAAAATCCATGACCTCACCCATCAGTTCCATGAACTGTTGAGGTGAGGTTATTGTTTCCAGAGGGAAACCAAAAGCAGCAGAACGGTAATCCTGACCGTCATATATGACAGCGGCAGCCGTATTCGCACCTTTGTATCTCATGAAGACGTAGGTATCTTTTCCATATGGAACAATCGCATCCGGAGTTACTGCAGGAAAGACAATTGGGTTTGGAAATGGATGGAAACAAAATTGTTTCATTGATATAACTTTTTTGTTTCGTATATTATATTTGAGCACATTACCTCCTTTTGTAGCATTTCTGTTCATAAGTGTGAATTTGAACAGATTTTTTGCAGCTTCCTCATCCAGTGCATCTCCGATATTGCTTCCTGAAAGCAGCAGACTACCTCCGGAAGCAGAGAATCCCTTCAAGTAATCAAGCAACGGATACATCCTCAGGGATGCAGTATCGACTCCTGTAATTATATCGCACACGGCATATTTGCCCAAAGGGTAGGAGAGTGTATCCAATGCCTCTACAGAAGCAGAACAGAAACTCATACCGGATTTCATGATTGCCATTCCATGCAGGAAAGGGTAATCAAAACTGTTGCCGGCACGCTGCTGTGCAGCATAATCCATAAAGGAAGCTCCGTGTCCAGGGTTATCGTCATGTATCCAGACCTTTTCCCTGTCATATTCATACTGGTTGCCTGTAAAGGAGTAATCAGAGATATAAGGGATTCCCGGATTCAACATAAAATCGAATCCAGCAAAAGAAGTATCACATACCGAATGTACAGCCGGTCCTGAAACAGTTCTGAAGGCATTTACCACCAGAACTTCAGGTGAGTCATCCATATAACCCAATGAAAGAATTTCGGATGGAAATGAAATCCCTCCGTCATTTACGGCCAGGACTCTGAAGCTGTAAAGTTTGGATTTGTCAATCCGTACCCTGTAAACGGTATCCCCGACAATGGTTCCCCTGTCGAAACCTTTTATCTGTTTGCCAGAATATGGATCCGTTGTCCTGACCTGGATTATATATGATTCAGGGCCAGCTGTCTGCTCCAGAGAATCAGTCTGAGGACTCCATTTCAGTACTGCCCATGGATTCCCGTTCCCGTCAACCTCTATCTTCGAGGAGAATCCCATGACAGGCAAAGGCTGGACGGTATAGCTTCTTCCTTCTGTATATGACAGATATTTCAATATGCCTTTATATATGGCACGGGATACCACAAATTTGAATTCCGGATCAAGTCCCAGCTGCATATCCTGGAAATTCTGGTGCGAAAGCAATTCTACGAGCACTGTCGGGACATCCGGTATCCTGGATTCAAAATAGGATCTGTCAGCCAGCCCTCTCCTGCTCCAGTCTTTCCGGAAAAGCTTCCGTATATCATCCACTACCTGCGTCTGCACAATATCGGCAAATTCCCTGGAGACAGCACGGGGAGTACCGTCCGGATAAGTATCCTTATCCTCGGATATGCTTGTATAAATTGCGAGAGTACCTATCGTCGAATCCTTTTTTGTCGTACCGGCATCTGTATGTAAAGCCAAAGCAAGATCTACAGGTATTCCGAGGGTATCTTTCATATAATTTACCCACAAGCCCTTGGACATGTAGTCATCAGCATAGTCAAGCGTATCTGCATTTGGCGAATACACAGACTTTGGATAACCGCTCCACTGCAGCCAATACCTGGAAGACTCGGCAAATCTAGGCATTCCGCTTAAAGACGAATTCCTCTTTATATTGCCCATTCCCCCTCCGAATCTTACGGCATCTGCTGAAAGCACTCCTTTCCCGGCATTGGTAAGAACAACACCTTGACCGGTTTCACCTCCGGAAAATTCAAATGTACCCAAATAGACCCAAACTCCCCCGGCAATGCTCTGGTTCACATTGAACATACTCTCCCCCCCGGCATGGATTACCTTATAACTGGCTTCTGTACTTCCAGGAAGGGACTGGTATGATACATATACCGAATAGAATCCGGGTTCAGGAAAAGAGGGCATATATACTGCTGTGGCAGATCCAGGCCTGGAAGCCATAACTATACGGGCAGTCCCCATTCTGAAGGGATTTTCTCCCGAATCATAGTTTTCACAAGTATCAGAAAAGCCTGGGAGGTTACTGTCTGTCCATGGTTCTCCGTCATTCCTGTCCGAATAGAAAGGAGAAGACGCATCCACGATTATTTCATGCAGATTCCTGTCCCTTTCTTTAGGAATGAGAACCCTTGCCCCTGCGTTTTCCAGCATAGGTGCCAGAAATGAGCATATGTAATCGGCAGGAAAGAGATCCTCTATAGTTGAAAAGAAAGGAGCTCTCTGCCATTTCCATCTGTCCTCTTCTGAATTGTAATAGAGACCGTGCCCGGACCATAAAGC
>CAZXFF010000019.1:0-25102 GCA_964640305.1 uncultured Muribaculaceae bacterium | reverse complement strand
AGCAATATACCGTCCGTCAAGCCCTTTAGCAGGAGTACTCAAAGCCGAGACATGCTTTATCCATTTGCTGCGTGGACTACTTTCTGAGTAAGGATATTTTCTACCGGAATAATAACCTGAAACAAAATTCTCAAGAGGCACCGAGTCTACAGATACCGATACTTTACAGTGAGTGTATTTTTCAGGGAGACATGCCCGTATATACTCCTCCGCAGCACTGACATCTTCCTTTCTCCAAGGATAATCTCCCATCGTCTTTGAGAAATTTACAATGACAGTATTCTTTAAAACCCTACAAGACCTAACTACCGGAGAAACAGGCAGTACAGCCCTGGACGAAAAATACTTTGCAATCGAATCTGAAGCCGGTGAAAAAAAACTGGAAGACACTTGAGCCCAAGCTGCAAAAGGGATAAAGAAAAACAGGGCAATCCCTACAATGCAAACATTACGCCTTACCATCTGTACACAATATTTAATGCCGCCTTATAGGGCAACCATTCAGTAGATCCGTTCCAACCTATATACATGGACCCGTCCGACTTATAATGCCCTTCATAGAAACCGATCTGACATCCTCCTCCGACTGAGAGTTCAATGCTCCAATGTCTGGTAAGAGAGAAGGCATACCCTATCGTGGCACCCACCATCATATTGGTCCCTACCTGATAAGCATTGGCATAGCTTCCCCAATAGGCAGGATGTACCCCTTTGCTCAGATCCCAGACAGAAAAACCGATATTCGGACCTACGAAAAAACCCTTGAACGACTCCTTGGGATAATACCTGCTTTCCAGAAAAGTCATGGCCAATACCACAGGTCCGTCTACAATACCGGCAAACCCTTTGGGATAAAATACGCCAAGACCTTCAAGACCCACAGTAAAATTATTGTGGACCTTTACTTCAAATGCCGGGTTTACAATCCCTACCACAACTGCAGCATTCAATTTTACGGCAGTGCGTACGGAATCTGCAGAAGCATGGCAGACATGACTGCCAATCAAAGTCATCAATATGACAGAAAGAATTTTTCTCATATTTCTATTTTTTGGAAGCTGGACAAAGATACATAAAGAGTCTGACGATATGTTTTCCTGCAAAATGGACAATCAACGATGCAGTAACTATTGCTGCTGCATCTGCAGCGAAATCCAGGATGTCACCTTGTCTGGAATTGAAGAAGATATCCTGGGAAATCTCTGTCAATGCAGCAAAAGCCAGACCGCTGACAAGGGTCAGTGCAAGAGCATATCTTCTTAAAAACGGATTGTTTACAGCATATCTGCATGTAAGCCAGGATATGAACGGATAAGGGAAAAACATTATGAAATGGGCATAACGGTCAAGTCGGATACCCAAAAAAGATTTTCCCAAATCCAGAGATGATGATGAGAATTTGTAAAAACAGAAAAACAATACCAGCAATATATATATAAGGTATAGTAATCTAATCAATATTTTCTCACATTTTTGCATACCGCAAAGATAAACTAATTCTGGAGTGACAGTATATTTTTTGGGTTTATGTCAAAAGATAATTACTTTTGTATTCTGTAAACTTATTTTCTACAATGATGAAAAGATTTCTGACAGTTATTATAATTGCAACATCCATTTTCTCGGCAACAGATATTCTTGCACAAACCGCTGAGGAGCTGCAGATGGCAAAATCCATAGCCAGATCCTACGGATATTCTGAAAGCGAGATCAATGCAATGCTCAACCAGAAGAATGCCAGCAAGAATACCACAACCCAAGGTTCGGCCAATATAGACAGAAACAAAGACTACAGAAACCAGCAATACAACATGCAGCAACCGGTTCAACTGTACAGCAACATGCAGCAACCACAAATACTGCAGCCGGAGAATGGCATGAGTGATTCCCTGTTCGTATCCATATTCCTGCCGCTTACTCCCGTGTTCGGACATGACCTTTTCAAATCTCCTTCTCTGGATTTCATTCCCAACTATAACATTCCTACTCCAGCCAGCTACAAACTGGCACCTGGCGATGAAGTGATAATCGACATTTGGGGAGCAACATATTATAACCTCTCAACAACCATATCTCCAGAAGGCAGCATTACAATCGAGCAGGTCGGTCCAGTCTATCTCACCGGCTATACTATAGACCAGGCCCAGAAAGTCCTTGCCGACAGACTGTCTGCAATATACTCCGGGATTTCCGGGGAAAATCCAGATACTTTCATAAGGGTAACACTTGGTAAAATACGCTCACTTTCAGTTAACGTCGTAGGCGATGTGGAAAAACCTGGAACATATACCCTGCCATCACTCTCAACAGTATTCACGGCAGTATATATGGCGGGAGGTCCCAGTGAGCTTGGATCCCTCAGGACAATACAACTGTACAGAAAAGGAAAGCTGTTCAAGACCATTGATTTCTACGACTTCATTCTCAACGGAAACAACTCGGGGAATGTCCGTCTTGAAGATGACGACCTGATTATCGTTCCCCCATATGGCAGCATGGTAGAAATCTCAGGAAGCATAAAGCGTCCTATGAAATATGAACTGAAAGAAGGGGAGACCGTTTCTGACCTTATCAGGTATGCCGCAGGATTCAGCGAAAGTGCAAACACAGACATGGTACATATTGTCAGGAGGAAAGGAGCGAGAACAACTTCCTTTGACGTGACTTCTACCCAATATGAATCATTCGGGATGGAAGACGGTGACAAGGTGCGCATACCTTCCAATATCAAAAGAAACCTGAACACCGTGAATATCTCAGGCGCAGTATGGTATCCCGGAGACTATGCAATCACAGATGAAATGTCAACCCTCAAGGACCTTATAGAAAAAGCAGGTGGCCTTAAGGATGAGGCATACAGGGAACGCGGACAGATCATCAGGCTGAATGAAGTAAGGGACACAGTGTCTCTGTCATTCAATGTTGACAAGATTCTCTCAGGAGATCAGTCAATAGCCCTTTTTAATCAGGACAGTGTATCAATTTTCTCGAACAGCAATATAAAAACCGGACATACAGTCCTTACCCAAGGCAGTTTCAATGACCCCAAGACTCTTCTTTACCGTGAAGGTATCACGTTAGGAGACATAGTAATATTGTCAGGAGGCCAATCCCTTGGGGCTTCTCCTGTAATTGAAGTAGCAAGAAGGAATTTCTCTTCAGACATGTCCAAAAGCTATACCTCTGCTATAGTCTATAACCTGAATGTAAATGAAGGCGGACTTGATTTCAAATTGATGCCTTATGACATCGTAACATCCAGGATGTTGCCAAATTTCAGGGAACAGCAGAGTGTAAGTGTAACAGGAGAAATAAACTTCCCCGGACATTATGTCTTCGAACAGAGAAACTTGAGAGTGAGCGACCTGATCAAAAAAGCGGGAGGCCAGACAGCCGACGCATACCTTGAAGGAGCGACCATATCCCGTTTACTTACCGAAGAAGAATATCAGAGAGCCCTGACAGCAACAAAATTGGCTCTTGCACAGCCTGGAATCGATACAAGCATGATCGAGATGCCGACCAGGGAAGACAGATACCTGGTAGGCTTTGACCTCAAAAAAGCATTGGAACACCCTCATTCATATAACGACGTTGTACTTAAAAGCGGTGATATCCTCAACATCCCGGAACTCAATTCTACAGTCAAGATATCCGGAGCAGTCCTCTATCCCAACGTTGTAGTATACAATCCGTCAATTTCCGTAAACCAATACATAAAAATGGCTGGCGGATATGTGAAGGGAGCCATCAAGAAAGACAAATACATTGTATTCATGAACGGGATGGCGGCAACCAGAGGAAGCAGGAATTTCAAACCGATGCCAGGTTGTGAAATCATTGTACCGAAGAGGGACCTGGAAAATACAAGGAAGATTACCGCTGCTGAGATCGTATCCATAGCTTCTTCCACTACTTCCGTTGCAACAATGGTTGTAAGTATGATAAATATCCTGAAGAAATAATGAGCGCATACAGACAGCTTAGCACTGAAGAAATATCTTCTCTCGAAAAAAACGGATGCAGGGCAGAGAATTGGACCGACGTGCTTGTTTCTGACACATTTGACCCTAGGCTGCTGCTTAGGGTCAATTTTTACGGAAAGGTAACGTTAGGAAAGAACGTCTCAATTTCCGATTCATCCATCTCAAACTATTCGATAGGAGAGAATACCATTATTTCAAGAGCCGGCAAGATATCAATGAACGGAAGGTCCTCATTCGGATCAGGTACACCTGTAAGGGTTCTGAACGAATCCGGAGGAAGGGAAGTACTGCTTGACAGGGAACTTTCTTCACAAACAGGATACATAGAGGCAATGTACAGGCATCGTCCAGGACTGGTTTCATCAATGCAGCATTTGACAATGGAAGCAGCAGAATCATCTGCTTCAGAATACGGGCATATAGGAGACAATGTAATTATACGGAACACCGGTACCGTCACCAATGCATACATAGGAAACAATGCCAGGCTTGAAGATTGCCTTAAGGTGGAAAACGGAACAATCTGTGATGCAGACAATGATTCCGGGACTGTTATCGGATCGGGAGCCATATGCCGCAATTTCATTGCATGCAACGGAGCGGAAATAAGTGACGGATCAATCATAGAGAACTGCTTCATAGGTCAATGCGTAAAGCTGTCCAAGGGCTTTACAGCCACAGATTCACTTTTCTTTGCAAACTCCCATTGCGAGAACGGAGAAGCAGCATCCGTCTTTGCAGGTCCTTATACAGTCTCCCATCATAAGTCAACCCTGCTTATAGGAGGAATGTACTCTTACTCAAACGCCGGATCCAATTCAAATTTCAGCAATCATCTGTATAAACTTGGACCGGTACATCATGGCATCTTCGGAAGAGGCACAAAGTTCGGATCAGGCTCATATGTCATGCTTCCCGCATGTACAGGGGCATTTTCTACGGTTATCGGGCATCATCATACCCATTTCGATTCATCAGGATTACCATTCTCATACCTTATAGAAAAGGATAGCAAGACATATATTATTCCAGGAGTCAACCTGACAGGATCAGGACTCTTCCGCGATTCAGACAAATGGCAGAAGAGAGACAAAAGGAAATCACCGAAAAGGGATATTCTGAACAGCCTTCCAATGAACCCCTATACCTGCGCTGATATAATAAGAGGTATGGAATTGCTGGAAAAGATGATATCGGGAAGCAATGGTGACAAATCTGGCATTGAATACAACGGATGCCATCTGAACCTGACTTCAGCCTCCAAAGGCATCGAAAGATACCGCAATGCAGCTATCTGTTACATCGGCCGTAAAATACTGGAACGGCTTAAGGACGTGAAACTTACCTCTGACAAGCAAATAAGATGTTCTCTTGCCCCCAAGTCAGGAGCAGGGAAGGGTATATGGGTCGATATATCCGGTATGATTGCCCCGGCCTCAGAAATAGAGACTCTGCTGAATGCCATTGAACACAAGAAATTCAGTAAACTTCAAGAAATACAGGACAGGCTCCAGTCCATTCACGACCTTTATCCTGTTTATGAATGGAACTGGATCTACAGCAAGATACAGGAAGTATTCGGTATTGACCCTGATGCCATTACAAAGGACCACATTGCTGCGATAGCATGCAAATGGAAAGATACTGCCATATCCGTCTGTAACTCTATAATCTCCGATGCCGCAAAGGAATTTGCACCTTCGGTAAAGATCGGATTCGGAGTAAAAGAAGATCCGGACTCCTCCGGAAATGATTTCGAAGCTGTCCGTGGCCAGTTCAAAGATTCCATGATCTACAGCCAGATTGAAGACCTGAAGTCCGATATTGCCCGCCTGGCAGACAATATCATATCAGCCCTTTAAAGCTTCCAGATCAAGATCTGATTTGATCTTGTCCATTATTGAGGTAACTACCTTGTAGATTCTTCCATCCGGTGTATAATCTGCAGGGCAAACGAAATGGACCCTTTCTTCGCTCAAGAGGCGTTCAGACTTCTCCTTTCCTGCACCTGCAGGATCATACACAGCGACAGAATGGCCCCCGAACTGCTTGACAAGTTTCATGCACGGAATGTCTGTAGCCCCATCCCCGAAATAAATCATCCTTGAAAAGGGTATCGGACGTTCATTTTCCGGGAGATACCTGTTTACCAAAGTATGATCGCTGATACTCATCACACCTTTGTTTATTTTGAACAGAAACTGTGTTTTGGCCGTATAGTCTACTGCAACACCTGGCCATACAGCCTCTCCGTTTTCATAAATGAAAGAACATGCAAACACTTTTTTGAACTCGTGGTATATCTCTGTTCCCTCGATCATTTCAGTCAAACCGGAAGAGTTGATATAATGCTCGATATGAAGTCCCTTCGATTCTCCATACCTGTTGATGTTCCCGAACCATTCCTTAACCCCTGGATAAAGTTTTACCATAGAACCGAAACGTCTGAAATTATCCCTCGTCAGTTTCTGGGATGAATTTCTGGCTTCATCTATCATCATCTTCATATAGCACAGTATTTCACTTGCATCATTATCCGAGGAGAGTTTTCCGCTTTTTTGCCAGAACATTGAGGGATTATTACCGAATGTCTGGATCAGACCGAATTCCTGCATATTGGCAGGAGA
This sequence comes from uncultured Muribaculaceae bacterium, assembly GCA_964640305.1. Lineage (GTDB taxonomy): Bacteria > Bacteroidota > Bacteroidia > Bacteroidales > UBA932 > Coprenecus. The sequence continues at coordinate 18,489 of CAZXFF010000019.1, read as the reverse complement.
AAGTGTACCGTCAAAATCATAAATCAAAGCAACAGTCTTTCTTTCCATAGCACATTATTTATTCTTGCAATTTAGGTATTTTTTCGCATTTTTGAGTAAGTTTGTAAGATATATAGATCATCTCCAATGAGAACTGCAGTTATACTTATACTGATTGCCTTATTTCACGCAATCCCGTCTATAGCCCAGCCATTTTTCTGTATTGATGAAGGAACCAGGCTCGTATACCTGCGTAAGCATGCAGACAGCGGTGAAATCAAGTGGAAACATACAATGGATATCAGGGAAGTGGTCATGGCAGAAGATTCTTCAGCCATTGTCAGATATTCTTCGTATTTTGAGGACAAACGCGGTAAAGGAATTACAAAGGATACGATACATCTTTCTGCAAGCATAACTGAAGATAGCGATGTAATTGTTGATATTTCAGCCAGTATGGTCGCAGTACTTAAAGGATTTCTGTGGAAAGGTGCAAAAGTAGAAGCAGAAGGCGGAAAAACGCTATTGCCATATAGCCTTGTCCCGGGACAGACCATACCCGAAGCCCATGGATGCGTATCTGCCCTGGGAATGAAGATGAACGTGGATGTAACCGACAGGAAAGTGATAGGACATGAAACCATTACGACCCCGGCAGGAACATTCGAATGCACTGTTGTATCCGAACATAAAGTGGAAAAAGGGATGATGCGGAACCGCATCACAACTGCCCATACATGGTATGCAAGAGGAGTCGGCATGGTACGTCACGACACCTACGACAGAAACATGAAGCTGGAAACATCTGAAATTCTTGAAAAAATTGCAATAATACAATAACCTGATGCAACAAACAGACTATGATATACGTTATATAAGTGAAAGATTACAGTAATGACACCTAACCAACTGAAGATATTCTACAACAAATATAAAAAGACCTTGTACAATACCTCAATCAGGATTACAGGGGATAGCTTTGATGCTGAAGAAATTGTTCAAGACGTCATAATCAAATACCTGAGGTACAATAATATGTCAATGGAACCTCATCAGATAGAAGCATGGTTGAGAAAATGCTGCATAAGAGAATCTATAGACATGTTGAGACGAAAAAGGGCTCTGATTGCCGCAATAGAGAAGTTCCAGGAAGACGGCAGCTGCGAAGAAGAATGCAATGAAGGATGGGAAGAATATCTTTCCAATGGAAATGCAGAAGAGAAAATCACCGCCATCAGGGAGAAACTGGAAGAACTGCCGGTAGGCTACCGGACAATCCTGTCCCTGATTCTTTTCGAAGGGTACGACTACAGCGAGACTGCTGAGATCCTGAAAATTTCAGAATCTACTGCCCGAACACAGTACATGCGTGGAAAACAAAAATTATTACAAATCATAAACAATTGATATTATGGATATTTTGAAAGATTATATAAAGCAGAACAACAATTCTGAGTACGATAAAGACCTACCGGTTGGGGATGAAGATAGGTTTGAAGCAGCATACGAAGCTTATAGACATAAGATCAGATTCAAGTCCTCTGTAAAACGCAGAAAGAAAGCATTCTGGAAAGTAGCCCTGATTCCGGTAGCTGCATCATTTGCCCTTATTTTCATAGCAAGGCTCCTTCTGGATCCGCTTATGGACGACAGAGAACCAACCGGATTGACAGCAGACCAGATATATGAAAATTATCTGGAACAGGTAAATATCTATACCAATGATATCATAGCAATGACAGAAAGGATGAGCAACGAGCAGACCATTTTCGCCATGCAGACACTCAAACAGATCACAAACGAGAACAGACCAATAACTGACATAATCCCGGAAAGTATCCCGGCAGAAGCCAGAGCTTCCGCTGTCAGACTATATACAGAACGAAACATCACAGCGCTAGATGAATACAAACATTTATTAACACAAATGATTGAATAATGCAATCAAAAAACCAGAAAATATGAAAAGATTCTTTTTGACAGCGGCAATAATCACTGCCTGTTCACTGAACCTCATGTCGCAGGACAGTAAATCCACAAGAAACATAAAAGGAGACTTCAACAGGATTGAAATTGGATACCACTTTGATGCCACGGTAGAGCAGGCTTCCGACAATTCTGCCGAAATCGAATTCTCGACTGAACTGGAACCCTACATAATCGCCAAAGTATCTGGAGGTACGCTTTACCTTACGCTTGATGAACAGAAGATGAGAAACATAAAAAAGCGTAGAGACTTCGAAAGGATGAGTGCATACACCACTCTGAAAGCCCACATCAAAGTCAGGAATCTCACGGAAGTTGAGTGCAATGGCACCAGCAATGTCTCCTTCAACGGAAAATTCAAAGGCCAGGAACTGGAACTGGAACTTAACGGAGTTTCCAAAGTGAATGTAGAGTCATTTGATTTCGGGAATATTGAAATATCGGCTTCAGGTGTATCCGAATGCAGGATAACGGATCTTACAGCCGACAACTGTGAAATCGATATTTCCGGCGGAAGCAAAGTAAGAGTAAAAGGCCAAAGCAGCATAGTCGATGCTGAGCTTTCAGGAAGCAGCAATATCTCCATTGAAAATCCTGCTTTAGCAGAAAGAATCAACATGAGTCTCAGCGGTGCATCTGCTGCGGAACTTTCAGGAAAATGCAAGGTCCTGAATGCGGAGCTTTCAGGAGCCAGCTCTTGTGACGCACTCAAACTGATTGCAGACAATGCCTATATAAAAGGCAGCGGTGCTTCAAAAATATCTGTTGATGCGAAGATGATTTCCGGAGTGGATATTTCAGGGGCAAGCAGGCTTAACATCACAAAAGAAACTGTTATGTCATCATCGCTTTCGATCTCCGGAGCAGCCTCAATAAAAACTGTAAATAAATAATGATTACATTAAATAACAATAGCATAGTAATTGATTCACATGTAGATACTCCAACAATGCTGCTCGAGGGAATAGACCTCGGGCAGCATCTTTCAAGAGGCCATGTTGATTTTGTCAGGGCAAAAGCAGGTGGAGTTGATGCCATGTTTTTTGCAATTTATACTCCTATTGATATTAATGGAGAAGATGCTACTGTCCATGCCATCAGGCTTATTTCAAAAACATTCGATGCCGTTGATGCAAACAAGGACAAAGCAGCAATGGCTTTTTCCTCAAAGCAGATATCAGAAAACAAGAAACTAGGTCTGGTATCTGTAATGTTAGGAATGGAAAATGCATCACCTATACACGACAATCTGGCTTATCTGGGTTTTTTCCATAAATTCGGCATACGATACCTGACACTCTGCCACAATGCGCATAATCTTGTATGTGACTCATGCGCTCCGAGAGACGAAGAATGGGGAGGACTGTCTGCTTTCGGCAAAGAAGTGGTCGCCGAGTGCAACAGACTGGGGATTCTGCTGGACTGCTCCCATGCTTCTGATGCCACATTCTATGATCTCCTTAAATATTCCAGGACTCCTGTTGTAGCGACCCACTCATCGTGCAGAGCCTTATGCAATCATCCCAGAAACATGTCCGATACCATGATACGCGACCTGGCATCAAGCGGTGGTGTTATACAGATCAATTTCTACCCTAAATTCATATCTGAAGACTTTGCCGATGAAGAATTCTACAGACTGAGTGAAGAAGGGGAAAAATGGCAGAAACTGTACAGATCTGACTTGAAAAACGAGATATACAGAGACAAATATTTTGAATGCATGTCAGAACTGCAATCTTATCCGGCACCTTCGGTCAAAAGGGTTGTTGACCATATTGAACATGCTATTGAAATAGGTGGGGAGCAGCATGTAGGCATAGGTTCTGACTTTGACGGTATAGAAATAACTCCTGAAGGACTCAGGGATATTTCCATGATTCCTAACATAAGTGCAGAGATGAAGAACAGAGGCTTCGGGAAAAAGGAAATCGAAGGAGTCCTAGGAGAAAACTTCCTCAGAGTTCTGAAGAATGCAGAATCGTCAGCCTCAGAAAGTTGACAGCATTTGAAGAAAACCTGTCAATATTCACACTTCTGGTCCCCCTTGAGAACTCGAACTTACGGGATTCCACCCGGTCAGTTCCGTCTTTCCCCGTAAAAGCAACTGCTACCCATACCGTTCCGACAGGTTTTTCCACGGTGCCGCCATCAGGCCCCGCAATTCCGGTTGTCGATAGTCCGAAATCAGTCCTAAGCACTTTCCTGACCCCTGTAGCCATAGCTTCTGCGCATTCCCGGCTAACCGCACCATACTGTTCCAATATACATGAAGATACACCGAGTACATTCGATTTGACTGAATTGTCATACGATGTCACCGAACCATAGAAGAATCCGGAGGCACCAGGAAGAGAAGTAAACAGGGAAGCTATTTTACCTCCAGTACATGACTCTGCTACCGAAAGTGTCTGTTTATGTTCCAGCATGTAATTTGCTATGAATGAATATAATGTATCTTCACCTTCTCCATATATAGATTCACCTAGCAAGGGCCTGATCTTATTGAATTCAGAATCTAACCTCTTCATGGCAGCTTTATCTGCACCTCCATACAGACTCAACCTCATCCTCACTCCTGACATGGCATTGGGCAGATAAGCCAACCGCATATCCTCCGGAAGTGCATCCTCCCATCTTTCAACCATTTTGGCCAGAGTTGACTCCGGTATTCCATATGTACATATTGTCTTGTGACATATTATATCCAGCAGATTGCGGGAAGTCATATCCCGGACAACTTCCGGGAGCAGTGCAATTGCCTCAAAAGGAACTCCAGGCAATGAATAAAGGGTAGGAGAATGCCTGTATTTTCCCTCAGGAAAACGGAAAACCATTGCCGGAGCTGTTCCTAGGCTATTGACTATCACTTCTGCATTCTCTGGCACAAGAGCCTGATTACGGTTTATATCAGTCAGTTCTATGCCGCGGGCAGACAATATCCGTGCAACAGTCTCCAATTGTCCGTTATGCATTACGTACCTCTTGCTATCCGACAACTCCGCTAATACATATTTGGTGATATCGTCTTTCGTCGGACCAAGACCTCCGGTCGTAATGACAATGTCGTACATCCGCAAAAGATTGTCAAGCCCGCTGTAAATGGCATGCCTGTCATCTGCAAGGGACCTCATTTCCATAACCCTCACACCGATCCGGTTCAGTTCCAATGCAATGTGGGAGGAATTGGTATCTACTATCTGACCAATAAGGATCTCATCCCCTATGGTACATATTGCTGCAGTTTTCATTTTACTAAATAAATCAACTAATTCAGGAAGTCCTTAGATGTTTGAGTATCTTCTTCACCAGACCAGGCCCATTGTAAATGAAGCCTGTATAAAGCTGGATTAAAGAAGCACCTGAATCCAGCATCTCCTTGGCCTGTTCCGGTGTCATTATACCTCCTACACCTATGATAGGAAGGATACCGTTTGTCTTCTGATATATGTACTTAACTCTGGCAAGACTCTTCTCATACAGCGGCAAACCGCTTAATCCCCCATTCCCGATAGCGCATATCCTTTCATCACCTACTGTAAGTCCCTCTCGTGAATTAGTTGTATTAGTGGCAATTATACCATCCAATCCTGAACTTAATGCCAGCTCGAGAATCTTATCAAGATGCTCATTCGGAACATCCGGGGAAATCTTAAGAAGTATCGGACGGTAATCATCGTAATACCTTCTCAGCGCAAGAAGCCTGTCTATAATACTGGAAAGATAGCCTACATCCTGAAGTTCTGTAAGGTTTTTTACGTTAGGGCATGATACATTTATCGTGAAATAGTCCACATAGTCGTAAAGTAGGGAAAAGGAGCGTTCGTAATCCTTGTAGGCCTGATCATTTGGAGTTGAACTTGCCTTCGCAATATTCCCGCCTATAATAACATTAGGAGGCATTTTCTGGAGATTTCTGATAGTGGATTTGACTCCTTTGTTGTTAATACCCATCCTGTTGACAATGGCCTTGTCCTTTACCAGTCTGAAAAGCCGCGGTTTCGGGTTACCTGGCTGTGCTTCAGGGGTAATAGAGCCTACTTCAATAAAACTGAATCCGAAATTGCCTAAATCATTGTAGAATTCGCAATTCTTGTCAAGTCCGGCAGCAAGACCCACAGGGTTCTTGAATGTCAGACCGAAAACTTCACGTCTGAGATCCCCGTTTTTGTCACGGACCCTGTATATAGCACGCACAATACTTTGGGAAAACGGTATATACCTCAGGAACAGAAGCATTTTCATAGTAATAGCATGAGCTGTTTCCGGAGAAAAAGAAAAAAGTATATACCTAATAATCTTATACATATAACCAATATATGGATTTAGGCACAAATATACCCATTATCTTGATATAACCAAGGCAAAATATGGCTATTTGGATGGGTAGAACTCCTGAAAAGTGCCGTCAGAATAAAATACTGTTATCCTTTTGATTCCTTTTTCTGCCACAATTCCCATAGTGTCCACATCTTCTGCCGTATTTTCTTCACGAACATGATCAGAAACTGGTGTAAAAAGATCTGCCGCGTCTTCAGCCTCCGGATTTGCTGAAGGGGTAGAATAGGGCATCTGGGCATGCATGTCCTTATATGGTCTGCCTCTGCCTGTCAGGAACCACTCGGGATTGATATCCGGAAAGGTGTTAAGAAACTTCTGGATAAAATCGTAGCCCGGCTTGTTCCTGCCAGAAAGAAGATGCGAAATATTCGACCTCTGTACCCCCATTATATCTGCAAACCGGGCAGGAGTCAAGTTCTCAAGCTGCAAAAATTGCTGTAAACGCGAATTCATTTTTGTAAAATTATTTGTTACAAATTTACATAAAAATTCGTTAACAATTATAAACACAAAGGAATAAACATTTGTTAACGCATCAGAGCAAATCCATCTCAGCCATCTGATTATAAGTAAGTTAGAAGCAATCTTAATTTCTATAACAATACTTGAATTATACGTTATAAATAGCTGGTAATAATATATTTAAAATTAAAAATATGTCTATTTCTAAGCATTCGCAAGAAAATTAAACGTAAATCGTTGAGACAATATCATGAAATTTCTTTAGATAAAGATTGTATATAGCTAATAATCTATCATTTATATAATAAATTATTGATTAATAACCCCACCTTATACCGTGTTATGCGTTTTTGTTATGCCAGTTGTTTTTGCTTTTGTAAAATTGTTTTCAATTGTAATCCTGTTTGCTATATTAATGTAAATTACATTTGTAAACAAATTTGAAATTTTGAATAATTTTGTTTTGGACAGGATAATGTATAGATTTGCAGAAGAACCCGTTAAATCGCCTAAAAACGCTATTTATGCCAATACCACAAATAAATATTTCTGACTACACATACGATCTTCCGGATGCAAGGATTGCCTCATACCCTGCAGAGCACAGGGACGAATCCCGGCTTCTTATATATAATAAAGGTATCATTTCCGAATCCGGATTTTCTGCTCTCGACTCATACTTGCCTGAGAATTCCCTTATGGTATTCAACAATACCAAAGTCATTCCGGCTCGTCTGCTATTCAGACGGCAGTCAGGCGCATTCATTGAAGTCTTCTGCCTTGAACCACATAATCCGGAAGATTATGCAGTAAGTTTTGCTTCTACATCAACGTGTATCTGGAAAACCATTGTCGGAAACAGGAAAAAATGGAAAGGCGAACCTATTTCCCTGTATATTCCGGAAGAAGGGAACCATGAAATCGAGGCATGCCACCTTACAGCAATACTCGAAGGGGAATATGAAAACGGTTTCCTGGTAAGATTCACATGGGAAGGAGGCGAACCGTTCTCGTCCATAATTGAAAAATGCGGGAAAATACCTATCCCACCATACCTCAACAGAGATTCTGAAGCAATAGACATCTCCAGATACCAGACTACATATGCCAAAATCAGGGGATCTGTAGCAGCCCCTACAGCCGGACTTCATTTTACCCCCGAAGTAATGGAAAAGATACGGAACAAAGGGATTGTCATGGACAACCTGTGCCTGCATGTCGGAGCAGGAACGTTTCTCCCTGTCAAAAGTGAATCCATATCGGGACACACCATGCATTCTGAACCGTTCTCGATATCAAGAAATTTATTAGATAACCTGTATGTATCTATTGATAACAAGGATATTATAGCTGTAGGAACAACCTCTGTCAGAACCTTGGAATCACTGTACTATCTAGGTCAGGAATGCGCATTGGCAGGAGCCGGGAAATGGATACCATCACCAGTAGGTCAATGGATTCCTTACGACCGGACAGCATCTGTACCAGTAAAGGATGCAATAGCTGCTCTGATTGAATACATGGACATCAACTCTACTGACAGAATTACGGCCAGGACCCGCATAATAATAGTTCCTTCTTACAAATACAGGATTGTATCAAAACTGATAACCAATTTCCACCAACCGCAAAGCACATTGCTTCTTCTTATAGCTGCATTCATAGGGGAAGACTGGAGGAAAGTGTACTCCTATGCAATGGATAACGGTTTCCGGTTCCTGAGTTACGGAGATTCTTCTTTGCTGATGCCGTAACCGGTTTGTAATATAGTGACTTTTTATTAAATTTGTATCCTGTACACAAACAGCATTCGCAATGAAAAGGGTAAAGTTCCTGACCGGATTGATATCGGTTCTTTTCGCTGCCGTTGTATCACTCGGCTTCCTTACGTATAACCGGGTGGACAACCACGACCCGAAGTCATTCTCTACAGAGAACGTAACCAGAGATATCCGTATCATTTCCAAAGAACACCATTCCATACTTCACCCTGAGCAGAGAGCTGACGTAAGGGAATACCTCGCTGCCTCATTAAGGAGAGCAGGTGGCGCCCCTCAGATTTTCATGTACGACTCCATTCCCTCTAAATTCGGAAGCACATTCGATGCCGGCAATGTTTACTGCTGTTTCAACCCTTACGGCAAAGATATCGCTGATTCGTATATTCTGCTTATGGCACACATGGATTCACGCTTCTATGAAGAAGTGCGAGGGAAAAGAGTGCTATCCTATGGGGCAGCCGATGACGGATACGGATTGGGAATCATTCTTGAACTTGTACGCGGGGCACTCCAATACAGAGGAGAATGGAAACAAGGGATTAAAGTACTGTTCACTGATGCCGAAGAACATGAACTTGACGGCATAAGGCTGGCTTTGGAAAAACAGAACCATATTTTCGACAATGTGGGACTGGTAATCAATATTGAAGCAAGAGGTGTCAAAGGGCCCGCTCTTCTGTTCGAAACATCGGAAGGGAATTCCAGACTGCTGGACTTTTATACCGGAAATGCACAATACCCATACACTTACTCCCTGACCTCAGCGGTTTACAGGTTCATGCCTAACTTCACGGATTTCACATGGACCCGTCCATTGTTTCCAGGCTACAATTTTTCTGTCATAGACGGTTACGAATGCTACCATACCGATCTCGATAACTTTTCTAATATAAATACCAAATCAATAGGACATTATGGAGTACAAATTCAACCGTTGGTCCATGAATTCCTAACAAATGACCGATACGCTGACCCTCACTATTTCAGGGCTGGAGAAGACAAAATTGCATTCACGGTTCCTGGTATAACCACTTTCCTGCTTTCCAGGAATGCCAATATCATACTTAATGCTGTTTTTCTGGTACTCTTTCTGGTTACAGTAGCCATGTTCCATTTGATGGGACGCATACGTGCCGGTAGAATAGTATCCAGAATAATCCTTCAGCTGGCAACAATAGTAACCGTTGCCGCAATAGGTACGGGAATAGCCTGGATCTCGGCAAAAATATCAGGGACACCATTCTCTCTGACAGCAACAAGGCACGTCCCCGGGGCATCAGCCATTTCCTATTCGGTAATGGGAATATTCTGTCTCGGCTATATCGCCTTTTTCCTTAAAAAGGCAAAGAAATCCCAGGATTTCGTATTCGAACACATTTTTGCAGCTCTGGCAATCATGATAGCCATTTCTGCAGTCCTGCTTTTCACTCTTGGAGACAATTTCTTCCTGATGTTCCCTGTTGCCTGTGCGACAACAGCAATGTTCCTGCATATGTTCGTATACATGAACATATTCTCACTTCCTGCAACGATACTTGCGTCAATGACTGCAGTATCATTTCTGTACAATATACTTACAGCCCTTACTATAGGTTCTTTAGGTATAGTCTTATCCATGATGCTGCCATATATGATTCTGACAGTATCACTTTTCTATTGTTTCATGGTTCAAAAAAGATAAATGCAATGACAAATTACGACAGTATACGCCCGTATAACGATTCTGAAACCTCAGAAGCCATGAACCGTCTGGCAATGGCTCCAGAACTGGCCCCCATTTCAGAATTCATTTTCGGCAAAGGAATGGAAGTGGCACTGAGGGAAAAGCTCAAAAGCCTTAACGATATATATGGTTTCCAATCCGAAATCATGGCGAAAGCCGTAAGGGCTATATTGAAGAAGACCGCAGGTTCCCTGAATGTCAAAGGAGTAGAAAACATACAGGACAACCGTAAGCATATTCTCATTTCGAACCATAGGGATATCATCCTTGATCCTGCAATCATCCAGCTCATACTCTTCGACACCGGTTTCGCGACAACTGAGATTGCCGTAGGAGACAATCTTATAGCCAATAGCCTTATAGAGGATGTTTTCAGATCCAACAGGATGATAAAGGTAGCAAGAGGGGGCACTCCCAGGGAAAAGTACTTTTTCTCCCAACTGCTTTCTTCATACATGCGGGAAGCCGTAACCACAGGACGCTGTTCTGTATGGATTGCACAACGCAACGGAAGGACCAAAGACGGAATAGACAGGACCAGTCAGGGGCTGATGAAAATGATGGAGATCAGCGGTTCCGGAGATTTTGTTGCCGACTTCTCCGAACTGTCCCTGCTTCCGATATCCGTATCATACCGTTTCGAGCCATGTGATTTCCTGAAAGCAAGGGAACTGTATATAACACGAAGGAAAAAGTATGTAAAGAAACCGGGAGAGGACACCCACAGCATAATTACAGGAATCACCCAGCAAAAAGGCGATATCTCTTTCTGCTTCTCAAAAGCCATCACTGCAGATGAACTCGAACAATGTGCACTACTTGGGAAAAACGAAAGATTCCAGGCTCTGGCAAACTTGATTGACAGCAGAATAAGAGGAAACTTTGAATTGTGGGATACCAATTACATCGCTGCAGACATGATTGCAGAAACAGACGTACATTCATCGCACTATACTGCGGATGAGAAAGAATCATTCAGAAACTATATGGAAACGGGCCTTGCAGCAATTGTCGCTGAAGACCCGTACATTGACATTACCGAACTCCGGTGCATCTTCCTTGATATCTACGCCAACCCGGTAAGGCTTCACTGCGGAGAAATCCTCTAATCCTTCAATATGTGCACATCCATCTGAGGGAACGGGAAGTTCAGTCCTGATTTCGGGAATTCATCATATATCTTTTTGTTTATATCATAATACAGCCCCCAGTAATCGGAATTGTTTGTCCAGGCCCTTGCGACAAGAACCAAAGCACTGTCCCCCAGTTCAGAAAGTGCGGCAAAAGGAGGTTCTGGACTCTGGACCACCCTGGGATCAGCACTGAGAATGCTCTTAAGCAGCTCAATGCCCTTCTGTGCATCATCTCCATATGATATGGTGATGTTCCAGCTTACACGTCTCAGCTCCGATGTGGAGTAATTCTCTATATTATTGTTGGCTAGATTTCCGTTAGGCAGGAAAATTATCCGGTTATCCACTGTATGGATCTGGGTCGTAGTAATGTTAATAGCATCTACTGTCCCTTTGTATCCGTTTGTTTCAATAAAATCCCCCACCTTGAATGGTTTGAACAGCAGAATCATGACACCACCTGCAAAATTCTGCAGCGTACCGCTTAAAGCCATGCCGACTGCAAGACCTCCAGCTGCCAGCAGAGCTGCAAAGGTACTGGTAGGGACCCCCAATATACTCACGACAACAACAAACAGGATTACCGTAAGGGATATGTTGACAAAACTTACAGTAAATGTAGCAAGGGAAAGTTCCACTTTCCTTCTGACCATAATGCGTCTGAGCCCGACTTTAAGTTTTCTTATTATCCATGCCCCCAGCAGATATATAAGAAGGGCTGCTACTACTTTCAGTCCCCATCTGGTTAAAGTATCCCAAAGCATATCTATAATCTGCTGTCCACTCATTTGAGAGACCTTGGTGATAGCTTCTTCAAGAACTACGGCAACGCTATCCTTCTGGTCAATTGCCGGTATTATTTGAAATTGATACATTTTATAAATTTTTTTAATCTGATATACAAATCTACTTAAAATTTTTCATATATTTGCTTAATTGATTATAAAACTATCTTTGATGAAAAAGGAAATTACTTTAGAACAAGCAGTTTCCATGGTTAAAGACGGAATGACCGTCATGGTAGGAGGGTTTCTGGGTGCAGGAGCTCCCCTCAGGATCATGGATGCATTGGCAGAAAGCGGAGTCAAGGACCTTACCGTTATCTGCAACGACACAGCATTCCCCGACAAATCTCTTGGAAAGCTGGTAGTCAACAGACAAATCAAAAAACTTATCGTATCACACGTCGGGACAAATCCCGAAACGGGGAACCAGATGAATGCAGGAGAACTGGAGGTTGAGTTCTCTCCGCAAGGGACACTTGCCGAAAGGATCAGGGCTAAAGGTGCCGGATTGGGAGGTGTTCTTACTACCACAGGACTGGGAACTCTTGTAGCAGAAGGCAAGGAAACTGTTACTGTAGATGGCAAGACCTATCTTCTTGAAAAACCGCTAGGTGCAGACATAGCGCTTCTCGGTGCATCTATAGCTGACGAGTCAGGTAACCTTATATATAAAGGTACCACCCAGAACTTCAATCCCATAATGGCCATGGCTGCCGATACGGTCATAGTTGAAGCAGAAAAAGTAGTAAAGACCGGGGAACTGGCACCGGAAACTATCCACACACCCGGAATTTTCGTTAAATATATCTATAAACGTGACTGATTATGGGAGCAAAATCAATTATCAGAATGAGAATGAGCTGCCACGATGCTCATTATGGCGGAAACCTTGTCGACGGAGCCAAAATGCTCCAGCTTTTCGGGGATGTTGCCACAGAACTACTGATTATCAATGACGGTGATGAAGGTCTTTTCAAGGCGTACGACAACGTGGAATTCATGGCGCCTGTCTATGCGGGTGACTATATAGAGGCTACCGGAGAGATTGTTTCTGTAGGAAACACCTCCAGAAAGATGGTATTCGAGGCCAGGAAAGTCATTGCCCCGCGCCAGGACATATCGGATTCGGCCGCAGATGTCCTTGCCGAGCCAATAGTAGTATGCCGTGCAAGCGGGACATGCGTTGTCCCCAAGAAATGCCAGAGGAAATAGAATATTTCTGAACAAACCAATCATAGTTTCACTATCTTATGAGTAAATTAATCATTACTGCAGCCATTTGCGGTGCAGAAGTGCTTAAAGAGCATAATCCTGCAGTCCCCTATACCATAGAGGAGTGTGTCCGCGAAGCGAAGTCTGCATACGATGCAGGAGCATCCATAATCCACCTGCACGTCCGGGAAGATGACGGGACTCCGACCCAATCCAAAGCCCGTTTCAAAGCAATCATCGATGCTATCAGAAAAGAATGCCCGGATGTAATTATCCAGCCGTCCACAGGGGGGGCTGTAGGTATGACCAACGATGAAAGACTGCAGCCGACAGAACTCTTGCCGGAAATGGCAACACTTGACTGCGGCACACTCAATTTCGGTGGCGACGATATTTTCGAAAACACAGAGAATACCATCAAGTACTTCGGTACCAAGATGATAGAGCGAGGCATCAAACCTGAGCTTGAAGTATTTGACAAGTCCATGATCGATATGGCACTCAGACTTCACCGCAAAGGATTCATCCAGGCTCCTATGCATTTTGATTTCGTGATGGGTGTCAACGGAGGAATCGGAGGCGAACTGAGGGATTTCGTATTCCTCAGAGGCAGCATTCCGTCCGATGCAACATATACAGTGGCCGGCATAGGAAGATATGAATTTCCGCTGGCAATGGCGGCCATAATTGACGGAGGTCATGTAAGGGTAGGCTTTGAAGACAACGTATACCTTTCAAAGGGTGTACTCGCCCGCTCCAACGGAGAACTTGTAGAAAAAGTAGTAAGAATGTCCCGTGAGATGGGACGCGAAATCGCTACACCTGCAGAAGCAAGGGAAATCCTTTCCCTCAAACCCCTCAGATAAACAATACTTTTACCAAAATTCAAATCAAAAAAACCATGACACAGAAAAAAGGAAATAAATACGGCATTCACAGAGTAATCGAACCCAAAGGTGTTCTTCCACAGCCGGCAAACAAGATAGACAACAATATGGACGAAATATACGACAATGAAATCCTCATTGACGTACAGACCCTGAACATTGACTCTGCATCCTTTACGGATATCTCCAACAGGGCAAACCACGATCCTGAAAAGATCAAGGAAATCATGTTCGACATCGTTGCAAAACAGGGTAAACACCGCAATCCATGGACCGGTTCCGGCGGAATGCTTCTGGGTACAGTGGAGAAAATAGGCGATGCACTCAAAGGCAAGATAGACCTTAAGGAAGGTGACAAGATAGCTACTCTCGTATCACTTTCACTCACCCCTCTGCGTATCGACAAAATCAAGGAAATCCGTCCTGAAGTTGATCAGGTTGATATCGACGGAAAGGCTATTCTCTTCGAAAGCGGTATCTATGCAAAAATTCCTTCGGACCTTCCTGAAAAGCTTGCCCTCTCTGCTCTGGATGTCGCAGGTGCTCCTGCCCAGACAGCAAAACTCGTAAAACCCGGAGATACTGTTCTCATTATCGGTGCCGGTGGAAAATCCGGAATGCTCTGCTGCTATGAAGCCAAGAAACGTGCTGGCGTAACCGGAAAGGTAATCGGTCTTTGCCACAGTGAAAAAAGCACGAAGCGCATGCAGGAACTCGGATTCTGCGACTATGTATTCTCGGCAGACGCAACCCAGCCCGTTCCCGTCCTCGAGAAAATAGAAGAACTTACCGGAGGTAAGATGTGCGATATAACCATCAATAATGTAAACATTCCCGATACTGAAATGACTTCTATCCTGTGCACAAAGGATACTGGTATCGTATATTTCTTCTCAATGGCAACAAGCTTTACCAAAGCTGCACTCGGAGCAGAGGGAGTAGGAAGCGACGTAACCATGCTTGTCGGCAACGGATATACCAAGGGACATGCAGAAATAACCCTCCAGGAACTCAGGGAAAGCGAAAAACTCAGAAAGATATTTACCGAACTTTACGCTTAATCTGTTATGAATACCGTTTCGAGAAGAAAAGAGCTGTTCCCTGAAGTCACTGATGCTCAGTGGAACGACTGGAAATGGCAGGTAAAAAACAGGATTGAGACACTGGATCAGCTGAAGAAATACATAAATCTCACACCTGAAGAGGAAGAGGGGGTCAAAAAGACCCTCTCAACTCTGAGGATGGCTATTACACCGTATTATCTGTCCCTTATAGATCCTCAGAACCCTCATTGCCCTATACGCAGACAGGCAGTACCTACTGCTGCTGAAACCCATCAGGCAGCTGCAGACCTGCTGGACCCTCTGCATGAAGACGAGGATTCCCCGACCCCTGGACTAACACACAGGTATCCAGACAGGGTCCTTATGCTGATTACCGATATGTGTTCAATGTATTGCCGCCATTGTACCCGTAGAAGATTCGCAGGCCAGAAAGATGATGAATCTCCCGCTGACAAGATTGAAAAGTGCATAGAATACGTTGAAAGGACTCCTGTAGTAAGAGACGTTCTTCTCTCTGGAGGAGACGCACTTATGGTCAGCGATGCGAAACTTGAATATATCATCAGCAGGCTTCGTGCAATTCCTCATGTGGAAATAATAAGGATAGGCTCACGTACCCCTGTTGTATGTCCCCAGAGGATTACGGATGACCTTGTGAACATGCTGAAGAAATACCATCCCATATGGCTTAATACACACTTCAATCATCCCAACGAGATAACCCCTGAATCAGCGGCAGCATGTGCAAGACTGGCGGATGCAGGTATTCCTTTAGGAAATCAGTCTGTACTCCTGCGCGGTGTCAATGACTGCGTCAACGTAATGAAGCACCTGGTTCATGAACTTGTAAAGATAAGGGTAAGGCCTTACTATATATACCAATGCGACCTGTCAATGGGTCTTGAGCATTTCAGGACTCCTGTTTCCAAGGGGATCGAGATTATCGAGGGCCTGCGCGGGCATACTTCAGGATACGCAGTACCAACATTCGTGGTGGATGCACCAGGCGGTGGAGGAAAGACTCCGGTAATGCCTCAGTATGTGATATCACAGTCTCCCGGTAAAGTAGTTCTCAGGAATTTCGAAGGAGTAATTACCACTTATACTGAACCTACTGAGTATCATAGCGAATGTCATTGCGAGGATTGCATGAAGAATGAAAGGGTAGAAGGAGTAGCCTCACTGCTTAAAGGTCAGAAGATGACTATCGAGCCTACATCCCTATTGAGAAGGGAAAGACACCACAGCAAGTAGGACCCGATATGCCGTTCGTCCGTGAACTTCTGAAATACAAGAGTGTCGCCGTTGTCGGCATGGAAAAGAATTGCGGGAAGACCGAATGCCTCAACTACATACTCAGAAGGCTGCCGGCAGACTCTCCGAAGACATGCGTAACATCCATAGGAGTAGACGGTGAGAGTACCGACAGTGTTACGAATACCAGGAAACCGTCTATCACGCTCCGGAAGAATATCTGCTTTGCGACATCCGAAGCCCACTACAGGAACCGCAGACTGGTATCGGAGATAATGGGAATATCGGAAGAAGGTTCGGCACTTGGAAGGATAATAACTGCGAAGACGGTTTCGGAAGGGGAAATAATCCTTTCCGGACCATCTTCGACAGGATATCTGAAAAGATGGATGAAAGAAGCGGAACAATACGGAATAGAACTGACATTGATAGACGGGGCACTTTCAAGAATGAGCAGTGCATCTCCGGCAATAAGCGAAGCCATGGTGCTTGCTACAGGTGCAGCATTGTCATCAAATCTTGCAACCCTTGTGAATCAGACTGCATTCAGGGTAGAAATGATCCGGCTCCCTGTCGTTGACGGGAACATCCCAGAAGAAAAGACAGTACAGTTGTCATCACTGAATCAGGAAGCAACAGTTCCGGACTACTGCGAGGCAATTGAAATAAAAGGGGCCCTTACTGACAGATTGCTGACAAAACTCCTCCAAGGCGGTGATGTGGGAAGATATACGGTGATTGTAAAGGATTTCGCAAAGATATTCATCAACCCCATGACCTACCGGCGATTCACGAAGGCCGGAGGACGTATTGCCCAACAGGAGAGCAGCAAATTGCTGGCTGTCTGTGTCAACCCTACATCCCCTGAAGGATACAGGCTGGATTCGGACAAATTGTGCAGAGAGCTTTCAGACAAGATACAGCTTCCTGTATACGATATTATTAAGAATAACTATTTAGACTAATACTGGATATTGAAACTAAGAGAGATCATAGATTCGCCATGTGGACTCAGGCACATGTTCGAGGAGTTACCGTTATCCTCGGGATATGCCCGTTCATACATGCTGGACTCAAGGCTGCTCCATACGGAGAGTGAGATTGCTGCTGCATACAGTGATCTCATGTCTTTTTTGCCATTGGCTTCAAATGAAAGTATTGCCGGCCTTCTCCACATGCGCCTGTGCACTCTTAAGGATATCCGTAGAAGTCTGGAGCGTATCTCCTCTTTACAGAATGCAGATGATATAGAACTGTTCGAAGTAAAACACCTTATTCTACTGGGTTTCAGCATATCTGACTCAATGATGGATGCCGGGTTTGCGGATCTCGCACCAGATATGGGTGAGGCTGGAAAATACCTCGGCATGCTTGATCCTGACGGTAACAGGACATCCACATTCTATATCTACGATTCCTATTCCGAACACCTGGCACGGTTACGGTCCAGGATTGCTTCAGAATGCGATCAGGAAGCCAGACTGGCCCTGATGGAAGAAGAGAGGCAGGAAGAATGCAGGATAAGAGCCGATATCTGCCGGAAACTTGCTCCTGGAAAAGAATTCCTGCTCGGTCTACAGGAGAAGCTCGCAAAGACAGACATACTGCTTGCCAAGGCATTGCAGGTACTTAAGTCAGGGCTGTGCATTCCGGAAATATCCCAGGAAAAGCACATGTGCTTCAAAGGTCTTTTCAACCCTCTTGTACTCGAATCCCTGAAAGCATCAGGCAAAAAATATATCCCTGTCGATATTGAGATGGAAGATATGCCTGTTGTGATAATCGGGGCCAATATGGGAGGGAAGACGGTTGTTCTCAAAACCGTTGCCCTGTGCCACTACTGTTTCGCATTGGGAATGGGTATCCCGGCTGCCTCTGCCTC
>CAZXFF010000018.1:0-34793 GCA_964640305.1 uncultured Muribaculaceae bacterium | reverse complement strand
CTGAGCTATATCGGCATTGCTCTGATTTTGGGACTGCAAAGATAGATTATTTTTTCTAAGTTCCAAAAGAAATTACTTCAAATTTCAAAATTTACTCCATCAGTGCGTTTGAAATACTTTCTTCATCTATTCTGCATATCCTGTGAAGTTCGTGTACGTTCCCGTGTTCGATAAATCTGTCAGGAATTCCGAGGCCTTTTACAGGAATGCAGCATTTGCGCCCGTTAAGGTATTCCGTGACTGCATCATACAATCCTCCTGTAAGGGTGCCGTCTTCCACAGTTATGATTCTGTAGGCTTTACTGCAGACTTCTTCCATGATTGTCCTGTCAATCGGCTTCAGGAACCGCATGTCGCAGTGCATTACCTGTATGCCTTTTTCAGTTGCTCTTGCTGCAGCTTTTGCAGCTGCGTTGCCGACGGGGCCTATGGTCAGGATGGCAACGCAGCCGTTGCATCCCGGATCCTGAAGGATCCTGCCTTGTCCTGCCGGAATCTCAGTGAAAGGTACAGATCTCCATTCCACACCTTCACCTGTGCCGCGAGGATACCTTATTATACATGGACCGTATTTTAAGAGGGAGGCCGTGTACATCATGTTGCGCAGCTCTGCTTCATCCATTGGGGACAATATCGTCAGGTTTGGAACTGGCCTGAACGCTGCCATGTCGAAGACTCCGTGGTGGGTGGCGCCGTCTTCACCCACGAGCCCGCCTCTGTCAAGGCACATGATTACATTTAGCCCTTGAAGTGCAACGTCATGTATCACGCTGTCGTAAGCTCTCTGCATGAATGAAGAATAGATGTTGCAGAACGGTATCAGACCTGATGCTGCAAGCCCGGCGGAAAATGTGACGGCATGCTGTTCTGCAATCCCGACATCGAAGGTCCTTTCCGGAATTTCCTTCATCATTATGTTCATGCTGCATCCGGTAGCCATTGCCGGAGTAATCCCCACAATCCTGTCATTGTTCCTGGCAAGTTCGAGTAAGGTTTCCCCGAATACGTCCTGGTATTTTGCAGGACCTCCAGGTGATGCTGCATTCCTTTTCCCTGTAACGGGATCGAATGTCCCAGGTGCATGCCATACAACCTGGTTCTCTTCAGCCGGCTTGTATCCCTTTCCTTTTTTAGTGATGATATGAAGCAGTTTGGGGCCCTTTATGTTCTTCAGATTGGACAGGGTCGTTACAAGCTGACCGATGTCATTGCCGTCAATCGCTCCGAAGTAACGGAATCCGAATGACTCAAAAAGGGAACCGCTTCGCATCAGGGCCATTTTGGTGCTGAACATGAATTTCTGGCATGCCCTGCGCATTCTGGCAGAACCGATGGTGTCCCAGATGTGGTTCTTGATTCTGTTGTAGGTCTCGGATGTGGATATTCTGAGAAGATATTCATGCAGGCCTCCGAATCCTTCGTCGATGGAAATGTGGTTGTCATTGAGTATGACGAGAATGTCCGTTTTCATCGAGCCTGCATTGTTCATGCCTTCGAAGGCCATTCCTCCGGTCATTGCTCCGTCTCCGATTACCGCTACTACCTTTTCGTCCGATCCGCGGAGTTTGGCGGCTACTGCCATCCCGAGGGCCGCAGATATGGAAGTGGATGAGTGTCCTGTGCCGAATGCATCGTATTCGCTTTCTGACATTTTTGGGAACCCGCTGATACCTCCAAGTGTCCTGTTTGTCGTGAAGGCCTCGCGCCTTCCCGTGATTATTTTATGGGCATATGCCTGATGGCCTACGTCCCAGATAATCTTGTCTGTCGGGGTATCGAAAACATAGTGCAGGGCTACGGCCAGCTCTACAGCACCGAGGCTTGCCCCGAGATGTCCCGGGTTTTTTGAGCAGCAGTATACCATGTAGTCCCTGATTTCCGAACACAGGACTTCCAGATCCTTTATCTGAAGGTTCCGTATGTCTGCAGGGCTGTTTATGTTTTCAAGGAGTTCCATGCGGTGTGTCCTCTGGCTTTATCTTATGATTGTTTCGTCCCTGTCCGGTCCGAGGGAGATTATGCTTACAGGAACTCCGGTCTCCTGTTCTATGAACTGCACGTATTCCATGAATTCCAGTGGCAGGTCTTCTTCTTTGCGGATATGTGAAAGAGGCTGTTTCCATCCTCTGAATTCCCTGTATACAGGAGTGATTTCCGCATATGTGTCGAACGGCACAGTGGACGTCCTTTCTCCGTCTACGATATATTCGGTTGCGACTTTAATGGTATCAAAACCATCGAGTACATCGCTTTTCATCATTATAAGCTTTGTGACACCGTCAACCATCACTGCATATTTCAATGCCACCATGTCCAGCCAGCCGGTCCTTCTCGGGCGTCCTGTCGTGGCTCCGAACTCGTGCCCTTTTTTACGGAGTTCTTCACCTGTCCCGTCAAAGAGTTCTGTAGGGAACGGACCGCTTCCTACTCTGGTGCAGTATGCTTTGAAGATGCCGTATACCTCACCGATAGCAGAAGGAGATGCGCCTAGTCCAAGGCATGCTCCCGAGCAGGTAGTGGTAGATGATGTCACAAAAGGATATGAACCGAAGTCTATGTCTAGCATTGTTCCCTGTGCTCCTTCTGCAAGGATATGCATGCCTTCAGACATAAGTCCGTTCAGGAAATATTCCCCGTCCACAAGATCAAAGCCGCGGAGATATTCGGCCGCCTCCATCCATTTTTCCACATCCGTATCCGGATCGTAGGTATAGTCGAACTGTTTCAGGAAAGTGATGTGCTTGCTTCTCAGGTTTTCGAAACGGGAACGGAAATCAGATGCAAGAATGTCTCCTACGCGCAGTCCGTTCCTTCCTGTCTTGTCCATATAGGTCGGACCTATCCCCTTGAGTGTGGATCCTATTTTGGATTTGCCTTTAGAAGCCTCTGAAGCTGCATCGATGATCCTGTGGGTGGGAAGGATGAGGTGGGCTTTTTTTGATATCTTTACCCTTTCCCTTACAG
The DNA here is from genome assembly GCA_964640305.1 of uncultured Muribaculaceae bacterium. Lineage (GTDB taxonomy): Bacteria > Bacteroidota > Bacteroidia > Bacteroidales > UBA932 > Coprenecus. The sequence continues at coordinate 31,829 of CAZXFF010000018.1, read as the reverse complement.
GAATTCCCATCTGTTCGAGCTCTTCACATTCCTGCCTGAATATGATGGGATCAAGTACGACTCCGTTGCCTATAAGGTTTATGGTTCCCTCCCTGAAAATGCCGGATGGCACCGAGTGCAGGACAAAACTTGTATTTCCCATGTGTATGGAATGTCCGGCGTTCGGACCTCCCTGGAAACGTGCTATGGCTTTGTAGTTGTCCGCAAGGACATCCACGATTTTCCCTTTACCTTCGTCGCCCCACTGAAGACCGAGAACGACGTCTACTTTGGCTTTAGTGCTCATTGTTATTTAATGTTATTGGTTATCAGAATGGAAGGTCGTCTCCTATGCTGTCATCCTGGAAATCGTTCTGGACTCCGGATGTTGCCGGCGGTACGAATTCCCTGGGCGAGGGCTGCTGCTTTGCGGCAGGTGCCGCATATTGTCCCTGGTTTGCCGGATTGTCCGATTTGCGTCCGAGCAGCTGTATGTTGTCCACAACAATTTCGGTAGTGTACCTGACATTCCCGTCCCTGTCGGAATAGGACCTTGTCCTGAGCCTGCCCTCAATAAACAGCTGTGTTCCTTTTCTTATGTATTTTTCGGCAAATTCCGCCTGGCTCCTCCAGCATACGATATTGTGCCATTCGGTCTGGTCCCTGTAATCTCCTGTATTTCTGTCTTTGAATCTCTCCGTTGTTGCCAGACTGAATGACGCTGTCGCCACTCCGCTTTCCAAGTGTCTGATTTCAGGGTCTTTACCTGCATTTCCTATTAAAAGGACTTTATTAAGTGACATAACTCTTTGTTTTAAAATGACCTGCTAAGATAATATTTATCCCACATAAAAAGAAATAAAAGTTAATTATGCAATTTATTTTGCTGATTATATAAAAAAGGAATAATTTTGAAACAGATAATTGTAAAACTTATGACAACTGTTCAAATGAAAGCTACCAGAATGCTCAACGACAATCCGGCGGTACGTTGGGCTGCGTTGATCCTCATTTCCCTGATGATGTTCTTCGCCTATATGTTTGTGGATGTAATGTCTCCTCTGAAATCCCTAGTGGAATCCGTAAGGGGTTGGGATAGCGGAGCATTCGGAACTTATGCGGCTTCCGAGTACATACTTAATGTCTGCGGTTTCCTTATTCTTGCCGGGATTATTCTGGACAAGATGGGTATCCGTTTTACCGGGACGCTGTCTGCTTCCCTGATGGTCGTCGGTGCCGCAATAAAGTTTGTCGGGGTAAGCGAATGGTTCCAGGGTACCGGTTTCAACGAATGGCTGAACAGCTGGTGGACAGCGATGCCTGGAAGTGCGAAAATGGCTTCCTTGGGTTTCATGATTTTCGGCTGCGGCTGTGAGATGGCAGGTACCACGGTTTCAAAGTCAATAGCAAAATGGTTCAAGGGCAAGGAAATGGCACTGGCGATGGGACTTGAAATGGCTATCGCACGCCTTGGAGTGTTTGCAGTCATGTGGCTGGCTCCCATTATTTCCGCTAAGTTCGATCAGTCGGTGGTGGCACCTGTGGGCTTCTGTACCGTGCTGCTTCTGATAGGACTTATAAATTATCTGGTATTCTCCGTGATGGATTCAAGGTTGGATAGGCAGCTTGTGGCTGCAGGCATGGCTACGGAAGAGAAATCTCCTGAAGATGAGTTCCATATCAAGGATCTGGGCAAGATATTTTCAAGCAAGATGTTCTGGCTGGTTGCCCTGTTGTGCGTGCTGTATTATTCGGCCATATTCCCGTTCCAGAGGTATGCCCCGAATTATCTGGAAGTCACGTTGGGTGTAGATAATGCTACGGCTTCGCAGCTTTTCAGTTTCTTCCCCATCCTGGCAATGTGCCTTACTCCTCTGTTGGGGATTTTCCTGGACCGCAAAGGCAAGGGGGCGACGATGCTGATGTTCGGTGCCTTCATCATGATAGCCTGTCACCTGTCGTTCGCATTCCTTCTTCCGATATTTCCGTATAAGTGGCTGGCAGTTACCCTGATTGCAATATTGGGGGTAAGTTTCTCGCTGGTTCCTGCTGCATTGTGGCCTTCAGTCCCGAAGATTATAGACGAGAAAATCCTCGGCAGTGCCTATTGTCTCATCTTCTGGGTGCAGAATATAGGACTTTGCCTTGTACCGTTGCTTATCGGCAAGGTACTTCAGGCTACCGGCGGATATCTGATGCCGATGATTATATTCTCATCTTTCGGGGTTCTGGCTTTCATTCTCGGCATCTGGCTGAAGAGGGAGGACAAAGTAAAAGGTTACGGTCTGGAATTGCCGAATGTGAAGAAGTAGTCTTCCGATGGACAAGAACGGTATGAGACCTCTGAAGGATATGAGGGCTGTCAGGTGGATAGTCCTCATATCTCTTTCTTTGCCGATGTTCGCATCGTATTTTTTCGATGATATATATTCGGTAATCAGCGAGCAGTTCATAAATCCTGAAAATGTAGCACTCGGCTGGTCTATGGCCGATTACGGGTTTTTCCGCAGCGCATATTCATTGCTGTGCATTTTCGGAGGGCTGATAATATGCGGAATCATGCTGGACAGATGGGGCGTCCGTTTTACCGGATCACTCTTTGTCGGACTGATGGTATTCGGAGCGGCTGTCATCGTATATGCGGTGTCGGAGTCTTTTGCCGGCAGCGCCTTTTACACCTGGATAGGGGGCTTCTCCGAAAAACCGTCACTGACTTTGGCTTATGCAGGCTGTGCGATGTTCGGGTTGGGAAGTGAGATTGCCGGGGTAGCCGTAAACCGTGCAATATCCAAATGGTTCAAAGGGAAAGAGATAGCTCTGGCGATGGGTATGCAACTGGCACTTGCACGTTTGGGGACAGCTGTTGCGATTGTTTCGATTCCCCGTATGGTGGATCTGGACGGGTATATACCTTATGCCATGACTTCAAAACCTGCTTCCATCGGTTTTGCAATACTTCTGGCAGGGCTGTTCCTATGGTCCCTGTTCGTGTTTATGGACTTCAGTTCTGACAGGAGGGATAGGGCCATTGCATCTTCTTCAGGCGAGGCAGTGCCTGGGGATAAGGACAGATTCAGGTTCTCTGACGTCTTAAAGGTTATTACCGACCGGAATTTCATTCTTATAGCACTGCTGTGCGTGTTTTTCTATTGCTGTGTGATATCCTTCCGCAAATTCGCGACGGCCATTCTTATGCCCAGATTCGGGATAGACAGTGACGTGGCATCCTGGATGGTGGCTATGATACCGTTTTTTACGCTTGTTTTCGCACCTCTCTTCGGAGCAATGGTTGATAGGGTAGGAAGAGGTACCAAAATCATGATTCTGGGTTCTTCGCTTATTCTGGCAGCGCATTTGGCAGTAGCTTTTGCGCCTTCGGTCAAGCTGTTCGGATTCGTATCCATAGCGGTGCTCGGAATCGGTTATTCGCTCGTGCCTGCGGCAATGTGGCCGTCAATACCTAAGATCATCCCTGAGAACAAATTGGGGACTGCATTTTCCCTGATGTATTGGGTACAGAATATAGGTCTGTTCCTTACTCCAATTGTGGTTGGCAATATTATAGAAAAGGCGGACAGTCCTGTGGCTGCCGAGTATTTCTTCATTGCCTTGGCGGTGCTTGCGGTTACTGTATCTGTCATGCTTAGCAAAGCCTCGGACAGGCAGCCTGAACTGAGACTGGATGAAAAGGCAGGCGGTAAACACTAGAACAGATCCTTTTCCTTAATGTCCTTAACCCTTAGCTGTATGTTGGCAATGCCCCTGTAATAGTTTTCGGCAATGGAATAGCAGATATCCACGGGGTTCCCTGCATGAAGATGCTCGAAATGCTCGGCCTTATTGAATGCTATCGCTGAAAAATGCCTGTAAGGCTCATCTTCCTGAATCAGTTCCAGCTTCATGTGGCCGTTCCCCATTCCTACAAGCCGGCCGTTGCCGTTGTCATATACGTTCTCTGTAATGAATACAGGAGACAGATTGCCAGGTCCGAATGGCTGGAACTGTTTCAGAATCTGGAAAAATTTGGGAGTTATCTGTTTGAAGTCCAGATATGTGTCTATTGTGACAACAGGTGTGAGAATGCTCTCGTCGATTTTTGCTGCGACAACTTTCTCGAATTTTTCCGTAAAGGATTCAAGATTCTCCCTTTTCATGGTAAGCCCGGCAGCATACATGTGGCCTCCGAAATTCTCCAGATATTCAGAGCAGTTTTCTATGGCTTCATACAGATCGAAACCTGCAATGCTTCTGGCTGATCCGGTAATGAACCCGTTAGACTCCGTCAGGACTATTGTAGGGCGGTAGAATGCTTCTACAAGCCTGGATGCCACTATGCCTACGACTCCCTTGTGCCATTTGGGGTCAAATACTATAGTGGATTTCCTCGTATGGAAGTCTTTAAGTTTCTTGACAGATTCGATGGCTTCACGGGTAATCTCCTTGTCGATATACTTTCTTTCGTTGTTGTGCGTGTTTATGGCAGCACCTATATTCCTGGCCTCTTCATCATTTCTGGATACGAGCAGGTGTACTGCCGTGCGGCCTGATTCCATCCTGCCTGCGGCATTTATGCGGGGTCCGATTTTGAAAACGATGTCGTCAATGGTTATCTTGTGGTTTTCCAGTCCGGACAGTTTTATTATAGACTGAAGTCCTTTACTGGGGGAGGCATTGAGCCTTTGGAGACCATAGTAGGCAAGTATGCGGTTTTCTCCTGTCATGGAAACCAGGTCAGCGGAAATGCTTACTACCACCAGGTCCAGGAAAGACTCTACCCATTCGAAAGGCAGGTTCTTTACCTTCGCATATGCCTGGACCAGTTTGAATCCGACACCGCATCCGGACAGATCGTCAAACGGATACTTGCAGTCAGCCTGTTTGGGGTCGAGTATCGCATACGCAGGGGGAATTTTCTCCCCAGGGAGGTGATGGTCGCATATGATTACGTCAATGCCTTTTTCTGCTGCGTATTCGACTTTTTCCACTGCCTTTATGCCGCAGTCAAGTGCGATAATCAGTGTGTATCCGTTTTCGGCCCCCCAGTCTATACCCTTGTAGGATATGCCGTACCCTTCATCGTAGCGGTCAGGGATATAGTATTCTACGTTCGGATTGTAGTTCCTTATAAAAGTGTACATCAATGCGACGGCTGTGGTGCCGTCAACATCGTAGTCACCGTATATCAGTATTTTTTCTTCGGCAGAAATGGCTCTGTCAAGCCGTTCCACAGCCTTGTCCATATCTTTCATCAGGAAAGGGTCGTGGAGCTTGGAAAGATTTGGCCGGAAGAATTCACGGGCTTGCCTTGCAGTGGTTATCCCTCTTTGTACCAATAAGTTGGCTAATACCTGGTCGATATTGAGCTCGGCAGAAAGAGATCTTACCTCTGCAGGGTTGCCCTGCTCCTTCACTATCCATTTTTTTTCAGTTGCCATGAATGCAAAAATAGAACATTTATTCCTAATTAGATAAAAAAAATTAAATTTGCCATTCTAAACGAATTAGAACAACGGTCTAAAATTACCGATTATGGAAATAGAACTGAATGAACAGGAACAGAACCGGCGGGACGCCGTAGTCAAGCTCAGGGAACTGGGTATAGAGCCGTATCCGGCAGAACTATTCGATGTAAATGTAACATCTTCGGAAATAAAGGAAAAATATGATCCTGAAAATTGTCCTTTGAGTGAAGTCTCGATAGCAGGAAGAATTATGGGACGCAGGATAATGGGGGCGGCTTCATTCATAGAACTGCAGGATTCCGAAGGCAGGATTCAGGTCTATGTGAAGCGTGATGAAATTTGTCCGGGAGAGGACAAGACAATGTACAATACAGTATTCAAGAAGCTTCTGGATATCGGTGACTTTGTGGGAATCAAGGGCTTTGCTTTCATTACCCAGACAGGGCAGCTCTCTGTGCATGCAAAGGAGCTCAAGGTGCTCAGCAAGTCTCTGAGGGTACTCCCGATAGTAAAGGAAAAGGAAGGCGAGATCTTCGATGCCTTTTCGGACCCTGAGCAGAGATACAGAATGAGATACGTGGACCTGGTTGTCAATCCTCAGGTCAAGGATGTGTTCGTGAAAAGGAGCCGTATAATCTCCACAATGAGGGAATATTTCAATTCTTTCGGGTATCTGGAAGTTGAGACACCTATCCTTCAGTCTATCCCCGGCGGAGCCACAGCCCGTCCGTTCATTACCCACCACAATGCACTTGATATCCCCCTGTATCTCCGAATTGCCAATGAACTGTATCTTAAGAGACTGATTGTAGGTGGATTTGCAGGAGTCTATGAATTTGCGAAGGATTTCCGTAATGAGGGGATGGACAAGTCCCACAATCCTGAATTCACCTGTATGGAGATATACGTAGCATACAAGGACTACAACTGGATGATGAACTTTGTCGAGGACATGCTGGAGAAAGTGGCTCTTGCAGTCAACGGCAAGACCAGGTTCGATGTATGGGGCAATGAAATAGAATTCAGGAAACCATACCGTCGCCTGCCCATGCTGGATGCCATCAAGGAATATGCGGGAGTGGATGTAAGGGGAATGGACGAGGATCAGCTGCGCAAGGTATGTTCAGACCTCCATATAGAAGTCGACAATACTATGGGTGTAGGCAAGCTGATAGATGCCATCTTCGGAGAATATTGCGAGAAGCACCTGATACAGCCTACATTCATAACCGACTATCCATGGGAGACATCTCCATTGACCAAACGTCACAGGAACGATCCTATGCTTACAGAACGTTTTGAACTCTTTGTCAACGGTAAGGAGCTGGCAAACGCATACAGTGAACTTAACGATCCGATCGACCAGCTGTACCGTTTCAAGGAGCAGCTGAAACTGAAAGACAAGGGCGATGACGAGGCTATGTTTATCGATATGGATTTCGTGCGGGCACTGGAATACGGCATGCCTCCAACTTCGGGACTTGGTATGGGAATAGACCGTCTGACCATGTTCATGACAAATTCCCAGTCTATCCAGGATGTGCTTTTCTTCCCTCAGATGAGACCAGAGAAAAAGATCATCTCCGAAGAACAGCATGATACATCAAAAGAGCAGTGATGAAAGAGGATATTTCGTCATTGCAGAACAAAAGGATAAAGGATATGGTCCGCCTCTCTTCGCATTCCTCCGTGCGCAGGGAGAGCGGACTTTTCGTTGTTGAAGGCCTAAGGGAAGTGACGCGCAGTATGGAGGCCGGATACGGCCTGGATTCAATATACTTCTGCCCGTCCATCATAGGGGAGAACAATGCCGGATGGAGAAACATTCTCCGGCTTGCCGGGAATCATGTACCTGTTCTTTCTGTCACACCTGAGGTCTATGGGAAAATTGCCTGCAGGGGGGGCACCGAGGGGGTAGTGGCTCTGGCTCACTGCAAACCGCCTCTGAGTCTGGACTCGATTCCCCTGAAGGAAAATCCGCTGGTAGTGGTAATGGAATCAGTGGAGAAACCTGGCAATCTGGGTGCTATGCTGCGGACTGCAGAAGCTTGCGGTGCTGATGCTGTAATAGTATGCGATCCTCTCACCGATCTGTATAATCCAAATCTGATACGCTCAAGCCTTGGCGGCATATTTGTACTGAATGTCGCTGCATGCACTTCGGAGGAGGCAATCACGTGGTTGCGCACCAAAGGAATCAGGATTCTTACTGCCCAGTTGCAGGATTCGGAGCTGTACTATGAAACGGACATGACCTGCGGTGTCGCCATCGTATTGGGAAGTGAGGCGGATGGACTTACTGAACAATGGAGAGCAGTATCGGATGCGAAAATACGTATTCCGATGGCAGGGCATATAGACTCCCTGAATGTTTCCGTATCAATGGCAATCCTGTGCTATGAAGCATTGCGTCAGCGTAATTCCCGCAGAGTGTCAGGATAAATGAAAAACCGGTATGGAATTATATTCCACACCGGTTCTGTATCCTGTTTTTCAATGATTTACGCTGGTGAGATGGCTCCGTTGGGGCATGCGTCAACGCAAGTGCCGCAGTCAGCGCAAGTGTCAGGGTCAATTGAGTAAACATCTCCGGCGGAGATTGCTCCAAGAGGACATTCGTCTATGCAGGAGCCGCATGCAACGCATGCATCTGGATCGATTTTGTGTGCCATAATAAACTAAATGTGTTGTTGTGTTATCTGCATGCAAATATATGTAAAATTTCTAAATATCCTAAAAAGATTATATTTGCATCAAATTTGCAATTGTTATGAAAAAACGCTTTTTGGCATTCTTGGTTTCTATCTTTTCACTTCTTGCCGGAGGAGTGGTTTCATATGCCCAAAATGATTTCGAGCATATTGTCGATTTTGATAAGATTGTACATGATTTCGGTGATATAATGATATCTGACGGCCCTCAGGAGTGCAAGTTCCTGATGAAGAATGTCAGCAATGCTCCGGTTGTAATACACAGGGTGCTTACTTCGTGCGGATGTGCTGAACCGGATTGGACAAAGGGACCCGTCAGACCGGGAGAGACAGCTGAAATAAAGATAGTTTTCAGCAATGACCAGGGACCGTATCCATTCAGCAAATCCGTTACAGTGTATGTGTCCGGCCTGTCGAAGCCTGTTATCCTGAAGATTCAGGGAGTAGCTCACGATAAGCCCAAGTCTCTTCAGGAACTTTTCCCGATAGCCAGAGGACCTGTCGGTCTGAGAAGCGAGTCTGTTTCACTTGGACAGATCGAACAGGGACTTGCAAGGAGCATGGAAGTGGAAATCGCAAATACATCAGGCAAGGATGTGGATGTTTCATTCAGGGATGCGACACCTGGACTGACAGTGTCATTGCCTGGCGGCAGGATACCTGCCCGTTCCAAAGCCCGGATTACATGCCTTGTGGATACGAAAAAGACATCAGGGGAAAAGTGGGGGAAGACTCCTTTTACCTTCACTATTGTCGCAGGAGGCAAGGCATACCCGCAAGCCATGAAAGTGGAAGCTCTTATAAAGGAAAACTTCAGTGATCTTAGTGAAACACAGAAAAGGAGTGCGTCTCTGCCCCAGTTCGAGATTTCTTCGGTAAATCTGGGCCTGGTGGAGAAGGGACAGGAGATATCAGGGGAATTCCGTTTCAAGAACATGGGAAAGCAGCCATTTGTCATATACAAGGCTGACAGTGACGGGGTCGGAATGGAGTTTTCTTTGGGAAGCAGTGTCCCTCCCGGAGAACGCGGCTCGGTTTCATTCAAGGCATGTGCAGGAAACGAATCCGGAGAAAACATGGAGATAGTCACACTGATAACAAACTCTCCGACAAGACCGATAATAAATTTGTTTGTCCTATATACAGTCAAATAATATGAGTAGCAATAAATCCGACAGAAAAGGGGATTTTTTCGAAGAATACAAAAATGAAGATACTGCACTGGTCGTAAATGACGGTGTGGAACAGCCCCCTATCATAAATCCCTACCTTGAGAATATTATCCGCAAAAGACGCAGACAGCCTATACTTACTTTGGACGATTACATGAATGGCATCATTGCAGGAGATACCATAATCCTCAGTCAGGCTATTACTCTTGTCGAGAGCTCGCTGCCAGAGCATAGGGAAATGGCGCGTCAGCTGATTATCAGGTGTCTTGAGCACTCCAAGCGTAAAGAATCGATGCGTATAGGCATTACAGGTGTTCCGGGAGCGGGCAAAAGTACTTTTATAGAGGCTTTCGGAAATCTTGTCACCGGAAAGGGACATAAGCTCGCGGTGCTGGCAATAGACCCGAGCAGCGAGAAGACAAAGGGAAGTATACTAGGGGACAAGACCCGTATGGAGACATTGTGCAACAATCCCAAGGCATTCATACGTCCCAGCCCTAGTGCAGGCTCACTTGGAGGGGTAGCACGTAAAACAAGGGAAAGCATCATTCTTTGCGAAGCTGCAGGATATGATGTCGTCTTTATCGAGACTGTAGGGGTAGGGCAGTCGGAAACAGCTGTCCATTCCATGAGTGACTTTTTCCTCCTTATTCTCATTTCCGGTGCCGGTGATGACCTTCAGGGAATCAAGCGCGGTATAATGGAGATGTCTGACCTGATAACAGTCAACAAGGCAGACGGAAACAATATCGACAAGGCCAATATGGCCCGTGCTCTTTATGCGAATGCACTGCATCTTTCCCTCCTACAGAGTCCGGATGGCAGCCTACAGCCCTTACGGCATCATCGGTGGAAAGAACAGGCCTTGAAGAGATCTGGGCTATGATGATGAAATATTTCGATCTTGTCAGGGGAAACGGATATTATCATCACAAGCGCAGGGAGCAGGACCGTTACTGGATGTATGAAACAATAGACAACTCCCTGAAGGATATGTTCTATGAAGATCCCAGAATTGCGTCATCCATAAAGGATTTCGAGCAGGCAGTCCTTGAAGGTAAACTGGATTCGTTCTCCGCAGCAGGGGAATTGCTGGATATGTACAGGAAATGAGTTGGAATCTGATACTGGATGTCCTGAAAAACAGTTATCTCATCACATCGATAGTCATAGTGATGATGATAATGATAGAGTATGTCAATGTAGCGTCTGCAGGCAAGTGGCTTGGCAGACTTAAAGATTCAAGATGGAAGCAGATACTTTCCGGTGCCTGTCTCGGACTGGTTCCCGGATGCATAGGCGGCTTTGCCGCAGTCTCCCTTTATTCCCATGGAACTTTAAGTCTTGGAGCTCTGGTGGCGGCAATGATAAGTTCTTCGGGGGATGAATCCATTGTTATGCTGGCAATGATTCCAGGAGAAGCAATGATACTCTTTGCAGTGCTTTTCGTTCTGGCCATTGTGTGCGGGTATACTGTGGAACTTCTCTGGAAAGGAAAGAGACCGGAAATGCCCCATGACCATGATTTCGAGGTCCATGGTGAACAGGGAGAACAGTTGCCGAACCTTTTCAGGCTTTCGAGCTATTCGGTGTTGAGGCATCCGGGCAAAGAGCGTATCTTTATAATGGCCGGTATCATGGTGTTTGCCATACTTGTATTTACGGGAGTATTGGAACACGACCATGTGCATGGTCCAGAAGGCCATCATCTGGAACTTTTTACGGAAAGATGGATAAATCTTCTTTTTGCTTCGGCCAGTCTTGTCGTATTGCTTTTAGTCGCTTCTTCAAAAGAGCATTTTGTAAAGGAACACATCTGGAATCATGTTCTTGGAAAGCATCTTGCAGGTATTTTCCTTTGGACAGCCGGGGCCCTGTTGCTGATAAGCCTGTTGCTCGCCCATTTCGATATAGGCATGTGGATCCAGGAGAATGCTTATTATGTACTTCTTCTGGCCGCAGTAGTCGGACTTATACCGGAATCTGGCCCTCATCTGGTATTTGTGACTCTTTTTGCAGGCGGGATGATTCCGTTTTCCGTTCTTCTCACGAGTTCCATGTCGCAGGACGGGCATACTTCACTTCCGCTTCTGGCTTCGGACAGGAAGAGTTTCCTTTATGCCAAACTGATAAATGCCCTGTTTGCGGTAATAGCCGGTTCTATCCTTTACGTTTTCGGCCTATAGCCGGTTTTCAGCAATCAGATTATGCCTCTTGGTGCCGGTTCCCGGTACTCTGTGCACTTCCCATCCGGCGGAGCGCAGGGCTCTCTTTACATCCCCTTTCGCAGAATATGTCGCCAGGATTGCTCCCGGTTTTGCAGCTAGTATCAGACTTCTGAATATGTTTTCTTCCCAGCATTCCGGCTCGGATGACGGTGAAAAAGGATCGAAATAGACAACATTGATCCATGGCCTCCCGTCACTTGCATTTAGCGGATTGAATGTCCTGAAATCGCAGAGAATTTTCCTTAGTCTGAAATTTTTCCTGATTTCCGTATACCTGCAGTCGGCAGGAGTGCACCATTCGGCAGTGTGAATGCTTCTGAACAGTGTCCGGATCTCTTCAGAAGCATTTTCAGGGAGGATTCCGGAATATTCCTGTTCCCGGAGCGGAAACAGATCCAGGCTGGTGTATTCGATGTCTGTTTCCGGAGCATGCATGATCGTAGACATGGCATTCATGCCGGTTCCGAATCCATACTCCAATATCCTTATGGTCTTTTCAGCAGGGTTTTCGGTACAATATCTTAGCAGGCCTCCCCGTACGAATACATGCAGGGACTCTGCAGCAGCACCTCCGGAGGACCTGTAGCTTTCCCCGAATCTGTCAGAATAAAGCGTTGCGGATCCGTCTCCGCTGGTTATTATCCTGTTTCCGGTACCGCCATCATATTCATATGAAAATGACCTCATGCAAATGATTTTATACAAATATAGGTTTATATGTGCACAAATGTTAAAAAAGATGTATATTTACAGAATATAATTGATTTTTAAATGGACAAAGCAAACAACTCAGTAAAGACCCCGTGGTATCCTTTCATGGGGGACGTTCCAAAGCATATTGATTATTTCAGCGGTTCGATGTTCGATATGGTTGCCGAAGTGGCATCCAGGTACCCTAAATATACGGCATTCGACTTTATGGGAAAGCCTACGACCTACAGCAAACTCGTGAAGAAGATAGAAGAGTGTGCAAAAGCCCTGAAGACCATAGGGGTGCGTAAAGGGGACTGTGTCACGATAGCCATGCCTAACTGTCCCCAGGCTATCTATATGTTCTATGCCATCAACATGGTTGGCGGTATAGCCAGTATGGTGCATCCCCTGTCAAGTGAAAAGGAAATAGAGTTCTATCTGAACGAATCGAAAAGCGTTACGGTAGTGACTCTTGACCAGTTCTATGGCAAGATAGAATCCATAAGGCAGAACACTCCTATTGTAAATGTCGTAATTGCCAGAATCAAGGACGAATTGTCCAAACCGATCAAGGCTGGCTATATGATTACCGAGGGATACAAGATTGCAAAAATCCCTGATGACGCTCCTGTAATCATGTGGAAGGATTTTATGAAACTCTCCAAATGCTGTTTCTATAATTACAAGGTAGAAAGGGGAGACAATGATCCTGCAGTGATTCTGTATTCCGGAGGAACAACGGGAACAACAAAGGGAATAGTCCTGACAAACAGGAACTTCAATGCCTTGGCTGCCCAGATAATTGCAACGAATCCAATGTTCTCGCCCGGGGACAGGATGCTTGCGGCCATGCCGATATTCCACGGATTCGGATTGGGGGTATGCATACATTCCATGCTGGCAAGCGGTGGCCGATGCATACTTGTTCCAAGATTCACTGCGAAAAGCTATTCAAAACTGATTACCAGATATAAAAGCAACTTCATAGCAGGTGTGCCTACTTTGTACGAGGCACTTCTGAGACTTCCCAATATGAACGGTGCTGATCTGTCGTTCCTGAAGGGTGTATTTTCCGGAGGGGATTCTCTTTCCATCGAACTCAAGAAGAAGTTCGACGCATTCCTTGCCGCACACAATGCTACAATACAGATAAGGGAAGGATACGGAACGACGGAATGTGTGACAGCCTCTTGTCTGACACCTGTTACACTGGCAAAGGAAGGCAGCATTGGGATACCGTTTCCTGATACCTATTACAAGATTGTGAAACCAGGGACTGAGGAAGAACTTCCATACGGAGAGGAAGGGGAGATTCTGCTTGCAGGGCCTACGGTCATGGCAGGATATTACGGCAAAGAAGAGGAGACATCCAGAACACTGAGGGTTCATGCAGACGGGATGACATGGCTGTATACAGGAGACCTGGGTACAATGGACAGTGACGGTTTCATATATTTCAGGGGAAGGATCAAGAGAATGATCATCACTTCAGGATACAATGTCTATCCAGCTCAGCTTGAGAATATTCTGGATGCCCATCCGAAAGTTCAGATGAGCTGTATAATTGGAGTTCCGGATCCTTACAAGATCCAGAAAGTCAAAGCTTTTGTGATGCTCAAGCCAGGTGAGGAACCTTCGCAGGCTACCAAGGATGAAATAATGGCCTACTGCCGCAAGCACATTGCAAAATACGCAATGCCATATGACATAGAATTCCGGCAGGAACTGCCTAAGACACTGGTCGGTAAGGTGGCTTACAGGGTTCTGGAAGAAGAGGAGAAAAAGAAGACTCAGGACCAGTCAAATGGATAGGAGGAAAATAGTAGGCAGGATAGGTCTTCAAAGGAAGGTTTATCATATATGTTATCTTCTTGTAGGACCTTTTGTCAGGAGGATATATCATTTTGAAGCAAAGCCATGCAGGCTGAAAAGCCGGACTTTCCTTGCATTGGGGAACCATACCCAGAATCTGGATCCCGCCCTTATGGTAATAGGCCTGAGGAGCCATATGCGTTTCGTTGCAACGGATTCGCTTACCCGTGGGGTTGCCGGATTCTTCCTTAACAACCTGTTCGGTCTTATACCCAGGGAAAAGGGAGCAAAAGGGGATGCCGTAATCAGATTGATAGAAGAGAATCTGAAAGAAGGTATCTCGGTAGGAATGTTCCCCGAGGGTAACCGCAGCTGGGACGGAGAGACTGAGTTCATTTCCCGACGTACTGCCAGATTGGCCAAGGAATCAGGTGTTTCCCTTGTTACATACCGTTTCACAGGCGGGTATCTGTTGCGTCCCCGTTGGGCTGCAACACGCAGGAAAGGACCTATGAGAGGCGAACTGGTCAATGAATATACTCCGGAGCAGCTTGCCGCTATGACGGAAGAAGAGGTATATGCAGCTATATGCCGGGACCTGTATGTAAATGCCTATGAGGAGCAGGCCAGGCATGGTGACAAATATGTGGGGAAAAAGCTTGCGGAGGGGTTGCAGTATGCCGCATATCTGTGCCCTTCATGCCACCGGTTCGGGACTGTACGTACTGAAGGCAACAGCATCAGCTGCGAGTGTGGTATGAATACAGTGTATAACAGCGAGGGACGTTTCGAAGGTGGCAATATCCCCTTTTCCAATCTTATGGAGTGGAACCGGTTCCAGAAACAGTGGACTCATGACAATGCATCTGTTCTGGCCAAAAGTACAAGTGAACCGATCTTTGGGGACGGAGGTTTCAATCTGTCTGTAGTAGAGGGCAAGACTGTTGTGGAAACTTCCCCGGATGCAGAAGTTTCCATGTATGGGGACAGAATCGAGATAATGTTCGGGGGAACCAGAATCGTGCGTAAAATATCCGAGATAACCGGATTCGGAACAGCTCTGTCCGCTTCCATGTATTTCAATTGCGGTACGACGAGATACAGGCTTGTTGCTACACGAAGGGTTTCTACCCTTAAATACTATGCTGTATGGAGGGCATTGTCTGGAAGGGAATACAGATAATGCAGATTCAGGCTTTTTCTCTTGACGTCCGCTGCACTATCAGTATTGATGCTTCATAGAGAGCCCATATAGGTATGGCAACGACAAGGAGTGTAAAAGCATCGCCAGTAGGTGTGATTATTGCGGATATCACGCATATGGCAATAATCACCTGTTTGCGGAACCTCCGCATGAATGCCGATGTGATTATTCCCAGTTTGCCTAAAAGCCATGCGACAGCCGGGAGTTCGAACAGGATTCCCAGCATCAGGCTCATGGATGTCAATGTCCCGATATATGACTGGAGGGTAATCATGTTTTCAACCTCACTGCTTACCTGGTAAGTACCGAGAAACCTGATGGTAAGCGGGAAAATGAGGAAATAGCACATCAGCACTCCGGTCATGAACAGGAAATATCCCCATATGACTACCCGTACCGTGTATCTGCGTTCGTTTTCATATAGTCCCGGTGAGATGAAACTGAAAAGCCGGTATATTATGTAAGGAGAACTGACCAGTACTCCAACATACAGAGAGATACGGATATGTATTGTGAACTGGGAGGCCAGACTGGTGTTTATAAGCTGCATGCTGTAATTTGCGGTTTCACTTCCGGTTGATCCGGAAGCAAAAAGACCGCTCAGGTATCCGAATATGCGGTACAATATGAAATTGCCCTCTTTCGGAGCCAGGATTATTGCGAATATTTCATCTTTGAAGAAAAATGCGGCTGTTCCGCATATCAGTATGGCAGCAAAAACCCTGACCAGATCCTTCCTAAGAACATCCAGATGGTCCCAAAAAGTCATAAGATCAGATCTGGTTATTCTTTGCCGGCTGTCTTGTCCTTGCTTCCTGCGTCAGTTTCGTCTTCGATGCCCTTGACTCCCTCCTTGAAGCTGCGGACACCTTTCCCCAAACCTTTCATAAGTTCCGGGATTTTTTTCCCTCCCACCAAAAGCAGGATAATCAATGCAATGACTAGAATTTCCTGTATTCCGATTCCGAACATAGATATGTCTGATTAAAACATTTAAAACTCATTTCCCTGTTTAAGGGCTTCAACATATTTGTCTATACGTGCCATTTCCCTGTGTATTCTGATGCGCTGGGGACAATGGCTTTCGCATTGCCTGCATTTTATACAATGGCTGGCCTGTCTGAGTTTTGGTACACTTCTGTCATATCCTACCAGAAAAGCCCTTCTGGCTTTCCTGTAGTTGTCATCGGATGAAGAAGCCACCACATTCCCTTCGTTTACGCATTTGTTATAGTGGGAGAATATGCCAGGTATATCGAGGCCGTAAGGGCATGGCATGCAGTATTTGCAGTCTGTGCAAGGAATCGTAGGGTAGGAGGCAAGCAGTTCTGCTGCCTTCCATAGGAATTCGTTGTCTTCTGCCGTGAGCGGGACGAGCGGTGAATATGTGCGCAGGTTGTCCTGAAGGTGCTCCATGTATGTCATTCCGCTCAGGACGGTCAGGACCTTGGGATAGCTCCCGGCAAATCTGAATGCCCACGATGCAATGCTGTTCATCGGATTCCGTTCCTTCAGGATAGATGCAACATGGTCTGGAACCTTTGAGAGCCTGCCTCCAAGGAGGGGCTCCATTATTACCACCGGTATATTTCTTTTTTCAAGTTCTCCGTAAAGATATTCTGCATTTACATCTCCTGCTCCGGCCCTTCTCCAGTCCTGATAGTTCATCTGGATCTGCACGAAATCCCAATGTACCTTTTCATGCATGGCCAGGACTTCGTCGAACACTTCTTTCTCTCCATGGAAAGACCATCCCAGGTTCCTGATTCGTCCGGCTTCCCTTTCCTTTATGAGGAAATCCAGAATACCGTTGTCTATGAAGCGTTTCTGGAAGTCTTCCCTGCTGGATCCTATACTATGCAAAAGGTAATAGTCCAGATATTCCACCTGCAGGTTCTCGAATGACTTGCGGTACATGGCGATTGAATTCTCCCTGGAAGCATTTGAGAAGTTTGACATTTTAGTGGCAATGTAGAACTTGTTTCTTGGATACCGCTTCAATGCAATGCCGGTGGATTTTTCGGACCATCCCTGTACGTAGACAGGAGCAGTGTCGAAGTAGTTCACCCCATGTTCTATTGCAAAGTCAATAAGTCTGTTCACAGCATCCTGGTCGATTACGTTTGCTCCTTTTTCAGGGGCTTCCAATGTCGGCCAGCGCATACAGCCGTAACCCAAAAGGGATACTTTTTCATTTCCTTTGGGGTTGATCCTGTAGGTCATTTTATCTGTGGGGATTTCCCCTTGGGATATGTTGCCTGTCCCGGCAGCTGTATTTCCTTTATTTCCGCATCCGGGTATGGCTGCAGCCGTAACCGTAGCCGTACTTATGCCTACAATCTTCAGGAATTCTCTGCGTGAAACGTTGTCTTTATTGTTTTCTTTCATCGGATTTTCTGTTAAATGGTTCTATGTACTTCGTGACCTTCCACATAAATTGCACTGAACGGTCTTGCAGGGCACAGGTTTTCGCAGGTGCCGCAACCGATGCATTTTTCTTCATTTACTACTGGAATCCTATGTCTGCCACGGCCTTCGATTTCCGTTTCAAGCATCTGTATGGCTCCGGCAGGACATTTGTCTGCACAATGTCCGCATCTGACTCCGTCAGACAGTACGAGACAATTCTCTGCTATCCATACGGCATGACCTATCTGGATTGAAGACTTTTCTTCCCGGCTGATAGGCCTTATCGCTCCTGTCGGGCAGACTTCGGAGCATTTTGTGCATTCCGGACGGCAATATCCTTTTTCGTAACTTACTTCCGGCTGCATAAGCCTCATGAGGTCAGTGGCCGGTCTCAGGACATCGTTGGGGCAGACAGATACGCACAGCTGGCATGCGGTACAATGCCTGGCAAAATTCCTTATACCGGCGGCTCCCGGAGGTACGATATGTGTGTTTCTTGCCGGGACCTTTTTCTTTTCTATTGCTGCAAGCCCTCCATCGACTTTCTGTTCCTGGGCTTTGACCGTCAAGGCAGCAGCAGTCATCAGTGATGCACTTACGAATCCTCTGCGCCCTTTGTCAGGAGTCTTCGGGGCCGTTTTGGCTGAGTCTGTGCAGCTGGCGGATTTCTTGTATCTGCTGTATGTTATTGCACCTGCCGAGCAGTTGTCAATGCAGTCCATGCAGGCAACGCAGCGGCTGTAGTCGATCTTTTTGTTTTGTGAGTCAATGCATGATGCCTTGCACTTGTGTTCGCACAGATGGCAATTTACACATTTGTCAAGGTTGATTACAGGACGGAAAAGAGAGAATCGGGAGAACAGACCCAGGAAAGTTCCCACAGGACAGATTGTATTGCAGTAGGCTCTTCCCCATTTCCATGCCACAACCGCTATTATGATCAGCGTTGCAGCAGCTACTGCCAATGCAGAAACACTCTTGATCCATACTTCCTTTTCGTAGAATGCGTAGCTCCCTGCACGTTCGGCCAGATATGCGAGTATGTTGTTGCCCCATGCGTAAACTGGAGCAAAAATCTCTGAAGCGATTCTTCCGTATGCACTGTATGGAGCTATAAGCAGTGCTACTGAATTTATGCCGGCAATAAGCAGTGCAATGAAAATGACAAGCATGCCGTACCTCAGCCATTTTATTTCATGGGTATAATTGAAACGGCGGCTCTTGTGTTTTCTCTTTCCGCTGATCCATGAAATGATGTCCTGCATGACCCCAAGGGGGCAAATTACAGAACAGTAAACCCTTCCGAATATCAGGGTAAGGGCAAGCAGAAGTACTATTACACCTACATTAAATGCAAGTACTGCGGGCACGAACTGAATTTTGGCCATCCATCCGAGCCATTGATGTAAGGTCCCTGTGAAATCCAGGAACAGCAGTGTGATGCAGACAAAAAAGATTGCTGCAAGAATGATTCTGATTTTTCTGTCCATAATGCTGCAAATTTATGAAATAACTTGCTATTTTGTCTGATAAATTCATAGGATACAGTCAAATTTCTTTCTATTTTTGCGTATAACGATAATTCAACTGTTTGCCTATGTCTAAATTTACCCGGTTAAGAAATTGGTTGGAAGATTTTTCTGAACTCAGGAATCTCCTTCTGATTCTCTTCATGGCAGGAATGTTTACCGTATTCAACATTGACAGGGATATGCCGCAAGAAGAGTGGTACAGGATAATCAGGACGAGTGAACTGACTTTTACACTCCCTGAGGGAGATTCGGATTTTAATGTAAAAAGGACAATGCTCCGTCAAGGGGAAGAAGTCCGTATTCTTGGGATCCTGGACCGGACGGAAAGCTGCGGCAATGGGTTCTGGGTAGAGACCAGAAGCGGTCTTAGGGGATTCATAGGGCAGGCGGCAGTGGATGATAGTGTATATATTTTCGGAAAGACGGGCAATCCCGAAATACCAGAAGGTGCGACTGCCAGAATCCTTTCAGTCAAGTATGGCAATTACGATTATGCCAAATATAATGTCCAGTTGGAATCGGGAGTCGAAGCAACAGTCAGTGAGGACAAACTGGTGACACTTACAGGTAAGAAGTATGCCAGGTACAAGATGAAGAGTCCCACTGCCTATATGACCAGGGAAACTTTCGAGAAGAAATACCTCGGTAAAACCTTGCATGAGGCAGATCAGGTATCTGTTCCGTTCCGTTTCATATATGTAAACGGAGGGGCAGGTCCTTACTATATAGCGACTGACGTGTATGTGTTTGACAAGGAAACCGGGAATATAGCCAAGGCCAATCTGTGTTTCGAGGATGGGAGAGTGACTGGTTACAGCCTGGACGGCAAGGCATTGAGAGATGCTAACCGGACAATACTTTCCGCATTGCCTCTCTCAGGGGCAATAGTAAGTGCCGCTCCTTTACAATGGCTTATATCAAAGAGCTTGTATGAAACTGCTGTATTCAAGGATACAAAGAGATACTCCGGTTTTCTCGGACTATTGCTGGCACTCGTTTTCGGGCTTGTATTCGTTGTCTGGTTGGCCAATGTAGGTGTAGTGCCTCTTATGGTTGCCCTGGCATTGGTACGGGTTCCGGCCGTATTCTATCCGCTTCCAAACAGATGGCTTTTTGTGCTTCTTGCATTTATAGGCATTGCCGGAATCTATATCTGGGGGGTCCTGATGCTCTTCAATAATTATTTCTGGTGGTTTGTAGTTCTGCTTTCAGTAGCGGTATTCATAATATGGCTCAGGAGAATCGACAGAAGAATCTCGGTGCGGTGTCCTGGATGCCGTCACCTCAATACCATTTCCAAAGTATCCAGCAACCTTGCCGGATACCGTTACGAGCTGAGAGATGAACGGGAAGTAAACAGGATTCTTTCCCGCAGGACAAGGGAGTGGAAAACCTGGACCAAAGTTGCCGTTCCGGGGTCGTGGGACCATGTAAAGGATATACGTCATCATACGGAAACAACGACAACAAAGGAATATAATCTGTATAAGGTGAAATACAGGGTCAATATTTACGATAATATATTCCGGTGCAGAAGGCGGTCTTGCAATTACGAGTATGCCACAAAGTCAGAAAGCTATGAAGTGGTGGACAAACAATTTACCGGCCGTCAGACAAGTACAACGACAACGCATGAAATCAATTGAAATCAACCAAAATAAGTTTTAGCGACAATGAAATTTCTTAAAAACCTGCTCGCCGTAGTTTTAGGCGTATTTGTTGCCATGGGATTGCTCCTCGTGGTAGTATTCGGGATAATCGGCTCATTGATCCCGTCGGAAAAACCGATAACTGTAGAACCGTCTACCGTATTGAAGATTTCCCTGGCAGATCCCATAGCTGAAAGAACAGTTAAGGAATCGTTTGATCTAGGTTCACTTCTACCCATCGCGTCAGGGCCTGTCAGCACCCTGGGAATATATGACGCAGTAAGGGCCCTGGATGCGGCTGCGACAGATCCCAACATAAAGTATATATACATTTCAGCTTCAGGAGCTTCTTCTGCCCTTTCTAATCTGGAAGAACTCCGCGGAGCTCTGGAGAGATGCCGTAATGCCGGAGTCCCGATAATAAGTTACGGTGTGAATTTCTCAATGGGCGAATATTATCTGGCCTCTGTCGCAGACAGGATATATGCCGATGAGTTCGGGATGAATGATATCCGCGGAATATCCGGAAACATAATTTTTCTGAAGGATATTCTCGACAAAGTAGGCGTGGATGTCCAGCTTATCCGCCACGGGAAGTACAAATCCGCAGGAGAACAGTTCATAGCCAGTGATATAAGCGAAGCCAACAGGGAACAGAATGAGGCTATGATGAATGCCATGTGGGAAACGGTTGCCGGATCCATATGCTATTCCAGAGGACTGGAAATGAAGGATCTCGACCGTCTGGTCAATAATCTTGAGATAAATACGGCGGAGGAAATGCTGGAAGCCGGCCTCATCGATGAGATATGCACCATGTCGGGGATTGAGAATACATTGGCTTCCATGGCCGGAAAGGACAAGCTGGAAGATGTCAGGATGCTTACCCTTTCAGAATATGCCTCAGCTGTGCTGAAGCCGAATTTCAAGGCAAAACAGAAAATCGCAGTGATATATGCGGATGGTCAGATCAATGTCAGCGGTGATGGTATCACATACCAGAGTCTTGTCCCTGAGATCCAGAAAGTACGTAGGGACAGCACGGTTAAGGCAGTTGTCCTGAGAGTGAACTCTCCAGGCGGTGCTGTCCAGCCCGCTGAGATAATTCGCACGGAACTGGAACTTTTACAGGAAGTTAAGCCTTTGATTGTTTCCTATGGTTCCTATGCTGCTTCCGGAGGTTACTGGATTTCAGCAGGTGCAGACAAGATCTATGCCGACAATACTACTCTTACAGGAAGCATAGGGGTATTCAGCCTGATACCTTCAGGGGAAAAAGTGGCAAGGGAAAAGCTTTACCTGAATCCTGTAACAATAAAGACCCACAAGCATGCGGACATGTATTCGATGTTCCGCAAACTGGATGCAAGGGAAGTTGAAACATCCCAGCAGCAGATAGAGCTGATCTACGACCGTTTTGTTTCCATTGTTGCTGATGGAAGGGGCATGACAAAAGAGGATGTCGACCGTATTGCCCAGGGTCGTGTCTGGTGTGGAAATGAAGCATTGGAAATAGGCCTTGTCAATGAAATCGGGGGGCTGAAGGATGCTGTGGAGTATGCTGCAGTTGCTGCCGGTACTGACAATTATAGGATAGTGGAATATCCGGTTGTCAAGAATACAATGGCAAAACTTATGGAAAATGTCAATTCGGCAAATGCGTTTGCAGGAATATTCGCTTCCGCACCTGAAGAACTGGCCATGAAACTGTTCAGGCAGTTGCTTCCCGAGCCGGGTATATATGCAATGATGCCTTATACGATTGTTTTCGACAAATAGCAGATGACCTTACGTTATACCATGGAGACTTCGATGATTGATTTCGTCGAAGTCTTTATTTTGTATCGGTCATCTATCCTCAACCCAGGAAGACACAATATGTCCCCTTTTTCTGATGTCAGGACAGGGCATGACTGTCTTTCTATCCGGTCTATCTTGAGATCTTTGAAGAAATCAGCCAGCTTCTTGCTTCCTCTCTGCATTCCGAAAGGCCTGAATCTGTCTGCAGTCTTCCAGCTTCGGCATATGATAGGAAAACGAACTGAATCAGCATCCATGTAAAGGACAGCGCCGTCTGTCATAGGGCAGAACCCATCGGAAGCCGGTATGAATGAGATACGGAACCTGCGCTTTTTGTATGTGTAGATTCCAGGACCGTCAATCAGGAACCCGGTATCTTCTTCATCCGTAAGCTGGCGTATTCTGATCCTGCTGCTGCCGAATACCAGTTCACTGCTGCCGGTACGGAACATTTTCCCTGTTGTCTGGTCCGATGTGATACATCGCTCTATCTCTTTCAGCTGTCCACTGCTGAATCCATATTCCGACAATATTGAATGCAGCCAGTATCCGCAGTGTTTTTCCTTTTTCAGTTTTGCAGTGTCTATGATAACGTCGCCGTCTTCGGAAGAGCAGAGTTTTTTCCTTACTTTCAATGCCATTTCATCCAGGATTTCTGCAGCCTGTGCAATATACCCTGTGTTGCGGCTTACCGTATTCAGTACGGAAGGGTTTATTTTTTCGAATTCCGGAATTATGATGTTGCGGATACGGTTGCGGTAGTAGTGTGACTCGAAATTAGTACGGTCATCCCTGTACGGAATCCCGTTTTCTTTTACAAAATCTGCAATCATGCTTCTGGGGACAGAAAGCAGAGGCCTGATTATATTCCCGTTTCTTACAGGTATTCCTGTCATCCCTTTTATCCCTGTTCCCCTTGCCATATTCAGGAATACGGTTTCCACACTGTCGTTCTCATTGTGGGCAACGGCAATGTAGTCGAATCCGTGTTGCGACACGAGCTCGTTGAAGTATCCGTATCGCAGTTCTCTGGCTGCCATCTGTGTTGACAAGGAATGTTCCTGGGCGAATGCATGGGTGTCAAATGTCCTGGTATACACTTCAATACCTCTTTTACTGCCCCAGTCCACTACGGATTTCATGTCTTGGTCGCTCTCTTCTCCGCGCAGGGAGAAGTTTACGTGAGCAATGGAAAACACAGGTTTGAGTCCGGATCTGTAGAAAAGTTCGGCCATGCAGACCGAGTCAATTCCTCCGCTTACCGCAAGAAGAAACTTTTTGCCGTCAGTTTTCCCCACGAGACCGGTCAGGGAATCATTGAAAATCTCCTGTATTGACATATGGACGATTTTATTCGGGTTTTACATATTGTCCTATAGTATAGGTGATACCGAGGCTGAAGACCTCTTTGAACTGGACTCTGGCGTGGGCATTGTTGCCGTCTCTGTCCGGTATCTTTATATTGTCATCGTAGATCAGGTTTGTCCTGAGTGAAAGGGTGAGCAGTTTGCTCAGCTCAAGAGAGGTGTCTACGTCCCAATAGACCTGTATGTTCTGCGGATTGTTCAGGTAATCGGAGAAGAGGGTCAGGTCTGAGCTTATCTTGAATCCTTTGAAAGCGTATTTGATGTCCATCTTGAACTGTGCACCGAACTCTCCGCGGACAACCTGACCGGCCTGGTTTCCGTATGTCTCCCTCAATTCCGGAATTGTAACTATTACCAGATTCCCGGTCGCCGGAGAAAGGTTCAGGGACAGGAATCCGAATGGCCTGTAATTTATACCGACACCTAAAGAAAAATATCCTGGTGACAGGAAACTGGATTGTATTTTCCTGTCTTCGCTGTAATTGTCATAGGTAGGGGAGAACTGTGTCCTGAAATTCAGCGTTGATGAGAAGTACAGCTTGTCAAGCAGCATCCATCCCCATTTGGAATCCAGCTGGAGCTTGTCTTCACTTTTGCTGAACTGTTCTTTGAGAGCCTTTTCACTGTCAAAAGACTGGATGAAGCCGTAGGACATCCTGATACGGTTCTCGAAAATCATCTTGTCTTTGGCATAGTTCGCATTTGCGTCTATGTGGGCATTCAGTGAAATGCTTGCCGCACCTCCCTCTGCCCAGTTGGTAAGTGATACCTGAGACAGCCCGCTCTGCATTTTGACCCCCTTGATCCAGTATTTTGGGGCTTCCCTGACCTGAGTGGTGTCTACGGCCCTTTCATCTATGGACGATACAACGTCAAGGCATAGTTTCTGGGCCTTGTCAAGCTCATGCCTGTCTATGGCAATTGTCTCGATTGAGCGGTAGTTTATCTTATTGGCTTCTTCCTTTTTCCTTCTTTGGGCGTAGGCTGAAAACGGAATCAATGTCAGTATAAGGAAAGCCGCCAGTATCCTGACTTCCCTATTTGTCATCTTCTCCGGAGTTTAATACGTCATCAGAGTTATATTCATATCCCATCCGCTTGCCGGTCTTCATCTTCGATGATTCGATCTTGACATTCATTTCTCCTACAGTAGCGACCTTTACCAGATCATACGGAGGTACGAGCAAATCGAAAGAAAGGGTATACAGGATTGCTGATTCGACAAATGCGACGAGGTCTTCTCTGGTAAGCTTTTTCTTTCCGAAGGAACTTGTCTGTTGTCTCTTCTGTCTTTTCCCTTCTATCAGGAAGGCTTTTTCCCGGTTTATGAACAACCGGGCCACCAGGTATCCCAAATCATCAGTCCTGTTGTACTTCATTGAGTCATACAGGAAGTTGTAGGCGCTTATGATTCCGCAGTAGGAATTGTACGGGTTTTCCTTCAGATATGGATTTTTCCAGATGCTGTGGTCCCTGTCGAACTGGAAAACATCGGAATGCATGCTGAATACAATGACATCGTCTGCGAATTTGAGTTCGGCTTCAAACTTGCCTCTGTCCCTGTATTCCAGCCTGACTCTCCTCGATCCTGTTTCTTCAAGGATATCATTGATGTCATTGCTCATCTCGCTGAGGACATCTTTGAGCATATTGAAAACCTCAAGGCTTTGGTCGAAGATGCCTGATTTTACCAATGACTTGGTCTTTAGTAAATTGACTATGCTGCTTCTCGGGGAAGGGTCATCAATACTGTTCATTTCCGTATATATTTAATATGATCTGGCGAAAATTACCCTCTGTTTTGAAGGTCTGCCTGAATATATGCATTTACCTTCTTCTTCTATCACATAACTGTCAACGGGAATACATCTGATAGTGGCTTTTGTCTCTTCCTGGATCCTTTCTTCTGTTTCGGCTGTACCGTCCCAGTGGCACAGCAGAAAGCCTCCTTTCTCGATTTCCACCTTGAAATCATCCCAGGTATCCACGCAGCGTACATTGGCTTCCCTGAATTTCAGGGCTTTGTCATAGATATTTGCCTGGATTTCATCCAGAAGTGCCTTGATGTATGCAGCAATGCCTTCCCTGGCAACTTCGCTTTTCTCCAGATTGTCCCTTCTGGCCAGTTCAACGACTCCTTTTTCTATATCCCTCTTTCCGATAACCAGACGGACAGGAACACCTTTGAGTTCCCATTCTGCGAATTTGAATCCGGAACGTACATTGTCCCTGTCATCGATTCTGTATGAAATGCCGAGATTGTCCAGCTCTTTGCCCAGAATCTGCATGTACTCCCTCATATTGGCCAGTTCTTCTTCTCCTTTGTATATAGGAACCATTACTACCTGTATGGGTGCCAGGGCAGGAGGAAGCACAAGTCCGTTGTTGTCGCTGTGGCACATGATGAGAGCTCCCATAAGGCGGGTTGAAACTCCCCATGAGGTAGCCCATACGTAATCCAGTTTTCCGTCCTTGTCAGCGAATTTGACATCGAAAGCCTTGGCGAAGTTCTGTCCGAGGAAGTGTGATGTTCCTGCCTGCAGTGCTTTACCGTCCTGCATCATTGCCTCTATTGTCAGAGTATCAAGTGCGCCTGCGAACCGTTCATGTTCGGATTTATGGCCGACAATGACAGGCATTGCCATGTAATTCCTTGCGAAATCAGCATATACGTGGACCATTCTGTCTGTCTCCTCCATTGCTTCTGCTGCTGTGGCATGGGCTGTGTGCCCTTCCTGCCACAGGAATTCCGCAGTCCTCAGGAAGAGTCGTGTACGCATTTCCCACCTTACCACGTTAGCCCACTGGTTGCACAGTATCGGAAGGTCACGGTATGATTTTATCCAGTTTTTGTAGCTGTTCCAGATAATGGTTTCGGAAGTAGGCCTGACAATGAGTTCTTCTTCAAGACGGGCATCAGGATCCACAACGACACCTGGTCCGTCGGGGTTTGCCTTGAGTCTGTGATGTGTCACTACGGCACATTCTTTTGCAAAACCCTCCACATGTTCGGCTTCCTTGCTCAGGAACGACTTGGGTATGAACAGCGGGAAATATGCGTTCTGGTGTCCGGTAGCCTTGAACATCCTGTCCAGCTGTGCCTGCATCTTTTCCCAGATTGCGTAGCCGTAGGGTTTTATGACCATGCATCCGCGCACTGCCGAGTTCTCGGCCAGATCGGCCTTGGTTACTAGATTGTTGTACCACTGGGAGTAATTCTCTTCCTTGTTTGTTACTTCTTTTGCCATTATTTTTGGTCGAATGGAATAATTTTTGTTATTTTGTTATAAGCAAGGCTCCGTAAGGACGGAACCGAATCGCAAAAATAATAATAAATTAACTAAAAAGAGGTAAGGTATGAAAAAAGTTTTGATTATTGCATCTTTATTTGCAGCAGGGCTTTTGTCCTCATGCGGAACAACCGCTTCCTACTATGCCTCTTCTGAATTTGAAGACGGCATTTATTACAGACCATCCGAGGAAGACGCTGCTGTCTCCCAAAAGATGGATGCTGAGATGGATCAGCTGATAGCCAGGACCAGACAGGCGGCTGCCCGGTTTACGGATACCATTGTCGTGTCAGGTGCGACCGCCAGTGTCGATCTGCAGTACAGGCCTGATACCCAGTATGCCATTATACTTGACAACAGCACTTCAGGACCAGTAGGCGAGGTGAATCTCAATTTTGATTTCGATGATTACTGGTATGGGTACAGGAATTACAATTACTGGGACTACTGGTATATGGCAAACAATTGGCCATGGTGCGGATACTGGGGGTATTATGATCCCTGGTACGGTCCATGGTGGGGCGTCGGATTCGGATGGAGTTCATGGTACGGATGGGGTGCTTGGTTCGATCCCTGGTATGGGCCGTGGTACGGACCGTGGTATGCATATTCCCCATGGCGCAATCCTTGGTACTATGACTATTACTACGGATACGCTCCTGGATTCTACCATGGATATCTGGCCGGCTCAGCGATCAGACAGAGGGAACACAATATTGCAACTGCCAGAAATGTGGCCGACATCAGGGCTAACGGAGGCGGGAGAAAGCTTGAGTCAGGTTCTGTCCAGATCGGTTCAAATCTCCGCGGAGGCGGTCGTCATGTGAACCTGGGTGAAAGTTATGTGGACAGGGGTACTGCTACCGGAGGCAATTCAGGCAGGACACCGGTCACATCCAATACCTTCAGACGTACAGCCAACATAAATTCTAAAGTCACAACCGATGATGTGCGTAACAGTTATTATAACCGGAACAATGCAGTAAACACCGGAAGGCCGGCATCTGTGCAGGTCAACGGCAACAGTTTCAGCCGCAATCAGGATTTCGGCAGGACAACGTTCAATCCTGTAAGGAATACAGGGTCATACGGCACAGCCAGATCTTCATCCTCAGGGTCTTTCCGCTCTTCCGGCACCAGTGTACGTTCAGGAGGTGGAGTCCGTTCCGGTGGAGGAAGAAGATAGTTTGTATAGAATTCCAATAAAACAGCAATGAAACGTTATATATTTTTGACAGCTGTCCTTTTGATTTCGGTCCAGACAATGTCTGCCCAGACCATAACGGACGCTTTGAACTTGTCGACCAGATATTATGACGGGACGGCCAGAAGTCTTGGAATGGGGAATGCCATGACTGCATTGGGTGGGGATCTCGGTGCATTGTCATATAACCCGGCCGCTTCAGGACTATACCGTTATTCGGAGATTACCCTCACCCCGTCGCTATCGGGTTTCACAGGGCAGACATCCTATTCAGGAAATACCGCACACAATTCCAGAATGCGTCTCTCTCTGTCCAATATAGGTTGGGTCAGCGGTATTGAGACCGGCCGTCGCAACGGGCTCGTAAGTGTTAACTTTGCAATAGCAACGAA
Source organism: uncultured Muribaculaceae bacterium (assembly GCA_964640305.1). GTDB lineage: Bacteria > Bacteroidota > Bacteroidia > Bacteroidales > UBA932 > Coprenecus. The sequence continues at coordinate 2,925 of CAZXFF010000018.1, read as the reverse complement.
TCAGACAAACAATTTTGTATACAGGACTTCAGCTTCCGGAGTAGAAGCTCAGACTAGTTTTCTTGCATCCCTTGCGGCCAATATCCCGGACGGGGTTACAGGCGGGGATCTGACAATGCCGGAGGATTATCCCGAGTCTCCTTTTATGAGAGGAGTGGCAAGCTGGAGCGCGATTCTGGGCTGGAATGCAGGACTTATTGATACCCTTGCCGGATTTGACGGTTTTCTCGGGGCGACGGAAAATGTCGTGGCTGACGATAAGGGCAATGTCTGGGTAGGGGTACCTGGTGACCTTAACCAAAAGTATTACAAAGAAAGGTCCGGATATGTCCAGGACGTGGTTTTCAATGCATCTGCAAATATAAGCAACAGATTTTTCTTCGGCCTCAACCTTACACTGCAGAGTATCTGGATGAGCGAATACAGTTCTTATTCTGAATATGCAGCTGATCCCTCGCTTTTCCAGACAGGGTTCGAGAATGTGACATCGGAATATCTGTACAACATTTCCGGAATGGGAGTAAAGGTGGATGCAGGTTTCATTGCCCATCCCGTAGCCGGTCTTACGGTAGGGGCATCTGTATCTACTCCTACATGGATGTTCCTGAATGATTCATATGAAGAGAAGATGAGCGGATACACAAAAGATTATGGATCCAATAGCCTTTCTTATTCGACGACGGGCTCTTTCCGTCTGATGTCGCCTTTCCGTTTCAATGTAGGAGTCGGATATACCTTCGGTTCCTATCTTGCGCTTGGTGTGGATTATGAAAGGGCAGACTACGGAATGATGAAATACTCGGACAATTCAGGGCGTTCGGATTCCTATCAGTACGAGAATCAGTCCATTTCGGATATTTACAGGGCAACGAATAATCTGCGTGCAGGTATTGAGGTCAGGGCTATTCCCCAGACATCGCTGCGTCTCGGGTACAATTACTGTCAGAGTCCCTACGAGAGGGATAAAGAACAGGACCGCCACTATGCATCGGCAGGTATCGGCTTCCGTTCCAAGACTGGTAACTTTTTCGTCGATGCGGCGTATCAGCAGCAATGCAACAGCAATGAATCCAGTTATACAATGTATAGTGATTACGCAGGATTGAGTGTCCCTGCCCTTATGGAGAAAAGCTATAGCTGGAGGGTGCTTCTGACGGTAGGTTTCAGATTCTGAAGCAGGAAACTGACGGAGTTTGGCCCCTCGTTGAAAAGCAGGTCCAGGACCGACAGGTTTTCGGTAAATCCGAATTTTTCTGAAAACACCTGATAGTACCGGGCTGTACGGAGAGATTCCGGCAGCCCGGTATTTTTCGGATCAAAAGTGTTCCGGAAATCATTTGCTCCGGTATAGTCCTTAATGTATTCTTCTGTGACAGAGAAATATGTTTTCAAGCCAGTGAATTCTGCAAGTTTTACTGTCAATGCATAGTTCATGCTGAACAGATCCGGAATCCCGCTGTCCAGAATGGCAAAAATATCGTCACAGTAATATTCGAAAAAAGGGCTGGAGCGGTATGCCGCTTCCATGGCCCTTTTATGCTCCCTTAACCAAGGTTTCGTATAATCGATACGTACTGACCGGATATTACCGTCCTGGCTTTTGCATACGGGGACGGTAATTGACAGGATTCCGTTTGCCGACAGGATTCTGCACCTGTTGCGGTAGGTTTGCTTGCAATAGGTTTCGCAACCTTCTATTATGACCCTGCTGCTTTGTGCCATCGCCTTGAAATATGCGATGGGAGGGAAATATGCCGAGCAGAAAATGCCGTCCTGCATCAATACCTGATTATTCGTCAGCTGACAGGTCTGTGTATTTTATGATACCTCTCTTTGAACTTCTGATGAAGTTAAGGATATTGTCCCTCTCTATGCATGGAGGAATTGCACGTTCCACTTCTACACAGGCATCGCTTCTGTTGAGTCCGCTGTTATAGATAATCCTGTATATTTCCCTGATGCGGTCTATCTGTTCGTTGGTGAATCCCCTGCGGCGGAGACCTACGATGTTGAGTCCGCAGAAAGAAAGGGGGTTGCGCCCTGCCAGTGCATATGGAGGCACGTCTTTGGAAATCAGTGAGCCTCCTGAAATCATGGCATGCATACCGATACGTGAGAACTGGTGGGCTACTGATGCACCTCCTATGATAGCCCAGTCATCCACTTCAGTCTCTCCGGCAAGACCGACATAGCTTGTCTGGATTACATGGTTGCCGAGGCGGCAGTCATGTGCGACGTGTGCATATGACATTATAAGGCAGTTGTCTCCGATTTTTGTCAGGAGTTTTCCGCTGGCTGCTGTGCCCCTGTTGACAGTTGCGCACTCTCTGATGACAGTGTTGTCTCCTATTTCAACATAGGTGACTTCACCTGCGAATTTCATATCCTGGGGGATGGCTCCTACCACTGCTCCTGGAAACACTTTGCAGTTCTTGCCGATTTTGACATAGTCCAGGATTACGGCATGCGGATATATTGTGCATCCGTCCCCTATTTCAACATGTTCGGCAATGTATGCGAACGGTCCGATTTCTACATTTGCCCCTATCTTGGCGTTAGGGTGGACATTTGAAAGTTGCATATTATATGTTTTTGGTTAATTGTTCTCTGATTATGCGGGCCACTGTGGTATTTATCTTGTGTCCGGATTTGCTGGCTATGATTTTCCCTTTTATGCGGTGTCCTACCAGCATGAAGTCACCGAGTATGTCCAGAAGTTTATGGCGGGCGCATTCGTTGTCGAAATGCAGGCTTACATTGTCAAGGTATCCGCTTTCCAGTCTCTTTATCTTTTCCACGTTGAAGATTTCCGCCATTCTGGACAGTTCCTCTTCTTCTACCGGGTTCTCCACAATTACAAGGGCATTCTCAAGGTCTCCTCCTTTGATAAGGTTGTTCTTGAAAAGGAATTCCAGCTCATGGAAA
>CAZXFF010000017.1:0-38737 GCA_964640305.1 uncultured Muribaculaceae bacterium | reverse complement strand
GTTGCAACATTGGGAGAATTGAATTCAGAAGTATTCAAAATCAAAGAATGCGAATGGAATACAAAAACTCCTTTTGCGAGTATCAGACGCATCGTCCGGCACACAAATGGTATTTATAGAATCAAGCCTGGACTGTACGCCCTTGAAAAATATAGGAAAAAGCTGGAAAGTCAAGGTATTTTGGTAAAACGCAGTTCTACTATAGACACAATCTGGTTCAACAATCGGAAAATGCCGCATTCATTTTTTGAAATAGAGCATTCTACTGATATACAGAACTCACTTCTGAAATTCAATGATCTACAAGATTTTCACACAAGAATGATAATCGTGGCAGACCAGAAAAGGAAAACGGAATTTGAAAGCAAAATGGAGCTGCATGCTTTTGATGAACTTAGAGAGAACAAACGTGTTTCTTTCTTTAGTTATGAGAATCTCATAAAGCAATACGAAATTGAGTTGGAAAAACAAGCTTTAGAGTTTATCATTTGATTATGGACTATATAATTTATACCACAGAAGGTTCTACAGAAACACCAGTAGGCAACCTATTCTGATAAATCCGGCTTCAATGCATCAGAACTGAAGATTGCAACCAGAATTGACGAAAATGTGTGCGCCTCGATAAAAGAGATTATAAAGTATCTGCAGAATAACACTTTGAATGATAAACCCGTAATGGAAAATGTAAATCTGCTGGCCGAATATTTCCGGCTATGATCTTGATGGTCCGGAAAGAATCAGTACTGGAGGATAAAATAACAAAAAAGAGTCAAGCGTTGAACAATCAAGCACTTAACTCTTTTTCTTGTACCCGGAGCCGGGGTCGAACCGGCACAGCCTTGCGGCCACTGGTGTTTGAGACCAGCGCGTCTACCGATTCCGCCATCCGGGCATTTAGCAGACGCATAGTGTCTTTGAGGGCGCAAAGATAGAAAAAATGTTAAATTTCTGCAATAAAAGTTTTAGCCGGAGGAACTTCACTTTCCTTGGGAAGGCCTGCGCCTGCATCCCATGGCCGGTTTGCTGCCGAATCCCACACCTGGAAGCATCTGCGGCAGGGATTATGGAAAAGCCGATATTTCCATCCGGAAAGCATTTTCCATGAGAGAAAGTGCATAGGCATTGAATAACACCTCCAAAACCACTGATATTCAATGCAATATAAAAAATACTTCCACCAATTACGGGAAGCGGAAAGCAAAGATTTTTTACGGAAATCGGGGACTTTGTCAGGAATGACAAGGAAGGTATGGAAGATTTTATTAATTTTGTATTTACCAGACGTATCGGTAGATTTCAGACGGACGTTTGGAGATATAGGATTTACAGGATTTTACGATGTTTTGCATTAGTATCGGCGATTACGGGCTGGATGCCTGCAGAAAGGCTCTCAAACGGTGCGAAAAGTACAGGAAAATCTATCCGGATCTGCTTGCGGAAATCCGGCTGGACCTTTGCGGCCTCACCGAAAGGGAAGTCCAGGAGCTTTTCATGAATTCGGATATACCGCTGATAGCCACCTGCATGAAAAGGAGCAGCCACCTTTACGAAGCTGCCGTGCTTGCAGGCGCTGCCTATGTGGATGTAAACGTCTTTTCATATTCCAATATCCTGAAAGAGTATAAGGGTCCTTTCCGCGGAAAGGACACAAAGCTTATCCTGTCTTTCCACGACTATTCCTCCACCCCTTCCCTGCCTGCCCTTTCCGAGATTTACAGGGAGGCTGTTGCACTGGGTGCGGACATTGTGAAGATCGTTACGACTGCCGACAAGACCGAACAGGCCATACGGACTCTTGCCCTATACAGGCTGCTGCGCGACGGCAAGCTCGGCAAGAAAGTACCCCTCATCGCATATTCGATGGGAGAGGCCGGCCGGTTCAGCCGTATCGAGGCGGTCAAGCTCGGAGCGCCTTACCTGTACTGTGCATTGAAGCAGAAAATGATTGTGGCACCGGGAATGTTCACGATAGATGAAGCCACGGAGATACTTGACAGGAGCGAAGTGTCCGGAGATGTCAGCATTCCCGCCTCCAAGAGCATCGCCCAGCGTGCTATCATTGCTGCAATGCTGTCTAAGGGCGAAAGCGAATTCCACAATTTCTCCCGTTGCCGGGACATAGATGCAGCGGTGGCAGTTGCCAGGCAATTTGCAAAAGAAGTATATACCGATCAGGGCTCGCTGATAATAAGGGGAGGATTCTCATCCGAGAAGAAGAAGGAGACCAATCCGTATTCGAACCTGCTTTCCATGTCCATGCAGGGGGTAAACGGATCGAAAACCGCATTTGTCGGGGAATCCGGACTCCTTTCCAGACTCTGTATCCCAGTCGTCGCCCAGTTCGGGGATTCCGTAACGATTACGGGTGAAGGAAGCCTGCTGAACAGGCACATGTACGGCTGCAAGGAAGTTATGGAAGAATTGGGAGCCACCTGCATCCTTACTGCAGAAGAAACCCTCCCGGCTGTTGTTTCCGGCCCGATAAAAGGCGGTGAAATAACCGTATCCGGGAAGAAAGGTTCGCAGTTTATCTCAGGTCTGCTAATGGCACTGCCACTCTCCAGAAAGGACAGCGTCCTGACAGTGACGTCACCAACGAGTATCCCTTATATAATGCTGACCCTCGAGACGATACACCAGTTCGGAATCAACATTGACTGGAAATACGAGGGCGAGAATCTGGTATTCAACATCCCGGGAAAACAGAAATATTCCGGTACGGAGATGACCATAGAGGGCGACTGGAGCTCTGCAGCGAACTTCGTAGTCATGGCAGCAATCTTCGGGACTGCCAAAATACACGGGGTCAATAAGGACTCCCTGCAGGCTGACAGGCGCATAATAGACATAGCAAGGGGCAGCGGTGCGGTAATCAGGGAACTTCCGGACGGATACAGGATTTCCCGCGGTACCCTCAAGGCTTTCCGTGTCGATATCAGGAACACTCCGGACCTGTTGCCTATTCTCTCGGTTATGGCAGCATTCGCGGAAGGGACTTCAACTTTCTCAGGGATAGCAAGACTGAAAAACAAGGAAAACAACCGTCCTCTGGTCATGTCCGAACAGCTCAGCAGACTCGGAGTGGAGACTGAGATCAATGGGGATATCATGGAAGTTAAGGGAATCTCATATACACGCAGGATAGTGGAAGGAAAACTGCTGAAAGGTGCATCCCTGGACACTTTCTCCGACCACAGGGTAGCGATGGCACTCAAGATAGCATCCCTCGGTGCAGATGCAAAAGTAGTGCTTGACAATACGGACTGCATAGACAAGTCTTTCCCCGGTTTCCTGAAGATTTTCAACTCAATGACCAACAAGTAATTCCAGACATGAATACATTCGGACGCAAATTCAGGATTGCCCTTTCAGGGGAATCCCATAACCCGTTCATATCCGTTGAAATAGAAGGTGTTCCGGCAGGCATCCCGCTTGCCCCTGAAGACTTTTCCGCCGACCTCGCACGCTGCAAGGGAGGGCACAATGGTACAAGCCCGATAGTAGAGAAGGATATCCCGGAAATAATCCGCGGCACCTGCAACGGCATTACTACCGGCACTACGCTGAAACTGTCATTTGCAAAGGGCGGGATGACACTTCCGCTCGTGGCTGCCGGTGTTGTAGCCAAGAAGACCATATCCCCTGCAAGAATCAGAGCCAGGCTGACAGAAGCCGGAGGGTTCGTCTTTCCATCCTGCTGCAGCGATGCCCCTGATGCATCCAGGGGCCCTTTGGATATACCTGAATTCGTAGAGCTTCTCGACAGGACTGCTGCCGAAGGGGACTCTATAGGGGGGATAGTGGAATGTGTATGCGAGGATATCCCGGCTGGCATCGGTGACCCTTTCTTTGATACTGCAGAATCAATGATTTCCCATATTGCATTTGCAGTACCAGGCATAAGAGGCATAGAGTTCGGGGACGGATTCAGGGTTGCATCCATGCGCGGTTCGGAGTACAATGACCATTTCTGCGACATTGCCGGACATACCAACGGGAATCCCGTTGTATTCAGGGTTGCAGTAAAACCAAGCTCCGGCATAGCCAGGGAGCAGACCAGCATAAATATGGCCACCGGCCGTACGGAAGAGTCCAAAATAAAGGGACGGCATGACGTCTGTTTCGCCCTGCGCGTCCCTGTTGTAATTGAAAGCATCGCAGCCATCTACCTGTGCGATGCCATGCTTAACCGGTTATTCCGCCTTTAACCAGCCGTCGAACCAGTCGAAGAAGCTTCTCTGCCAATGCACTGCATTCTGCGGTTTGAGAATCCAGTGGTTCTCATCGGGGAAGAGCAGCATCCTGGAAGGTACTCCCAGGATCTGCGCTGCATTGAAGGCAGCCATTCCCTGATCGACGGGTACCCTGTAATCCAGTTCCCCGTGAGTAATCATTATAGGGGTATCCCAGTTCTTCACGAGATGGTGGGGAGAATTTGAATAATGTCTGCGGGCCACCGGATTCTTGTCCCAAGGAGCACCACCGTTATCCCAGGTAGGGAACCAGAGTTCTTCGGTTGTCATATACATATGCTCCTGGTTGAAGATTCCTGCATGTGCGAGGAATGCATCGAAAAGTCCCTTGTGGGTACCGGCCAGATAATATATGGAGTATCCGCCGTAGCTGGCTCCTGCAGCACCCATCTTGCCTACATAAGGTTCTTTCTGAAGGGCTTTTGCCGCTGCTTTGTAGTCTTCCATGTTCTGGCCGCAGTAGTCTCCGGAGATCTGGTCACACCATTCCTGTCCGAAAGCGGTGGTGCCTCGACGGTTAGGCAGTATCACGATATACCCCTGCTGCGCTATAAGCTTGTAGTTCCACCTTGTGGACCATGCCTGGCTGAGTGTTCCTTGAGGACCACCGAGACAGATCAGTATCGACGGGTATTTCCTCGAAGGGTCGAATTCAGGAGGATATATTACCCATGTGTGCATCTTCTTGCCGTCTGTAGTGGGAATCCAGCGCTGTTCGCATTTCTCTGCCGGGATCTGTGCGAGAATCTCGTCGTTTTCATGTGTCAGCTGCCTGAAAGAACCATCAGCAAGCGATACTTCCACAATCTCAGCGGGCCTGCTGATACTGGTATTGGTAGTAATAAGCTTGTCCCCGCACTCGATAACACCTCCGAAGTCATACCAGCTGTCTTCAGGAGTGATACGGGTCACATTGCCCTGAAGGTCAATGGAGAAGATGGCCTGGATAGCATTCACAAGCGAGCTGAAATACAGACCGTCTCCGGATGATTTCCATACAGGACTTGAAACATTGTATCCGAAAGATGCGGTAAGATCGCGTTTTTCACCGGAAGCCAAGTCCATTATGAAGAGTCTTAGCTTGTCGGCTTCGAATCCCGCCCTTTCCATGCTGATCCATACGATCTGTTTTCCGTCAGGGGAGAACTGCGGCTCGGTATCGTAACCGTCCATACCGTCAGTAAGGTTCCTGCATGTTCCGTCTGCAACGCTGTACAGATAAATATCGGTATCGGTAGAGAAAGCATACTCCCTGCCAGTCACTTTCCTGCATGAATATGCAATGTATTGTCCGTCAGGACTCCAGGCAAGCTGTTCCATGCCTCCGAACGGGAGGGTGGGCAATTCGAACTTGGTACCTTCTACAAGGTCTTTTCCGGTTCCTACTGAAATGCGTGAACCGGTACCTTCCACATCAGCGACAAATGTGTGGGGGATCGTTTCCACAAAGCAGTCCCAGTGACGGTACATCAGATTGTCTATCTCGCGTCCGGTAGATGCAGTAAGGTCAGGATACAGGTCAGTAGGTTTTGTAGCATACTGTACCTGAGCTATATAGAGGACCTTTGTCCCATCGGGCGAGAATTTGTAATCGGATATTCCGCCGGGAATGTCGCTGACCTGACGCAGGTCTGTACCGTCAGCATTGATCATCATGATCTGGCCTCCCTGCAGGAATGTAATCTGAGAGCCTTCGTTCCACCAGCGTGCTGAAGATGCACTCTTGTCAAAATGCGTGATGGGCATGTTGCCGGTCCCGTCAACATTCATCACATAAAGCTGACGGACACTCCTGTTTTCTTCTATGGATGTGTATGTAACGCCATAAAGTATTCTTTTCCCGTCAGGTGAGAGTACCGGATCAGACACTCTTCCAAGCTGGAGCATAAGCTCCGGTGTAAATTTCCCGTCCACTACTTCTATGGGTGTCTTCTCGATTACAGAAGGTATCTGGTCTCCGGTCGAATTGGCGCAGTTTGTCATAACCATCAAAAACGGCAATAAGAGAACAAATGTTTTGAATTTCATGATAATATAGTTTAATCTGTTTTATTTCATCCATTCCGGCATAGGCTCACCTTTCAGGAAATGGTCAAAGAATTCCACAAGCTTTACAGTGTAGTCTTTGCAGTTGTATCTCTGTACGAGATTGTGGTCCTCCCCGTTATAAGTAAGCATCCATGCCTGCTTGCCGCAACGGCGTAGCGCGGTGAAGAATTCTATTCCCTGATACCAAGGCACAGCTCCATCCTCGTCATTGTGCATAATCAGTACGGGAGTCTTGACATTGGGTACAAAGAACAAGGGTGAATTTTCAACATACAGGTCGAATCCATCCCAAAGATCCTGTCCGATACGGCTCTGGCCGTGCTCGTACTGCATCTGGCGGGTAACACCTGAACCCCAGCGGATACCGCCGTATGCACTGGTCATGTTTGAAACAGGGGCACCTGCTCCTGCTGCAGCAAACCGGTCGGTCTGGGTAATCATGTATGCTGTCTGGTAGCCGCCCCAGCTCTGTCCCTGAAGAGCCATTCTGGAACTGTCTATCCAAGGTCTGCCTTCCAGGACTTTATCCACACCGGGCATTATGCAGTTCATAGCACTCTGACCAGGATGCCCTACCTGATAGTAAATATCGGGAACGAACACCATATAACCGTTGCTTACGAAATAAGCGATATTGATGATCGAACGGCTTGGAGCAGGCGCCCTGTATGAATACAGTCCGTCCGAACTCCTTTCGTAGAAGTACAGGACCATTGGATAGCTTCCTGTAGAATCGATATTGTCCGGAGTGAAGAGCATTCCTTCGCAATGGAAGGCTCCGTCTTCCGACATCCAGTCCACAAGTTCCACTGAACCCCAACGGTACTCGTCCTGCTGGGGATTGATGGCGGTTATCGCCTGCGATTTACGGAACTGGTCTTTGGTAACATAAAGGTCGTAAGGATTCCTGAAATCACCCTTTGTATAGAACATCACCGGTTTGCGGCCGGAAGTAACCGCTGCCAGCCTGTATGTCCAGGGGCCTGCTGCCAGCTGCTTCATTGCAGGACGGCGGGCACTCAGATCCTTCACATATATACCGGTTTCCTTGGTAACGTCGTTGAATGACGAGAAATACAAAGGATAATCGGGGAGTATGTAGCGGTCGTAATTCATACCGTTGCGCATCTGCAGCCTTTCGTCGCAGAACATATAGCCATTCAGGGAGAACTTGATGGAATCCCTTGCACCAATGCCGTCAGTAAGGTTCTCAGGAGCTTTCTTTCCGGAGATGTCGAATTTCCAGATGTCAAACCTTGCCGGAATAAGTACGGTCGAAGCGTCCTTGTACCAGATTGGTGTGCCGGTAGATGAGGGGGCAGAAGGGGTATCGGACTCGTCATTCCAGAACAGGGCAGGAACATCCGCAGTCAGGTTTTTCCATGTATTGTTCACTATATCGTAGAGATGCCAGCATTTGTCTGCCGAATCGAACATCACTGAAAATCTGCCGTCCGGAGACAGGATACTGCGGACAGTACGGTTTTTGCTTACCAGTTCCCTCTTGCCGGTGGTCATGTCCACACGGTAAAGGTCATAACGGGCAGTAGGATCCCACTGTCTTTCCACACGGTAAGGCTTATCGTTCAGGACAAGAAGGATATCGGTCTGCAAATCCACGGGAATGCCGACATAGGGCATGCTTTCATCGGCAAGGACCAGGATACGGTCCGGATCAGAGAAATAGTAAAGGGCCGTGTAGGTCTCGTTGTCGAATCTGGATCTGTTTATCTTTACCTGGGTCGGGAGATAGTCGTCTGTCCATCTCCAGATATCCATTTTGACTTTCTCGAAATCGGGGATTGTCTCATCCTCGGGTTCGGGAAGTTCCTTGACTCCCAGGACAAGGTATCTGCCGTCCTTGCTCAGACGCAGGGACGCCTTGTCGGAAATTGCCATACCTTCAGGCACACCATTGATATCCGAGGGGACAAGGCATTTTGCAGGCTGGCCGGAAGTCAGGTCTGCATAGAATATATCCCTCATGTTCTTTGCCGACTCGGCTGTGTCCCTACGGGTGTAGAACACTGCCGCCGTGGCCTCTTCATTGATTTCAATCCCGGATACAAGGCCCTTCTTGGGAGTGGAGTACAGCACGCGGTCCTCACCTGTAGCCGGTACCCGCAGGTGCAGTTCCTTCATGCCGAGGGAATCCTCCTTGGCAGGAACTGTGACATACAGGATCTTTTCTCCTGTAGGAGAGAATACACAGGCATCCACATTAGGGATCGTGTCTGTCGTCATTGTCCTCAGATCAGTAACATAAAGTTCGCGGCCCTCGTCTTTCGAAGAAGACATCTGCGCCTGCCTGTATGCTACATAACTGACAATCTCGTTACCGCTGTACATCCTGTCCACATTCGGGAAAACGGTTTTCTTTCCGGTCGCAAGATCAAGTACCACAAGGGTATCCTTCGGGCTTTCCCAGGCTTTTTTCTTGTCTATCCTCGCCTGACGTCTGTCCTTTGCTGAAGGCTCGATCATATATACAGCCTTACTGCAGTCCGATGACAGTATCATGTCTTTGCCACGTGGAACAGTATAGACGGTCTTGCCGGCTGCAGCATCATATACGTGTACCGTATCATCTCCGTCCTGGAGAGCGATATTGTACAGCAGATACTTGCCGTTATAGGGATTTTGTATGGAAGCTACGGTCTGCCATGAATCATATACGCTGTGGTCCAGCGGCTTCTTGACATTCTGGGCAGAGGTGTCGTGCATCATGGAACCCAACAGCAAGGCCCCGGCAGACACCATTGAAAGTTTGAAAATACGTTTTGCGCTCATAGGATTATGTTTTACCAAGCAAATTTAAAAAACACTTTCGAGAAATGAAACCGTTTCTACCCTTTTATCCACATCCCTCCATTGTTTTTCATTGCAAAACACAAAACCGTCCCTTCCACACTTTCCCCATTCCGTAAACATTCTCTAAAAACACTCTTTTTTACACCAAGATTGAATTCGCATGCACATCCGTGCTGCCCCATACTATTCTTCTGATTACTCCCTGCCACTCCATCCTTCTGACACGAAGACACCGCATCCAGGCATTCCCTCTTCAACCCTCTTCTACAAAGTGCACCCCGGCTTTCGTTTCCAAACTGCCCGGAATATGCCGAATAACGGGCGCTGTGGCAGTGCGTGCACTGTCCAACCTCCTGCGAAAAGGCCTCCCGCAGGACACTTTGCATAGAACCTCCTCAGCATCCACCTGACAACCAGTGTATTACAAAATCCCCACTATGCAAAGTCCCTCTGGATTCGGGCCTTTTGGCGTGTTTTCGGGGAGGGTTTGCATACATACGAAATTGCAACACCTTGGGTATCAACAAGATGCATTAGAGGCCGGATGCAAAGCCCACCCTGCCGGACTGAGACATCGACAGCAGCAGCCTATTTGTCCCTAAATCCACGGAAGTCGTGCGCATTGCCGGCCGGAGTCTTCTCGCAGGTGTACCGGGCCTTTTACGGGAATATGCTGAAACACAGGTGTTTGCAAGAATCACGCCGGTTCACCTGCGAAGAGAGGCAGTGCAGGAGGAGGTGGAAAGATCCACTGCGAAGGCGGGTGGAGGGCGCACAGTGGCAAAAGTGAGGACGCACCGTGGCGAGTGGAGGCACAGCGGCGGGAAGAAAGACCTCAGCGGGCGGGAAGAAAGACCTCGGCGGGCAGGAAATCTGCGGGGATGGGGATCTTAAAAGATGAGGGACCTGCGTGGATAGGTTTCTGTGGGGATTGACGTAAGTCGGAAGCTGCCGATGAGGACTGGGAGCGGGGCCTAGGCAGCGGTGCGGAATTGGAGGGACACACCTCACACCTGAACGGTTAATGAGATTTGATTATTGCGGACAATCAGCGCGGTTCCTCTTTTGTAAACGTATTGATGTCTATCCGGACATTCCTCTGAAACGGTTCCTTCCTGTTCGGGCAATTATAGCCACATACGGAGCACTGTGGTTTGCCAAGGACATTGCATGGATCAATATGAACGGTGAATTGTATCCGGTCGGCATATTTGTCTTCCAGGATATCCTGTAGCTTCTCACCGCATGAATGCCCTTGCTCTACAGTATAGAACCATGGAACAGTAAGATCGCAGTCCAGGTGAAGGCTGTTCCCGTATTTAAGCACTTTGGCGTTGTGGATATCTACCCAGTCGGGCTGTCTGGAAGAGTTAAGTGTATAGGCAAGATCTGTCAGAAGCGCTATGTCAGCCTTATCAAGAAGGTTTGCCACCGCTTTCCTAAGTATGGATATGCCTGTCCAAAGTATTATGATCCCGAAGATTATCCCAAGAGCCGAATCTATCCATTCTATACCTGTAAAGTACAGAACAAGCAGACCTGCCACCAGACCTATGCTTGACCATGTGTCTGACTGCAAATGCCTGCCGCTTGCCACCAATGCCATGGAACCGTATTTCTTCCCTATCCTTACACTGTACCAGCCCAGAAGGAAATTCACAGCCCCGGCCCCGGCCACAATATAGATACCCAAATCCAACTGACCTATTTCCGCAGGATTGAAGATTCTCATCACAGACTCGAACATGATAAGGGCACCGGCCACGATTATAAGGAAACCCTCCAGGCTCGCAGACAGAAGCTCTATCTTTCCATGCCCGAAAGGATGATCCTTGTCCTTCGGTTTGGATGCGGCATACAGGCTGTACAGACTGACTGCTCCGGCAATCACATTCACTATACTCTCCATGGCATCCGTCAGAATCCCTACTGACGAAGTAATCAGATAAGCTGCGAATTTACCGGCCATAAGTATGCATGAAACCATAAGAATACCTCTCTGGACCTTCTGCTTTACCATTTCTCCGGAAACACCCGTATCTTCTTTGTCGGCAATCATAATTACATCTGTTCTGTATATTATGAGGCGAAATTAGAAAAATATCCTTAACCGCGGCTGCATACTGTCAGTGAAGGAATTTACTTTGGTAATTATTCGGGATTTAACTATCTTTGTATGATGTACGGAAAATCTTAGACCATGGAAGAAAAACAGGCAAAAGCAAAGATTCATTTCAATGGCCGGTTCACGATGGCAGGACTGATAATCCTCGTATGGTTTATCTATGCCGGCACCGGAGGTTTCCCGGACAAAGACCGGAATAGACCTTATATCAAGGTTGAAAAGGCTGCCACCACTATAGAATATTCACTGAAAAACTAAAGAAATACAGGACATGCCATTGACAAAGACCTGCAGTGACTACCGCGAAGCGGCAGAACTGCTGTCACGCGGCACCATAGTAAAGTGCAGGATATGCGGAGACAGTATGAAACCGTTCCTCGTCAACGGTGTGGATTCAGTACTTATCTGCCCCGTAAAACTCTCAGGAGATTGTTCTGAAAGCCACAAAGCCATGATTGACAAGCACAATAACGTATCCAGGCGGAAGAGAAGAAACATTTCCGCCGGAGAAAACAGGATGACCATAAGGAGAAGGGACATTGTGCTTTACCGCAATGCAAAAACCTCTGAACTGATTCTGCAGAGAGTGGTGCATGTATGGGGGACACTGCTGCTGATGAGGGGAGACGCGAGCTATGCGCCCTACGAAAGCGCGACCGTCTCCGATGTAATAGGCGTGGTTCTCTCAGGAACAAGCAGAAACCGCAATTTCAATTCATCTTCCAGGAAATGGAGATATGCGTCCAAGGCCTGGACCGCAAGTTACAGGATGAGACTCTGGACCAAACGCATAAAGAAAATGGGGAAAATGCTGGTTCTTCTCCTGATGCCGGTGCTGTTTTCAGCATGCTCCCATGCAGGAGGTAATGATATCATCCGGATACAGGATGGGCAATTCATAAAGAACGGTGCCCCCTACTATTTTGTCGGAACCAATTTCTGGTACGGACCGATACTCGGCTCAGAGGGGACCGGGGGAGACAGGGAGAGACTTGCAAGAGAGCTGGACACCCTGAAATCCCTCGGAATCGAGAACCTCAGGGTACTGGTAGGTTCCGACGGAGACCATGGGGTCTATACCAAAGTCGAACCCACCCTGCAGTATGCCCCGGGCCGATACAACGACACACTGCTGAGGGGCCTTGACTATTTCCTTGCAGAGCTTGGGAAAAGGGACATGGAAGCTGTCCTGTATCTCACGAACTCATGGGAATGGAGCGGAGGATATTCCCAATACCTGAAATGGGCCGGATACGGGGATATTCCCCTTCCGAGAGTTGCCGGATACGACGCATATGTGGACTACGTCTCGGATTTCATCAAATCAGAGGAAGCGAAAGACATGTTCAGGCGGTTTACAATGGATATCGTTTCCAGAACCAATACGGTCACAGGCAAGCCGTATCGAGATGACCCCGCAATTTTCTCATGGCAAATATGCAATGAGCCCAGACCTTTCGGGAAAGACAATCTGGAGGCATTCAAAGAATGGATTACAGGCACAGCGGAACTTATAAAATCCATTGACCCGAACCACATGGTATCTGTAGGCAGCGAAGGGAAATACGGGTGTGAATGGGATATCGACGCCTGGGCAGAAATAGGGAAATCCCCTTACATTGATTATATGAATATACATATATGGCCTTCTAACTGGGGATGGACCACAAAAGAGGACATGAAGACCGGAAACACGGCCAAGGGAACAGAGAATTCCCTGGAGTACCTGAACGAACATCTTACCGTGGCCAAAGGAATAGGGAAACCCCTGGTTGTAGAGGAGTTCGGACTGCCAAGGGACGGATTTGCATTTTCCAGAACTTCCGGAGTAAGCCTTAGGGACGAATACTATGACACACTCCTGTCCCTGCTTCCCGGAGAGGCAGCTTCAGGTGGAATCCTCGCCGGCTTCAATTTCTGGGGTTGGGGAGGGTTTGCAGTACCTTCGGAAGAACATCTGATGTGGCAGCCGGGAGACGACTACACCGGAGATCCTGCCCAGGAGGAACAGGGGCTGTTCTCGGTATTTGTGACCGACACATCGACCACAAGCATAATTCGAAACACCATCATAAGTCTGAGCCAGAAAACCGCAGCTCCCGCAAAATAGAAACATCCCCATGAAAAAAACTGTCACAGCCACTCTAGTCCTGCTCCTGCTGCACGTTTCAATTATGGATGCAGCATGGATGCCAGTCTACACTTTCACAGCCGCCGGCTCTGAAACATGCAGGTTTGAAACTGCAGGACTTATTCCCGCAGAGGATTCTTCTTCAACCGGCAATGCATCGAGTTTTGCAGACAACAACGACATGTCTTTCCAGATGAGGGGATCCTTCAATATAACCAAGCCTGATGACGGAAAACTGTCTGCCAGATTCCGTATGGACAATTTCAGATGGAATGTAGAAGGAAGGTTCGGAAAGAAAAAGGAATTCTACTATCATTTCCGCCAGTCTTTCAACGCCAACTTCCGGTCCAACGTATTCGACGGGCTGCTGGCATCGATAGATTATGCATACATGACATGGAGACCTCTGGATGACTTTTCTTTCACATTCGGCAAACAGGTATTCGCCTTGGGCGGCCAGGAGTTCTGGGCTGCACCGGTATATGTCATGCAGTACAGCGATTTCGGAGGGTCCCTGGCCTGTTACCAGATGGGACTCACAACCACATGGCACATATCCCCGACACAGGAACTGGCATTCCAGATGTCCAATATACGCGGTGTATGGGATGATGAATATTATTACGGAGGAATGCCTGATGGGATTGAGCCGACCGGAGCCCCTTTTCTCTATACCCTTAACTGGAACGGGACATTCCTCGACAACAATGCTTTGGAACTAAGATATTCAGCATCTTACGGACAACAGGCCGTAAACCGGTCAATCTGGTTTTTCACGATGGGACAGTCCTACCGCAGAGAGAAATGGGGTGCCTACTTGGATTTGCTGTATTCCCGCCAGGGGCTTGATGCTAACGGACTTATAAGTTCGAACGCTGTATTCCCGGACGGAATGGTAAGGACTCTCGAGAACGTGGATTACGGCTCCGTTATCGGGTACCTGCACCTGTTCATATCCCCTTCGTTTTCGGCCTTCGTAAAAGGTGCGTGGGAGTTCGGGCTCCTTTCCAGACCATACGGGGAGATTCCATCCGGTCTCTGCAGGATGAGCTGGAACGGACAAGGCTGCCTCGAATACATGCCCACCAAAGACAGGAACTTCCGTCTGTTCCTGCACTACAACTACTATGACAGGCATACTGCCGGAAACGGAGACTTGCTAGGAATACCGTCCTATCAGGAGCACAGGGTCTCACTTGGAATAATCTACATCATGAACATATTCTGATTTCCTAAACCTTATATTGCGTTTGCGGAAATATATGTATATTTGCCGACATATATATTAAAATTCAATTCAATTAACTTAATATTTACTTTAAAAACCGAGTAACTTATGTTTAAAAATCATCCAAAAGGCTTGCTGGCCGCTGCCCTGAGTAACATGGGTGAACGCTTCGGCTACTACATCATGAATGCAGTGCTGCTGCTCTTCCTGTGTTCCAAATTCGGACTTAGCGATGAGGTCAGCGGCATAATCTATGCAGTATTCTATGCACTTATATACGTGCTTAGCCTTATCGGCGGTATGATTGCCGACAAGACCAAGAATTACAAAGGCACCATCATGTCCGGTCTGGTAACCATGGCTGCAGGATATGCGCTTCTTTCCATCCCCATCCTCGCGACCCCGCAGAATACAAGCTGGCTCCTGCCTTTTACCTGCGGTGCCCTCCTGCTGATTGCTTTCGGTAACGGTCTTTTCAAGGGAAACCTTCAAGCTATTGTAGGTCAGATGTACGATGACCCCAAATACTCCGACAAAAGAGATGCCGGTTTCCAGATTTTCTACGTGTTCATCAACGTCGGCGGAGTTGTAGCTCCTTTCGTGGCCCCTCTTCTGAGAAGCTGGTGGCTGGGTGTCAACAACATGACATACAACGCCGGTCTCCCTGAACTATGCCACAACTATATAAATGCAGGCGGCAATATGGCTCCTGACCAGCTGGCCAAGTTCCAGGAACTTGCTGCAAGCGTAATGCAGAATGGCGTGCCTGTCGGTGACCTGGCTACATTCTCACAGAATTATCTCGAAGTATTCAATACAGGCGTACACTACTCTTTCTTTGCTTCTGTAGCGGCAATGCTTATTTCCCTGCTCATTTTCGTATTCACAAAGAAAAACATGCCGAATCCGGCAAAGAAAGATACTGTGGTAATCGAACAGTATACACAGGAAGAGAAACTTGCAATGGCGAAGGAAATCAAACAGAGACTTTATGGACTGTTCGCTGTCCTCGGTATCGCAATCTTCTTCTGGTTTTCATTCCACCAAAACGGACAGTCCCTGTCTGTATTTGCACGTGACTTCGTAACCACCGAATCCATTGCACCTGAAATCTGGCAGGCTGTTAACCCCTTCTTCGTGATTGTCCTTACCCCTATCGTTATCTGGGTGTTCTCCGCTCTGGCCAAGAAGAGAGGCAAAGACCTGTCCACACCAAGAAAGATTGCCATAGGTATGTTCATAGCAGCTCTGGCCTACCTGTTCCTTACAATTGTTGCGGCCACTATGGGCTATCCTTCAGGAGAAGAATTCAGAAGCTGGGATGTTGCGGCACAGAATGCGGCCAAAGTCGGACCTTGGGTACTTATTGTCACCTACTTCTTCCTGACTGTTGCCGAATTGCTCATATCACCCCTCGGAATATCATTTGTATCCAAAGTTGCCCCCAAGAATCTGCAGGGTATATGCCAGGGTCTGTGGCTCGGAGCAACAGCGGTAGGTAACCTGCTCATCTGGATAGGACCTCTGATGTACAATAACTTCAGCAGCCAGTGGATGTGCTGGGCAGTGTTCATGGTTGTCTGCCTTATCTCCATGGGCGTTATGCTCGGTATGGTCAAATGGCTTGAAAGGATTATCGTGAAAAATTAATAAACCTTCCGATTAAGTATGTTCAAAGGACAACCTAAAGGCCTTTATGCGCTCGCCCTCGCCAATACGGGTGAGCGCTTTGGCTATTACACCATGCTTGCAATCTTCACTCTTTTCCTGCAGGCAAAATTCGGTTTTTCGGAGGCTGTTACCTCCAATATCTATGCTGGCTTCCTGGCGGCTGTATACTTCATGCCGTTCATCGGAGGTATCCTCGCCGACAAATTCGGCTACGGCAAAATGGTAGTTGCCGGTATCATTGTAATGTTCGCCGGATATCTTTGCCTTTCCATTCCCACCGGCAATGACCTGATAGGGAAGATCGCAATGTTCGGTTCCCTGCTGCTGATCGCTGTCGGAACAGGTCTGTTCAAAGGTAACTTGCAGGTAATGGTAGGAAACCTGTACGATGATCCCAAGTATTCTAACAAGAGGGATGCTGCATTCTCCCTTTTCTACATGGCCATCAATATCGGTTCGCTGTTCGCACCCACCGCAGCCACGAAAATCACTGAGTTCTGCATGGGCAAAGCCGGATTGACATACAACGGTGACATTCCCGCCCTTGCAAACCAGTACCTCTACAGCGCCTCCGACATGACTGCAGAATCCATGTCTAAATTCCAGGAACTTGCAGCGGCACAAGGTGCAACCGATCTCACTGCCTTTGCCCACAATTACATTGACACACTCGCAGGAGCATACCACTGGGGATTCGCTGTGGCATGCGTTTCTCTGATTGTATCAATACTGATCTACTTCGGATTCAAGAAGAGCTTCAAGCATGCGGATGTCACCCAGAGAGAACTGCAGGCCCAGAGCAAAGAGCCGGTTGCAGAGCTTACTCCGGAACAGACAAAATCCAGGATTACCGCCCTTCTGCTCGTTTTTGCCGTCGTTATCTTCTTCTGGATGGCATTCCAGCAGAACGGTCTGACCCTGACATTCTTCGCACGTGACTACACTGCTACCGAGATGACAGGACTTTCCAGGATTATGGCCAACGTATTCAATCTGGTCCTTATCATAATTGCTGTCTATGGAGCCTTCTCTATCTTCCAGTCGGAAAAGAAACAGAGCAAACTCATTGCCGGAGCTGTAACCCTTGCATCACTTGTGGGACTATATTTCAGCTATGTCTCTCTCGGAGATGAACCTGTAAAGCTTCTGCCTCAGATATTCCAGCAGTTCAACCCGTTCTTCGTCGTTGCCCTGACACCTGTCTCAATGGCAGTATTCGGAGCATTGGCCAAGAAAGACAAAGAACCTTCGGCACCACGCAAGATAGGTATCGGAATGTTCATTGCTGCCCTCGGATTCCTTATTATGGTGTTCGGATCACTAGGGCTTCCTACGCCTGATGCTCTCAAAGAGGGTGTAGCATTCTCGAGAGTATCACCGAACTACCTGATATCCACATATCTGGTCCTCACATTTGCAGAACTGTTCCTCTCTCCTATGGGAATTTCATTTGTATCCAAAGTCGCTCCCCCGAAATACAAGGGAATGATGATGGGACTGTGGTTCGTCGCAACAGCTATCGGTAACTACATGGTATCCATTATCGGCATGCTTTGGGGTGGACTTCCTTTGTGGATCCTCTGGAGTATACTTATCGTCCTCTGTCTCATTTCAGCTATCTTCATCTTCTCTATAATGAAGAAACTGGAAAACGCTACCAAATAGGACATAGCACAAGTCCAACGAATATTACAAAGGCTGGCCGGTCATAACCCCGGTCAGCCTTTATTGTTTTACGACAGTAGATTCCCTGCGGAGGGAATGCTCGTGACCGGCATAAGTTCTTCCGGCGGAATTCTATATGCGCAATCAGATCAGCTTTGATGGAGACCGGTCAGCTTATATCACTGTAAAGTTTCCCCGTGACAAGACTATTATCCTGCAGGCCATTTCGAAAAAGACTGCCTTTCTTAAAGCAGAGCTGAAATCCTCTCCAGCTGCGACTTGTCCATGGTTTGAAAGAATTGCCACATCGTGATCCCTCATTGCCTTGACAACCGCAGAAGCCAGTTCCTCTGTTCCAGGCTGAATATATGGAAGGACTGGTATCTCCCGTCCGATATACATGGGTATTTCCAACGTAACATTGAAATTTTCAGGCTTGTCCTTCATGCAGGAAACGACAGTAGCATAAGGAGACTGGAAGTGCAGGACAGAGTTTACTTCCGGGCGAGTCCTCATAATACCGAGATGGAAACCGGACTCCATAGTAGGTTTCACCCCGTTCAACACCTTTCCGTCATCGAGCCGACAGATTGAAACCTCCTCTTCCGTCAGATCCGGGAGACAGGATCCGGTCGCACTCATAAGCACAATATCCCCATGCCTGACTGACAGATTGCCGCTGCTGCATTTGGCAAGGTCCTCACTTCCTACCCGTCTCGCACAAGCAGCGAATTCTTCCAACATCATATCATAACTTCCGGATGATTTCATAAATGTCGTGTATTAGAGTTAGCATTTCTCGTTCTCCAGACAAATATAGCGAAAAACGGCTGGAATTTGTATATTGCCTTTGCTGATCGGCACTCATTGCCTTAAGGGACTCACATCATACGCAGATGCTTACAAGCCCATTGCAAATTGAACGTATAGACCCACAAACCTTCCACAAAGATGTATTGCAGGCATATATATAGTCCATCCGGTGGACATGGATATACGTAATCAGACCAGTATCCTGCATATATGTAATCCGGCCAGTATCCGGATGGGGGACATCCGCAAGACTTGTCCGCAAACCGGACTATGACAGACATCTCTCATGTTAATCTTATAATCTTCCCCTGCAGGCTTCAAGTTCACGAACCAGTAGTAAAGCATATCTCATCACCAACGTACCACAGCCCCATCCCAGAATCAGAGCCACATAATATCCAAGCAAATGCCGATACTGCCGGGAATCCTTACCATAAATCCTTACTGCCATTGTTCACTTCCTCCACCTCCTCAGATGAGATGAACCGGTGCAATCTACGGAAGCTCCATTCTCCGCCACCGTCTCCTTTCCCCTCCGCAGGTGAACCGGGCCATTTCGCATAACTCACAGAGTGCCAACACTTTAGCGCAAACAGCGCGGTACACCTGCGAAAGCCTTGCGGCTGCGAATGTGCCCCAGAACCCCTTCTCGTCGCGGTGCGCCCTTCTTCCTCCTCCGCAGGTGAACCGGACCATTTCGCCTAACTCGCAGAGCACCAATACCTTACCGCAAATCGTGCGGTACACCTGCGAAAGCCTTGCGTCTGCTTATGCGCCCCAGAACGCACTCTCGCTGTGGTACGCCCTCTTTTCCCCTCCGCAGGTGAACCGGGCCATTTCGCATAACTCATAGAGTGCCAACACTTTAGCGCAAACAGCGCGGTACACCTGCGAAAAATGACGGCCATACCCTCCAGACTTCCCTAGATTTAGGGAATGAATAGATCGCTGTGTAGATATTGCAGCCTACTGAGGGGGGCTTTGCATTCTTTCTCTTCAATATCTCACTGATAAACAGCATGTTGCAAGTCTGCTTGTATGCAAACCCTCCCCGAAAACACATCAAAGGGCCTGAATTCAAGAGAGGTTTGCATAGTGGTGAATTTTTAATATCCTGGCTATCAGGTGGATACTTAAGCAGTTCTATGCAAAGTGTCCTGCGGACAGCATTGACATGGGGTGAGAAGCGTACGTACTTCCACAACGCCCGTTATTCGGCATATTCCGGGCGGTGTGGAAAGAAGGCCTAGAAGTAATGTGGTCCAGAAGGTGTTCTAGCAGGGGGTGCGCAGTGTACGTTCTGCCACAACGCCCATTATTTGGCATATTTCGGGCGGTGTGGATGAGATATCTGGGTGGAATGCGGTCCTGAGGGCTCTCTCGTAAGGGGTCCGCAGTGTACGTACTGCTACAACGTCCCGAAAACACGGGAAATCCGGGCAGTGTGGAAAGTGAAGCTGGAGGGAAGGAAGTATGGATGAGGAGTGCAAAAAATGCGGTGTGCAAGTGGGCAGAAGAGGCGTGAAGTACGGAACGTATGGAAAGCAGATGAGCTGCCTGGAATACAAGGAGGGTATCCGGCAAGAAGGGTTAATAGGAACTTGACAGATTGCGCTACATGTGTCGTATACTTGAAATTATCATGATTTCTGTTAGGTTCATTTCTTCGTCATATGTTTCTTCCTTGACTTTACCGACTCCTTTGGCCCACCAGGTACGGGTAGTCTTCATGTCCTTTGTCATCATGACTCTGGATGTATTGGTCTCCTCGACAATATAACAATCGAAAGATCCTGCAGGTGTCAAGAGGGTTTCCCTGTTTATGACTTTTCTGTCTGTAAAGGAAAGCCTGGCCTTGAATACCATCGTTATTTCCACCTCATAATCAAGTAGTTCCTGACCCACATGCAAGTCGGACGGAATTCCCCTGCACTCACCCTCAACCTTCATGTTCTCCGCAATTTCTCTTATCGTATTGGCCTCCTTTTCCGACAGACCATCAAGGGCTGCCTCGATCAGAAGTTCTTTGCGGGATTCCTCAGTGGTTGTTTTCAGATCATTTATAACCTCTCCGTTCCTGAAACTGATATAGGCACGGCTGCCTCCATTTTCATTCACGCCTTCTGTGTCAAAAGAATTATTCACTACAGCCGCCATTCCTTGGGTGAATGTCCCCAGAATGGCCGCAACAGAGTCCACGGAATACCCTTTATGGGTTCCATCTGCACCGAAAACGTCGTAAATGATGACTGCACCCTGCTTTTCAGGAAAATAAACGGATTGGGATTTGACTGTTTTGTAATTTAGGCAAAGGACAAATATCATGACTGTCATTGCCAATAGAATCTTTCTCATTCTATAGAGTTGTTTTTCAGAATGTAATACCAGAAGTATAGGCTATAAGGTCTTTCGGTGAAATTTTCAGTTGGAGTCCTCTTACACCCGCACTGACGTATACAAAGGGGTGATCCAGAATGGATGCCTGATAGAACGTAGGAAAAGGCTTTTTCATACCTATAGGAGAACACCCCCCGCGTATGTAACCTGTAAGCGGCAGGAGCTCTTTGACATGTATCAGTTCGGCTTTCTTGTTTCCGGATATCCTGGCTGCTATTTTCAGGTCTATCTCCGAATCTCCGCACACTACACATACGAAATAACCGTTCCTGTCTCCCCTAAGCACTATGGTCTTGAATACCAGGGAAACGTCTTCTCCAAGCTGCTCTGCCACATCCGCAGCCGACAGGTGCTCTTCGTCCACATGATACGGAATGAGGTCGTACTGAATGCCTGCCTTATCCAGGAGACGGGCTGCATTGGTTTTCTCTGTGTGCTGTTTTTTCGCTGCCATCTGATAAGGGACACTAAAATTTTCTGGTTCTTATATGGCAATAGGGACTGCCTCCTGTTTTATCATAATATTCCTGATGATAATCTTCCGCTTCCCAGAATATCTGATTAACTGGCGTCAGCGGCGATTCTTGGAAAGACCCCATGAATATCGATGTATTGACTTCATGGCCTTTGCTGCGCAACAGGCCTATGATTTCCTCTGTCTTCTTTTTCTGCAGGTCGGATGTATAGAATACAGCACTGCGGTACTGGCTTCCTATATCAGGTCCCTGCCCGTCCAGCTGTGCCGGATCATGTATCTCGAAAAAGAGCTTGCAAAGGTCTTCGAATGTGACTGCAGCAGGGTCATATTCCACCCTGACCGCTTCATAGTGTCCGGTCTTGCCGGACTTCACTTCATCGTACTGTGGATTGCGCTTTGTGCCGCCAATATATCCGGCCGATGTAGACAGGACTCCTTTTTCCTTCGAGAAATAATGCTGTACTCCCCAAAAACACCCTGCAGCGAAAATGGCAACTTCCGTATCGGGTACATTTCTATCTAGAGACTTGATATAGCAGCGCCTTCTCATGTACAATTCGGTTTTATAATAGTCGAAAAGCCTTTGTACCGCCAGATTGTTCTCCAACTGCGGATTTGTGATTATGGTCTTGAACCCCATCCGAACACAATTGGCATGCAGATAATTGAAGATGAGAGCATTGACACCTTTATGCTTGTATTCGGGAATTACCCCGATCAGATAGCACTCCAAGGTATTGAATGTCTTGAGCGATTTGAGGATATGGTAGAATCCTAAAGGGAAAAGTCTGCCGTTCGCCTTACGGAAACCTTCCGACAGAGAAGGCATGGTAATGGCAAAACCCACTACCCTGTCATCCTTGTCTACGACCACACATATAAGATCCTTGTTGATAAAAGGCATATACTGGGCTATATACATCTTTACCTGCTTTTCTGTCAGGCGGGTAAACTCATGCAGGTTGACGTACGCATTGTTCAGCACATCGAATATTTCTTCAGCCCTTCTTTTTATATCTTTCGGCTTTTTGGGGACAATTACTGACAGACCGTATTTGTCCCTGATTATATTATCGTATTCCACCAATTTTTGCGGAACGTTTTCCGGCAAGGCAAGACTGTACTGGATCCAGTCCACATCTTTCCTGAATCCCAGTCTTTCCAGATGTTCCCCGTAATATGGATAATTGTACAGTGTAGTTATCGAAGGCTCCTTTTCAAATCCATCCACAAGAAGCCCTTCCTTATCCATATCCGAGAAACCCCACGGTCCGTTCATGGTCTCCAGCCCCTCCTGACGGCCCCATTCCGCAACAGCATCCACAAGTGCCTTTGTAACTTCGATATCGTCTATCATGTCCAGCCATCCGAAACGTATGTTCTTTTCGTTCCAGTCCTGATTGGCATTGTAGTTTATTATGCCGGCTATACGGCCTGCAATACGGCCTTCCTTATAAGCCAGAAAATACCTGGCCTTGCAATGGGCAAAAGCAGGGTTGGTCTTCTTGAGCGAATTGAGTTCATCAATGACCAGAGGGGGAACCCAAAGGGGGTGATTTCTATACAGAACCCAAGGGAATTTCACAAACTTCACAAGGTCTTTATCCTTAAAGACTTCTCTGATTTCAACAGACATACCGGTTAAGTTAAGTAACAAGTTATATTATACAAATATACCACATATTTTTAAATTTGAACTATCTTTGGGGCAAAATGGATAGCATCATGCCATGAGTGCAATAATTGACAAAGTACTGCTTTTCCCGTATTACCTGACATTGAAGACACGGCACTTCCTCTACGACAGAGGGATTCTGAAGACTTATAAGCCGGAAATACTGTCTGTCTGCATAGGCAACATTACCGTTGGCGGCACAGGAAAGACCCCGATGACAGAACTTCTCATCAGAATGTTCTCGGGCGAAATGAGAATCGCTGTAATATCCAGGGGATATGGAAGGAAAAGCAAGGGACTCAGGACTGTTGAAGCCACTGATTCATATCTTGACACCGGCGATGAGCCACTGCAGATAAAAAGGAAGTTCCCTGAAATAGATGTGATCGTAGACAATTCCCGCAAAAGGGCAATCCGTTATCTGTCGGAGCTTGCGGAAGACAGAAGACCGCAGCTCATACTCCTTGACGATGCATTCCAGCACCGCAAGGTAAAAGCAGCTTACAACATTGTACTTGTCAGCAGCACACGACCCATTTTCAATGACAGCCTGCTTCCCATAGGAAGACTGAGAGACCTCCCTTCCAGGATATGTGAAGCCGATATGGTAGTAGTAACCAAAACGGACCATGAGCCATCTCCAACAGAAAAAGCACAATGGAGGGATAAGCTGCATCTGCGCAAGAAGACCCCTCTGTTCTTCTCCCGAACCGTATACGAACATCCTATGCCTGTATTCCCTGAAACAGGGGACAACAGATACCTTTATTCGAAAAAAGCAGTCCTTTTCTCAGGTATCGCTGACAGTTCCAATCTGAAACGGGAGGTCGGGTGCGAATACGAGTTGTGTGAAAAACTCAGTTTCAGCGACCACCATGACTATTCTGAGTCAGACATACGCCGCATTGCAAGTGCTGCCATAAGATACCAGACGGCAGTTATACTGACTACCGAAAAGGATGCGCAGCGCCTGTTTCTTCGGAAGGACATTCCCCAAAGCGTGAAAACAAGGTTGTTTTATCTTCCTATAGCTACAGAAATCATCCCGAGCAACCTACCCGAAAGGTATATTGAGGAAGAAGTAGGAAAATTCGGGGAAAGAGAACTTAAATCAACAATAATAAACAATACAGCATGGCAAGTTTCATAATAGACGGAGGGTACTCACTCTCAGGAGAAATAACTCCCCAAGGTGCCAAGAACGAAGTCCTGCAGATACTGTGTGCAGTGCTGCTGACAAAAGAGGAAGTGAAGATACACAACATCCCGGACATCCTGGATGTCAACAATCTCATTTCCTTGCTCAGGGATCTGGGTGTAAAAGTCGGGAAACTGGGTGAAGGCAGCTACTCTTTCTGCGCGGAAAACATAGATCTGGCATTCCTTAAAACTCCTGAATTCCTGAAACGCAATGCTGCCTTAAGAGGATCCATCATGCTGGTCGGCCCCATGTTGGGACGATTCGGATATGCACTGGCTTCCAAACCCGGAGGGGACAAAATAGGCAGACGCAGGCTTGACACACACTTCGAAGGGCTGAGAAAGCTGGGAGCCGAATTCTATTATGACAGGGACACCGCTACATTCGAACTGAAAGCCGACAAGCTGCAAGGATCGTATATGCTTCTGGACGAGGCTTCCGTTACCGGTACTGCAAACATAGTCATGGGTGCAGTCCTTGCAAAGGGGAAGACAGTGATATACAATGCCGCCTGTGAACCGTACCTGCAGCAGCTGTGCAGGATGCTGAACAGGATGGGAGCAAAGATAAGCGGCATCGCCTCAAACCTCCTTACAATAGAAGGAGTCGAAGAACTGCACGGCACAGAACATACGATATTGCCGGATATGATTGAGGTCGGCAGTTTCATCGGCATGGCAGCCATGACACGGAGTGAAATAACCATAAAGAATGTTTCTTACGACAATCTGGGCATAATCCCGGACAGCTTCCGCCGTTTCGGCATTGCTTTGGAGCAGAGGGGCGACGACATTTTCGTACCTGCCCAGGAAGAGTATGCCATAGATACCTTCATGGACGGTTCCATCATGACTGTATCCGATGCACCGTGGCCGGGACTCACTCCTGACCTGTTGAGCGTGATGCTGGTAGTGGCGACCCAGGCAAAAGGATGTGTACTGATCCATCAGAAAATGTTCGAAAGCAGACTGTTCTTCGTGGACAAACTGATAGATATGGGTGCCCAGATAATCCTCTGCGACCCGCACAGGGCTGTAGTGGTAGGACACAACCACAACATGGAACTTCGCGGCAGGGAAATGACTTCCCCTGATATCAGGGCCGGAATTGCGATGCTCATTGCAGCCATGGGAGCTGCAGGTACAAGCACAATACATAACATAACCCAGATAGACAGAGGTTATCAGAATATCGAGAACCGTCTTAACTCAATAGGTGCAAGGATTACCAGAATCGACTGATATGGCATTGACAATCAAAGAGAACTATCCTCTTAAAAAGCACAATACATTCAGCATTGCCGTAAAGGCTGCAGTTTTTGCGGAATATGACTCGGAAGAAGGACTTGCAGAGGTCTGTTCACTGGTCAGAAACGGAATGCTGCCGCGGCCTCTGCTGCATATAGGCAGCGGGAGCAATCTGCTGTTCACAAAAGATTTCCCTGGAACAATACTGCACTCCTGCATAAAGACTTTGGAAGTCATGCCGGAGGTCAAAGGGAAGATTCCCGTAAAAGTAGGCAGCGGCTTTCTCTGGGACGATTTTACCGCTGCTTGTTCCGAAAGGGGATGGTACGGAGCTGAAAACCTGACAGGAATACCCGGAGAGACAGGTGCAGCCACAGTACAGAACATAGGAGCCTACGGCACAGAAGTAAAGGATATTATCCATTCGGTAGAAGCCATGGATCTGGAAACAGGCGAGAGGAAATGTTTTACTAATCCCGAGTGCGGATACGGATACCGCAAAAGTATATTCAAACTGCCTGAAAACAAAAGGTACATTGTCACCCGCACCACTTTCCTGATGTCTGCTGCGCCTGTATGGAATCTTTCCTACAAAGCCCTCGCAGAAGCATTCGACGGCCGTACGCCTGAATCAATACAGGAAGTAAGACAGGCTGTCAGATCCATCAGGGATTCCAAACTGCCAGACCCTGCAATCCTCGGGAATGCCGGCAGTTTCTTCACTAACCCGATAGTACCGAAGGGAATGGCAGAAGAGCTCAAGGCCAGCTACCCGGACATTCCGGTCTACGGTTCCGGAGATCCGGATACTGTCAAACTCTCCGCCGGATGGATGATAGACCGTGCCGGATGGAAAGGAAAATCCCTTGGGCGTGCCGGGGTCTACGGGAAACAGGCTCTGGTACTGGTCAATCTCGGCGGAGCAGAAGGAAACGAGATTGCGGCACTTGCAGATGCCGTAAGGGATTCTGTAATGAAAATGTTCGGAGTAGAACTGCACCCTGAAGTGAACATACTGTAAACTTAACCCTTATTTAAAATTTAAACATGGATTCCATAATTTTCCTCGGACTTAACCTGTATGCATGGATAACCATTGCCATTATCCTTGCCATGTTCATTCTGTTGTCTGTGACGAAGCTGCCTGCCGACCTGGTCTTTATGGGTGGAATGACAGCCCTGCTCGTTTCCGGAGTCCTGACTCCGAAAGAAGCGCTTTCAGGGTTCAGCGCAGAATCTGTCGTAACAATAGGAGTCTTGTTCGTTGTCATCGCAGGATTAATGTATTCCGGTGTCGTTCAATGGATTGTGAGATATGTTCTGGGAACTCCAGCCTCATACGCGAAGGCAGTCATACGCCTCATGGTCCCGGTTGCTGCACTCAGTTCCATCCTCAGCAACACATCTGTAGTCGCCCTGTTCCTGAACGTAGTCAAACTTTGGGCGAAGAAACTCAAGACAGCACCCTCCAAACTGCTCATCCCGCTAAGCTATGCAGCCTGCCTCGGTGGTGTTTGTACCATCATAGGGACACCGCCGAACCTGATCATTTCCGGATTCTACTCACAGCAGACCGGAGAAAGCATGAACTTCTTCACGCCCCTGCTGCCCGGCCTTTTCTGTATAGCGGTTGGAATTGCTGTCATCCTTATATTCAGGCGACTGCTTCCCGTAAGACAGTCAGCCGACGACAACTTCGAATCCACCTCCGACTACACTGTAGAACTGCTCGTCCCTTCTGACTGCCCTCATATCGGGAAGACCGTATCAGAAGCAGGGCTGGTAAACATAAACGGCGGACGCCTGATTGAAATCGTACGTTTTGACAAGGAGATAGTAACACCGGTTCCTGACGACGAGTTCCTTATAGGCGGTGACAGGCTTGTATATTCAGGTCAGATTGACGCTATCCTGGAATTGAAACGCACCCACAGACTTGTGAATGCTCCTCATATTGTATTTTCATATGACGACATGCAGAAAGGCCGCAAACTGTTTACCGCAACTGTAGGATTCGGATGCCCGCTGGCCGGGACTACCATGACCGAAAGCAGTTTTGAGAAGGATTACGGAATAGTTCTGGTTGCCGTATCAAGAAAAGGACAGCGAATAGACAAGTCTCCCAGGGATATTGAACTGATGTACGGAGACGTATTGCTCCTCGAATGCCCCCCTTCATTCAGGACAAAGAACATTCCTGCAAACTTCGGGCTTCATTTCTTCGATTCCGAAAATATCCCCAACATAGGAAAGCAGACCTTGGTATCTTCCCTGATTATGGTTGCAATGGTGCTGCTTTCAACATTCAATGTGATTCCGCTGCTCCATTCCTGCTTCCTTGCGGCTTTTGCAATGATCATAACCAGATGCTGCTCCATCGAACAAGCCAGGAACAGCATCAACTGGAATGTACTGATGATCTTTGCCGGCTCAGTATGCCTTGGCGTTGCAATAGAAAAGACCGGCATTGCCGTAACCCTTGCAAACGGACTGCTTGAGATCTGTGGATCCAATCCCCTCATCGTCCTGATTGCAATCTGTTTCCTGGGAACTTTCATAACCGAATTCATCAGCAATACTGCCTGCGCAGCTATGTTCTTCCCGATTGCATACCAGTCGGCCGTCACGCTCGGTGTGAACCCCATGACATTCTGCGTAGCCCTTATGGTAGCCGTCTCTTCGAGCTTTGCCACACCTATTGGTTCCCCTACACACATGCTGGTCTATTCGGTCGGAGGATACAGGTTTACTGACTTCATGAGAATAGGACTCCTCATGAACGTCATAATACTTGCGGCAAACATTTTCATCGTGACATTACTGTTCCCTTTGTAGTAAAAGCCAGACCGCTTACCAATGTGAGGTACTCCGGCGGATTTCCTCCGGTCCCCCACTTCATCTCAATCCCGAACAGTTCCGAGGCTGTCGCGACAATGTCAAATCCCAGTGCTTCCAGAGACGGACGGACTTTCTCAGGATGGATACACCGTCTTCCGGAAATCCGCATGCACCTGTCTTCAGGACAAAGAAGGCAAGTACCTGCAAAGAACGCACGCCCTTCCAATGCAGCCTCCTCTTCCAGAAGCGCAGCATCTTCCTTTTCCCGATGCTGTCGGATAATTTCTCCCAGAAAATCTTTCAGGCCATCCGGAGACTGTCCTGTATATTTTCCCGGATACAGTTTCACTGCCCGGACAGAAATCATTGTATAATGCAGCAGCATTCCATTCTCTTCGGAACCGAAAGGGGGACAGGCCCAGCACCTTCCGTGTCTGGAGCAGGCATTGCAGAATCCCCTTATCCGGTCTCTGTCCAGAAACCGCGCAATATACTCTTCCATGGGAAGCTGTTTCCCGAATTTTTCCATAATCATAATACAAAGAAAGTAAAAATTCCACAATAGGGATTTTTACTTAACTTTGTAGATTATAGAGTGCATATCAGACATGATCCCGTGTAAAAGCGAAAACAGACTCAAAGACAAAGGTATCCAGCCGACAGCAGCGAGGATTCTGGTTCTCGATGCCTTGGCAGGGCTGAAACATCCCGTATCGCTCGGAGAGTTGGAAGACATTCTCGAGACTGTTGATAAATCCACCATATCCAGAACATTGGGAGTTCTGCTGGAGCACCATGCAATCCATTCTTTCGAAGACGGCAGCGGTTCCACGAAATATGAAATCTGCAGGAGTGAGTCAGACCATTGTCCCATGGAAAACAGGCATATCCATTTTTTCTGCGAAAAGTGCCGCAAAACCTTCTGTATAGAGAATATAAAAACACCCATTGTATGCCTCCCGGACGGATACGTTGCCACTGCAGTAAACTATACTGCAAAAGGACTGTGCCCTGAATGTGGTAAAAAAGGATTCTGAGTAATGGAAGACAGACGGAAATATTTCGATAACCTGGTCAGGACAAGCGAAAAATATTTCGTACCGTACCTGTCCGGATATACGGGAACAGGAGCAGATACAAAGATTCTGGAAATCGGTTGCGGAGAAGGAGGGAATCTGCTTCCGTTCGCAAGGATGGGATGCGATGTTACCGGAGTGGACCTTTCGGAAAGCAAGATAGAACACGCAATACGCTTTTTCAGGGAAGAGCGCAGCAACGGGACTTTTCTGGCCTGTGACATTTTCAAGGCAGACCTGCCTGAATGTTCTTTCGACATGATAATCTGCCATGACGTCATCGAACACATTGCCGACAAAGCCGGATTCCTGTCCGGAATACAGCGGCTGCTAAAACCGGAAGGTATTGCTTTCATAGCTTTCCCTGCATGGCAGATGCCTTTCGGAGGCCATCAGCAGATGTGCAGGAACAAAAGGCTGTCCAGACTCCCCTTTTTCCATCTTCTGCCTGCACCATGGTACCGCAGGATCCTGACAAAAGCCGGAGAGAGCCCGGAAGCCATAAAAGAATTCATGGAAATAAAGCGGACCGGAACCACTGTCGAACTTTTCGAGAAACTTATCAGGGAAACCGGACTGATACGCCTGGACCGCCACCTGTATTTCATCAACCCCCACTATGAAGCCAAATTCGGGCTGAAACCCAGAACACTGAATCCGGTCATCTCTGCCATACCATGGCTGCGGAACTTCTTTTCCACATCCTGCTTCTACATCCTGAAGAAAATGCAATAACTGCAATATACGTCAAAAACAACTCCTCATATCATTTTTAACCCTAAAAGAATCATGACACGCAAAGGTAAAATAATAACCATAGCCGGCTTCATTCTGACCTTGGCCCTGGCTGCATTCATATACTTCAAATTCTACTTTGTCTTCGGAGAAGGAGTAAAGGCCGGAGAACTCAATTTCGTAGTATACAAAGGATATCTGTTCAAGACCTACGAAGGCAAGATCATACAATCCGGATTCACCGGACGATACGGCAACGGGACTTCTATCCAGTCCTATGAGTTCGAATTCTCCATTACAGACAAAGCCATTGCCGACTCCCTTATGAGATGCGGAGGCCGTGGAGTTGAACTGCATTACAAGGAATATCTCGGTACCCTGCCATGGAGGGGAATGCAGAAATACGTTGTCGACAGCATTATTGCCGTCAAATAGCATCACCGCCACCCTCAGGCTCCATCCACAGCCTGCTCCACTCCCATAAACCGGTCCCCGCAGCCAAACAATCCCCACCGCACACACCCACTCGGCACGGTACCCGCCCCGGCCCCCGCTTCATGCCTCATGCCCGTCGCCAGTATCCTGCGTCCATCCTCTACATACCATCTACGCATCCCCGTACACCTGCATTCACTTCCGCATACTTCCACTCTCCCCTCAAGCATCATAGTCATCACCTACCATCGCAATCATCCCCTAAGATCTTTAGTCGTCGCTGCCATCACCAGACATCACCACCATCACCGATATAACCGCAGGTGAACCGGCACAATCCTCACAATCATCGGTGTTCCAGCACGTTACCTCAAATCGCTCGGTACACCTGCGGAAGCCTTGCGGTTGCGAATGTGCTCCAGAGGGCACTCTCGCAACGGTGCGCTCTTCATCCCCCTTCGCAGGTGAACCGGCACAATCCTCACAATCATCGGTGTTTCAGAGCATTCCTACAAAACGTGCGGTACACCTGCGGAAGACTCCGGTCGGCAATGCGCACGACTTCCGTGGATTTAGGGACAAATAGGCTGCTGCTGTCGATGTCACAGTCTGGCAGGGTGGGCTTTGCATCCGGTCTCTTGCGCATCTTGCTGATATCCAAGGTATTGCAATTTTACATGTATGTAACCCCTCCACGAAAACACGCCAGAAGACCCGAATTAAGGGGGACTTTGCATAGTGGCAAATCTTCAACACGCTGGCTATTAGGCGGATACAAAAGTGATTATATGCAAAGTGTCCTGCGGGAGGCCCTTTCGCAAGGGGTGGGCTGTACACGCACTGCCACAACGCCCGTTATTCGCCATATTCCGGGCGGTGTGGAAAGGGAGACCTGGAGGAATGCGGTGCGGGCAATAGCCATGCTTCGCTTCGGGACATCCTATATGGCGTTCCGAGTAATGTAACGGGAAAGATAAAAACTATTCTGTAAGTATCAATACCGATTTGCTACTTTTGTCCAGTCGATATGCTCCCAGATAGCCGCCAGATAATCCGCTCTCTTGTTCCGGTAATCTATATAGTATGCATGCTCCCATACATCAAGGGTAAGCAAAGGGCGAAGGCCGCTCTTAAGCGGGTTACCTGCATTTGATTCCGCTGTAATGAGAAGTTTTCCGTCAGGACCGGCAGAAAGCCAGGCCCATCCGGAACCGAAAAGCGAAGCGGCTTTGCCTAAAAGCGCCTCACGGAAAAGATCTACTGAACCGAAATCCCGGATAACCATATCCTTGAAACCGGCTGGCATTTCTTTCTTTTCCGGAGTAAGATTCTCAAAGAACAGGGTATGGTTCCATATCTGTGCAGCATTGTTGAATATGGCACCATCTGAAGCGGAAATGATCTCCTCCAATGTACTGTTTTCAAACTGTGTCCCGAGGATAAGCCTGTTAAGGTTATCCACATAGGCCTGGAGATGTTTACCATAATGAAAATCAAAACTTTCCTTGCTCAAGGTCTCTTTGAAAGCATCCGTAGCATACGGAAGCAATGGCATAACATGTTTCATATCAATTTCAGTTTAGTGTTTTTCTGTATTCTGTATAACGTCATTGCCGACAACAATACAAATTTAGTTTTTTTATTCTTTTTCACCAACCTGTTTTCCGGCAAAGGCTGAGCCGCATCAAGAAAACACAAAAAAGCCGCACTCCGGAATATCCGGGATGCGGCTTCTGCTGCATTGCCTGCTTTGCTGCTATTGTATATCAATGAATCTTTCTTTGGGAACTGCGGGCACTTCGATATTCTTCGGCAGCACGATATTCAGAACTCCATGCTCCATCTTGGCAGAGATATCTTCTTTGCGGATGTTGTCAGGAAGAAGGAGTGTCTGCTCAAAGTGCGAGTAGGAAAATTCCCTTCTCAGATACTTCTCGTCTTTGCGTTCTTCTTTCTGTTCATTCTTGCGTTCCAAAGAAACCACCAGTTCGTTCTCTTCGTTGATGCGGATCTTGAAATCATCCTTTGACATGCCCGGAGCTGCTATCTCGACTTTGTATTCGTTGTCGTTTTCCTTGACATTGATAGCCGGGGATGAAGTTCTCATCATGTTTCCGAAATGCCTGAAGTCATCATCGAAAAAGTCATTGAAAAAAGCGGGCAGCCAATTCTGCTGTGTTCTTCTGTTAGGTACCATAATTTTATCCTCCATTTTTTAATTTGTTCTTTTTAATGTTTTGCTGACGCCTTCCCGGGGAGTTTCCCGGAGCCTCTTCGGGGTCTCCGTTCCGCCCTCCCTTTCGGGCTTCGATATGTCTTTACGCAAATTGCGGACCATTCGGAAAAAGGCGGACAGGCACGGAAAATTTGTCGCTTTTTTCTGCCAATTTGTCACTAACTTATTGATTTACTGATAATTATATGACAAAATAGCAGTAAATAGTATTTCCCGGGAAATCCGATTAAACAAAAAGTGTAAAGTAATTTTTCCACTTCTGTAAAAAAAGAAAACCAGAACAGCCAGTATTGGATTCAATTCCGTACATTTGCCATGTGAAAGGATTCTGGCATATATGTACTGAGGGGTTGGCGAAAG
Source organism: uncultured Muribaculaceae bacterium (assembly GCA_964640305.1). Classification (GTDB taxonomy): domain Bacteria; phylum Bacteroidota; class Bacteroidia; order Bacteroidales; family UBA932; genus Coprenecus. The sequence goes on along the minus strand of CAZXFF010000017.1, from coordinate 5,310 downwards.
AAATCATTTTCAAAGACAAAAACGATTTCATATTCGGGATGAACGGCATAGCCATCTATTCCCTCATGTACAATGCTACAATCCTGGCCTTCTGCCTTATGGACAATCACGTCCATTTCATATTACAAGGAACGGAGAATACCGGCAGGTCATTCATGAAAAGCTACAAGAAACGCCTGGCTTCAATTGCGGACATGAAGACAGCTGAAGTCTGCATCAAGAGAATAGACACTAACGACTATCTGAAAAAAGCAATCTGCTATGTGCTGCGCAATCCTTCACTGGCAGACCGCCGGATACTTCCATGGAACTACAGATGGAGTTCGGCAGGATTGTATTTCAATTCTGGGAATATGCCCGAAAAGGAAGCCCAGACAGTCGCTTCTGTAGGAGTCCGGAAACTCAGGGAAACTTTCCGCACAAGATTCAGACTGCCGGACGATCTTCCCGTCAGTGAAGACGGCATGATTTGTCCCCAATACTACACGGACTACAAAGCCGTTGAACGGTTGTTCGGAACGTCGCTGTCCCTGCTGTACTTTCTTTCAAGGAATGACAGCATGGAAATCGAAATGACGGAGACCGTCCTGAGGAAAGTAAGCTACACCGACAACGAACTGAGGGAATCGGTGAAGAGTATCTGTTTCCAGAGATTCGGCAAGCATTCCGCCGAAGAGCTGAGCGTAGAAAACAGATGCAGGCTGGCCATGCTGATATGCAAACGGTACGGGATAGGGGTAAAACAGGCCGCCAGACTCACTGGTCTCAATCCGGATCTGCTCAAAGCCTTTTCGAGATAGACCGAAACCCTTTTCTGAAAGCACCATCCAAAAATAATCCGTCTGATTATCAATACATTATAAAAAAGAGTGTGGATTTGAACTCTTTAAAACACCTCAAATCCATACAAGAAAAGGGCAATCGATTGATAATATGACACTTGCAAAAACAGACCGTGCTTCAAGAAAAAATTGCAGCGGAGTGCCGTCCTGAAGCGGGTACAGGGAAGCATAGTATTTTAGAATCAGAGAATTAATGCAGGCAATATTGATGAAATCCCTTGTAAATTAAAAAATTAGTGGTATATTTGCAGCCCGCAATTTTGGGGTGAACTGTATAGTTCATTGATTAACAAATGATTAACTAATTTTAAAATTAAACCATGCCTGGATTAATTGGAAAAAAAATCGGAATGACTTCCGTTTTCGATGCTGATGGGAAAAACATCCCATGCACCGTTATCGAAGCTGGTCCGTGTGTTGTCACGCAGATTCGTACAGTAGAGAAAGATGGTTATGCCGCTGTACAACTTGCCTATGACGAAATGAAAGAAAAACACACCAGCAAGGCTCTCAAAGGGCATTTTGACAAGGCAGGAACCACGCCCAAACGCAAACTTGTAGAGTTCAAGGCGGATTTCCCCAAAGAACTCAACCTGGGCGACACTGTTACCGTTTCAGACCTCAGTGAAGGTGTGGAATGGGTAGACGTTACCGGTATCTCTAAAGGTAAGGGATTCCAGGGCGTTGTAAAACGTCACGGATTCGCTGGAGTCGGCGGCCAGACACACGGTCAGCACAACCGTCTCCGTCACCCTGGTTCCATGGGTGCATCCTCTTGGCCTTCAAGAGTGTTCAAGGGTATGAGAATGGCAGGCCGCATGGGCGGTGACCGCGTAAAGGTTCTCAACCTCAAAGTTATCAAGGTTATTCCTGAGAACAACTTGGTTCTCGTGAAAGGTTCTATACCTGGAGCAAAAGGATCTTATGTAATTGTGGAGGACTAAGACTATGGAATTGTCAGTTTACAAAATCGACGGAACAGAATCCGGAAAAAAAGTAACTCTCGACTCCGAAATTTTCGGTATCGAACCCAATGACCACGCCATCTATCTGGACGTAAAGCAGTACCTCGCAAACCAGCGTCAGGGAACTCACAAAACCAAAGACAGGTCTGAGGTCAGCTACAGCACCAAGAAAATGGGTCGCCAGAAAGGCGGTGGCGGAGCACGTCACGGTAGCATCAAGTCGAACATCTATGTAGGCGGTGGAAACGCTTTCGGTCCCAAACCCCGTGACTACGGCTTCAAGCTGAACAAGAAACTCAAACAGCTTGCACGCTACTCGGCTTTATCTTACAAGGCACAGGACAATGCCATCATCATGGTAGAACCTTTCGCAATGGATGCTCCCAAAACCAAGGAATTCATCCAGATCCTTGAAAATCTTAAAGCCAACGGAAGAAGGACCCTGTTCGTACTTCCTGAAAATAGTGAAAATATTTACAAGTCTTCACGCAACCTTCAGAATGTCCAGGTTATCTCCATTGACGAGATCAATACCTATAATATCATGAACGCTTACCAGCTCGTACTGGTGGACGGTGTTCAGGACATCATTGCAGAAAGACGCAAATAACCATAGGAAGAAATGGGAATATTGATTAAGCCTATAGTAACAGAAAAATTGACGATTCAGGGCGAGAAATTGAATCGTTACGGTTTTATTGTTGACCGTACAGCCAACAAGATTGAAATCAAAAAGGCTGTTGAAGAGCACTACGGAGTTACGGTAAAGGATGTTAATACCGTTAACTACCATGGAAAACGCAAGAGCCGCTATACAAAGGCGGGATTATTGACCGGCCGTGCCAACCACTACAAGAAAGCTTACGTGACACTGGCCGGAGAGGACAAGATTGATTTCTATAGCAACATTTAATCCTATGGCAGTACGTAAATTCAAACCGATTACACCCGGTACAAGAAATAAGATCATCAGCGCATTCAGCGAAATTACTTGCAGCACTCCCGAAAAGTCACTTCTCGAACCCCTGAAGAAGACCGGCGGCCGCAACAATACCGGTAAGATGACAATGCGCTACATCGGTGGCGGACACAAAAGGATGTACCGTATCATCGACTTCCGTCGTGACAAGGACAACTGCCCCGCTACCGTTATGACAATCGAATACGATCCCAACCGCAGTGCCCGCATTGCATTGGTGAGATATGCTGACGGTGAGAAAAGGTATATCATTGCCCCTCAGGGTATCGAAGTAGGCCAGACCATCATGTCCGGTTCCAACATCGCCCCTGAAGTAGGAAATGCTCTCCCTCTCTCTGAAATTCCCCTCGGTACCAATATCCACAACATCGAGCTGCATCCCGGTCAGGGTGCCGCAATGGCCCGCAGCGCCGGAACATACGCACAGCTCACAGCACGTGAAGGCAAACACGCTATCCTCCGCCTCCCTTCAGGCGAAACCAGGATGGTACTTGTTACCTGCCGCGCTACCGTAGGTATTGTTTCCAATTCCGACCACAACCTCGAATCTTCGGGAAAAGCAGGACGCAGCCGCTGGCTCGGACGCAGACCCCGCAACCGAGGCGTTGTGATGAACCCTGTCGATCACCCTATGGGTGGTGGTGAAGGACGCGCATCCGGAGGACATCCCCGCTCGCGTAAAGGTATTCCTGCTAAGGGTTACAAGACTCGTAATCCCAAGAATACTTCGAACAAGTTTATCATCGAAAGACGTAAGAAATAACGGAATAAATTTTAGAGAATTATGAGCAGATCACTTAGAAAAGGTCCCTACATTCAGGCTAGTCTCGAAAAGAAAGTCATTGCCATGAACGAGGGTTCCATGAAAAAAGAAGTTATCAAGACCTGGTCCCGCGCCAGCATGATCTCTCCCGACTTTGTAGGCCACACCATTGCTGTGCATAACGGAAATAAATTTATTCCGGTATATGTTACTGAAAACATGGTAGGTCATAAACTCGGAGAGTTCGCACCGACCCGTACATTCAAAGGTCATTCGGGCAATCGTTAATAAATAAAACATTTTACACATGGGATCACGCAAGACAAAAATGGCCGAAAGGCTTAAAGAAATAAAGAAAGTCACAGCGATTGCAAAGCTCAATGACGTTCCCACGTCACCCCGCAAGATGCGTCTCGTTGCTGACATGATCAGAGGTGTAGAAGTAAACCATGCTCTCGACATACTGAAATATACAAAAAGAGAAGCAGCTTCCCGCCTCGAAAAACTTCTCAGGTCGGCAATAGCTAACTGGGAAGCCAAGAACGAAGGTGCCCGTAAGGAACTCGAAAACGGAAACGTTATCGTCAAGACCATCATGGTCGGCCAGGGCAGTACTCTCAAACGTATCCGCACAGCTCCTCAGGGCCGTACAGCACGTATCCGCAAACGCTCCAACCATGTTACCATCATCGTGGGAGTTAAAGACACCAAAGTTAATAACGAACCCGTAGCTAATCAGGAGGAAAAATAATGGGACAGAAAATCAACCCTATAAGCAATCGTATCGGTATCATCCGCGGCTGGGACTCCAATTGGTACGGCGGGGATGACTATGCTGGCAAGCTCCTTGAGGACGCAAAGATCCGCGAATACCTCAATGCCCGCATATCCAAGGTCAATCTTTCGAAAATCGTTATCGAAAGGACTCTGAAACTCATCACAGTAACAATCCATACTGCACGCCCCGGTGCCATCATCGGAAAAGGCGGTCAGGAAGTCGATAAACTGAAAGAAGAATTGAAGAAGATTTCCAACAAGGAAGTCCAGATCAACATCTTCGAAGTCAAGAGACCTGAAATGGATGCAAACATCGTAGCCAACAACATCGCCCGTCAGGTAGAAGGACGCGTTTCATACAGAAGGGCTATCAAGATGGCTATCGCAAGTACCATGCGTATGGGTGCTGAAGGTATCAAGGTCCTCATCAGCGGCCGTCTCGGAGGTGCAGAAATGGCACGCAGGGAACTCTACAAAGAAGGAAGGACTCCTCTCCATACTTTCCGTGCAGACATAGATTATGCTCTTGCTGAGGCTCATACAAAAGTAGGTGTTCTCGGTATCAAGGTATGGATCTGCAACGGTGAAGTTTACGGAAAGCGTGACCTTTCTCCCAACGCAGGCGCAAGCGCTGTCACAAACGAAAGACGTGGTGGTGAAAACCGTCGCGGAGGCCGTGACAGACGCCGTGAAAGGAGACCTCGCGGAAACAACAACAAGTAATTCCGGAAGACCCGTATATAACAGAAGTGTGCCTTACAGAAGTTTGGCACACTTTTTATTTATTTCTATATTTGACTGAATTTTAACAAACTGATTTTATGAAATTATTGAAGAAAACATTATTCCTGACTTTTGCAGGAATAATCGCACTCGGATTCACTGCTTGTGAAGAAGCAAACAAGGACAAAGACGGAAAAGTGGAAATCTCGGCTCACCTGCAAAGTTCCGTGTTTAAGTTATCCAAAGATCTTATAGATTCTA
>CAZXFF010000016.1:0-41204 GCA_964640305.1 uncultured Muribaculaceae bacterium | reverse complement strand
AGGTCTTTGAGGTTTGCCTGTACACGCTCGTTGATGAAATACAGTCCGAGGTGCATTGCACTGGGATATGCGTCATTTGTGGACTGAGCCATGTTGACGTGGTCGTTGGGATGGCAGTACTGGTATTCTCCATGCTTGTGTCCCATGATTTCAAGAGCCCTGTTGGCAATTACCTCATTGGCATTCATGTTTGCACTTGTGCCTGCTCCACCCTGCATCATGTCAATAGGGAAGAATTCGGTGTGTTTGCCTTCAATCAGCTCATTGCATGCCTGGACGATGGCATCTTTGATCTCGTCGGAAACGAGACCGAGCTTGTGGTTGGCAAGGATTGCAGCCATTTTGACAATACCGAATGCCTTGATGAACTCAGGGTAGTCGCAGAGATGGTATTTGCTGATGTCAAAGTTTTCCAGACACCTGAGGGTCTGGATTCCGAAAAGAGCTTCTTCGGGTACTTCTTTATAGCCAAGCAAGTCATGCTCGGTCCTTGTTTTTCCTGAAACGGTGAAATTGAATTGTATCATGATGATTTTGATGAATTGTGTTGATTTATATTATAAAAAGAATTTATCGACTTTGTCAACTGCTTCGGGCAGGGCAAATACCACTACCTGGTCGTATGGGCGGATTGTCGTTTCCGAGTCTGCCATGAAACTTTCGTTTCCCCTGATGTAGCCGCCTATGATTGCCTCCTGAGGGAAATTAAGGTTCTGAAGTTTTCCGGTGGTTATTTTACTGTTCGTATTTACAATGAATTCGAGGACAACTGCATCGGTCCCGCTGAGTACCTTGATGGAACGGACCTTGTTGGAAAGGGTGAACCGGAATATCTTTCCGGCAGTGATAAGTTTCTTGTTTATGACAGAGTTGACCCCCATTTCCTCTGCCAGCTTTATGTATTCGAAGTTTTCGACTTCTGCAATCACTTTCGGGACACCAAGCCTTTTCGCTACTACGCAGGATAGTATATTTGCCTCGGAACTGCTTGTCACTGCAACAAAGGCATCCATCTCCCTGATGCCTTCTTCCATAAGCAAGTCGGAATTGCGTCCGTCTCCGTTGATCACCATTGTGCGGTCCAGAACTTCTGAAAGGTATTCGCACTTGTCATCGTTCAATTCTATCAGTTTGACTATTTCCGATTGCTTCTCCATGGATCTGGCAACCATTTCCCCGATGCGCCCTCCTCCAAGGATCATCATTTTCCGTATGGTAACCTTTTCTTTGCCAGAGAGGGCCATCAGTTCGCTGAGGCCTTCTTTCTTGGTTACGAAATATACCTGGTCATGAAGTTTGAACTTGGTTTCGTAAGTGGGAATAATCGTGGTGTCGTTGCGGGTTATTGCAACCGATCTGAGAAGATTGTGTGTCTGCTGCCTGAGTTCCCTTACAGTGCGGTCAATCATCGGTGAACATTCTTCTATCCTGAAAACGATGAGCTGCAGTTTCCCATGGGAATAGTTCATGAATTCCGATGCATTCTGCTTTAGGAGATTTACGATCTCGTTGGCAGCGATCTTTTCAGGATAGAACAGGGAATCGATCCCCAAATCGGTGAACAGAACCCTGTTTTCGTTCTTGAGGTATTCCTCGTTGTTGATACGTGCGGTGACTTTCTTTGCCCCCAGCTTCTTTGCAAGGACAGCGGACACTACATTAATGTCCTGTTCCGATTCAGGGCTTACTGCGATGAACAGGTCCGCAGTGCCTGTGCCGGCGCTTGTCAGTACGTCAATGGAAGAAGGCAGACCGGTTACGGTTACCACGTCCGATTCTTCGGAGATTCTGGCCAGGCTTTCTTCATCCGGACTGATGACGGTAATGTCATGGTATTCCAGACTAAGCATCTTGGCCAAATGTGTACCGATCTCCCCTGCTCCTGCTATTACTATTTTCATAGTCCTGTTATTTCCTGCCTTTCAGCAGACTTCTGGCAAAAGATACTGTCCTGTAAAAGATATTGAAAGACTGGTTGTGGGAGGCAATGGCCCTGAAGCCCATATCCAGGATGTTGGTAGGGGAAATGAAATCCCACAGGCAGCGCAGTCTGTACATTACCGTCACTTCCTGATGGTCTATTCTGGAGGACAAAAGCCTTCTGTGATATTGCAGCTCCTTAAGGTTGCGTATGTTGGCGTATTCCTGACTTCTGCTATTTCTTTCCATTTTTTCCATTGTCAAAAAACATTTTCAAGAACATCCTCAGAGGGGTATTGACCAGGAACCTGTCCTTGAAAAGGAACAGGACAAGCAGAGCCAGAAGGAATATCCCTCCTGTCAGGAGAAGCCCCAGGGTTCTGTTTCCAAGCAGAGTCTCGAACCAGGAACTTAAAGCTGCAGCCATTATGCCGCAGATTACACCGACAAGCACGAACGCCAGGAAAAAAAATATAATCTTGCTGAAGATCTTGGCCAGATTTTCGGCAAGTGTAAGCTTTATCTCGTCAATCCTCAGGTCAATGTAGCATTTAACAGAGGAGAAGAGATCCCCAAGCGGATTTTTGTTGACGCTGTTGTCTTCCATTTCTGTTATAGATCGTCAGTTTCGGATGGTATTCCTGCATCATTCCCGGCGGCAGAATAGGCGTTGGCAGCGGCTTTTGCTTTTGTTTCCAGATTGTTCAGTTTGTTTTTCAGTCCCTGATATTCCTTGTCGAATGTGTCTCTGATCTTTTTTCTGGTCTCGTCTCCAGAGTCAGGTGCGAAGAGGATAGCCAAGGCAGCGCCTACCAGTGCCCCACCTAAAAATGTAAAGAGATTCTCACTTTTCATAACCTATGATTTTTTTGTTAAAAACAGTGTTTAATTACAAAAATAGTGTTTTTATTCTATATTTGCTAAATAAAAGTAAAAAAGGGATGAAAAAGTGTGGAATCATAATGGCTTTTATACTGTTTCTGACTTCCTGCAACATCAACGGGGACAAGTTTGGGGATATAGACCGTACTGTCCTTGTATATATAGCGGCAGACAACAATCTGAGTTCTTTCGCCCGTTCGGATATTGAGGAAATGAGACAAGGGGATGTCCCGGATTATTTCGGAAAAGGCGAGGGCGGTAATGTGCTTCTCGTGTATCTTGATATTGCAGGCGATTTGCCGAAACTCCTGAGGTTGAGCAAAGACCGTTTCGGTGTTGTCAATATGGAGGTGCTGAGGGAATATGAATATCAGGATTCTTCGGATCCGGAAGTGATGAGGGCGGTCCTGCAATATTCTTGCAATCTTTTCCCGTCAAAGGAATATGGCCTGGTATTGTGGTCCCATGCTACTGGCTGGCTCCCCGAAGGGTATTATGCCAATCCGGTTTCTGGCAACCAGACTTCTCCGGCTTCGGTTCAGGAAGATCCGTTTTCACATCTGGTAAAGTCTTTCGGCATGTCCAGGAATTTCGGGAACAATGAGATGGAAATAACGGAACTGGCCGATGCATTGCCGCTGAAGTTTTCGTTCATTGTTTTCGATGCATGTCTGATGGGCGGTATTGAAGTTGCATATGAACTGAAAGACAAATGTGATTATCTCATATTTTCCCCTGCTGAAGTCCTTGCAGACGGAATGCCTTATGACTTGGTGCTGGGGGATCTGTTCAGACCCGGGACCGATGCGCTGGTCGAGGTGTCCAGGAAATTTTTCGAAGCGGGCGAAGCCGGTGGGGCTTCTACTGTTTCCATGATTGACACTAAAGGTCTGGACATGCTGGCAAATGTATGCTTTGATATATTCTCGGTCAGCGGCAAGTCTTACCTTTCTTTGGACATGAAAGGCATCCAGGGCTATTTCAGATACAACAGGCACTGGTTCTACGATCTGGATGACTTCGTTTCCAGGATAGCCAATGCCTCATCTTATGCTGAATTTGCTGCAGCTATGCAGAATGTGGTGATTGCCAAATACGCAACCGAGCATTTCATGGTGGGAACAAGCGGCTTTGATATCAAAAAATACTCGGGGTTGAGCACTTATGTGCCTAACCCCGAGAACCGTTATCTTGATGAATTCTATAAAGGTCTTGCATGGAACAAGGCCGTCAAGATGGTGGAATAGATTCCGGATTTATTTGTCTCCGAAAAACCTCTTGTACAGTCCTTCGAATGCCTGACCGTGGCGGGCTTCATCTTTGCACATTTCATGAACGGTGTCATGGATGGCATCGAGGTTCAGCTGTTTTGCTTTGGTCGCAATACGTTTCTTGTCTGCGCATGCAGCGGCTTCGGCTTCCATTCTCTTCTTGAGGTTTGTCTTTGTGTCCCAAACCACATCGCCGATCAGTTCTGCGAATCTTGCTGCATGGTCGGCTTCTTCATAAGCGATGCGGCGGTAGGCTTCTGCTATTTCAGGATAGCCTTCCCTGTCTGCCTGACGGCTCATTGCTATGTACATGCCGACCTCGGTGCATTCCCCGTTGAAATGGGCCTGAAGTCCTTCCCAGATCTCCTGGTCGCATCCTTTTGCAACCCCAATGATATGTTCGTCAGCCCATGAAAGTTCATTTTTGGTTTCGGTAATCTCTACGAATTTGCTTGCGGGAGCATTGCATAGAGGGCATTTTTCAGGAGCATTTTCTCCTGTGTGTACATAACCGCATACTGTACATCTCCATTTCTTTTCCATAATGATGTGTTGTTAATGAATGAATAACATACAAAGATACGAAAAAAACCATTTCGTCCAATACTATTGTGTTTTCAGAAAAAATGTGTACTTTTGCGCACTCAAAAAGCTGGACTTTTTGGTGCAATGGGGTCCGGAAACACCGGACTGAGTAACACATTTTTATCAAAAGTTTTATGAAACACATTACTTTGTCTGGCAAAGGCAGGGCCAAAGGAAACAAGTCTGCCATCAAGGATATCAGAAGAAACGGAGATGTCCCTTGCGTGCTTTACGGAGCGGGAGTTGAAAACATCATGTTCTCAGTGAGTGCAAAAGCTCTCAAGACCCTTACTCACACACCCAACAGCTATATCGTGGATCTTGATATAGACGGAAAACAGTATCTTGCAATTCTGCACGATCTCCAGTTCCATCCTGTAAACGACAGTACAATCCATGCGGATTTCCTTGCAATATCTGCGGATAAGCCTATCTCAATCAATGTACCTCTCAATATCTTCGGTAACTGCGAAGGTGTAAGGGCCGGCGGTAAGCTTCTCGTTGAAGCGCGCAAACTCAGGGTGAGCGGTCTCCCCGATGCAATTCCCGATGTCCTGGACATTGACATTACCAGCCTGCAGCTCGGCAAACAGATCGTGGCCGGTGACCTCTCTTTCGAAGGAATCAAGATCGTCAGCCCCAAGACAACAGGCGTATGTACAGTTAAGCATACACGTGCCGCTGCCGCTGCCGCCGCTGCAGCCGCTGCAAAATAGTAAACTCAGCCTGTTTGTCCTATGAGCTTTCTGATAACCGGCTTGGGCAATATAGGTTACGAGTACGACAATACCCGACATAACATGGGTTTTTCAATATTGGATGCCTGGGCCAAGGCATCCAATATTTCTTTTACGACCTCCAGATACGGAGATATCGCGGAGATAAATGTCAAGGGTCGTCTCTTTATATTGCTGAAACCTTCCACTTATATGAATCTGAGCGGGAAGGCAGTTTCATATTGGGTTGAAAAGAAAAAAATCGAGCTGGAAAACCTGCTCGTGGTTGCAGACGATATGGCTTTGCCCTTAGGCTCCATACGCATGCGCAAGAAAGGCAGTTCCGGTGGCCATAACGGACTTGCCAACATATCCGAAATGCTTGGTACGGAGGCATATCCCCGTCTGAGGGTAGGGATAGGTTCCCATATCGGTTTCGGATCCCAGGTTGATTTCGTTCTCGGCAAATGGACTCCGGAAGAGGCAGCGGAACTGCCTGCAATCAGGGAAAAATGTATTGAAGCTATAAAGTCATTCGGTCTGGCCGGGATTGAAAGGACCATGAACCAGTTCAATCAACGATAAAGACTTCTTCGTCTTCTTTCTGGAAATAGTACTGTTCTCTGGCGAATTTTTCAAGGGAATCCCTGTCTGATGAAAGTTCCCGGAGTTTGCCGTCAAGTGCGTCTATGTCTTTGCGGTACTGGCGGATAAGCCTTTCCTGACGTACGACAGTAAGGACATCGCGGCACCACCTTACAATGTTGTTGCGGTCCACGAACCCTACAAGGATTACAAAAGCCAACGAAACGATAAAGTATTTGTTGGCAAGTATCCTGAGTACTTTTTTCTTCTTCTCAGGGGACTGGTTTCCGGTATCCTGTGATTTGTATTTCATGATGGGCGAAATTAACTAAAATATTATATATTTGGCAAAATTTTACGGATGGACAATAGACTATCATACTATTTGCCGGACAAGACTGAGTGCTGGAAACTCATGTTCTTCCTTGTTATCGGTGTTCTCTGTTCTTCTATGCTGATTGCCGGTGTGTCGCTTGCAGATTCCTCTTTGGAAGATCTGGCAGCCGGCGGTTCAGGGGGATTGGAAGAACAGTCCCTCATGACTGTTCCGCTCCTTCTGTCTTATCTGATGGGTTTTGTCCCTGCGTTTGTTTATATCTGGTATAAAGCAGGGCACGCAAAGAAGGAAAGGTCCTGCTATGGGAATCCGGCAGTAAAGATAAATGTACCGCAATTCGGGGAAAAGCATCCTTTCCTGGTCCTTTCAATCTCCCTTTTGGGTTTTGTCGCTCTGGTTTTTGCCCTGGATGCACTTCCTTCTCCGGTAAAGGAACAGTCGGATCTGCTCAGCGGAAAGTATCCCCTATGGCTTGTTCTTTTGATATCCGGAGTCTGCGCTCCACTATTCGAGGAGCTTATATTCAGAGGCCTGATGCTCAGGGGGTTGCTAAGGACAATGTCTCCGGTTTATGCGATTTTGTGGACTTCGGTTTTTTTCGCGATCATACACCTAAATGCGCAGCAGGCTTTTCCGGCTTTTTTCTGCGGGGTATTTCTCGGGTGGATATATTACAAGACCGGATGTTACTGGATGGCAGTGGCACTGCATGCGCTTAACAATGTTTCGGCCATATTGATCAGCCATTTTACAGGCCTGGACTCTTCCGTATCCTTACGTACGGTGATGGATAATGATACGGTGTTCTTTGTCCTGCTCCTGGCCTCGTTGGGATTGCTGTTGTCAAGTGTCCTTATTATCAACAGAATGATACCTTCAAATGAAAATGAAAAATAAAGCAATTTATCCATACAGATTCGAGCCTGTGCCCAAAGAACGGGTATGGGGCGGCAATGCATTGGCGTTGGAGTACAACAAGCCTTTCGATGTGAATACAGTAATAGGGGAGAGCTGGGAAATTTCAGGTTTTGAGGATGAAAGCTCCATAATATCAGAAGGTTATATGGAAGGAAATCCCCTTTTCGATGTGATTGAAACATATATGGATGAAATAGTAGGGGAGGACAATTACAAACGTTTCGGGAATGAATTCCCCATACTGGTGAAGCTTCTGGACATTAAAGACAGACTGTCGGTGCAGGTGCATCCTGATGACGATACGGCTTTTGACCGGCACAATTCCTATGGCAAGAATGAAGCCTGGTATGTTCTGGATGCAAGTCCGGACGCCAAGGTCTATATGGGGTTCAAAAAGGATCTCTCCGCATCTGAGTTCCTGGACAGGTGCGCTGCAGGTATGCTGGAAGAAGTACTTAATGTATATACGCCAAGGAAGGGTGACTTTTTCTTCATTGAGGCAGGGACCGTGCATTCGGCCGGAGGCGGTCTGGTGATAGCGGAGGTCCAGCAGCTGTCCGATGTAACGTACAGGATATATGACTGGGGGAGGGAGCATGACCCGGCTACCGCAAGGCAGATGCACATCGATGAAGCTCTGGCCTGCATAGATTTCCGCAAGTACAGTGAAGAAGGACATTTATGGAGGGCTGGGGAAAGTCAGGTAAGGCGTCTGGTGTCGAACAGGTATTTTACCGTTACGGAATTTGACCTGAAAGATGCCATGCATATATATACGGACAGGTATGAAAGTTTTATCCTTTATGCCGGCATCGAAGGTGAGGCTCTTCTTTCGCCGTCTGGTCAGGATGTACCGCATACCTTGAAAAAAGGGGAATGGATCATGGTCCCTGCAGCCATGAATGATTTTGTTATTTCAGGCTCAGTGCCCGGAACAAAGGTCCTCGAAGTATATATCGCTCCGGAAGAAGAAAAGGACTCCTATGTGGATACGGATGACTGTTCAGAGGAAGAGGAATGCAGCTGCGGTCACCACCATCATCATCATTGATCCCGTAGTATATGGAAGAAGAGGTAAGAATAGACAAGTTCCTCTGGTCGATAAGGGTTTACAAGACCAGATCGGAGGCTGCCGATGCCTGCAAGAGCGGAAAGGTGGAGATCAACGGCTCAGAAGCGAAGGCTTCCAGGCCGGTGAAGACGGGGGACATTGTATCCGTACGTAAGGGAAGTGTGCACTTTTCATACAGAGTGCTGGTGCCGGTAGGAAACCGCCAGGGGGCCAAGCTTGTGCCTGAGTTTGCTGAAAACATTACCCCGCAGGAGGAGCTGGACAAGCTGAATGCCCCATTTGAAACAATATATATACGCCGTGACAGGGGGACAGGGCGTCCAACCAAAAAGGAACGCAGGGATATTGACCGCCTGATGGAAGAATTAGGGGACTGGTAAACTGCGCTGTCAGCGGATTAACGGTTCCAGAGTGTCGTATTCGTATGTGGCTCCTGATATTATGTCGAGGTGTTTATGATTGTAGTAGAACTGGTCTATTCCGAATACCTGTGCACCTTCAATGTCATTTGCCAGATCGTCACCGATCATAAGGGTTTCATTTTTTGCCTTTTTCCATTCTTCCTGCTGCAGTTTTGGGTCTATGCCTGAAAGTTTCCGGAGTGCATATGCGAATATACCGGGGGAGGGCTTGAGGCATCCTGCTTCTTCGGACACGATGACTGCATCGAAATAGTCTTCGATGCCGGCTTTGCGCAGTTTCCTGTATTGCACTTCCTTGAATCCGTTGCTCACAATAGCTGTTTTGCTTCCTGACTTTCTGATGGTTTCAAGCATTTCCCTTGCACCGGGCATCAGGCTGCTTTCTTCTACCATCTGATCCAGGTAGTCGTTCCCGAATCTGCGTGCAAGACTTCTGTCATCTATACCGTACAGTTTGAAAGCATCGTAGAACCTTCTCCATCTGAGGTCTTCCTTCGTCATGGTACCTCTTTCGTATTCCGCCCAAAGATTCAGGTTTATGATATCGTATTTGAGAAAGAAACGGTGAAGGGCCTCATCCAGAGGATGTCCCTCGACGGCAATGACTGCTTCATTAAGCCTGCTATCCATCGAGACAAGCAGGCTTATGGCATGTTCGGAGTTCCTGTCGAAGTCCCATATTGTCCTGTCGAGGTCGACAAGGTAGTACAGGTAAGTTCTGATCTTCATTGACGGATCTGCGTTGCAGTATTACCTTCCTGTATAATTGAAAGGAGTCAGATTCCTGAGCTCTTCTTTTACGGATTCGCTGACATCAAGGCCGTCTATGAATTCCCGCATGGTGACCGCAGACAGAGCTTTACCTGTACGGGTAAGTTCTTTCAGCGTTTCGTAGGGATTGGGATAGCCTTCCCTGCGCAGAATGGTCTGGATGCCTTCCGCCACCACTTCCCAGTTGTTTTCCAGATCCCTTTCAAGAGCTTCTTCGTTCAGAATCAGTTTTCCGAGCCCTTTCAACAGGGATTTGTATGCAATTACGGAGTGGGCGATCGGTACGCCTATGTTACGTAGTACAGTAGAGTCGGTGAGGTCCCTCTGGAGTCTGGATATGGGGAGTTTTGAAGCCAGGAACTCGCATACTGCATTTGCCATAAGCAGGTTGCCTTCCGCATTTTCGAAGTCTATCGGATTCACCTTGTGGGGCATTGCCGAAGAACCTACTTCCCCTGCTTTGATCTTCTGCTTGAAGTATTCCATGGATATGTATGTCCAGATGTCGCGGCAGAGGTCTACAAGTATGTTGTTGATCCTTTTTATTGCATCGAACAAAGCCGCTGTATAGTCATAGTGCTCTATCTGGGTGGTGGGATATGATCTGGTCAGTCCCAATACTTCTTCTACGAATTCCTGGGCGAAGCTGTTCCAGTCAATGTCCGGATATGCGGCGAAATGGGCGTTGAAGTTTCCTGTAGCTCCTCCGAATTTCGCGCAGAAAGGAACGGCGGCAAGCATTTTCTGCTGCTCTTTCAGGCGGGTCGCAAAGACTGCTATTTCTTTTCCTAGTCTGGTCGGGGAAGCCGGCTGACCGTGTGTCCTGGCCAGCATTGGCACGTCCTGCCACTGGGTTGCAAATGAGTCCAGAGTATTGATTATGTCGTAGAGCTGCGGAAGATAGACATCCTGGATGCCTTCCACGAGACTCAAAGGTACGGATGTGTTGTTTATATCCTGGGACGTCAGTCCGAAATGTATGAACTCCTTGTATCTGGAATTGATTCCTAAGCTGTCGAACCTTCTCTTTATGAAATATTCCACGGCTTTTACATCGTGGTTGGTGGTCTTCTCTATCTCTTTGACTTCGGCGGCATCGTCTTCGGTCATTTCCGAATATATCGACCTGATGGTCTTGAACATTGCAGGGTCGAAATCCTCCAGCTGCGGAAGAGGCAGTCTGCACAGTGCGATGAAATATTCTATTTCCACTCTTACCCTGTACCTTATCAGGGCAAATTCAGAATAATAGGAAGATAGTTCCTTTACCTGGCGGTAGTATCGTCCGTCGATGGGTGAGATGGATGTCAGCATGTAATCTTTGTGTTAGATGTCCTACATAAATAAAATACAAATTTAAGAAAAATTTTATTACCCGGAATAATTGCTTAAGTTTGCATTGTTGCAAACGTGATTCTGAATATGCTGATAGTTATCGAAGGCCTCGACGGTTCCGGAAAATCGACTCAGGTGAGTAAGGTTGCGGACTATATATCCAATGAACTCGGCAGGAACCTGCATTATCTGCATTTCCCAAGATTCGATGCTCCGGTGGTAGGAGGGATGATTGCCCGTTTCCTGAGGGGAGAGTTCGGGGCAATAGGACAGGTCCACCCTATGCTGGTGGCGCTCCTTTTTGCAGAAGACAGAAGGGATGCTGCAGGTATGATAAGGCAGTGGCTCTCTGAGGGGGATGTGGTTCTGCTGGACCGCTATGTGTATTCGAACATTGCGTTCCAGTGTGCTAAACTCGAAGGTGCGGAATCGGACTCCCTTTCAGAATGGATATTCCGCACCGAATATTCCGATTTCGGGATTCCCAAGCCGGATCTGAATGTATTCCTTGACGTTCCTATTGCTTTTGTCAAAGACAGGCTTTCTGACCAGAGACAGGGGGAAGACAGGGAGTACCTTGAAGGCAAACAGGATATCCATGAAGCGGATATGGCCTTCCAGTCCAAAGTCAGGGAGAAATATCTTCAGAGCTGTGCATCTGACCCGGACTTCATAAAGGTGGACTGTTCGGACAACTCTGGGAACATGCTTCCCCCGGACGGGATATTCGGACTCCTTAAGGCTGAAATTGACAGAGTATTAACAGACTGCAAATGCGAATGAAAGTGCTGAAAACAATAATGTTCATTCTCAGGTTTATTCTGGGGATCACATTCATCCTTTCGGGTTTTTTCAAACTTACGGACCCTGTAGGAACATCCCTGATTGTAAAGGAATACATGGACTTTCTGTACATGGGATTCATGGACTTCGCTTCTGTGCCAGCCGGGATGCTCCTGTCCGTTGCGGAATTGCTGACAGGGATATCTCTGTTGACATGCATAAGGATACATATCGGGTCCTGGGTGGCACTCATTATGCTCTCTTTCTTTACAGTGCTTACCTTTTTCGTTGCCGTTTCTGATGCCATGCAGGATTGCGGCTGTTTCGGGCAGGCAATCCATCTTACACTCTGGCAGACATTTTTCAAGAATCTGGTACTTGTTGCGGCGGCAGTCCCTGTCTTCCTGTTCAGGAACCGGTTCAGTCCGGTGGCTCCGGTGGTGGCAGAGTGGGCCTTCATAGGGGTGTTCGCTTTTCTGGCCCTTGGCTTCACCTTATACTCATATATACATATACCTTTGGTCGAATACGGGAATTTCAGTGTCGGCTCCAATATCATGCAGAAATACTATACGGTGACGGATCCGGAGAATTTCGATACGTATTTTGTCTATGAAAAGGACGGGAATGAGGAATTGTTTACAATCGACAGTCTCCCGGATGATACATGGACCTATGTCGATACCGAAAATATATACAAAGGCAGAAAGTCTGACCTGCTGTTCGATATGACGCTTTCGGATACCTACGGTATGGTTGTTACGGAAAAGATCATCAACTCTTCGGATCCGGAATTCCTTTTCGTGCTCCACGATCCCGAAGACATTCCCGACGGATATTGGCCGAGACTTGAGGCAACTGTGGATTCGGTATTGGCTTACGGGATGGATCCGTATATACTCCTTCCTGGAGTTTTCCCGGCATCCGATTCCATTATCAGGAGTAAGCCTTCGCTTGCAGGCAATGTCCTTTACGGGGATTACAAGACTCTTATTGCCATGAACCGTTCCAACGGGGGACTGGTATGCATCGATGACGGGGTCGTAGTCAAAAAATGGGCAGGATGGAAATTCCGGCCAGGCTCCATAAGGAACACTCTTGAAAAAGATTCGGAAGAGGTGGCAGCAAGGGGTATAATCTCCCAAAGGATATTCTATGAGTCCACGCTCATTCTTATTTTCCTGATCATAATACTTTTCCGTTATGTATGCGGTATCATATACGGCAGAAAGAGATGAAGAAAACTGTTTTCCCATTGTTGGCATCAGCGCTGATATGCCTGTTCGCCGGAAATATACTGTATGGAGCCGTAACGGTTCCATTGAATGACGTCTGGGGTATAGTCACGGGGAAAGAAGTGTCGGATATTTCCCGGATCATTGTAATGGAATCCCGTTTCCCGCAGGCAGTTACCGCATTTCTTGCCGGAGCTGCGCTGGCTGTCAGCGGCCTCCTGCTCCAGACCCTGTTCCGGAATCCTTTGGCCGGACCGTCCATACTCGGGATCAGTGACGGGGCAAATCTCGGGGTAGCTATTGTGATGTTGTGTGCAGGAGGGGGGATAAGCACCATTGGCGGGTACATAGGCATCGTTGCGGCTGCCATGACGGGAGCTCTCTCCATCCTCGGTGTAATCATATTTTTTTCCCATAGGGTGCGAAGCAATACCATGCTGCTGATAATAGGGATAATGGTTGGTTATCTTGTTTCCTCCGTGATTTCAATTCTGAATTACTATGCTTCGGCTGACAAGGTCCGCAAGTTCGTAATGTGGGGGTTGGGTGATTTTTCTTCCGTATCCCTGGATATGCTTCCTTTTTTCAGTATTGTGGCTCTTTCCGGACTTGCAATGGCTGTGTTGTGCATAAAGCCGCTGAACGCGTTGCTTCTGGGCGAAAAATATGCTGCCAATCTGGGTGTCAATATACGGCTTTCCAGGATGTCTCTCCTTGTATGCACCGGGCTTATGACTGCCGTGATTACTGCTTTCTGCGGTCCTGTATCCTTTATCGGTCTGGCGGTACCGCATATAGCCCGTCTCATGGTCAGGACAGCGGATCACAGGATACTGGTGCCGGCGACCATTCTGTGCGGCGGATGCATTGCCCTTGCATGCAATATGCTTACGGTAATTCCGGGCTCCGGAAATCTCCTGCCTTTGAATGCTGTGACCCCTCTTTTCGGAGCCCCTGTCATAATATATATAATCATGAAATC
This sequence comes from uncultured Muribaculaceae bacterium, assembly GCA_964640305.1. GTDB lineage: Bacteria > Bacteroidota > Bacteroidia > Bacteroidales > UBA932 > Coprenecus. The sequence goes on along the minus strand of CAZXFF010000016.1, from coordinate 27,390 downwards.
CCGTAAATAGTTCTAATGGCCATGTGCAATCTTGAAAAAGCGGTAAAGGTAAAAGACCTTTCGGTAGGGTACCGTATGAAAAGAGGAAAATGGAAAGTGATTCATGATTCCCTGTCTTTCAGCCTGAATGCCGGTGAACTGACATCCCTGATCGGTCTGAACGGGGCGGGCAAGTCTACACTGATACGTACGCTGTGCTGTTTCCAGCCTAAGGTTTCCGGTACTGTGGAGATCTTCGGACGTAATGCAGATGACTATACCCTCCAGGAGTTCTCCAGAATGGTAGGGGTTGTCCTCACTGAGCGAACGGAGGTTGCAGGAATGACAGTAAGGGGTATCGTATCATTGGGAAGGCAGCCTCATACGGGATTTTTCGGGACATTGTCTGACAACGACAGGAATATTGTGGAGGAGGCAATGGACTCAGTAGGTATTATGCATAAGGCTGATTCATATATGAATGAACTTTCCGACGGAGAACGCCAGAGGACAATGATTGCAAAAGCCATAGCTCAGGAATGTCCAGTGATAATTCTGGATGAACCTACTGCTTTCCTGGATGTGGTGAGCAGGATGGAGACAATGGAACTTCTCCACCGTATGGCTGCGGATCACGGCAAGTCCATTTTGCTTTCCACCCACGACATGGACAATGCCATAATGTATTCAGACAGGCTTATGCTGCTGTCTCCGGAAGAAAACGTATGTACCGGGACTCCGGAGGAACTGGTACTTGACGGCAGTATCGGACGTTTTTTCAGGAAAAGCGGAATGAATTTCGATATCCGCTCGGGCAGGCTCTCTTCCTGTGTGCAGGGTACACGGGTCGGAATCGGCGGAGACGGCGTGAAGGCAAGATGGATGTCCAATGCCCTTGCCAGAAACGGCTTTACCCCATGCCTTCCGTCCGAGGGAATACTGAATGTTTCCTGTATAGACGAAGAGGATATAACCATTGCATATCCGGACGGCACTTCTGCTGTATTCGGGAATATCAGCGAAGCGGTAAGAAATATTTCCGGGTATAATCACCGGTGAGTTCAGGGTGGAATATGGAGGCCAGATCCATCAGTATGTCCTGGGGTCTAAGAACGATGTCGTCGTAGTATGTCGATTCGAAGGTGTTGCAGCCGAATACCCTGCGTTCCCTGAAGGCTTTGAACTTGCTGTAGAGCTGGTATTCCGCTTCGAGACTTTCGTAAGTCATGGGAGTCGGGTTCCAGTATTTGAAAACCCAGTATTCAGCATCGATCCCTCTTGTAAGGACGCTTTCAAAAGACATGTTTATGGAGTTTTCGGCGTCGATGTCCGAGAAAATATAGTCTGCGCCGGCATCCCGGTATATATGGGTTATGTAGCTCTTCCCTCCGGGGACTCCCCAGGATGAACCGTACTTCCTTTCGGCAATCAGGGTGGGACGCTTCAGGCCCTGTTCTTCGATACCCTCTGCAATGTCCCTCCGGATCCTGTTGTATTCGGTTTCGATCTGCAGGAACATGGAGTCGGCCTTGTCTTCCATGCACAGCAGGGCTCCGAACAGTTTTATCCATTCGCTTCTGGCCAGAGGGGTGTTTTCCATGTAGTCGGTTGCTTCAATGATGGGTATCCCCAATTTTGAGGCTGTACCGTAATTGCTGTTTTCAAAAGGTGATGCAATGATTACTTCCCCTCTTGCATCAGCGATTCTCTCAACATTGGGGGATACAGAATTCCCGCAATCCACTATTCTGCCGGAAGCGATACCTTCCTTGACGGACCTGCAGGTCATGTATTCCGGTTCGCATACTCCGGTTATGCGTCCGGATGCGCCCATTTCTTCCAGAATCGAGGCATGGACGGAAGAATACACTATTATGTTCTCTATGGGTACCCTCACAATTGTCCCATTCGGTATGGAGTCTTCCGGAATGCAGGCATCTCTCGGTATGAGGATGTATCTCTGAAGGATTCTGCCTTTGTTCCAGGGATCGGATACCTCTGCTGTTTTGAATCCGTTTCCTTCAGTTATCGACAGTAGCTGTGCATATTCAAGGCTGCATGCCGGTCCTGTGCCGGGACCGGTTGAACAGGAAACGATGGTAACGGCTATGGCCGAACAAAAAACTGTAAGTACATTCCGAAGGTTCATTGCTATGGTATTTGAATGCCCGCCATGACATTATGACCTGCGGCTGCAAAGATAGAAAAATCCTGCACTCCGTTTATTATGATTCGGGATTTTATTATTTTTGTATAACAAATACAAATGCACTATGAGACTCCTGGCTATATTCCTGACAGCTGCGTTGCTGTCCATCTGTTCATGTTCCGCAGCAAGCGGTAATCCTGATTATGACAAATATTTTACCGGAGAAAGGCTAAGGCTCGATTTTATGCTTGCCGGGGACGATGTGAACCTGGATGCGTTTCTTGTAAAAGTGAGGAAGGAGTGTGAGTGGGCAGGTTCTCCGAATTCGCTGATTGACCCTTTCGGGTATGGAGAACTTCGTTTCGAGGCATATTCCGGGGAGACCTTGGTGTATTCGACCGGTATGTGTCCGCTTTTCCTGGAATGGACGACTACGGCAGAGGCATCCAAAGTGGCAAAAGCCATGTCCAATACAGTGTGGATGCCCTTTCCTAAGGAGGAAATAACGGTCAGACTTTTCAGAAGGCAGAAGGCGGACGGAAGCTTGAAAGAAATCTTCTCGTGCAGCATTGATCCAAAGGATGCCCTTATTGAGCGGTCTCCGGAGAATTCGTTTGAGGTCGTTACCCTCAGAAAATCCGGTGACAACAGGCATAAGGTGGATCTCCTCTATGTAGCGGAAGGATATACTGCCGACGAGATGGACAAGTTCCAGGCTGACTGCAAGCGTTTTACCGATTATCTGTTTTCGATGGCACCATACAAGGACCGCAAGGATGATTTTAACGTGAGGGCAGTACTCTCGGTATCCGAGGATAGCGGGACGACTATTCCCAACAGGGATGAGTGGAAAAATACAGTGCTGAAATCCAATTTCTATACTTTCTATACAGACAGGTATCTTACCGTCCTGGACCATTCGCTGATAGCTTCGGCTGTATCAAATGCTCCTTTCGATGCCGTTTTCGTAATTGCCAACGAATCCAAATACGGAGGCGGAGGATTCTACAACTCCTACGGCCTTGGTACTGCCGACAATGAACTGTCAGAGGTTGTGTTCGTACATGAGTTCGGGCATAGTTTTGCCGGTCTCGGAGATGAATATTATACATCGGAAGTTGCTTACGAGGACTATTATAATCTTAAGCTGGAGCCTTGGGAACCGAATATTACAACACTCGTTGATTTCGGTTCCAAATGGAAAGACATGAAGGATTCCGGAAAAGCCGGTCTGTTTGAGGGTGGCGGATATATGGCCAAAGGGATATACCGTCCTGCCGAGGACTGCAGGATGAAATCCAATACACCTCCGGACTTCTGTCCCGTATGCCAGAGGGCAATAAGCAGAATGATTGACTTTTATTGCAAATAGACCCTATCCTATGTTCCACGTTGTTGACAGCCGTGCTGTGATCCGTCCTTCGGAGACAGTGTTTTACGCCCTGAAGGGCATGAACCATGATGGACATGACTATGTAACCCAACTGTATTCACGTGGAGTGAGGAATTTTGTATTGAGCAGCCGCAGACCTGGATTCGACAGGCTTTACGGGGCATCTGTGAAGTATGTCGAAGATACTCTCCGGGCATTACAGGAGGATGCGGCAGAATACAGGGCATCCCTGCACGGGACGGAAGTAGTGGGAATAACCGGAAGCAACGGCAAGACAGTCGTGAAAGAGTGGATTGCGCAGCTCGCGGGCGGAGATGTGCCGTTGGACCGCAGTCCCAGAAGCTATAACTCGCAGGTCGGGGTCCCCCTTTCCATTTTCGAGATATCCGGAGATTGTAAGATAGCCCTGATCGAGGCAGGAATGTCAATGCCAGGCGAGATGGGACGGCTTGAACGTATTATTCGTCCTGATGTGGGAATATTCACTCATTTCGGGCAGGCCCATGGGGAAAACTTCGCTTCAGATGATGACCGTCTTCTCGAAAAGCTGCATCTTTTCTCCAGGTCATCAGTCCTTATATGCCGGGAAGGTAGAGTCGCAGATATGGCAGCCAGGGTTATGCGGCCTGAGGCGAGGATTCTAAGCTGGGGATTTTCGGAAAATGCTGCGTTCAGGATTATGATGACGGAGTCCGGTATTAATTCCAGAAAAGTCCGTTTTCTTCCTTCTGAGATGGTTCCCGGAGCATGGGAGATGGAAATCCCTTTCCCGGACGAGGCTTCGTTCGAGAACTGCATGTCTGCCGTATCCTATCTTTTATGGAAAGGATGGGCTCATGAGACCATCGCTGCACGCGTAAGGAATCTGCAGCCTGTTGCCATGAGGATGGAAGTAAGGCCTGGAGTGGATGGCTCGACTCTTATAAAGGATTATTACAATTCCGATCCGGCGTCATTCGCCATTGCCGTAAACTTCCTTTCCATGCAGAAACCTGAAGGAGGGAAGGCAGTAATCCTGTCGGATTTCGTGGATGCTGGAGGCAGGGATGCTGAGATATACAGGGAAGTGGCCGACCGCTTGAAGGAGGCAGGAGTTTCACTGTTCATAGGGATAGGACCGAGACTTTCGGAATGCAGGGGAATGTTCGACCTGCCGCAAGCACGCTTCTACAGTGATACGGAAGCTTTTGTCGCTTCCGAAAAGCGATCTTCTTTCAGCAATATGGCTGTCCTTATCAAAGGGGCGCGTAAATACAGGTTTGAATATATCGGCAATTTTCTGGCTAAGCAGTCCCATACTACAGTCCTGGAAGTGGATCTGAATGCTTTGTCGGAAAACATGAATATCTACCGGAGGAAACTTCCGGCCGGCACAAAGCTCGCTGTAATGGTAAAGGCATTCGGCTACGGCAGCGGATCGGCCGAGGTAGCAGCGCAGCTGCAGTATTCCGGGGCGGACTACCTGATGGTGGCATATTCGGATGAAGGTGTTGCCTTGAGGGCCAGGGGAATCACAATGCCCATTGCAGTTATGAATCCTGAACCGGAATCTTTTGCGCAGATGATAGAATTCGGTCTGGAACCGGAAATCTATTCGCTGGATCTGCTTCGTGGTTTTGGCAGTATCATTGCAACACATGGCATTGAAGGATATCCTGTACATCTTAAACTGAATACCGGTATGAACCGTTCAGGTTTGGATATGAAGGACATTCCTCTGCTACTGGAGTTTATGGACGGGAGGAAAACAATTCTTCTGAAGTCTGCTTTTACGCACCTTGCTGCCGCTGACGATCCGGCAGAGGACAGTTTTACTGTAGGGCAGATACGGCAGTTCAATGCAATGATGGAAATGATTTCCCCGCATTTCCCTTACAGGATAGCCCGTCATGTGCTGAACAGTGCAGGGATAGAACGCTTCCCGGAATATGCCTTCGAGATGGCGAGGTTAGGGATAGGCCTTTATGGTATCGGAGGACTGGATGGCCTGCAGCCGGTAAGCACTTTCAAGACACATATAGCATCTGTCCGTGAGGTTGATTCTGAAAGTACGGTCGGCTATGGCCGTAAAGGACGGTTGTCCAGGACATCCCGTATAGCAGTCATCCCTGTCGGATATGCAGATGGACTTAACCGTCATCTGAGTTGCGGCACAGGGGAAATGTATGTGCACGGTAAGAGAGTTCCTATAGTGGGGAATATATGCATGGATGCCTGCATGCTGGATATAACCGATACGGATGCCGGAGTAGGGGATGAGGTTGAGATCTTCGGCAGGAATATCCCGGTGACAGAACTGGCAGACAAACTCGGAACAATCCCTTATGAAATATTGACGGGTGTATCCCACAGGGTGAGAAGGGTCTACTTTAAAGAATGAACCGGACTTCAATAAAACTACAATACCTATGGAAATGACCTTTACAGAAATTCTGGCCAAGATAGCCTCGGCAGTATGGGGCTGGCCTCTAATAATCCTGCTGTTGGGGACGCATCTTTACCTTACGGTCCTGCTCCGTTTCCCCCAGCTGAAAATATTCAAGGCAATAAAACTGTCTGTTACCCGTGACAATTCAGGTCATGGAGACGTGAGCCAGTTCGGGGCACTTGCAACGGCTCTGGCCGCAACGATCGGTACCGGAAACATTGTCGGAGTCGCTACAGCCATCTCACTGGGTGGTCCTGGTGCAGTATTCTGGTGCTGGATTACAGGAGTCTTCGGTATAGCCACCAAATATTCCGAATCCCTTCTGGCAGTCAAGTACCGTGTAAAGGTATCAAACGGGAAAATGCTGGGAGGTCCGATGTATACCATAGAGAGAGGGCTAAAAGCCAAATGGCTTGGGGTGCTTTTCGCTGTTTTTGCAATCATAGCTTCATTCGGGATAGGCAATATGGTGCAGTCTAACTCCATATCGCTTCTGATGGACAATACTTTCAATATTCCACCGGTGGTAACAGGAGCGGTAATTGCCATATTGACAGCGTTGGTGGTGCTGTTCGGTATCAAAGGCATTGCCAAGGTATGCGGTATCCTCGTGCCGTTTATGGCGTTTTTCTATATAGTGGGATGTGTGGTGATACTTTTCATAAATCATGAATATGTAGGAGAAAGCATACGCCTGATTATCAGTTCTGCATTTACTCCGCAGGCTGCCGGAGGCGGCTTTGTCGGGTCTACCATAATGTCGGCTTGCCGTTTCGGAATTGCCAGAGGCCTCTTTTCCAATGAGTCCGGGATCGGTTCCGCTCCTATTGTCGCGGCTGCAGCGCAGACCAGAAATCCGGTGCGGCAGGCACTGGTGTCTGCTTCCGGGACTTTCTGGGATACAGTGGTCATATGTGCTCTGACAGGTATTGTGCTGGTGAGCAGCATACTTTCTCCAAACGGTATAGATTCGGCAAGCCCGACACTGACGAACAGTGCTTTCGGTCTGATACCGGTTATAGGCCCCGTTGTCCTTACGGTAGGTCTTCTGACCTTTGCTTTTTCTACGATTCTCGGTTGGTCGTATTACGGGGAGAAATGTGTCGAGTATATCGGTGGCCGTAAAAGTGTGATAGTATACAGGATAATTTTCATCGCAGGCGTATTCGTCGGTGCAGTGGCCAATCTCGCTGCCGTATGGAACATTGCCGATATAATGAATGGACTGATGGCCATCCCCAACCTGATATCCCTGCTTCTGCTTTCAGGAGTTCTGGTCAGGGAGACCAAAAAGTACCTTTGGGAAAAGCGTCTGGACGAGCATTCTGATGACGAAATACCGGAAATAGACAAATAGTCTGTTATCTTCCTCCCGCGGGAAGGTTTTCGAGCCAGTATTTCAGCATTGACTGATACAGGTGGTATGTCGTATTTTCCCTTTCGTAGATTCCATGTGAGCGCATAGGATATGCCAGCATGGAAAACATCTTGTTCTGCCTGATAAGTTCGTTCACAAGCATTTCACAGCTCTGGTAGTGTACGTTGTCGTCCCCTGTTCCATGAATCAGGAGCAGATTCCCTTTAAGCCCTGAGGCATGGGTAATGGGTGAGCCGTCCCTATATCCGTCGGGATTTGTGGAAGGCAGTCCCATGTATCTTTCCTGATATATGGTGTCGTACAGGTACTGCGAATACACACCGGCTACAGCTATGCCTGTAGAATAGATATCCGGGTATCTGAACATTAGGTGGGCTGTCGAGGAGCCTCCTCCGCTCCATCCCCATATCCCGATTCTGGCTGCATCCACGAACTGGTAAGTGCCGATTATCTTTCTGACTGCTTCGGCATGATCTGCCGGCGGTATTATCCCGATTTTACCGTAAACGCATTTCCGCCAATCTCTTCCCCTTGGTGTATTCGTGCCTCTGGGGTCAATGCTCATTACGATGTAACCTTGCTCGGCCAGGAAACGGCTCCACAGGTCCCCTCCGCTCCATGAGTTCTGGACTGTACTGTTCCAGGGTTCTCCGTAGATATAGAATATTACAGGATATTTTTTGCCAGGATCGAAGTCTGAAGGCTTGATCATCCATGCATCCAGTTCAATGTATCCTATGTCGACTCTGAAGAATTCCTTTTCCTGAAGTCCGAGAGCGGCATATTTTTCTGCCAGTGCGGAGTTGTCTTCCAGAATCCTGACGGTTTTGTGTGAAGGTAGCGAGACGAGCTCGTAGCGGGTAGGAGTCTCACTGTTGCTGAAAGTATGGATTGCATATTTTGCGTCAGGGGAGATGTTGTATCCGTGGTGTCCGTTTTCTCCCTCAGGTGTGACCCGTTCCGCTTTCCCCTTCCCGTCCAGACGGGATCTGTACAGATAGCGCTCCACCGGATTGTCCGGTGATGCTATATAATAGACATAACCTCCTTTTGGATCAATCCTTACGATGTTGACAACGTCAAAATCCCCGATTGTTACAGGTATTTCGCTTTTCCCGTCCCTTGACATCATGTACAGGTGTCTCCATCCGTCCTTCTCGCTTGTCCATGTGAAATGTTTTTCGCCTTCTGTCCAGATGATGTTGTCATGTATGTCAAGAAATGCTTCATCTCTGTCTGTCAGGAAATTGTCCAGAGCCATTGTCTCGACATTGCCGTAATATACCTTATTCGTATTCTGCAGGCGGTTCAGCTGCTGGATCATCACTTCGTTGCTGTTAGGGACGAATTCCATCCGGGCAAGGTAGTTGTTTCTGGGATCTCCGGGTATGTCGAACCATCTGGTGGCGGGGGAAGGACTGTCTGTCTCCACGACACCGATACGGGCTGCCGAGTTTGTCGTTCCGGCTTTCGGGTAAGGGAATGGGATGATCTTTGAATATACAGAATCGATATTGTTGATCATGTAGAAAGTTCCGGTACCCTCCGTGTCGAATTGCCAGTAGGCAATCCTTTTGCTGTCCGGACTCCACCTGAAACCGTCCTGCTGGTGCAGTTCTTCTTCATAGACCCAGTCGAAGTTGCCGTTGATGATAACGTCGTTCCCGTCAAAAGTGAGCTGGGTTATCTTGCCGTCAGAAAGATTCTCACAGTAGATGTTGTTCTTGTAGACGTAGGCGACCTTTGTCCCGTCCGGAGAGAATTTCGCAAACATGAGTTCGGACGGTTCGAATCCGCGTCCGAGCTGCCTGAGTCCGCTTCCGTCAGCGCGGATTACCCAATAGTCGCCTTTTGTGTTGGTTCTCCATACTCTTTTCGTATTGGTGTATATGAGAAGCTGGCTGTGGTCCATGGACCAGATATAGTCGCTTATTCTCAACGGCGCTGACTTGCCTTCGGGGATAAGGGATGAAGCAGGCAGTATTACTGTCTTCTCACCTGTTCTGATATTGTTGAGTACGATATCTGTGCCGCCTACGGAAGTGTTCCTGTCCAGGGTGTAGAACGACTTTCCGTCATCAGCCCATCGCAGGGCACTGATCCCCCGCGATGAATATTCCCCGTTCCTGTAAATGTCCTCAAGCGTAAGCTTCCTTTCGGATGCCCTGGCTTCCCGGAATGTGCTTGATATTACTGCGCAGCATAGGAATAGGGAGATCAAGAGTCTGGCTTTCATCGTCCTTTGTTTTTTATCGTTGTACCAAAGTGGAATCTATTCCGCAGGCCTTTCTGATTTCACCGGTGGCGGATTCCTTGTAGAGGTATCCCCTGAACATTCCGGTAGAGTTGAATTCCATGGTGAAGTTACCGTCTTTGTCTACAGCTATAAGGCCTCCGTTACCCTCTTCGCTGTTAAGGTCTTCGAAAAGTATGTGCCTTGCGGCTTCGGTGATATCCTCCCCGAGATATTTTATGCGTGCGCTCAGGTTATGTGCGACTGCATGGCGGATGAAATACTCGCCATGTCCTGTGCAGGATACAGCGCAGCTTCCGTTGTCGGCATATGTGCCTGCTCCGATTATGGGGGCGTCACCTATTCTGCCCCAGCGTTTCTTGAACATTCCTCCGGTACTGGTTCCGGCAGCAAGGTTGCCATGGCTGTCCAGGACAACGCATCCGACAGTCCCGTTTTTCTTGGATTTTTTCTGGAATTCCTTTACCCATCTCATTGTGCCCGGTGTTGCAAAATATGTATTGTCATCCACCATTTCAAGATTGTTCGACTCTGCAAATTCTTCGGCTCCTGTACCGCTCAGCATGACGTGGGGGCTGGAAGTCCTGACAGCATTTGCGGCAGCTATGGGGTGTTTGATATGTTTTACACCGGCCACGGATCCGGCACTGAGGTCCTTGCCGTCCATAATTGCAGCATCCAGTTCGAAGAATCCCTCGGCGGAAATGGTCGCACCGATACCGGCATTGAAAAGGGGGTTCCCTTCAAAATATTCCACTACTGCGATAACGGCATCAATGCCTTCTCCTCCTTTTGACAGTATTTCATTTCCTATCATCAGGGCAGAATCAAGGGCAGCATAATACTGTTCGGCCTTTTCCGTATTCCGGGCCAGACCGCCCATGTTTCCTGCACCTCCGTGCACTACAATTACATAATCCCTTTCGGGTTTCGGTGTTTCGGGAGCTGATTTGCATCCCACGGCGGCAGCTGCTGCCATCAATGCGGCTGAAACAGCCATTATGGTCATTTTGTATTTCATAGGGTGTTGAGTTTTAATTGTGCAAACAAATTTATGAAAAAAAACTCTCGCTGATTATTTTTTCTTAACTTTGGGAAATAACTCAAAAATATCCTTTTAATACCTTATTACTTATGTTCGCGAAAGAAACTTATATCAGTAGAAGAAAAAGCCTGGCGGCCTCTATGGCTTCAGCCGGCGAATCCGGAATCCTGCTTTTCCTTGGGAATGAAGATACCGGAATGAATTACATGGACAATACATACGAGTTCCGTCAGGATTCGACATTCCTCTACTATTTCGGGCTTGATTATGCAGGTTTTTCTGCAATCATAGATCTGGATAATGGTGTGGACACCGTTTTTGCAGATGATATAACGGTTGAGGACATAGTGTGGATGGGAGTACAGCCTTCGCTTGCAGAAAAATGCTCGATGGCAGGAATCACCAGCATACAGCCGAAGAATGCTCTTCCAGATGCACTGAAAAAGGCTTTGGCTTCAGGCCGCAAGATACATTTCCTGCCTCCATACAGGGCAGAGCATATACTCAAGCTGAGGGATTGGGCCGAATATCCTGTCGCACAGCCTTCCATTCCCTTTATCAGGGCAGTGGTGAATATGCGTAACTACAAGACTGAAGAGGAAATCGCCCAGATCGAGGAAGCAGTGGACATTACTGCAGAGATGCACCTTTCCATGATGCGCAATGTACGTCCCGGCATGAAAGAGTCGGATATCGCGGCAGAGGTTACAAGGATTGCACTCGCTTTGGGAAGCGGGCTTTCGTTCCCGGTTATCGCGACCCGTAACGGACAGACCCTGCATAACCATTACCATGGAAATACACTTAAAGAGGGAGACCTCTTCCTGCTGGACGCCGGAGCGGAAAACCACATGCATTATGGCGGTGACCTTTCGTCCACAGTCCCTGTATCTGGGAAATTCACCGAAAGGCAGAAAATGATATATGACATGGCTCTCGATGCACATATGGCAGCGGTGCATGCATTGCGCCCGGGTGTCGCATTCAAGGATGTGCACATCAAGGCTGCAACGGTAATATCCGAAAGGCTGAAATCCATAGGACTGATGAAGGGCGATCCTGCAGAAGCCGCTGTTTCCGGTGCTTATGCCATGTTCTTCCCCTGTGGCCTCGGACACATGATGGGACTGGACATCCATGATATGGAAAACCTCGGAGAAGTATGGGTAGGTTACGACGGGGTCCCGAAGAGTACCATGTTCGGATTCAAGTCGCTGAGGCTGGCGAGAAAGCTTGAACCGGGATTTGTACTGACCATTGAGCCGGGAATCTACTTCATCCCGGAACTGATTGACCAGTGGAAGAGCCAGAAGAAATTCGAAGAATTCCTGAATTACAGTGAGATAGAGAAATTCAAGGATTTCGGAGGCTTGCGTAACGAGGAAGATTACCTTATTACAGAAGACGGATACCGTAGATTGGGCAAATATGTGCCTATGACAACGGATGAAGTTGAAGCGATGCGATGACAGTCAAGATCTGTATAGGAAGTTCCTGCCACCTCAAGGGATCGTATGAAGTGGTCGAAGCAATGAAGGAGCTGCTACGCAAGTACGATGTGGAAGACCTGGTGGAACTGCAGGCCAGTTTCTGTATGGGGCATTGCGCCGAAGGCGTAATGATGTCAGCGGAGGATGCGTGGGACGGGAGTGAAGACATACTGGTCCATGGTGTCAACAGGGACAATGCTGAAGAAAAGTTCCTCAAAGAAATTTATCCTAAGATAGTACCCCAATAGTATGAAAGAATATCTGGAATTCAAGAAGGCGAGATGCAAGGATTGCTACAAATGCGTAAGGGAATGCCCTGTCAAGGCAATTGAAGTGAAGGAACATCAGGCCCGGATCATAAAGGAGAGGTGTATCCTTTGCGGGAGATGTACCGTGGTCTGTCCCCAGAATGCGAAGATTGTCCACAGCGAGAAAGAATCGGTGGAAAGTCTGCTGCTGGGCAATACACCGGTGGTGGCAAGTGTCGCTCCGTCGTTCATTTCTTCATTCCGCCTTCATGATTTTTCCCAGATGAGTGAAGTTCTGCAAAGGCTGGGTTTTGCATTCAGTGAAGAGACTGCTGTCGGTGCAAACGCTGTTACCAAGGAATACCTGAAGCATATGATGACAGGGAATTATGAAAACTTCATAACCTCTGCATGTCCAGCCCTTTGCCGTCTGATACAGGAGTATTATCCTGAAGCATTGAAGTTTCTTGCTCCTGTGGATTCTCCCATGATTGCGCACGCGAAAATGCTGAGGAAGCGTTATCCCGGGCACAAGATTGTCTTTATCGGCCCTTGCATTGCAAAAAAACGCGAGGCGAAGGAAAGTGGTCTTGTGGACGGTGTGCTTACATTCGAGGATCTAAGGAGCCTGATGGTGGAAAGAGGGCTTGTGTTCCCTCTTCCGGAGCCGATAAGGAAAGCTGATGACGGAATGCCTGCCAACAGGAGCAAGGCATATCCCATCCACAGGGGAATCATACAGTCTATAGAAAAACGTCCCAAGGGATACGAGTATGTGGCTGTGGACGGTCCTCAGAACTGTGTGGATACGCTGAAGCACATTGACAAGATATCCGGAGCATTCCTGGAGATGAATATGTGTGTGAATGCATGTGTAAGCGGACCTTGCAGCATGGTGGAGAGCGGGGAGGATGTACGAGCGACCATGGATGTCAAGAAATATGTGAGGGCTGACAAGAATGCAAGAAGAAGGGAAGAACCCGGAGACAGGCCTTATGATGTGGATCTTGCGGCCTCTTATCCTAGGATAGAGGGAAAGGGACTGATCCCTACAGAAGAACAGATAACGGAAATATTGCGCAGGACCGGCAAGTTCAAGCCGGAAGACGAGTTGAATTGCGGGTCCTGCGGTTTCCATACATGCCGTGAAAAGGCATGGGCTGTATTCAACGGGTATGCCGATATAGACATCTGTCTTCCATATATGAGGGAAAGGGCAGAGTCAATGTCCTATGAAATAGTCCACAACAGTCCTGACGGAGTCATAATCCTGGACAGGGACCTGAAAGTCGTGGACATAAACCAGAAGGCCAAAGAACTGCTGGGGATAGAGGCTTTCAGCCTGAAAGGGCTGCCTGCTTCCGATTTTTTCGATACAAGCGAGTTCCTGATTGCATATTCCTCAGGGCGTGACAAGGTATGGAGGAAGATTTTCCTGAATTCCACGAAAAAATATGTGCAGCTCTCGATCAGTATCCTGAAAGGCAGGGAAGTCCTTTTCGGAATAATGAAGGATATAACGGAGGATGTCCGTTATAACGAGAGACTTGAGCAGATGACCATGGAGACTCTTGCCACAACGGATGAAGTGATAAAGAAGCAGATGATGGTGGCGCAGGAGATAGCTTCCCTGCTTGGGGAAACTACTGCTGAAACAAAGGTAGCATTGCTTAAACTGAAATCTACCCTTCTGAAAGATAAGGACAGAAACAAGGACGAGGAATGAAGGGAGAGCATTTTATAGAATACGGATACGTTTCCCTGAACAAATTCGGGGAAGAACTCTGCGGTGACAAAGTGGAAAGTGTTACCACCGGTGGCTATACCACTGTCGTTCTTGCAGACGGTCTGGGCAGCGGTGTCAAGGCAAACATTCTATCCACACTTTCATCCAAAATCCTGTGTACTATGGTTTCGAATAATATCCCTATAGAGGAATGCATCGAGACCTTGATCCAGACACTGCCTGTGTGTAAGGTAAGAGGGGTTGCATATTCCACGTTTTCGATTATCCATGTAGACGGAGAGGGTAAGGGATATCTTTTCGAATTCGACAATCCCGCAGCAATATACTATCACGAAGGCAAGTCCATGGATTTTGACCGGAACCCGCTGGAGTTCTTCGGGAGGAAAGTGTATTATTCGGACCTGGCGCTCGAAGACGGAGATATGGTTGTACTGATGTCTGACGGAACAATACATGCCGGAATCGGGAAAGTCCTCAATTTCGGATGGACAAGGAGTGAGATAAAGGAGCATCTGACGGAGAATATTACTCCTGATATGTCTGCGAGATGTACTGCATGGCTGCTTGCAGCTGCATGCAATGACCTGTATATGGACAGACCGGGTGATGATACTACTGTGGCTGTCCTTAAGAAACGGCCCGTTGTAAGGGTGAACCTCATGGTCGGACCTCCGGTGAACAAGGATATGGATGACTTCTATGTGGAGAAATTCCTGGAAGGAGAAGGAAAGAAGGTCGTATGTGGAGGAACCAGTTCCCTGATAGTGGCAAGGTATCTTGGGACGGAAGTCAAGACCAGTCTGGATTATGTAGACAAGGACGTGCCTCCTATCGGATATATCAAAGGTGTGGATCTGACCACAGAGGGTGTTATAACATTACGGAAACTGCTGGAATTGTGTGAAAAGTACATTTCCCCTTCAGACCTGACCCCGAAAAAGTTTGTAAAAAAGGACGGAGCATCCCTTCTGGCTGAATTGCTTCTCGAGGAAGCCAGCCATATTAAATTCTTTGTCGGACAAAGTTCAAACAAGGCCCACGAGGGACTGCCCATAGATACGACAATGAAACTGAAACTGATAGACAGGCTGGGTGCCAACCTCAAGTCTATCGGCAAGCAAGTTGAAATTGTTTATGTGTAGAAAATGTGTAATAAGTGGATACGGGATCCGGGCTGTTCATTCCGTAAAGCTTATTGACTGGAGGACCTGTGTGTTTGTCAGTCTTCCTTTCTTGTCATAGACTTCCTGCTTTACGCAGCCTATCCCTTTTGCATACCATGTCTTTACTGTTTCATTCTTGGAAACGATTGTCTTGGTACACTGATTTTCTTCAATCATAAAGCACTTGAATTTGCCTGCAGGAGTCGAGATTTCCCTGGCATCTGTCACTTTGCGTTCCGATGTGAGTATTTTGGCAGAGACCATGCCTATATTTATTTCTACAATGCCGTCAGGTATTGTAGTTCCGGTCTTCAGTGTTGCCGGGATGCTGCTTGCATCCCCTTTCGACATCATGTCCTGGACTTTCATTATCTTGCCCGCATCATCAAGCTTTGTGACAGTGTTTTTCCCTCCTGTGATGACTTCCATCGGGACGTTGTTGTCTTTGAAAAGAGGAGTCCCGTTATTGTCGAAAAACTCCTGATGCATTACGATTCTGCCTTTTGCGAATGTCCCTTCTACCTCCTTGATGGTTATTACGTAGGAACTGCTTACCTTCCCGTCACTGTCAAGATTGTTGTATTTCAGAACCATTCCTTTTGTAAGCGGGGCGTAACTGGACGTATCGTAGTCCTGTGCTGACAATGTCCATGTGCATATCAGCACGGACAGAATCGCATTGAGATGTAAGAAAATCCTATTCATATCTGTCGTCTTTATCCTTGTCTTTTTCTTCAATCCTGGTAACCAGAATCTTGTCGATGCGGACACCGTCCATATCTACAACTTCCAGTCTGAACTTGTCCCATACTACCGATTCTCCGGTCTTGGGTATGTGTTCCAGCAACTCCAGAACAAGGCCTCCGAGCGTATTGTAGTCGTTGTCTGCGGCATATTCTTCCATGTCGAAATGGGCAAGGAAATCATAGAATGAACACTGTCCGTCCACCAGCCAGCCGCCTGCTTCCCTTTCGATGATTTCCGGCTCGCCTTCATCATTGTCAAGAGTCCCTACAAGCCCTTCGAGGATGTCCTTGTATGTCACGATTCCCTGGCATACCCCGAATTCGTCGCAGATAAGCCCGTACACCACTTGCTGTGCCTTCATCTGCTCCATTACTTTATACACATCTGTGTACTCATGAAAATATTGTGCCGGACGTATGTATTTTTCAAGATTGAAGTCGGATTTATCCAATTTTCCGAACAGGTCCTTGAGGTATACTACCCCGATTATCTTGTCGAGACTGCCGTCTCCTACGGGGTACACTTCAAAAAGGTTCTCCTGGACAGTATTGTTGATTTCCTCGTTGGTCATGTCCTTGTCTATCCAGATCATTTCAGCCCTGCTGGTCATGATGGATTCTATTTTCCTGTCACCAAGAGAGAATACCCTTTCCACAATATCCTGCTCCACTTCCTGCACTTCTCCGTCTTCCGTACCTTCTGCTATCATTGACTTGATTTCGTCTTCCGTTACTTTAGCCTCTGCATTTTTCCCTATGTTAAGAATGGAGACAATGGCATTCGTGCTTTTGTCCAGTATCCATACGAAGGGACGTCCTATCCATGAAAGTATTATCATAGGACCGGATACGGCTTTGGCAATATTCTCGGGTGCACCCATACCGAGTCTTTTGGGTACGAGCTCTCCCAGAATCAGCGTAAAATACGTTACCAGTACTATAATGGATGTCTGGGCAATGGGCTGGGCCGCACTGGCCTTAATGCCCCATTCTTCCAGAATGCCGGAAAACTTGGTGGCTATCGAATCACCGGAGTACAGACCGGTAAGGATACCTATAAGGGTAATGCCTATCTGTATGGTAGAAAGGAACCTGTTGGGTTCTTTTGTAAGGTTCAATACGTTTTTTGCAGATCTGCTGCCTTTTTTTGCCGATGCCGTTATGCTGGATTTGCGTGCGCTGATGAGTGCGACCTCGCTCATTGAGAAAATACCGTTGAGCAGTATGAGAATTATTATTATTAATAGTTCCATTAAATTGTTTGAAATGAATTACAAATGTATGCAAAAAAACGTCTGTTGCAAAAAGGATTTAACTCCCCTGTTCTTTACATTTGTTGAAACAATGGCGGCACAGTGGTTCGTAGATGTCCTTTTCTCCCAGTTCCACGAGATTGTCGCTTGCCGAAAGCCTGTGTGAGTGCAGAGCCGGATCCCCGCATTTTACACAGATGGCATGAACCTTGTCGACATGCTCGGCGACAGCCATCAATGAGGGCATCGGGCCGAAGGGCTTGCCAAGGTAATCCATGTCCAGCCCTGCTACTATTACCCTTATTCCGGATGCGGCAAGGTGACAGCATACTTCAACGATGCTGTCATCGAAGAACTGAGCCTCGTCTATCCCTATTACATCGACGTCTCCCGACAGCAGCAGTATGCTTGCCGGAGACTCGACTGGAGTTGAAATGATGCTGCTCGAGTCGTGTGAGACCACCTCGACCTCGGAATACCGTGTGTCTATTGCCGGCTTGAATATTTCCACTCTGAGATTGGCGAATTTGGCCCTTTTGAGCCTTCGGATAAGTTCTTCGGTTTTCCCTGAAAACATGGAACCGCAGATGACTTCTATCCATCCGGGTTTTTTTGCGTTTTCTAAAAACATTTCGTTATTTTGTACTGGTTAAAATTCGTACAAATATAGACAATTATCGTGATGAGACAGAAGTATTCTGATATCAGGAAGGCGCTGGAAGAGGTAACGGGTCTGATCATTAGTGAATTGGAATCCTCTGAAAAAAGACTGGAGATGTTGGAGGACAGGATTTCCGAACTGGAAAGGATGCTTGCGGCAGGAAGGCAGGCAGCTGCGGGAGACCGTGATTCTGCTTCCGGTATTCCTGTAAGTTATACCAAGCCGGAATCAGAAACCGCAGATGTCGGGATTGCTCCTGAAGACGGCGTGGCGGTCACTGAGGTCTCAGGTAAGGAATCAGAAGAAGACGGTGCCGTTGTTCTAGGCGAGCTGTTTACTGTGCCTAAGGCTATAGGGGATACAGCCAGAGACGTATATCCCTGGTATACTGACATGCCGGGAGACAGGGTGGAAGATGTAAATCTCGCGATAAGCCTGAATGACAGGCTGTTTTTTATCCGTGAACTTTTTTTCGGTGACGATATACAGTTCCAGCTTATGATGGACAGGATCAATGAAAGTTCATCTTTTGAAGAGGTATTGGCAGATATGAGGACGGCATTTCCGGAATGGGATGAGGAATCAGAGCCCGTCTACAGGTTTTACATGGCAGTACGCCGCAGATTCGTTTAGGGAATGGGAAAACTGTATATAGTTCCGACACCGGTAGGTAACCTTTCGGACATGACGGAAAGGGCTGTGGAAACTCTCAGGAATGCTGGCTTGATACTGGCAGAGGATACAAGGACGACCTCTGTGCTCCTCAAGCATTTCGGTATAGTGAACAGGATGGAGGCCCACCATAAGTTCAATGAACACGGCAAGGTCGAGTCGGTATGCAACAGGATTATGGAAGGGATGGATGTGGCTGTTGTTTCGGATGCCGGGACACCCGGTATTTCCGATCCTGGATTCCTGCTGGTGCGCCGTTGCATAGAGTGCGGGATAGACGTCGAGACCCTGCCTGGTCCGACTGCATTTGTTCCGGCACTTATCAATTCGGGATTGCCTGCGGACCGGTTTGTTTTCGAAGGATTCCTTCCGGTCAAAAAGGGCAGGCAGACGCGCCTCTCCGAGTTGACGGAGGAACGTAGGACAATGATCTTCTATGAATCTCCCTACCGTCTGGCAAAGACTCTTGCGCAGCTTGCAGAGCAGTTCGGAGGGGAACGGAGATGTTCGGTCTCCAGGGAAATCAGCAAGATACATGAAGAAACCAGAAGGGATACCCTTGCCGGAATGGCGGAGTGGTATGCGGAACATGAACCTAAAGGCGAAATAGTTTTGATAGTGGAGGGAAAGGATTATGCGGGAAGGAGAGAAAAGGAAAGGGAGGATTGAGCGTTCTCTGTCATTAGGGGTCGCAGCACTTGTGTTTCTGATGCTTGCGTTCCAGTTTGCAGTTTTTCTCAAATATATAATCGAGGATTTCAGGGATCAGGATATGCATGCATTGCATGATCCGGTGCTTCCGGTACGGCGTGATACTGTCCTGTCTCCTTCCGGAAGCGCAGTGCCGTTAAAGACGACTGCAAAAGAAGAGGTCCGGGATACTTCCGGAAGCAGGAAGGTTTTTCATTCTGAAAAGAGCAGATCACCAGCCTCAAGGAAAGAGGCAACTCCTGCTGTTACAGAATATGACGGGTGGAAATGGGATATGGTGGAACTTAATTCAGCAGACAGTGCGGCGCTTGACGCATTGCCCTGGATCGGTCCTTACTATGCCAGGGAAATAATCCGTTACCGTGAGAAATTGTGGGGGTCCTATGCGGACGTGACACAACTTATGGATATCAGGGGCATTGACCGGGATATGTTCGAGAAATTCTCGGATCGGGTCTACATAGATGCTGCGTCTGTAAGAAGGATTGACCTGTACTCCCTTCCGGAGGACTCCCTTGCCATCCATCCTTATATCGGGCCTTATGCCGCGAAGGGAATATGCCGGTACCGGAGCATGGTCACCAGAGAGGGTTTTACTCTGCAGGCGCTGGTAGAGAACGGAATTCTTCCGGACAGGCTTGCCAGGCGTCTGTCTTTGTATGAGCCGGGATAAGATTGCAGCATATCGGATTTTTAGTTATATTTGCAAGTTAAAATTAAGGAACTGGTATGGATATTATCAATTGCAGGAATGTCGTCAAGAAGTATGGTGAACATACTGCTTTGGACAATTTGTCCCTGGATGTCAAGGAGGGAACAGTTTTCGGGCTCCTTGGACCGAACGGGGCAGGAAAAACAACACTGATCAGAATTATAAACCAGATTATCATGGCAAACGGGGGGACCATAGATTTTTACGGGAGGCCCATGCAGCGTGATGATGTATACAAAATAGGTTATCTGCCGGAAGAACGCGGACTGTACAAGAAAATGAAAGTGGGGGAGCAGGCAGTCTATCTTGCAAGGCTTAAGGGAATGAGCCGTCAGGATGCCGTCTCTGAACTGAAGAAGTGGTTCGTCAAGTTCAGGATAGAGAGCTGGTGGAACAAGAAAGTGTATGAGCTTTCAAAGGGTATGGCCCAGAAAATACAGTTCATAATCACTGTTGTGCATAAACCGAAGCTCCTGATTCTGGATGAACCTTTTTCCGGCTTTGACCCAGTGAATGTACAACTTATAAGGAATGAGATCCTGCGTATGAAGGAGGAAGGCACTACGATAATGCTTTCGACCCATAATATGGAGTCAGTGGAAGCGATGTGCGATGATATTGCCCTTATAAACAAGTCCAGGCTGGTCATATCCGGAGGTGTAGATGAAATACGTCATAAATACGGCAACAATCAGGTCGAGATCATATACCGTGCCGATGCTCCGGCAGGGTTGGAAACCGGATTCATGAAAGTCTCGTTCGATGCCGAACATAAGGGTAAAAGGCGCATGGTCCTCGATGTCGAGAAGGGAACTTCATCGTCGGATGTCCTGGCAGCAGTTGCCGAAGCAGGGCTTGATGTCGTATCCTACAGGGAACTGATTCCGAGTATGAATGATATTTTTATCAAATTAGTAAAAGGGGAGGACAAATAATATGGATTTCAAGAAAATACAACTGGTTCTCGGACGTGAATTCTCTATTCGTGTCAAAAAGAAATCATTCATTATCACTACTATAGTTGTTCCTATCCTGTTTGCGGCCTTGTGTATTGTCCCTACTTTGATTATGCTTTGGGATACTGACAACCAGGTACGCAGGATCGCTGTTCTGGACCATTCGGGAATAGTGGCTGCTAACCTTGTAAATTCCGGAAACATCGAATATTCATTCATGGAAAACGTCTCCAAGGAAGAACTGACCGCAACTCTCGATGATTCGGATATGTATGCAGCGATTGAAATTTCGGGACTGGATTCTTCAAACAACCTTTCGGTAACGGCGTATTCCAGGAAACAGATAAACAATTCCGTAACAGAGGCCATCCAGTCATCAGTGAACGGAATAGTCGAGAAAAACAAACTGAAATCGTACAACCTTGACAATTTTGACAGTATTCTGGCTGACCTGAATACTGAAGTAAGGATGGATACTTATATTCTCGGGGATGACGGAGAGACCAAAAAGACCATGCTTGGTATAAATATGGGTATCTCATTCGTCATGGGTTTCATAATATACATCTTCGTGACGATGTTCGGCCAGATGGTCCTTACAAGTGTGATAAATGAGAAGTCCAACAAGATTGTCGAAGTGATAGTATCTTCGGTCAAGCCTTTTGAAATGATGATGGGCAAGATTCTGGGCGTGGCCTGCGTTGCATTGACACAGTTCGTAATCTGGATCGTGTTTACGGGGATCCTGCTGGCAGGCTTTGCGGCTCTTGGAGGGGCAGAACTTCTGTCAGACCCTCAAGCCTCCAGCCAGATGATGGCTATCTCGGGAATGGATGCCGCTCACATGGAACAGCTTGCCCAGACGGCATCGCAGCCTTCCGAACTGCAGGAAGCCCTGAATGTGTTGAAGGGAATCAATTTCGGTTATATCCTGGTTTCCTTCCTGCTTTATTTCATATTCGGATACCTTCTGTATGCATCGCTTTTTGCGGCAATAGGATCGGCTGTAGATAACGAGGCTGATACCAACCAGCTGCTGCTCCCTGTTACCCTGCCGCTGATACTCGGATTCCTGATTGCCCTTCAGGCATTCCAGAATCCGGACAGTACCCTTTCTTTCTGGGGATCCATGATTCCCTTTACGTCTCCGATGGTGATGCTTGCCCGTATTCCTTTCGAAGGGGGCGTACCGATGTGGGAACTGATGCTTTCAGTGGGGCTTCTTATAGGAACATTCCTGGTCGTTACATATTTCTCTGCCAAAATATACAGGGTGGGAATACTCATGTCAGGAACGAAATATACATGGAAAGATCTGTGGAAATGGTTAAAATATTGACATTATGAGAGTTTACAGGACAATAGCCGCAGCTGTGCTCTTAGGTATACTGAATGTCCTGAATGCACAGAATTTCAGTTACGAGTGGAAAAGGGTGCGGATGGACTCTTCATTCGAAACCGGAAGAATATATGACGTCGACAGCATTGTTGCAGATCATCAGCAGGCAATGGGGCCATTGATGGAAATCGTGATATATGCTGAGGAAGAAATAGAAGAGAAACAGCCGGAGAGTGCTTTGACGAACATAGCTGCCGATATGTTGCTTTACGCTGCCTCAGGCTTGATTGACAACGGCTATCCGACTATGTCCCTGACGAATTACGGAGGGATAAGGAACAATTTCCCCAAAGGTGCAGTCAGGGTATATGATATCTATTCGACATTCCCGTTCAACAACTACCTTGTGGTTGCCGTGCTTGAGGGAAAGGATATCCGCAAGATACTTGACCGTTTCGCCTCAAGGGAACGCTTCGAGGCATTGGGCGGTGTAGAAATTGTAGTAGAGGACGAAAAGTTGGAAAAATGCCTGATAGGAGGCAAGCCCCTAGAGGATGACAGATTGTACAATATGGTTACCATAGATTTTCTTCTGGATGGCGGAGACCGCTTCCGTATAGGGGATAATGCCAAATCAGTCAATCGGACCGGATTGGTGATGAGGGATGTGGCAATACAGTATTTGAAAGAACTTTCTGCCGACGGTGTTGTGCTGGTCAACAAAAGGGATGGCAGAGTAAAGATTGTGGAGGATTAGGCCATGAAGAATAACATAGTTTGTTCAGTATTGTTCGCTGTTCTGTGTATCAGTACATTTCCGGTATCTGCGCAGGATAGCCATCTCGTAATTCTGCATACAAATGATACCCATTCTCAGATTGAGGAGATACGTACCGGGAAAGGAGCCGGAACAGGGGGGATTCACCGCAGGGCTGAATATTTTGCCCAAGTGAGGAATTCGAACAAGGAAGTGCTGGTCCTGGATGCAGGCGATTACAGCCAGGGAACTCCTTACTTTACTGTTTTCAAGGGGGATCTTGAGGTTGAGTTGATGAATTCCCTGGGATATGAAGTGGCCGCTTTGGGAAATCATGAATTTGACAATGGGGTAGCCGAGCTTGCCAGAAGGCTTTCAAAAGCAAAGTTCGTCACTGTATGTGCGAACTATGATTTTACCGGAACTCCACTGGAGGATATTGTAAAGCCGTACACCATTGTTTACAAAGCCGGGAAGAAAATAGGCATATTCGGTCTTGTGGCAAATCTGGGTTCTCTGGTGTCGAAGCAGAATCTGGAAGGTATGGTGTTTATGGATACCTATGATGTCGCTGACAAATGGGCCGATTATCTGAAAAATGAAGAGAAATGTGATCTGGTTATTGCCCTGACGCATATCGGATATTCCGGATATCCCAATCAGGTTTCGGATATCGCTCTTGCAGAAAAGTCTGAAAATATCGATATAATCATAGGAGGTCACTCACATACGTTCCTCAAAACGGAGAAAGTATACAAAAACCGCAAAGGTGAGGATGTAATTATACTGCATGCGGGAGCTCAAGGAGAATATGTAGGCAGGCTGGATATAGATTTCAATTGATCCTAGCCTGCCTCATATGGGGCCCTATTATTTCTTCTTGATATCTTTCTTGTTGTTTTCGTCGTATAGGAAACGTTTGATTTTTCGGGTTGCTGTCTTCTCGAACTCTTCAGGCTGTTCGTTGATTTCGCTGATTTTCGAGAATTTGCTCACTTTCTGGTTTACGTATTCCAGGATTTCTTTCTTGAGTTCTTCTATCTTTTCCTGCGTGCTTCGCTTGAATTCATCCTTTGCTTCAAGGAAGGCTTTCAGTTTTTCCGAGTCAAAGTGAACAAGTGCCGTCAGACGTCCTTTTCTGGTAGTCACTATTGACTCATTGACCATTTCGTGGCTGTTTATCACGC
The DNA here is from genome assembly GCA_964640305.1 of uncultured Muribaculaceae bacterium. Classification (GTDB taxonomy): domain Bacteria; phylum Bacteroidota; class Bacteroidia; order Bacteroidales; family UBA932; genus Coprenecus. Next base: position 3,122 of record CAZXFF010000016.1, on the reverse strand, counting down.
TCTCGACTTCTTCTGGATAGATATTTTCCCCGCTCGGCCCGATTATGGTGGTGCTTGATCTACCCTTAATATACAGCCATCCTTTCCTGTCGAACATACCCAAGTCCCTGGTCTTGAACCAACCGTCATCTGTGAATGCAGCCTGAGTGGCTTCAGGGTTCTTGTAGTATCCTTTCATTACATTATCACCCTTGACTACAATTTCCCCGACACCTGTTTCAGGGTTCTTGTCAATTAACTTTATGCTTACGCCGCTTACCGCAGGGCCGGTGCTTCCCAGTTTGACAAGTTCGGGTGTCGCTCCTGCCAGAAGAGGAGATGTTTCTGTAAGTCCGTAGCCGATGGCATAAGGGAATTTTGCTTCCATAAGGAACCTTTCGACATTTGTGTCCAGTTTTGCACCTCCAATGCCGAAGAAACGCATCCTGCCTCCAAACTTCTCCATCAGTTTTTTCCCAGCCGCCCTATTGAGAAGTTTACGGAACGGAGGGATTGAGTATAATGCAGATACTACCTTGGATTTCCTGAATTTGGGAAGGACTGCAGAACGGTATATTTTCTCGATAATCAACGGCACGGAGAGAATGGTCGTAGGACGTACTGTCGCAAGAGCATTCATCAGAATGGTCGGAGTTGGAGCCTTTTCAATATAGTATACACTTCCTCCCGCAAGCATAGGAAGCAGGAGGCACAGACTGGATTCCAGAGTGTGGGAAAGCGGAAGCAGTGACAGCCATACGTCCCACGGGTAACTTGGCCGTAAAATCTGGCAAGAACGCAGATTTGCACACAGGTTCCTGTGGGTGAGCATAACACCTTTGGAACTTCCTGTAGTCCCGGAAGTATATATGATTACGGCAAGGTCTTCCGGACAGATTTCACTCTCATCTGCAGGAAGGGCAGTGTTGTCGCAAGGCGTCCCTTTGATGATGGAGAAATCATCGAGACGTATTATCAAAGAAAGTCTGCCGTACGTCTTTTCACTGATCTTGGGAAGCAGTTTTCCGGATACGAACAGGACTTTTGTCTCGGAGTGCTTCAGGATGTGTCTTATCTCGCTTTCGGAAAAATCAGGTAAAAGGGGAACGGCAATACGTCCGAATGCAGTGGCCGCAAAATAGGCTACTCCCCAGTTTGGCATGTTCTGTGAAACGATGCCGACCAGATCCCCTTTACCGATGCCGTATGAAGCCAGGAGCCTGTCTATTTCCATGGTTTTTGCACGGAATTCCCCGTAGGTGTACCCGGCACCTTTAATATAATATAGGAAAGGATTGTCGTTGAACTTCCTGCAGGAGTCATCGAACAAGGTTCTCAATGATTTGTGTATGCTGTTTTCCATAATACTCAGTCAAGATCATTACCGGTGGAGAATTTTTCAGGGTGTTTCCCTACGACACCTTTGTCCTTATACCATTGTCTTAGCCTTTTCATGTCGGCGTTTACGTCATCGGTAATGACGAACTCTTCCTTTGCCCCTATGATCTTCTTGCCCCAATCGAAATATCCCAGATAGACGGGTACTCCGGTTGCCTTTGCGATGGTATGGAATCCGCTTTTCCAGCGTGTTACGGCCTTTCTTGTCCCTTCTGGAGCGATGGCAAGCTGGAACGGCTCTGGCTTCTTGAATTCTTCTATCATCTGCAGGACCAGATGGGCACCTCCGCCAACGGACCTGTCAACAGGAATGCCTCCAAGATACAGGAGAATCGGTTTGAGGGGCCACTTGAAAAACCCCTTCTTTATCATTACTTTGGCATTCCCGTTCACGGACTTGTAGTATAGCCATGATACTACAAAATCCCATACTGAAGTGTGCGGGGCTCCCAATATTATGCATTTTCTGGCAGGTATGGCTTCATCCATACCTTTCCAGCCCATCCAGTTCAATATCCTTTTTGCTGTTTCCGGTTTCATGTTGACTATACGATTTCCAATATTAAATCCGACCGAAGATTCTCGCGTATGAACATCTGTCTGTCGGGTGTGTTCTTGCCCATGTAGAATTGCAGAAGCATTGAGATGTTATCGTCAGATTCAAGCCTTACCTGATCCAATCTCATATCTTCTCCGATAAATCCCTTGAACTCATCCGGGGATATTTCCCCCAATCCTTTGAAGCGGGTAATCTCGTGCCCGTTCCCAAGTTCTTCCATGGCTGCCCTTTTTTCCTCTTCGCTGTAGCAGTAGATACTCCGTTTCTTGTTGCGGACTCTGAACAATGGGGTCTGAAGGATATATACGTGTCCGGATCTGACCAGTTCAGGGTAATATTTCAGGAAGAAGCTTACCATCAGCAGACGTATGTGCATTCCGTCCACATCGGCATCTGTCGCGATAATGATTTTATTGTATCTTAGATTGTCAATGTCCTCTTCTACGTTGAGGGCAGCCTTCAGCAGGATAAGTTCCTCGTTTTCCCTGACTTCCCTTTCGCTTTTCTGTATGCAGTTCAAAGGTTTTCCCCTAAGGCTGAATACAGCCTGGGTATTGACATCCCGGATTTTGGTAATCGAACCGCTCGCCGAGTCCCCTTCCGTAATGAACAGGGAGGACTGCTCTGACAGAGGATTCCTGCTGTCGGTATAATGAACCCTGCAGTCCCTGAGCTTTTTGTTGCAGAGACTGGCTTTCCGCACTTTTTCACGGGTGCTTTTCTGTATCCCGGCTATCTCTTTACGGAGTTTCTCTGATGACAGGATTTTCTTGAGCATTATTCCGGCTGTTTCCGTATGTTTATGCAGGTAATTGTCCAGCTCTTCCTGTACAAAATCACCTATGAAGTTCCTTACGGATAATCCGGGGCTCACATCTTTCGAGTTCAGTTTTGTCTTGGTCTGGTTTCCGAAAACAGGTTCGTCAACCCTGATGCTGATCGCACCTATTATGGATTGCCTAATGTCTGACGGTTCAAGGTCTTTCTTGAAATGCTCTTTCACAGTCTTTGCAACAGCTTCTCTGAATGCAGCGAGATGTGTCCCCCCCTGAGTCGTGTTCTGGCCGTTTACAAATGATGCTATATTTTCACCGTTGCTTTCTCCGTGTGTGATGACAAATTCAATATCTTCACCTACGAGATGGATTGGGGGATAGAGAGGCTCCTCGGCAATGGATTCGTTCAC
>CAZXFF010000015.1:7800-43155 GCA_964640305.1 uncultured Muribaculaceae bacterium | reverse complement strand
TTAAGCCATATCTTTAAAATCGTGTCCATTTCCATTATAATAGGAATTGAAACAAGGGACAAAAGCAAAAATGAATATTTGCATTGCATTCTTGCCAACTTCCACACGTGTTCCCTAATATCTGCACCTTCTGATTTAACTAGTTGAGGATTTATCGCATTTCCTAACGAAGAACTTATAAATTTCACAGCCCCTGAAACTTGTATTCCAATGCCGTATGATGCATTTAATACTGTCCCATATATTTTATTAATCAATAATGCCAATCCTTGCGTTCTTCCGACAATACATAACGAATGATATACAACCCAACCTGTAAAAGATGAAATATCTTTGATAAATTTAAAATCAAATAATTTTAAACTAGAAATACGGCATTCTCTATATTTAACAAAATCATATATTGCAAAAGCGAATATATTAAAGAGTCTGATTAGCAACATTAAAACTCCGTAAACAATCAATTTGTCATAATTGATTTGTACAAGAAATATCGCCAATACTAATTTTAGGACTCCATCCAATACCTCAATTATAGAGATATACACAATATTCTCATGCGATATTAAAAGTGCTTTGAAAGGAGCAGATAGGACAGATACAAACAGCATCAACACAACTGTTTGATATATAGCCCTTGCGGCTGTTAATCTCTCTGTAGGAATATTTAAAAAGCCATCAAAAAGAAATATGGAAACAACTTCAAATATAATGATTAATATTAGGCCGATTATTAAGTGTAAAATAAGGCTATTGTTAAAAATATACTTTAATTTTTCAATGCTATTTTTGCCTTGGTAATAAGAAATATATCTTTGTGTTGATTGAGTGAGGGCATTTACCATGAAAGACAGCATCGATACAATACCAGCTACTAATGAATATATGCCGAAATCACTTTCACCTAACGCTGATAAAATTAATCTGGAAGACCATAGAGATAATATAACGTTAAGTAATGTCCTAATATATTGTGCTAAAGTATTTACAATTATTCTAGTTGGTGCCTTCATAGCATATTCTATATTCGGCCTTACCAAACAATCTCTAATTTGAGAAATGTTAAGAAAGTGAAACCAATGTACAGTTCTGCTCCTGCGTGAAATCGTTTCCTGCGCCGTCAGTTAGCCGCCCTAACTGCCGCAGTTTTAATTATGTTAAGGAATTTACCTGTTACGGTACATTTCATCGTAGTATTTCTGGTAGTCCCCACTGGTGACATTGTCCATCCATTCCTGGTTGTCGAGGTACCATCTTACGGTCTTTTCGATGCCTTCCTCGAACTGGAGGCTCGGCTCCCAGCCCAGCTCTTTCTGGAGCTTCGTGCTGTCGATGGCGTATCGCATGTCGTGGCCGGCACGGTCGGTGACGTATGTTATCAATCCTAGACTGCTGCCCTCAGGATTGCCTAAGATCCTGTCCACTGTCTTTATCATCACCTTTATCAGGTCAATGTTCTTCCACTCGTTGAAACCGCCGATATTGTAAGTATCAGCGATCCTGCCCTTATGGAAGATCAGGTCGATCGCCCTCGCGTGGTCCTCCACATACAGCCAGTCCCGCACGTTCTCGCCCTTGCCGTATACCGGAAGAGGCTTGCCGTGACGGATATTGTTGATGAACAGAGGTATCAGCTTCTCCGGGAACTGGTAAGGCCCGTAGTTGTTGCTGCAGTTCGTCACTATCGTGGGCATTCCGTAGGTATCGTGGAAGGCCCGTACGAAATGGTCGCTGCTCGCTTTGGAGGCAGAATAAGGGCTATGGGGATTGTATTTGGTATCCTCATAGAAGAAGTCCTTGCCGTAAGCCAGATGGTGCTCCGATGAGGAGGCGGTGGTCGTGAACGGAGGCTCGATGCCTTCCGGATCTGTCAGTTCCAGCGCCCCGTACACCTCGTCAGTGGAGATATGGTAGAAACGTTTGCCTTCATACTTCTCAGGGAGGGACTCCCAGTAGAGTTTTGCAGCCTGGAGCATGGACAAGGTCCCCATCACATTGGTCCTTGCAAAGGTGAACGGGTCCTTGATGGAACGGTCCACGTGGCTTTCTGCGGCCAGATGGATTATGCCGTCCACCTTCTCTTCCTGCATGAGGGCATATACCCCGTCGAAGTCGCAGATGTCCATCCTTACGAAACGGTAGTTCGGACGGTCTTCGATGTCCTTCAGGTTTGCCAGATTCCCGGCATACGTCAGTTTGTCCAGGTTGATGATCCTGTACTCCGGATACCTGGTCACGAACAGCCTGACTACATGGCTGCCTATGAAACCGGCTCCGCCGGTGATTATTATTGTGCGTCTATAATCCATGTCCTTAACATTCTACGGGTTCTCCTGACCTGTTCTTTGAAAATTCATCCGCCAGGCGGGCCAGATATTGCCCGTACTGGTTCTTGATCATCGGCTGGGCCAGCTCCCGCATCTTTTCCGGTGTAATCCAGCCTTTACGTAGTGCTATTCCTTCCAGACAGGCTATCTTCAGACCCTGTCTCTTCTCTATTACTTCTATGAATGTGGAGGCCTCTGCCAATGAGTCGTGGGTTCCCGTATCCAGCCAGGCGAAGCCGCGGCCGAGGGTCTCCAGCTTCAGACTGCCTTCCTTCAGGAACTCCTGGTTCACTGTAGTGATTTCCAGTTCCCCGCGGGCCGAGGGCTTGATTTGCTTGGCCACTTCCACTACCTTGTTGGGATAGAAATACAGACCGGTCACGGCATAGTTGGATTTCGGCTCTTTCGGTTTTTCCTCTATGCTCAGCACATTGCCCTGCCTGTCGATTTCAGCCACTCCATAACGCTCAGGATCCGATACCCAATAGCCGAATACGGTGGCTTTGCCTTCCGTTTCAGCTCTCTTCACGGCCTTGCTGAGCATCGGCGTGAAATAACTGCCATAGAATATGTTGTCTCCCAATACCAGACAGGCAGCATCATCACCTATGAACTTCTCGCCGATGATGAACGCCTGGGCCAGTCCGTCAGGAGAAGGCTGCTCGGCATACCCGAAGCGCACTCCGAAGTCAGAACCGTCTCCTAACAGCCTGCGGAAGCCCGGCAGGTCCTGGGGTGTGGAGATTATCAGTATGTCCCTTATCCCTGCCAGCATCAGCACGGATATAGGGTAGTATACCATCGGTTTGTCATATATGGGGAGCAGCTGCTTGCTGACTCCTTTGGTAATAGGATAAAGACGGGTGCCGGAGCCTCCGGCCAACACTATTCCTTTCATATTGTCTATTTTATCATATTCAATACATTCCCTATCATCTGCAGCACATCCCTGAACTGCTCCAGGATCCTGGCCGGAGCATTGAGACGGGTCACTGTGCTTCTGATTTCAGCCGAGAGGCTGCGCAGATCTTCCGTGGCAGCTTCAAGGTCATCGTTTATCCCGTCCTGGATTCCGCTGATCAGGGTTCGTTCTACCTTGCGCAGGCCGGCTACCGTCTCTTCGAGTTTCCGTCTTTCCGCCTTTTCCAACGATTCCTCTGCCCTGAGGTTGTCTGCCTCGGCTATGGCTTTTCTGACCTCTCTTAAGGTTTTCAGTTCCTGCTCTGTCATATTACAGCAATGCAGCTATTTTCCGGGCCAGTCCGGTGAGTTCATCGATTTCCTTCCATATGTCCTCAGGAAGCGGTGCATCCTGCTGATTCTGTTTGCCTGCAGCATAATTTACGGCAAGCTTGTGATGGGCATTCTTCAGGGACCTCAGTGCGGATACGCAGCTGTTCCTTATATCGCTTATCCGATCTGCCCTAAGCTTGAGCTCCACATATTTCCTGTCGAGGTCCACACATGGGGGGAATCCCCCGTTTTCCATCCTGGCCAGCAATGACTGGTAATTGTATCCCAGCGCTGTCTGCTCGTTTTCTATCAGGTCATTCATCCTCCGGCTCTTCAGGATTGAAATGAGTGAATCGCAGGTAGCACCGACCAGAGTATCGGCTGTCAGTACTGTTTCCTTGAGAATTTTTCCCTGCACGGATTTCATTACCGTGTGCGATATATATCCTGATACCTGTCCGGCCAGAGCTGCATACCCTTCCGGGATGTCCCCGTATCCGGTATCCAGACTGTTGTAACCCTCTATTATTCCTTCTATTTCCCGCCCTATACCACGGAGCTGTCCCCCCATCGCATTCCTGCGGTCCCCATGGGAAAGGCTTTTCAATGCCCTGAGGTAACTCTGGAGCACCTGTACATATACTCCGCTCTGGTTTATGTCTGTACGGTCCTTCTCGACACCGGCAGCCACTGCATCAAGTTCTGCAAGATGAAGGTTAGGAGATGTGACCGATGCCGCATGCAGTATCCCTCTTTCCATCCTTATACCGGCAAGCTCAGTAAGCAGTATCTGCGGGGAACGGGCTATTGTATCTGCCCTGAAAGTCAGTTCTCCGGCTGCCTGCATCTGTTCTGCCGTCAACGGTGAACATGCCCACAATGCTGGGCAGAACAATATGATAATCAGATATTTGATTCCTTTACGGAACATCAGGTCCATTTACAGCTTCGCCTCCTGAGTCCCATTGTGGGCCCCAGCAGGCATATAAATAGGAACCCTGCCTGTACGTGACACGCAGACAGGCAAATTTCATGCTACTCAGGCATCCAGACGCCCGTAGCGGGAGTTTTCGCTCTTGAACTCCGGTACTATCTGTTTCATCATTGCCACCGTGTCGTCCTTCTTGAACTCCATGGCGACTTTCCTGAGCATTTCCAGTTTTACATCTATATCGTCGATGTCATACTCCCTCACCTTGGCTCTGAAGATCCTTTCATGGACTGTCGGCAGAGTGCTTTCCTCATCTTTCAGCAGCTCTTCATACAGTTTTTCCCCGGGACGCAGACCCACATACTCGATCGCTATGTCCCTGCCCAATTCGAGCCCGGAGAGTGCTATCATCTTTTTGGCCAGGTCGTCGATCTTCACCGGCTCTCCCATGTCGAAGACGAAGATGTCGTTCCCCTGCCCCATCGCAGCCGCCTCAAGCACCAGCCTGCAGGCTTCGGGTATGGTCATGAAATAGCGGATGATCCTCGGGTCAGTCACTGTCACTGGACCTCCCTTGGCTATCTGTTCCTTGAACAAAGGTATTACAGAGCCGTTTGACCCCAGCACATTCCCGAAACGGGTAGTGACGAATTTGGTATTTCCAGGACGCTTGCCTTCCTCCATCGCACGGCCCATGCTCTGCACATACATTTCGGCGATCCTCTTGGAGGCTCCCATCACGTTCGCCGGATTTACAGCCTTGTCCGTTGAAATCATCACGAACTTCTCCACATTGTACTTGATGGAAATGTCCACCATATTCTTCGTTCCGAATACATTGTCGAACACGGCCTCGGTAGGGTTGGACTCCATCATGGGTACATGTTTGTAGGCTGCCGCATGGAATACCACATTCGGACGGTATTTGGCAAACAGCCTGTCTATCCTTTCGAACGATCTGACATCGGCCACTATGAACTTCTTGTCCACTCTTGGCGCCTGGGAACGGAGCTCGAGAAGCATGTCGTGCATCGGTGTCTCCGCCGTGTCTATAAGAATGAGTTTCCTGATAGGCATGTTTACCAGCAGCCTGGCGAGTTCCCCTCCGATACTGCCTGCCCCGCCTGTCACCACTACTGTCTTGTCTGTCAGGAATGACCTTATTTCCAACAGGTTTATCTTGATTTCATCCCTGCCGAGGAGGTCCTCGATCTTGATCTCGCGCACACGGTTTCCCGAACCGACCTTATCCAGGGAGCTGAGGGTAGGACGGATCAGGACCATGATCCCCTTCTTGGCACACAGCGGTATCAGTCCCTGCTCCTCTCCCTTGGCATCGATATTCGATGAAAATATCACGGCCTTCACGTTCTTCATGTAAGACACCCTGCTGAATGCACGTTCATCCTTGAGTTCATAGACTTTCAGACCGCAGAGAAGGCTGTTCGAATGCTGCGACCTGGAAGCAATGAAACCTACGCAGCGGTAACGCATCGAATAGGACTTCTCGATGAAGACCTTGGTGGCCACTGCATTATCATCGTCCCCGTATATCAGTACATTACGGACAGGATTACTGACAGCCCTGCTGTCCGAAGCGCTTCTGAGAAGTCCGTATACATTGTTTATCAGGACCCTCTCCATCATGAAAAGGAATATTGTCATGATGATGTCCAGGAAGAACATGACCAGAAGGGACTCTATCTGAAATCCCACTTCAATATGAAAACGGAAGACAAGCACTCCGATGAGCAGGAAGACGCATTTTACAATCGAGGCCATTATGCCCCTCCACACTTCCACGAATGTCGTATGCCTGAGGATACCTCTGTGGGTTTTGAAAAGATAGAAACCGATAAACGATGCTACTGTTGAAATAAGTGCCAGCTCGAAATAGGAAAAGGCAGGCACTTTTTTCGCCATGAAGTAACTGGCGAATACATATACGGACAATGTGGACACTACTGAAACCAGTATGTCCGCCAACATAACCCAGAACCTGCTTATGTAATGTCCTTCTATATACTTTATAATCTTCTTGGTAAAGTTCACTTCCATCTTTCAAGGTTTGGTCGTACAAAGATAGTAAAATATTCCATTCACCCCGCAAAAAAGCACGTAAGGGGGCTACCATATAAACTGGTCACCCCCTTATACTCTACCGCTGTCGGCAAAACCGACAGGAATATTCTTTATTTCTTGTTGAAGAAATCTTTTGTACCGTCAGTTGACACAAAGTCTTCCTTGAAAACGTATGCACCTGTACGGTCGGATTTTTCCATTTTGATACATTTCACGAATGTTCTCTTAGCAGCTCTGTCGCCGCTGAATGTTGCAACCGCTTTCTTTGCCATGACTTATACTATTTAATTTCTTTGTGTACAGTCACCTTGCGAAGGTAAGGATTGTATTTCTTACGTTCGAGGCGCTCTGTTGTGTTCTTTTTGTTCTTGGTGGTGATGTAACGTGAGATACCGGGAACTCCGCTATCTTTCTGTTCCGTACATTCGAGGATAACCTGTACCCTGTTGCCTTTTGCTTTCTTTGCCATAGCCGTATCCCTCCGTTAGTAAATATCGATTAAACCTTTTTCCTGAGCGGCTTTCAAAGTCGCTGCAAGACCGTTCTTGTTAATGGTCCTCATACCTGCGGCTGACACCTTCAGGGTCACGAACCTGTTTTCTTCTTCCAACCAGAAACGTTTTGTCCTGAGGTTGGGGGCAAACTCGCGTTTTGTGCGACGTTTGGAGTGGGAAACATTGTTTCCGATCACCCTTTTCTTACCTGTAACTTGACAAACTCTTGCCATATATTTTGATTTTTTATATTTTCTGCATTCTAAAAAGGGCTGCAAATATCCCTTTTTTTTCTTTAAATTCCAAATTTTTTATACAAACTTGAATATGCGGTTCCACCTGATATTGCGGGGGAAAGGCTTGTTCAAGTCTTTGGAGAACCATACCACTCTCGGCTTGCCGACGATGTGGTCCTCCGGAACGAAGCCCCACTAACGGGAGTCGAGGGAATTGTGCCTGTTGTCCCCGAGCATGAAGTAGTAGTCCATGCCGAATGTGTAGGACGTTGCTGGTTCACCGTCTATGATTATGCTGCCGTCCTTCACTTCGAGGCTGTGGCCTTCATAGACACTTATGATCCTGCGGTAGACCGGCAGGTTTTCAAGGGTTAGCTCTACGGTTGCGCCTTTCGCAGGGATGTAGAGCGGCCCGTAATTGTCCCTCGTCCAAAGATAGGAACTGTCGAAGGGGAATATCATCAGGGGGCCTTCGGGAAATGCGGCCGGATATGTGTCGATGTTCATGCGGCACTCCGTCACATTCGCCACTTCGGATATGGCTTGAGCTGCTTCTGCTGTCATGGGCATAGCCGAATAACCGGGGATGGAGGCATCAAACCACGCATCCGCAGGCTGCACTCCGGCCTGCTCGAGTATTTTGGTATTGATGGCCGATCCGGTGGTCACGACCCTGTAGGTCATCTGGAGACCCGGATACTGTTCCTCCGGTACTCCGTTGACGATTACCTTCCCGTTGACTATAGAGAGCGTATCGCCGGCTACGGCCACGCATCTCTTGACATAATTGTCAGCCTTGTCCACCGGTCTGGTAATCACCGGGCCGAACATCTTTTCGGTATACTCCTTGCCGTTGAATCTTACATGTGTGTAATAATCGTCTCCCGGAGCTCCTGCCAGTACTGTATCCCCGTGGGGGAAGTTGAATACCACTTTGTCTCCCCTCTCCACGTCTCCGAATCCGGCAAGCCTCTTATACGGTCTCTTTATCAGGTCCGAATAGGACTTACGGCCGAATACGGTATTGTGGACAAAGGGCAGCGAGAGCGGCCGAGAGGGCAGCTTGGGGCCATATGCGAGTTTGCTTACAAACAGATAGTCTCCGGTCATCAGCGTGCTTTCCATGGACGATGACGGTATCCGGAATGCCTGTATGATGAAAATGTTGAGCGGTACGACCACGAGGACTGCGAAGATGATCGCATCGACCCAGTCCAGGATGACATTGTGCTTTTCACCTGGGGCATAATTCTTTTTCCAGAAGGCCCATTTTACCTTTTTGGTAATGAATATGTCGAAAATGACCGGAAGGCCGAGCAGCCACCAGTAATTCCCGAGCCATATCACCCACAGGAGGTAAAGCAATGCCCTGGAAGCGAATTTGAACCATTTGTTTTTAAACAACTCTTTCACCCTGTTCCTCAATGAACTTTATTTATTTAACGGAATTGATGATAGCTTCGAAAGCCTGGGGATTGTTCATGGCGAGGTCTGCAAGCACTTTGCGGTTAAGTCCCACATTCTGCTTTGCAAGTGCTCCGATGAACTGGGAGTAGTTCATTCCGTGCTCTCTTGCTGCAGCGTTGATACGCTGGATCCAGAGAGACCTGAAGTTACGTTTCTTGGTTTTACGGTCGCGGTATGCATAGCCCAAACCTTTTTCATAGGTATTCTTTGCTACTGTCCAGACATTCTTCCTTGCGAGGAAGTTACCGCGAGTCTGTTTGAGAATTTTCTTGCGGCGCGCGCGTGACGCTACCGAATTGACTGATCTTGGCATACTACACTTTTGATTTTAAGGATGTCAGCGCCCTCCCCATTACGAGAGACTTATTCTGCTGTGCATCCAGTTAAACAATAATTGATAAACTTAAGCGACGATCATTTCCTTGATCCTCTTGGCGTCGCAAGCGTCAGCTACGACTACCTTGTTGAGGTTGCGTTTCTGCTTCGTCGTCTTTTTAGTGAGAATGTGGCTGTGATAAGCGTGTCTTCTCTTGACTTTACCTGTTCCGGTAAGCACAAAGCGTTTTTTGGCTCCGGAGTTGGTTTTGATCTTTGGCATTGTTCTGAATATTTTTTGGTTAAAAAGTTATTTCTTCTTGTTCGGAGCAATCATCATGATCATCCTTTTGCCTTCGAGTTTGGGCATCTGCTCTGCCTTTCCGTATTCATCCAACTCAAGTGCGAACCTGAGGAGAAGCTTCTCTCCCTGTTCTGAAAAAAGTATCGAACGGCCTTTGAAAAACACATAGGCCTTCACTTTTGAGCCTTCCTGAAGGAAGTTGGCTGCATGTTTCAGCTTGAACTGGAAGTCGTGCTCGTCAGTATTGGGCCCGAACCTGATTTCCTTGATGACTACCTTGGAAGCATTGGATTTCATCTCCTTTGCTTTCTTCTTCTGCTGGTAGAGGAACTTCTGGAAATCGATTATCTTGCAAACTGGAGGATCCGCCTTGGCCGATATCTCCACCAGGTCAAGTTCCATCTCTTCAGCCATCCTGATAGCATCCCTGATCGGGTATATTCCCTGTTCAGGAATGTTGTCACCGACCAGCCTTACCCTCGGAGCGGTAATCTCTCCGTTGATTCTGGGACCTTCGTCCTTCTCTGTGGAACGGTGATTGTTGGCAGCAGGTCTTGCAGCATTCTGGCCGTTGTTGTTTCCCTGCTGATTCGGCCTTGGAGCACCCGTATAAGGATGCTTTTTGATCGGTGTTGCTATGGTTAAATCCTCCTAAAATTTGTTAGTTAATCTCTTTTTTCACTTCTTCGTTGACCAGTTCCACGAATTCTTCGGGGGTCATTACGCCTTTGTCTCCCTCACCCTGGCGCCTTACTGCCACTTTTCCGCTCTCGGCTTCTTTCTCTCCCACTACCAGCATGAAAGGCACTTTCTGGAGTTCGTTTTCGCGTATTTTCTTTCCAATTGTCTCGTTACGCCCGTCAACAAAGCTGCGAATATCGTAATTATTAAGTAATTCGCAAACTTTTTTTGCGTAATCGTTGTATTTTTCGCTGATAGGCAGAATCACCGCCTGATCGGGTGAAAGCCACAGGGGGAACTTGCCTCCGGTATGCTCGATGAGCACTGCCACGAACCTTTCCATGGATCCGAAAGGTGCCCTGTGTATCATCACCGGACGGTGCTTCTTGTCATCCGCTCCGGTATACTCGAGCTCGAATCTCTCGGGCAGGTTGTAGTCTACCTGAATGGTACCGAGCTGCCATTTGCGTCCGATGGCATCCTTTACCATGAAGTCGAGTTTAGGACCGTAGAACGCTGCTTCTCCGTATTCCACAATGGTCTTCAGCCCCTTTTCTTCAGCGGCTTCGATGATGGCTTTCTCGGCCTTGTCCCAATTCTCGTCTGTTCCGATATACTTGCTTCTGTCGACCTTGTCCCTGAGGGATACCTGCGCTATGTATTCATCGAAGTCGAGGGTCTTGAAGATATAGAGCACGATATCGATTACCTTGCAGAACTCTTCCTTCAGCTGGTCGGGACGGCAGAAGATATGGGCGTCGTCCTGTGTAAATCCGCGTACACGGGTCAGACCGTGCAGTTCACCGCTCTGCTCATATCTGTACACTGTTCCGAACTCTGCCAGACGCAGGGGAAGGTCCTTGTAGGAACGGGGTTTGCTCTTGTATATCTCGCAATGGTGAGGGCAGTTCATAGGCTTCAGCAGGAACTCTTCGCCCTCCTGCGGGGTCGTGATGGGACGGAATGAATCCGCACCGTATTTTGCATAGTGGCCGGAAGTCACATACAGTTCCTTCTGTCCGATATGGGGAGAAATTACCGGAAGGTATCCGTAGGACTTCTGCACCTTCTTCAGGAACATTTCCAGACGTTCGCGCAAAGCAGCTCCGCGGGGCAGCCAAAGAGGCAGGCCTGCTCCCACCCTGGAAGAGAAGGTGAATAGTTCCATCTCTTTTCCGAGTTTGCGGTGGTCGCGTTTCTTGGCTTCCTCCATCATGGCCACGTATTCGTCCAACATCTTTTTCTGGGGGAAGGTTATTCCGTATATACGGGTAAGCATCTTGTTCTTCTCGTTACCTCTCCAGTATGCTCCTGCAATCGAGGTAAGCTTGACTGCCTTTATCACTGATGTGTCACGGAGATGGGGACCGCGGCAGAGGTCGGTGAAGGAGCCGTTGGTGTAGAATGTGATGGTTCCGTCCTCCAGATCGCTGATGAGTTCGCATTTGTACTCGTCGCCTTTTGTCTTGTAGGTTTCCATGGCTTCCGCCTTGGAAATGTCCTGACGGACAAATTTCTGCTTCTGGCGGGCAAGTTCGATCATCTTGTCTTCGATTTTCTTCAGGTCGGCATCGGTAATGGTCCTGTCGCCGAGATCCACGTCATAGTAGAACCCGCTGTCGATGGAGGGCCCGATACCGAATTTGATTCCGGGATACAGTGCTTCGAGGGCTTCCGCCATGAGGTGTGAAGAAGAATGCCAGAAAGTGGATTTAGCTTCCTGATCCTCCCATTTATGCAGTTTGAGTGTCCCGTCAGTCTCTATGGGCCTGTCGAGATCATAGATTTTTCCATTGAAGGTAGCCGCAAGCACGTCTGCCGCAAGCCTGGGTGAGATTTGCATAGCAATCTCGTAGGGGGTTATACCCTTTTCATAACTTCTGACGCTGCCGTCAGGAAATTTTATTTCTATCATATCCGAATAATTATTTCCAATCTGCAAAATTAAACATTTTTATATTACTTTTGTAAAAATTAAAGCTAATTGATATGAATCAGAGAATTAATTGGTCAGAAGCCGCCAAATACGGATTGTTCCTGTCTGTCATCACCATTGTCATAGAGCAGGCCTCATTCATGTTTACCTTGCCTGGGATAGTGAACACTCTCCTTGGTCTCGTGAAATTTGCAGGCTCAGTGTCATACCTATATTATATTGTCAAGAAGAACAGTCTGCAATATGACTCCCCATACAATGCCCCGCTCTTCCGTTTCGGTCTGGCAGTATGCACTTTCTCCGCCATCGTATGCTCAATGTTCTCCCTGATGACTTTTACCGTATTCTATCCGGATGCCACATCGGAAATGCTGGAATATGCGTTCTCCCTATATGAGGAAATGGGAATGTACACGATGGATTACGATATGGTTGCCCGCTACTTCCCGGCTGCCGTCACAATCAGCAAATTCCTATCCTGCTTCATTATCGGGCTTATCGCAAGCCCCATCATTGCCTCGATGCTCAAAAAGGGGAACAATACTCCCTTTACCGAAGAGGATTTCAAGGACATTGAAGAATAATAATATATGGATCTTTCAATTGTCATATCACTATACAATGAGAACGAGTCCCTACGGGAGCTCACAGGATGGATATCCGAAGCGATTGCCGGCTCCCCTATTGCCGGGATCGATTACGAGATACTGATGATAGATGACGGCAGTACAGACGGATCATGGCAGACCGTAAAGGAGCTTTCCGCTTCCGACCCGCATGTTAAGGGAATCAGTTTCCGCCGCAATTACGGAAAGTCCGCAGCTCTTCAGACCGGATTCCAGGCTGCAGCAGGTGATGTTGTTATCACCATGGACGCGGACCTGCAGGACAGTCCGGACGAGATACCCGAACTGTATAGGATGATCCGAGAGGATGGCTATGACCTGGTATCGGGATGGAAGAAAAAACGCTATGACAATGCGTTTACAAAAAATATCCCTTCCAAAATCTACAATTTTACGGCCAGGAAGATCAGCGGGCTCAAGCTGCATGACATGAACTGTGGCCTGAAGGCATACAGGAATGAAGTCGTGAAAGAGATCGAGGTTTACGGTGACATGCACAGATATATCCCTTTCATTGCAAAGAATGCCGGCTATACGAATATCGGAGAGAAAGTAGTGGTACACCGGAAGCGCAAGTACGGTAAAAGCAAATTCGGGATAAGCCGTTTCTTCAACGGATTCCTTGATCTGCTTACTATCAGCTTCCTGTCCGGTTTCGGTAAAAAGCCCATGCACGTATTCGGGGTTTGGGGCATAGTCTCATTCCTGACAGGATTCGTCATCACCCTGTGGCTTATAACGGATAAGGTCTTATCCCAGATAAACGGTTTCAGGTTCCGTCCTGTCACGGACCAACCGCTGTTCTACCTTGCCCTTCTGGCCATTATTGTCGGAACATTAATGTTCCTTACCGGGTTCCTGGGTGAATTGATCAGCAGGAACAGTCCGATAAGGAACGAATACAAAATAAAAGACCGCATTAAGGAATAGGGATTCCTGTACTTATTGCCTTTACTGTCTGGCCGCAGCCGGAGCAGGTTTTGCCTCTTTTGCAACCGGAGTTTCTTTGGCGGTATTGTCTTTGGTTTCGGTATTCCCCACTATATCCTTAAGATACTTGTGATACTCCTCTTTGGTAATGATACTGCATGAACCGTTGAATTTGGTTCCCACCTCGATACCTAGTTTAGGAGTCTTGAGAGTTCCTGTGAAAGAAGATTCTGCCTTGAAATTTATTACATCTTCCAGATAGGCTTCCCCTTCCATTGTCCCCCAAAGGTCGCAGCTCTGGCAGAAAAGCTTGCCCCTGATCTTCGATGTCTCTCCGATAACCAGCTTGCCTTTGGTGTAGATTGTTCCCTCCACAACTCCATCCACACGGATATCCGCTGACGATATTACAATTCCCGTAATTTTTGTTCCTTTGGAAATCCGGCAAATGTCGTTTGCCTGAGGTATTATTTCTGCTCTTGCCATAATATTTTTTTTAAACATCTGTCTTTATCGTTTACTGATGGATTGCGTTGCCGTGTGCAGCTTCCGCAGCTTCCATGATTGCCTCGCTCATGGTAGGATGAGGATGGACTGAATGGATTATGTCGGAAGCCGTGATGCCTACGGTCATTCCCGATACGATACCGGAAAGCATTTCGGTCACATTTGCTCCTACCAGATGGGCACCCAGAATCCTGTCTGTCTGGCTATCCACGATAAGTTTCACGAATCCGTCCTTTTCACCGGCTGCAACTGCCTTGCCGGATGCCAGGAAGAAGAATTTTCCGACTTTGTAGTCAATGCCCTGCTCTTTGGCAGCCCTTTCGGTAAGTCCGACTGATGCCACTTCGGGGGATATGTATGTACAGCCGGGGATATGTGCATAGTCTATAGGTTTTGGACTGAGGCCTGCGATTGCTTCCACGCAGCAGATTGCCTCTGCAGAAGCTACATGCGCCAATGCCGGTGTCGGGATGATATCTCCGATGGCATATATGCCTTCCACGTTTGTCCTGTAGTATTCGTCAACCTTTATCTTGTTGCCACGTACCATCTCGACTCCGATTTCTTCAAGTCCGAGGAAGTCGGTATTGGGAATAACTCCAACTGCTGAAAGAACGGTCTCGGCCTCGATGATCTCTTCCCCCTTCTTGGTCTGGACAGTCAGTTTGCAGAGCTCGCCTGTGGTATCCACGTTCTTTACCTGGGCAGATACCATTACCTTTATGCCGGCTTTCCTGAAAGATCGGCTTATCTGTGCAGATACATCGTCATCTTCGACAGGGAGAATCCTGTCTACATACTCTATAAGGTAAACCTCGACACCAAGGCTACGGTAGAAGAATGCGAATTCGCTTCCGATGGCTCCGGAGCCGATTACTGCAAGACTCTTGGGGAGTTTTTCAGGGACAAGGGCCTGCCTGTAAGAGATAATGCGGGTACCGTCGATAGGTGCGAAAGGCAGGGAGTTGGGACGTGAGCCTACTGCAAGGATAATATGGCTCGCTTCATACATTGTCTTTTCACCGGAGTCTGCCGTCACTTCCAGAGTATGTCCGCTCTTGAGTACTGCATCCCCCTGAATGAGGACTATCTTGTTCTTTTTAAGCAGGAACTCCACTCCTTTCGACATCTGGGCGGACACTCCGCGGCTGCGTTCCACCATTTTGGCAATGTCCGGCTTCACATCCGATGCCTCGAATCCGTATTCCGCACAATGAAGCGCATATGTATATGCCTGTGCGCTCTTCAGTAGTGCTTTGGTCGGGATACAACCCCAGTTAAGGCATACCCCGCCAACTTCAGCACGTTCTACGACTGCTACTGATTTGCCCAACTGAGCTGCTTTGATGGCTGCCACATAGCCGCCCGGGCCGGAACCTACTACTATAATATCAAATTTTTCCATGGATATATCTTTAAATTGGTTAGTGTTCTAATCTTGGATGGTTTACATTATGCTTCTTTACCATGACAATGTTTGTATTTCTTGCCGGATCCGCATGGGCAAGGGTCATTGCGGCCCACTTTCTTTTCCACATGGACAGGTGCATTGCTCTTCGGCTCTCCCGAATTGGTGACCAAATCTGTCCTTGAGGTACGCATACGGCTCATGTCGGTACGCCTGCGCTCGCTTTCCCTCAAGTTCGGAGCTGCACTGTTGTCCCTCATCGGCGGCAGCTGGGACCGGAGCAGGAAGGTCACCACTTCGCGGCTGATCTTGCCTACTACCTGCTTGAACAACTCAAAACTTTCGAATTTGTATATGAGCAGCGGATCTTTCTGTTCGTAAGTAGCATTCTGGACGGACTGCTTGAGGTCGTCCATATCACGCAGATGCTCTTTCCACTGTTCGTCTATGTTCATGAGGGTAATGGTCTTGCTTACTGCCCTGACAAGCTCCACACCCTGTGTGTCATACGCTTTCTTGAGGTCGATGATGATATTCAGCCACTTGGTGCCGTCTCCTACCGGAAGGGCAATGTTCCTGTATGCCACACCCTGTGTTTCATATATGGATTTGATGATGGGCCATGCCTGCTTTACAAGTGTCTCGCTTCTGCGGGAATACTCTTCCCTGATCTGGGTTGCCAAAGATTCGGCTATCTGGGATCTGGATGCTTTGTTGTAGAACTCCTTGTCCATAGCCGGTTCCAGGGAGAAGGTCTTCATGACTTCCAGTTTGAAATCATCGTACTCGAGTCCGTCCGATAGGTCTGCAAGCATCTCACTGCAATCCCCGATCATGTTCTGGACATCCACGTCTATTCTCTCTCCGTACAAGGCATTGCGGCGCTTGTTGTATATCACTTCCCTCTGGGAGTTCATGACGTCATCATATTCCAGCAGGCGTTTACGTATTCCGAAGTTATTCTCTTCCACCTTGCGCTGTGCCCTTTCGATAGAACTGGAAAGGAGACTGTGCTGCAGGACCTCTCCTTCCTCCAGACCCATCTTGTCCACGATGGACGCCATCCTGTCCGATCCGAACAGCCTCATGAGATCATCTTCAAGGGACACGAAGAATGTGGATGATCCCGGGTCCCCCTGACGTCCGGCACGTCCTCTCAGCTGGCGGTCTACACGGCGGCTGTCATGTCTCTCTGTACCGATAATTGCAAGACCGCCTGAATCCTTGACTCCGGAACCGAGCTTGATGTCGGTACCGCGGCCTGCCATGTTGGTGGCAATTGTCACAGTTCCGGCTTCCCCGGCATGTGCGACGATTTCCGCCTCACGGGCATGCTGCTTGGCATTCAGCACATTGTGCTTTATTCCCCTCATTTTCAGCATCCTGCTGAGCAACTCGGATATTTCCACGGAGGTCGTACCGACAAGTACCGGCCGTCCCTGTGCCGTAAGCTCCTCGATCTTCTTTATTACAGCATTGTACTTTTCTTTCTTTGTCTTGTATATGAGGTCGTTCTCGTCAACACGTATTACGGGTCTGTTCGTAGGAATGACAACTACGTCCAGTTTGTATATGGACCAGAACTCACCTGCTTCCGTCTCTGCAGTACCGGTCATACCTGCAAGCTTGTGGTACATCCTGAAATAGTTCTGCAGTGTAATGGTTGCAAAAGTCTGAGTAGCCGCTTCCACTTTCACGTTTTCCTTAGCCTCTATGGCCTGATGCAGACCGTCCGAATAGCGGCGCCCTTCCAGAATACGGCCTGTCTGTTCGTCCACAATCTTGATCTTGTTGTCCATCACCACATATTCCACATCGCGTTCGAACATCGCATATGCTTTCAGCAGCTGGTTCACGGTATGTACCCTTTCCGATTTCAGGGCATAGTCCGCAAGCAGTCCGTCTTTCCGGATCTTCTTCTCTTCCGCGGACAGGTCTTCCTTTTCCAGCTCGGAGATTTCAGAACCTATGTCTGGAAGTATGAAGAATTTGTCATCAGACACATATGCGGCAATGGCATCGTTCCCTTTGTCTGTCATCTCTACGGATTTGAGCTGTTCGTCTATGACAAAATACAGGTCGTCCGTAATCAGATGCATCTGCTTGTTGTTGTCCTGCATGTAGAAATTCTCTGTCTTCTGCAGGAGCTGCTTGATACCTGGTTCTGAAAGGTATTTTATCAGAGGATTGTATTTGGGGAGTCCTTTGTGGGCCCGGAGAAGGAGTTTGCTTCCCTCTTCTTCCTTACCCTCTGCAATGAGTTTCTTGGCGTCTACAAGGAGTTTGGATACCAATTGTTTCTGCAGCCCGTACAGTTTGTCGACATACGGCTTGTACTCCGCAAACTGCTGGTCGTCGCCTTTGGGTACCGGACCGGAAATGATGAGAGGGGTCCTGGCATCATCGATAAGGACTGAATCCACCTCGTCGACTATGGCATAATGGTGCTTTTTCTGTACCAGGTCGTTCTTGTCGATTGCCATGTTGTCACGGAGGTAGTCAAAACCGAATTCATTGTTCGTTCCGAAAGTAATGTCCGCCCTGTATGCTTTTTTCCTGGCATCTGAATTGGGCTGGTGCTTGTCGATGCAGTCGACCCGCAATCCGTGGAACTGGTACAGGGGGCCCATCCATTCGGAGTCACGCTTTGAGAGATAGTCGTTGACTGTTACTACATGCACCCCTTTTCCGGCGAGGGCATTGAGGAAAACAGGGAGTGTTGCAACGAGAGTCTTTCCCTCTCCAGTAGCCATCTCCGCAATCTTGCCCTGATGCAGAACGATACCGCCTATTATCTGGACATCGTAATGCACCATGTCCCAGGTTATGGGATTGCCGCCAGCCATCCAGGTATGGTTCCATATGGCTTTGTCACCTTCTATGGTAACATAGTCGTGGGATGCGCTGAATTCCCTGTCCATATCGCTTGCAGTTACAGTCACCGTTTCATTTTCCTTGAAGCGGCGGGCAGTGGATTTCATGATTGCAAACGCATCCGGAAGCACTTCGGTCAGTACTTCTTCTATTTTCTCATCTATTTTCTTGGTAAGCTTGTCGACTTCGGTAGCAAGCGATTCCTTTTTCTCTACGGGTATGGATACATCCTCCAGCTGTTCGCGCAGGGATTTTTTCGTAGCTTCGTCTGCGGCTATCCTCTCATGTATTACTGATTTTATCCTCTCTGTTTCAGCCCTCAGCCCATCATCAGAAAGCTTGTCAATCCTCTGGTATGCTGCAAGCACTTTCTCCAGAACAGGCTTTATCTGTTTCATGTCCCTCTCCGCTTTGGAACCGAAGAGTTTTTTCAACAATCCGTTTATAGAACTCATACTGTCTTATCTATTTATTCACATAAAGTACAAAGTACAAATATAGGGATAAAATCAGAATAAGGACGTAAAAACATCAAGAATCATTTCATGAATACGAAATAGACTGCAGCAATAAGGCAGACAAATGCAGCCAGATGGTTCCAGTGGAATGATTCTCCCTTGAACACAAGAAGGGAGAAAACTGTAAAGACCACAAGCGTTATCACTTCCTGGATTATTTTCAGCTGCATCAGGGTAAACGGACCTCCGTTTCCGACAAAACCGATGCGGTTTGCAGGGACCTGACACGAATACTCGGCCAGGGCAATGGCCCAGGAAAAGAGAATCACCGCTATAAGCGGCCACTGGGAAGATATTTTCAGTTCCTGGAACTTCAGATGACCGTACCATGCAAATGTCATGAAGATATTGGAAACGATCAGAAGCAATATGGTATAGAATCCTTTCATCAGTCTAAAAATTAAGGCCGTAAAAGTAAGAAAAAATTCATTCGGATATTACTTTTACGGCCCTGATTCCTGTCTGCACAGTTACAGTTCTATCATAAGACCTATTGAAAGGCGAGGCGGTTCCATAGGAAGTCTGGAATGAGAGAAAAGGTGCGTGAAACGGTACTTGCAGTATACCGAAAAATACCCATAGCCCAAAGCACCGTAGACCCCTCCCTGCAGAGGAAGGAATTTGGCTCCGTCACGGTAGTTGAAGTGTTCCTTGGAATCACCGGAATAATATCGGCATTTGTACTGCCTGTTGAAGGCCCAGTCTCCGTATGCCCCTATATCAAGGTACATGCTCCCGAAGAAAGAGAATCTGTTGTATATCCCGATGCCTATATTGTCGGTCTTGTATATCTCGCGGTAAATGTCAAGGTCTATCGGGGTTCCGGTAATGATACCAACAGCGGCAGGACTGCCGTCAGCCCTGTAGTCATAGTGGGAATACTGCACGGACAGGCCGATAGAATAGAACCTGGAAGGGCAGTACCACTCCTTAACTCCCAAAGTCACCTCGAAACTGTTGCCGTATTTGACCGGCATCTGCACTGTCGATTCATAGCTGCATCCCTCCACCGGGAAACTGAAGCCGCCGAATACAGCCGTGTAGCTTCTGTTCCAGTAACTTCTGCTACTTCCGGATCCAGGTTCTTCATAAACCTTTACCGGGGATTGCAGACGGATCTTTGTCTGGCCTATCTTTATGTCTGCCTGGGCATGCATTCTGTCTGAAACGCAGAGCAGACAGGCTACGGCTATTGCCGCATAGATAATCTTTTTCATATCTTGTCGTACTTATTTTTATATTGTTTTATGCTGATTCCATGTTCTAATATTCTATTCTGTGATCTGGATCTTGTTGTTCAGCAGAGCATCCTGGATCTGGTCATCTATTTTCCCTGCCATATAAAGCAGGGTGACCGACTCCGGAGATACGGATAGGGTCAGTGCCTCTTTTCCGTTTTCATTGAGGTATGCAGAAGTCCACCGGTCCCCATTGCTGACAGAATACAGCATTTCGTACCCGGAGGTCAGACGTCCTGCATCTTCCATAAAAGATGTCCGCAAAGAGTCCTTCTCAGAGGCAGTAATGCTTATTACCTTTATAAGAGTCAGCTTCCTCAGAAGGTCATTGTCATCCCTTTTTGCCATCTTCTTAAGTATGGATTCCGGCATGGTTACAGTTACCACTGCTTTACGGAATGCATATTTTTCCATCAGTCCATCCATCGACTGGGCTTGTACGCATAACGGAACAAAAAGTGCAGACAGCAATGCAATCAATATTCTTTTTCCCATAATTTATCTATTTTAGTTTTATATCAAGCGTTATTCTTCCATCGATCGTTTTCATGGCAGAGTCCCTTATTTCCGCAGACTGGCGAAGGGCATCCATACTAAGGTCAAGCGTATTGTGGACATCCCTCAGCTGCTCCAGTTCCCTGTCCACTATCATCACGGCAAGGGCTTCGTCATTTACCTGCTTTTCCCCAACCGTAAGGAGGAAATCCGGCCCGTCACCCGAAAGTCCTGCCAGGATAAACAGGCCTGCAGCTGCGAATACGGCTGCTGCACATAAGGTGGCAGCGATAAATCTGCGTACATTCCATTTCCTCGGAGCATCCGTGCTTTTTCTCTCCATGTCCACATAACAGAAAAGCGGACGGTAGCATTCCAGTTCAGGTGGGAATTTCCCGGAACTGAACATTTTGCGAAGCATTTCTTCCTGTTCGAGAGAAGTATCCCCATCGAAGTAGAGATCAAGCAGTTTTCTGATATCCTGGCTGTTTTCCATATTATCTGCATTTATTCGTTTTCCAATAAGAACTTCCGTATTCTTTTTCTGGCACGGGATATAAGCTGCCTTACATTGTCCTCCCCGCAATCCAGTACGGATGCGATCTCTTCAGTCCTGTATCCCAGCATATCCCTGAGAACGAAAGCCGTCCGCTGCTGTTCGGGAAGTTCCGCTGCTATCTCCTTGACCTGCCTTATCCTGTCCATTGTTCCGGCTGCCGCTTCCGGATTCTGTCCTCCCGCATATCTCTCGGCTGCTTCCAGTGGTGCCGTATTGCCGTATCCTGCAGACCTCAGCATGTCCAGAGCTTTGTTCCGCACAACTTTCATGAGCCATGCCTCTGGACAGTCTATATGCTTTCCGTCTTTTTCAGCCTGCAACCCGGCAAGCATGGCATCCTGCACAATGTCTTCGGCCAGAGCATTGTCCCTGACAATGTTCCTCACCAGAAGCAACATACGCCGTCTGCAGCCGCCCATTGTGCTTGTGAATTCCGGATTCATACTTTAAAGACGAATGAGATTGTGTTTTGTGACAAAGTTGTGGAAAATTTTTAACTTTGCATATTGTACCCGGTTTTAGGAACATATTTAACTATTCAACAATAAACGTATGTACAAAGACATTCATTTCGTAAGTGCGGACGAGGCCGTTAAAGTGGTAAAGTCCGGTGACCATATCCATTTCAGCAGTGTGGCAGCAGCCCCCAAGATCCTTATTGACGCCCTTTGCCGCAGAGGTGATGCAGGCGAACTCAGGGATGTAAGGATTCACCATCTCCATACCGAAGGCCCTGCACCCTACACCGATGCCAAATATGAAGGCATTTTCTTCCATCAGGCATTCTTCGTGGGAGGGAACGTGCGCAAGAGCGTTCAGGCCGGATATGCTGACTACATTCCCATCTTCCTGAGCGAAACCCAGAAACTGTACCGCTCCGGAGTACTGCCCTGCAACGTTGCGATGATCCAGGTATCCACTCCTGACAAACACGGATTCGTATCCCTCGGCACATCCGTCGATGCTACTTTGGCTGCCATCGAATGCGCAGAATACGTGATCGCAGTGGTGAACAAGCATGTTCCCCGTTCTTGGGGCGATGCTATAATCCCCCTTTCGGCAATCGATATTTTCGTGGAAGGAGACAGTGAACTGGAACCTGCACATTTCTCAGAGCCTTCGGCTATCGAAACTGCAATCGGACAGAACTGCGCATCTCTCATCGAAGACGGTGCTACCCTCCAGATGGGTATCGGTGCCATACCCAACGCAGTCCTCGCGCAGCTCGGAAACCACAAGAACCTCGGTATCCATACTGAAATGTTTGCGGACGGTGTACTTCCTCTCGTAAAGAAAGGTGTCATCAACGGTGCTGAAAAAGCCATTGACAAAGGCAAGATGGTATCCACATTCCTTATGGGTTCACAGGAAGTATATGACTTCATTGATGACAACCCTATGGTGGCAATGATGGACGTAGGATATACCAACGATCCTTATGTTATCGCAAAGAACCCCAAGGTAACTGCAATCAACTCTGCACTCCAGGTGGATATTACCGGCCAGGTATGCGCAGACTCCCTCGGCACCACTTTCTATTCCGGAGTAGGCGGACAGATTGATTTCGTTTACGGAGCCTCCATGTCAAAAGGCGGAAAGGCCATCATCGCCATGCCTTCAGTAACCAACAAGGGTGTCAGCAAGATTGCTCCGGTCCTGAACTCCGGTGCCGGAGTCGTTACCACCCGTAACCATATCCACTGGTTCGTTACAGAATACGGTGCTGTTGACCTCTACGGAAAATCCCTCCAGGAAAGGGCAAAACTCATTATCAGCGTTGCCCATCCCGACCATAGGGAATCTTTGGACAAAGCCGCTTTCGAAAGATTCGGTTCACACTACCACTTCCTCGGATAGGGTTCAAAAACAAACGGCATCCCGCCGAATATTGAAAAAAACCTCCTCACGGTATCGCGAGGAGGTTTTTCATTACAGAGGTTTGCTGTCTATGACTTCAGCATCGTCATAATGGAAGATTCTGTGTATTTTCCTGAAGCGCAGGGATACGGCTACTGCCATTATTCCCAAAACAACGAACGAGGCTCCGGTCAGGGACACTACCGCAGCCGTTCCTATACTGAACGGTTTGACCAGGATAAGAATTGAAAGAAGAAGCAATACGATGCCTCCGGCAATTGTCCACCCGCTGCCGGGAATCCTGAATGAATCCATATCTCCACCCATGCCTATTATCATGAAACTGTGATACAGAAGCCATGCTCCCAATATAATGGGAAGCACAACCAATGTTATCTGCGGGTAAGTGCACAGGAAGATGCCCAGCACAAGGTCCAGAATCCCACCTATGACATTGTAGGTTCGGGTCATGAAATAATTGCGGCTGGTCAACGAAACGACCAGTTCCACAATGCCGGTAACAAGCATCATGATTCCGAATACTATGCTGAGAGTCAGATAACTTTCAACAGGATGAGCAAATACTGCAATACCGACTCCTATTGATAGTATTCCTGTAACAAGTATCAGCCACCAGTGTCTGATTACATTTCCTGCCTTTTCGGCTGTTCTTCTAATATAATTTTCCATAAACATTTTGTTTGATTGTCCATAATGCATACAGCAATAGCTATGCTATGGATAATAAAAGCATTTATTGTCAGGACAATGCGCCATAATGGCAGAGGAATAAAAAAATCCCGTCACGGATATCCATGACGGGAACATATTGGCATTCTGCCTGCAACGGCAATCCGAAGACAGCAGAATTATTTTATGCGCTTGTAACCGTAAACCGCAAGGTTGCCGAGTTCTTCTTCGATACGGAGAAGCTGGTTGTATTTTGCCATACGGTCTGAACGGCTCAGTGAACCGGTCTTGATCTGACCGCTGTTGGTAGCCACTGCGATGTCGGCGATTGTAGAGTCTTCTGTCTCGCCTGAACGGTGTGAAGTAACTGTGGTATAACCATGACGGTGTGCCATTTCGATAGCATCAAGTGTTTCGCTGAGGGAACCGATCTGGTTTACCTTGATGAGGATTGAGTTTGCGCAGCCCATAGCGATACCTTTAGCCAGGAAGTCTACGTTGGTAACGAAGAGGTCATCACCTACGAGCTGGCAGCGTGAACCGATGCGGTCTGTAAGTTTCTTCCAACCATCCCAGTCATTTTCGCTCATACCGTCTTCTATAGAGTCGATGGGGTATTTGTTGATCAGGCTTTCCAGATAGTCAACCTGCTCGTCAGAAGTACGTTTCACACCTTTTTCACCTTCGAAAATGGTATAGTCGTAAACGCCGTCCTTGTAGAATTCTGAAGAAGCGCAGTCCATTCCTATCATAACGTCAACACCGGGTTTGTAGCCGGCTGCTTCGATGGCCTGAAGGATAGATTCGATTGCATCTTCTGTACCGTTCAGTGCGGGAGCGAAACCGCCTTCGTCACCGACTGCAGTGCTGAGACCGCGGTTGTGGAGCACCTTCTTCAGGGCATGGAAAACTTCAGCTCCCATACGGAGACCTTCACGGTAGGTAGGGGCACCGACAGGACGGATCATGAACTCCTGGAATGCGATAGGCGCATCGGAGTGTGAACCGCCGTTGATGATGTTCATCATGGGAACGGGAAGTGTATAGGTGTTTACACCACCGATATAGCGGTACAAGGGGATATTCAGGTAAGCTGCTGCTGTGTGTGCCACTGCAAGGGAAACACCGAGGATTGCGTTTGCTCCGAGGTTGGATTTGGTTTTGGTTCCGTCAAGTTCCAGCATCTTGTGGTCTATGGCGCGCTGCTCGAGCACTGACCATCCGATAAGTGCAGGGGCAATGACTTCATTTACGTTCCTGACTGCTTTCTGAACACCTTTTCCGAGGTAACGGCCTTTGTCACCGTCACGGAGTTCGAGAGCCTCATGCTCACCGGTGGATGCTCCTGAAGGAACGGAAGCGCGTCCGCGAACGCCTGATTCGAGTACAACTTCTACTTCTACTGTGGGATTTCCGCGTGAATCAAGAATTTCACGACCAACAATACTTTTGATTTTCATGATATCTGTAATATTTAGTCCAAATTTCATTTCCGGGCGCAAAATTACGCAATTACTTGGATTTTCCAATTTATTGCCGAATAATATTTATACCCGTCAGAAAGGGATTGGCATCAGATCCAATCCCTTATCATTCATTTGTTTCTGTCTACTCTTCTACAGGTTCGAAATTGTCTTTTCCGACTCCGCACAGAGGACATGTCCAGTCATCGGGAATACTTTCGAAAGGTGTTCCGGGTGCTATGCCTCCGTCGGGATCCCCTACTGCAGGATCATATACCCAGTCACATACATTACATTTGTACTTTTTCATATTTTCTCTTAAATTAGCATTATGAAAAAGATATTCTTCAATAATCGCGCCATAATCATCTGCCCTGACAATATGACTGCCGAAGCGGATCCTGAAGCCGTCATCATGTACACTTCGGGAACCGATAGCCTGAGAGAGGCCGTCACTACCTTCGACTCAAACCCCACCATCCAAAGAATGTACTTGCCTTCTGACGACATCGGGGCGGTCTACGACAGATTATGTTCCCTGTTCACCGAGGTGAATGCCGCCGGGGGACTTATCCGGAATCCTGAAGGAGAGTTTATGGTTATCAAGCGGAACGGACTTTGGGATTTGCCCAAAGGAAAGGCCGAACCAGGTGAAAACACTGACGAGACAGCCGTAAGGGAGGTCATGGAAGAATGCGGGATACCTGCGCCACAAATAAACAGACTGCTATGCGTAACCGACCATACTTACCATATGGACGGCAAGTTCATGCTGAAGCACACTTACTGGTATGCAATGGACCTGACGGAAAAGGCGATTCCTGTACCCCAGACCGAGGAAGGCATCACCGAAGCCCTGTGGATTCCGGCAGGAAGAATCGGGGAGTACACCGCTGATACCCATCTGTCAATCCTTGAAGTGTTCAAATCGGCTCATCTCATATCCGAGACATAGATATCCGGATTGTCCATAAGGTCCGGTGAGGGCACATAGAAAGAATTGTCCCTCGCCTTGCCCATAACAACTCCTGAAATATCGAGAATGTATCTGTCTCCGCCGACACTCATGTATTCCAGAAGTACCGGATACCAAGAGTCCGGATCTACCGAAACCGTCACTTCTGAATAGGAGACATCCCTGTCCTTCGGTATAATGGTGAAGCTTTGAAGTTTCCTCCCACCATATTCGATTGACTTAGTCCCCGGCCTGAATATGAATTTTTCAGCATCGATCATCCCCAGGACAGCAAAGGGGGATTCCGCTATCTCTATGGTAGAGGGATCATGGGGTAAGATAGTAATTTCCTCATTGACCTTGTCATACAGCCATTTTGCATTACCGTCACAGAATATCTCCAACGCATCCGTATCCATTCTGAAACAATCCCCCTGAGCGATGAATGTTCCTTCTTCCTCAGCTATCGTTTTGCCGGCCGGGTCTTTTGACATGAAAGAAAAGGTGAATTCCACTGATTCTCCCTTGGAAAGCGCAGACTTCATGTTCTCTGCCATCTCCTTTGGAGAGACCCTCTGTCCCCATGCAGCTGACGACAGCAATAGCCCGACAATGACCATCAGTTGTTTCGCGACTGTTTTCATATTCCTGTTTTTACATGGTGCTCAACAATTCTTCCAGGGACTCAAGGGAAGTTATCCTGACCTGCCTCGGCTTACTGCCTTCGGGGGGGCCTACGATACCGGCATCTTCAAGTTGGTCCATGATTCTCCCGGCCCTGTTATAACCCAAGTTCATCTTCCTCTGTATAAGCGATGTGGAGCCTTGCTGTTCCCTTACGATAAGGCGGGCTGCTTCCTTGAAAAGTTCATCCCGTTCGCCTCCTGAAACCTTGGTGACTCCAGATGCACCGTCCTCCATCTCGCATTCAGGAAGCAGGTATGCACCTCCGAATCCTGCCTGGGCCGAAACGAACTGGGCAATCTTATCCACTTCCGGAGTGTCTATGAATGCACATTGCACGCGTACAGGCTCGCTGTTTCCGGTGGATATCAGCATATCTCCCCTTCCTATCAGCTGGTTCGCCCCGGTCTGGTCCAGAATCGTCTTGGAGTCCACACTGGAAATGACCCTGAATGCTATCCTCGCAGGGAAGTTTGCCTTAATTGTACCTGTGATGATGTTCGTGGTAGGCCTCTGCGTGGCTATGACAAGATGTATACCGATAGCTCTGGCAAGCTGGGCAAGACGCGCTATAGGTTCCTCTACCTCCCGTCCTGCTGTCATGAGCAGATCGGCGAACTCGTCTATTATGACTACAATGTATGACATGTACTCATGTCCTTTGTACGGATTCAGCCTCCGCTGGAGGAATTTGGCATTATACTCTTTCACGTTCCTGACAGAGGCTGCCTTAAGCATATCATACCGCTTGTCCATCAGTTTGCAGAGAGAGCGCAATGTATATACGACACGCTTTGTATCGGTAATTATGGCATCCTCCGCATCAGGAAGCTTTGCCAGATAATGCTTTTCTATGGGTGCATATAGGGAAAGTTCCACTTTCTTGGGATCAACCAGCACGAACTTCAGCTCAGCAGGATGCTTCCTGTACAGCAAGGATGTAATTATAGCGTTTAGCCCTACCGATTTCCCCTGCCCGGTGGCACCGGCTACCAGCAAGTGGGGCATTTTGGCAAGATCGAACGACATCGCTTCATTGGAAATGGTCCTTCCTATGACAACCGGCAAATCGTATTTGGCCGCCACGAATTTAGGGTCTTCCAGAATCGAGCGCATGGAGACAATGCTCGGTTTTTCGTTCGGGACTTCTATACCTATGGCATTTGTCCCCAATAGATTCACGACTCTGACCCCTCTTGCGGCCAGAGAACGGGCAATATCGTCCTGCAGACGCATAATCTGTGATACGCGGACTCCAGGAGCAGGTATTATTTCATAGAGGGTGACAGTAGGTCCCACCCTTGCCGATATCTTTGAAATTGCAATCTTGTAATCCTGTAGTGTCGAGACTATCTGCTGGTTGTTTTTCACCAGTTCACCTCTGGGCACCTCATACACCTGGTCTGAATAGTCTTCAAGCAAGGAAAGCGGAGGCATTCTATAAGTCGACAGGCTCAGTCTTGGATCATACCTGCAACTCCATTCTTCATCCGTAAGGACCTGGTCGGGACTTTCCGGAGCTATCACTTCAAGAGGAGGTTCGGTACTGCCCCTTTCGTCAGGTCTATACCCGGATTCCGGTCCGGCCGGCTGAATCCCATCCGGAACTGCTTCATATCCGGGGGAAGCTCCTTCCGGTGTACTTTCCGGCACAGGTCTCTCAAGTATCTCGAATACAGGTCCGGCATTTGTTTCAGGGGCATCCACGCCTTCCTTGCTGTCTTCATCTTCTGTTTCATCCCACCCGTCATCCTCAGCATCATCTTCATCCATGTCCAGATCATCCCCGTCCCCTTCTTCTTCGTCGTCCTGGCAATCCCCTTCTTCAGTACCGGCTTCCGGCAGGAGTTCCCCTTCTTCTCCGGAAGACTGTTCCGGTTCTTTCTCCTTGAAAAGGGAATTGAAGAAACGGGTTATGATTCCTACTATACGGGTATTCAGCAATATGATCCATAGCCCGGTAAAGAACAGGACCACACATCCTGCCCCGAAATTTCCCGTCATGGACACAAGCCATTCGTTGACATAGTAGCCGTATGAACCGCCGGCCCCGTCCCCGAAGATATCCTTGGCTGGAGTGAAGGAAAAGATATATGAGAACAGTGATGAAATGACGATACATCCCATCACGGAAAGGAGGGTCAGCCTTATAAGCCTGACTTTACCGCTCTTGAAGCAGAATACAGATACCCCTGCAAAAAACAGCGGCAGGATGAAAGCTCCCAGTCCGAACCAGTCTGAAATCAGCCGGTTGGAATAGAGGAAGCCCAGTTTGCCTCCCCAGTTGCTGGCATTCACTACATTGGTAAACAGATTGTCATCCGAAAGCAGACTCTGGTCTTCCGCCCACGTGAAAAGATAGGATACAAAAGACACTAGGGTAAAGACAGCAAGAATTGCAAAGATCGATCCGGCCACAAAACGCACGACCTCATTCCGGAAAAACGAGATGAACGGAGATTCCTGCTTCTTTTTCTTCTTCGTCTGCTTTTTCCCGGTCTTATTCTTAGTTTCCATCACGTTTTGGGATTAGTTACTGTTGTTTCTTCCACCGTTTGTTTTTGTTGCGTCCCTGCTTCTTGAACTGGTTCCTTGGCTGTACGCCAGGCAGCATTAGTCCGGGTCTGCTGAATTTTTCCTTGTCCGAGATACTTTCAAGATGAATGTGGTCCGGAACAGTAAGTTTGCCTTCGGAAAGCTTTTCTATATCACTGAAAATGGTATCTTCCGTCACACTCTCCTTATTCCATATCAGATATTGCTGCCTCATGTACACCGCCATCGACTTGATCATCTTTTCTTTCACTTCATCGTCCGGCATCGCGGCAATCACTTTTACCATATTCTGAATATTCCGTCCATAGTGCGCCGCAGCTAAAGGTTCCTTCGGAATCGGGACTATCTCCGGAGGTGCGGTGAAATCTTCCTCTGTCGGCACAGGATACGGGGAATCTACGTCCAGATCGAAACCCGCTATGTACTGTACGTGATCCCACAATTTGTGCTTGTAATCGGGATTCTCGGTAATGCCGGGGTTCAAAGTGGCCATTACCGAGACTATCGCCCTTATCTGTTCGCTACGCTTTTCCCTATCCGGAATCCGTTTCACGTCCTCAATCATCTTCTGGATATGCCTACCGTACTCAGGCATCAGCAGCTTTTCTCTGTTCGTATTGTAATCCATTTTGATAAAATTTCGACAAAGATAGTATATTTGCAAGCAAATTTCAACAAGTAAATGGACAATATTCTTATTACCGGAGCCGGGGGACAACTCGGAAGCGAAATCAGGCTTCTCGCCGGAGGAAATGCAGGCTGCCAGTTTTTCTTTACTGACACGGCAGAACTGGATATTACTGATTCAGAAGCAATAAACCAGTTCCTGACTGAACATTCCATAACCAAGATCGTCAATTGCGCCGCATACAACAATGTGGATGGAGCGGAAAGCGATCCCGACAGCGCAATAAGGATCAATGTCCACGGCACCTACAATCTCGCCATGGCTGCTGCCGCAAAGGACATCATATTCGTACATATCTCTTCCGATTTCGTTTTTGACGGCAACAAACGTACCCCTTACCACGAAAGCGACAGGCCCAATCCGATTTCCGAGTACGGGAAGAGCAAACTCGCAGGCGAGGTGGCTTTCAGGAAATCAGGCTGTAAAGGAATAATCATACGCACTTCCTGGCTTTATTCCCCTCTGGGGCAATCCAATTTCGTCAAGACTATGCTCCGCCTTGCAGACGAGGTAGAAGAGATAAAAGTCGTTTACGATCAAGTCGGCACCCCCACATATGCAAAGGACCTTGCTGCAGCCATCCTGCATATCCTGCCACAGCTGGACGAAATTCCGAGATACGGAGAGGTGTTCCATTACTCTAATGAAGGGCACTGCTCGAAAGCCGAATTCGCTGCCAAGATAATGCAGGTTGCAAGACTTGACTGCGACATTATCCCCATATCCTCCGAAGAATACAAGTCCGCTGCCAGGAGACCACAGTATTCGGTCCTTGACAAATCCATGATAAAGAAAGTGTTCGGAGTAGAAGTCCCGTTGTGGGAACGCAGCCTGTCAAAAGCGGTAAGACTTTTCAGACAGTAAAGGGGCCCTCCTGTCCTTTTCCGATATTATATAGTCAAACCCGGGCAACATCCATTCTATGCCTATCTCCGGATCATTCCAGAATACGGAAGCCTCGGAAGAAGGCTCGTAGAACCTGCTGCATTTATATTGGAATACCGTATTGTCCTCAAGCGCCAGAAATCCATGCGCAAATCCTGCCGGAATGAAAAGCATGTTTTTCCTTTCCGCATCCAGTATTTCCGAATGGTACTTCCCGAATGTCGGGGATCCGGTCCTCAGATCCACAGCCACATCCTGCACCTTTCCGGATACTACCCTTACCAGTTTGTCCTGAGCATAAGGAGGGTTCTGGAAATGAAGCCCCCTCAGAACTCCTTTCATGGATTTCGATTCATTGTCCTGCACAAAATGCATATCGAGCCCCGTCTCGCTGCGGAAAATCCTTTCAGAAAAAACTTCGAAAAAATATCCTCTGTCATCCCCGAAAATTCTGGGTTCGATGACAAGCAGGCCCTCTATTCCTGTTCTTATGATATTCATGACCGTAAATCTTGGCGGCAAAAGTAAAAATATAAAACTGGGCTCGCAAAAAAAATCCTATATTTGTGTTTTGCAAAACATACCGCAATGACACAGAAACCATCAATACCGAAAGGAACACGGGATTTCGGCCCGTCAGAAATGGCCGTCAGAAATTACATATTCAACACTGTACGGTCAGTTTTCAAACAATTCGGCTATGCACCCATCGAGACTCCTGCCATGGAAAACCTTTCCACCCTGCTGGGAAAATACGGGGAAGAAGGAGACAAGCTTCTGTTCAAGATCCTCAATTCGGGAGATGCATTCAAGGATATCCGCATCGACCAGGAAGGCGAAGCACCGAACAGCAATGCCATCGCCCTGAAAGTATGCGAAAAGGGGCTCAGATACGATTTGACAGTGCCCTTTGCAAGGTATGTAGTGCAGCACCGCAACGAACTGACATTTCCATTCAAGAGATACCAGATACAGCCTGTCTGGAGGGCAGACCGGCCTCAGAAAGGACGCTACCGTGAATTCTACCAGTGCGACGTGGATGTCATTGGCTCAAAGTCCATGCTCAACGAACTGGAACTGGTACAGATTGTCGATGAGGTATTCTCAAGACTCGGTATCCGGGTTATAATAAAGATAAACAACCGCAAGGTACTTTCCGGTCTGGCAGAAATAACAGGCCAGTCCGACAAGCTTACAGACATTACCGTCGCAATCGACAAGATTGACAAAATCGGTCTGGATGCAGTAAAAGCCGAACTGTCCGAAAGAGGACTTACTGAATCCTCAATAAAGACATTGGAACCGGTGCTGACCCTTTCCGGCAGCAATTCCGAAAAGCTGGATATAATGAAGGATATTCTGGCAGGATCTGAAACAGGTCTGAAAGGACTGGCTGAAATAGAAGAGCTGTTCAGCCTGATATCCGCTTCAGGAACCGGTACCGCTGTCGAACTAGACCTCTCCCTCGCACGCGGGCTAAATTATTACACAGGTGCAATCTTCGAGGTCAAAGCCATGGATTTTGCAATAGGAAGCATCTGCGGAGGCGGAAGATACGATGACCTTACCGGCATCTTCGGACTGCCCGACACATCCGGTGTAGGAATTTCCTTCGGGGCAGACAGGATCTACGATGTACTGATCGGCCTGAATCTTGTTCCCGACAATGCGTCAGGCGCCACTGAATATCTTTTTGCGAACATGGGCAATACCCTTGCCTACATCCTGCCTGCCTTGAAGGCGTTGAGGAGTTCAGGGCATTCTGCGGAAATCTATCCTGACTCTGCCAAACTCCGCAAACAGTTCGAATACGCCGACAAGAAAGGTATCCGCTACATAGTCATGGCAGGGGATGACGAAATAGCATCCAAGACATTGTCGATCAAGGATATGAAGACAGGCGAACAGAAAAATATACCTATCGGGGATATTGTCGGATAAAAATAAATTTTGACATTTGAAAAATTCGACTTATCTTTGTAGCCTACATCGCGGAGTAGAGCAGTTGGTAGCTCGTCGGGCTCATAACCCGGAGGTCAGAGGTTCGAGTCCTCTCTCCGCTACAGAACCTGAAAACCGACCCTGAAATTTCTTCAAGGTCGGTTTTGTTTTTCCAGCCCCTCCCATTTTAAATCTCGATCACCCGCCCAATCCTCGACCAGTTTCCAGGACCAAACATGCCTTCGTGTATACAATTTCCTGATTGTCATACAAATAGAAAACCGCATGGACATTAGGTTTACTTAAAACAGCCGTTGTCGCCCCGATTTTGGTAAACCCAACATGCACGCGCATCCTTAATGTGTAAATTTACAGGCAGATACGGAAGCTACCCTTGTCAGGTTAGGTTCAGGTTTCCACTGATGTGTGCTTGTACGGCTTTCCGGTACCACCACAAAGTCACTATTTCCTCCCGTTGTCGTTCGTATTCCGTATTCGCTTCAGCCACCTCGACACCCCGTCCCACTCCCTCGTTCCACACTGCACAAAACTCCTATCAAGCTCTTCTCATCCACACCGCCCAAAATATGCCGAATTATGGGCGTTGTGGAATTCCGTTTTCTGCCTGACCCCTCTCTGCATGTCGGTGACAGTACGACTTCCGCAGGTGTACCGCGCGTTTTGAGGGAACACACTGAAGCACAGCCGATTGCAAGGATAGTGTCGGTTCACCTGCGGAGGGAGGTAGTTAATCTGCAAAGGTGGGATGAAGAGCGGATTGCAGCGAGAATACACTCTGGACCGGATTCCCTCCTGCCACCTCACTCCACACCGCCCAGGACCGCTGGACTCCGGCCGGAAAAGAATCATCGCGGAAACGCATACAAAAAACCGGTCCTTTCCCGGAACCGGTTCATTCTTTTGACTGGATACAATCCCTAGTATATCGTTGTTCCCTGGAAAACCTTCGACTCGAAGGCAGGCATTATGGTTCCGTTAAGCGCAATTTCACTGGTATTGAAGTTCCCATTGATGCGTACGGAGACTCTTTCACCGTTCTTCGGGAGAGAGATTGTTACGTTCGCGGAGACGGCCGGCCCCATGACATCGAAACTGATATACATGGCTCCACGCTTGCTCGTCCGTATTTCGTAACCGGACAGACTGCCTTCCACTGTTATCCCTCCTACCCCGTTTATGCCACTGCCGGGAAGCGTAGATATCTGTATCACAGCTGATTCATCCTTTACAGAAATAAAGTTGGTAACAGAAGAGACATTGACAGAACGTCCCCTGTTAAAAGCAGTCCTGTCTGCTTCGACTATAAAATTCCTGGACTCTACCGCTTTCTTAATAATCTCAAACCTCAAGGAATCTACCGCCCCTGCTTTTGGATTTTCTGCCATGGCTACACCTGCCATAAGGGATGCGACCAATATTAAAATTAACTTCTTCATCGTATGTTCTCCTTAATTTGATTATATTAGCAATGCTTTTCAAAAATTTTGCCATAATTCAAATACTGACAACTGACATGAAACCGGTTTACCTGCGATTATCAGTTCCTGAAAAAGAATTGCCTGTCTGCTCTTCCCGATTTCTGGGGAATCCGGACCTTCCCTCCGGATACGGCTACCCCTGCTTCAAGGATGAAGATGGAGATGATTATCCATACTTTTTTGTATGCCAGATCAATCTGGAAGAATTTTCACGTTTTGATACAGAAAACAGACTTCCTAAGCATGGCCTCCTGTCGTTTTTTGCGAAAATAGATTATTATGCAGGCTACTCGAATGACGGTTGCATCAGCGGGTATATCTCATCCCCGGAAGATGTAAAGGTCATCTATTTCCCGGAATGCCTGGATTTTGAAGAAATCATTCTGGTAGATGATGACGGTAATCCGACATCCCCGCCTGAGATGCAGATAAAATTCTCTCACAGCATTGAAAAATACGGAGATGAACATGCTATGTTCGCAAATCCTGATCACAGGGAATGGGAAACATGGGATCCGCCATTTGAAAATTGGGAAATTCTCCTGCAGATAGATTCATTCAGCTGCAACGGTGTTGAAATAAATTTCATGGACTGCGGAGTCTTGGACTTCCTGATAGATCCGGAGGATTTGAAAAATCACCGGTTCGACAATGTCAGGGCAATAGTCTTGTCAACATAGTTTATTGCCGGAACCGGGCCAATAATTGCAACTCCGTTGCAAGAGGTATGGGATATATTTGTGCACTTTATTGCAACATTATATAATAACCATACCATGAAACTGAAATTATCACTTATCCTGTCAGTATGCATTCTGACAGGGTTTTCATTGGTTTCCTGCAAAAACAGAAGCGGAGAAGCCGCCACATCCGAAACAGCGACAGAAACCCACAGTCATGACGGGCATGACCACGAAGGCCATAGCCACGATGCGGAGCACAGTCATGACGGGCATGACCACGAAGGCCATAGCCA
>CAZXFF010000015.1:0-7700 GCA_964640305.1 uncultured Muribaculaceae bacterium | reverse complement strand
GACGGGCATGACCACGAAGGCCATAGCCACGATGCGGAGCACAGCCACGACGGGCATGACCATGCTGAAGCAGGTGCTTCTGACGAGATTGTATTGTCAGTAGAAAAAGCCCGCGAAGCC
Source organism: uncultured Muribaculaceae bacterium (assembly GCA_964640305.1). Lineage (GTDB taxonomy): Bacteria > Bacteroidota > Bacteroidia > Bacteroidales > UBA932 > Coprenecus. The sequence goes on along the minus strand of CAZXFF010000015.1, from coordinate 7,580 downwards.
GGAGTCGTTGCCGAGATTGTAAAGGCATCTGACTTCCGCAGCATCATTGCCACAAGCGGAAAAATAATTTCCGCTCCTGGAGACAACTCCACCATCATCGCCAATGTATCCGGTATAATATCATTCAAAAAACCCATAACTGCAGGTAGCAAAGTAACTGCCGGCTCTACCGTATTTACCATATCTTCTTCCAACATACAGGATGGAGATCCCGCTGTCAAGGCCCGCATTGCATACGAAACTGCAAAGAAAGAGTACGAAAGGGCTGAAAAGCTTGCTGTGGACAAAATTGTATCACAGCAGGAACTCGAGCAGAAAAGAAGTGCATACGAAACTGCAAGAATACAATATAAGGCATATGCTGAAGACCATGACGGAGGAACGGCGATCAAATCAAACCGCAGCGGTTATGTTTCCGCCATACTGGTAAAAGAAGGTGACTATGTTACGACCGGAACTCCCCTAATGTCAATTTCTTCCAATAACCAGCTTATTCTCCAGGCTGACCTCTCGGCAAAATACCTTTCATACATGAATGAAATTGAATCGGCAAATTTCATATTGCCGTACAGCGAAAAGGTATATTCCATTGACGAACTTGGCGGAAAAATCCTTGCAAAAGGCAATAATATCGATGAAACCTCAGCATACCTTCCGGTTTCATTCAGCATCAACAAGGAAAAAGATATAATCCCCGGAAGTTTCGCAAAAATCTACCTGCTTATGGAGACAAAGGCGAATGTCATCAGCCTGCCCAAAAGTGCACTTACAGAAGAACAGGGCAATTATTTTGTATATATCCGCCTGGATCCTACCTGCTACAAGAAACGCAGCGTAAAAGTAGGTGCTACAGACGGGTACCGCTTTGAAATACTTGAAGGCCTCAGCGAAGGCGAAGAGGTCGTTACCCAAGGGGCAATCCATGTCAAACTTGCATCTGCAAGCAATTCAATCCCAGCACACAGCCATTCACACTAATATTCCCGGACAATGTTGAACAAGATCATACATTTCTCATTGAACAACCGGTTACTTATAATCGTAGTGGCCGTTCTGTTGTTCGCCGCAGGACTATATAAGGCATTCAATGCCGAAATCGACGTATTTCCTGATTTGAACGCACCCACAGTGGTAGTCATGACCGAAGCCCAGGGAATGGCAGCACAGGAAGTGGAGCAACTGGTTACATTCCCTATAGAAACTGCCGTAAACGGTTCTACCGGAGTACGCAGGGTCCGTTCATCGTCTTCTGCCGGATTTTCCATTGTGTGGGTTGAATTCGACTGGGGCATGGATATATATCTCGCAAGACAGATTGTATCCGAAAAACTCACTGCTGCTGCCGACAAGCTTCCTGAGAATTGCGGATCTCCAACCTTAGGCCCACAATCATCTATCCTCGGGGAAGTAATGATCGTGAGCCTGACAGCTGACAGCACCTCAATGCTGGATCTGAGGACGATTGCCGACTGGACATTCCGCCCCAGACTTCTGTCTGTCGGAGGAGTTGCCCAAGTATCCGTACTTGGCGGCGACATCAAAGAATACCAGATACTCATTCATCCTGAGAAAATGAAACACCTCGGGGTTACCCTCGGAGAGGTGATGGCAGTTACCAGAAGTATGAATGAAAATGCGAACGGAGGTGTGATTTACGAATACGGAAACGAATATATAGTACGTGGAGCGATATCCTCCACCAATGTGCAGGATATGGCAAGGGCTATAATCAAAAAGGATGCTTCAGGATATCCCATTACCCTCGAAGATGTGGCCGACGTACGCATCGGTGCCCAGCAACCTAAACTCGGCCTTGCATCAGAAAAAGGCAAGAATGCAGTCCTCCTTACCGTTACCAAGCAGCCTTACACAGGCACTATTGCCCTGACTGAAAAACTTGATGCTGCCATCAGCGACCTCCAGCACAACCTGCCTCCCGATGTCAATGTATCGACAGATATTTTCCGACAGTCCACATTCATACAGAACTCGATAAATAACGTAAAGAATTCCCTGTTTGAAGGAGGTATCTTCGTCATCATTGTCCTTTTCATTTTCCTTGCGAACGTGCGTCCCACCATTATATCGGTAATCACGATTCCTCTTGCACTGCTTGTCACGATTATCGTACTCGACCTGCTTCACCTTAGTCTTAACACCATGAGTCTGGGTGGTATGGCTATCGCTATCGGCTCACTGGTGGACGATGCCATCGTGGACGTGGAAAACGTATGGAGACATCTAAGACTGAACAGGCAACTGCCTCTTGCCGAACGGAGACCGGTAATCGATGTGGTATTCGATGCTTCAAAAGAAGTGCGTATGCCTATCCTGAACTCTACCCTCATCATTATCGCCAGCTTCGTCCCCCTGTTTTTCCTCAGCGGAATGGAAGGCAGAATGCTGATTCCCCTCGGAATTTCGTTCATAGTGTCTTTGTGTGCTTCCACTCTTGTAGCCCTTACCCTTACACCTGTACTCTGTTCATATCTGATGACAGGCAAAAGTCTGGAAAAGGAAAGCAGAGAAGGATGGGTGGCCAGAAACCTGAAAGAGTATTACGGCAGAACCCTGAAATGGACTCTCAACCACAAATACATCATACTTGGCAGCACAGGAGTTCTACTGATTGCAGCCTTATGTGTATTCTTTACCCTCGGCAGAAGCTTCCTGCCATCCTTCAACGAAGGATCGTTCACTATCAATATCAGCTCCCTGCCAGGTATTTCCCTAGAAGAATCCGACAAAATAGGACGTCGTGCTGAAGAGCTGCTTCTCAGTGTTCCTGAAATCAAGACAGTTGCCAGAAAGACCGGACGTGCCGAATTGGACGAACATTCCCGCGGTGTGAACGCATCCGAGATTGAGGCTCCGTTCGTTCTGGACGAACGTCCCAGATCGGAAGTACTGGAAGAAGTACGTACAAAGCTTTCCACCATCGCAGGAGCCAACATAGAAATAGGGCAGCCTATCTCACACCGTATTGATGCAATGCTAAGCGGAACAAAGGCAAGTATCGCCATCAAAATATTCGGAGACAATCTCAATGATCTGTTCACTATCGGAAACAAGATAAAGGACAATGTATCCTCCGTGGAAGGTATTGCAGACCTCAATGTTGAACAGCAGATAGAGCGTCCGGAACTCAAAATAATACCGAAACGGGAAATGCTTGCTCAATACGGTATTTCCATGCCAGCTTTCTACGAATTCCTGACAGTAAACATGGCAGGGGAAGTAGTATCGCAGGTTTATGAGGAAGGTAAGACTTTCAATCTGATTGTAAGGGCAGATGAAGACAACAGGGGTAACATAGAAAGCATCATGAACCTGATGATAGATGATGCGGACGGATGCAAGATACCTCTCTCGTATGTCGCTGAGGTGGTTTCGACATCCGGTCCCAACTCGATCAGCAGGGAAAACGTAAAAAGGAAGGTAGTGGTTTCTGCGAACACTTCAGGTAGAGACCTGCGCAGTGTCGTCAACGACATCCAGGATATTGTTGAAGCTGAGATCGTACTGCCTGAAGGCTACCACATAGAATACGGCGGACAGTTTGAAAGCGAACAGAGTGCAAGCCGGATCCTTCTGCTTACATCCCTGATGAGTATCGTAGTAATATTCCTTCTGCTGTATATGGAATTCAGGAATTCGGTACAGAGCGCAATCATCCTCCTCAACCTTCCTCTTGCACTGATCGGTGGCGTATTTGCACTGCTTATGACCACTGGAGAAGTCAGCATACCGGCCATTATCGGTTTCATTTCACTGTTCGGTATAGCAACTAGAAACGGACTGCTGTTGGTAAGCAGCTATAATCACCTTCGGCAAAACAACTTAAGTCTGCGAGAGGCTGTACTGAAGGGATCTTCTGACCGACTGAATCCTATTCTGATGACTGCCCTGACATCAGCCTTGGCTCTTATCCCTCTGGCAATTCACGGAGACCTGCCGGGGAACGAAATCCAAAGTCCGATGGCAAAAGTCATCCTCGGAGGTCTGATTACATCGACATTCCTGAACGGATTCGTCATCCCTATCGTTTACGAATTACTGTACCGCAAAGAACAAAAAGAAACAACTCCTGAAAAATGAAACCGATCATGAAAACCACATACATAACAATACTTCTGGCAGCAGTTCTGGCGGTCATACCATCAGCGGTATCCGCTCAAGGGGTAGATGATGTCCTGGCTGAGATAAGCCGGAACAATCTGGAGCTGAAAGCGTTGAGAATCAACAACGAAGCAGCGATGCTTGATATCCGTGCCCAAAACAACATCCAGCAAGACATATCATTTTCATACAGTCCCTTTTTCCAGAAAGGAGTCGAAGGCATCGCAAGCTCTGAAATGGTAGTATCCATGGGATTTGATTTTCCCTCACAGTACTTCGCAAGACACAAATCAGGTGACTTCCAGGAGAAGTCACTGGCAATGCAATACTCTTTGCAGCGCAGGGACCTTATGGTAGAAGCACGCAACCTGTGTCTGGATCTGGTACGCCTGAAAAGAGAGAGAATACTTCTGGAAAAAAGACTCGCCAATGCTGATGAACTGATCGTCCTGGTCGAAAAAAAGTTCAACGAAGGTGGCGCCAGTATCATCGAACTCAACATGGTCAAAATGGAGAGGATGAATGTCAAGACACTGGTCGCCCAGAACGATGCAGACGTCAAGACAGCAGAACTCGGTCTAAAAACATTGAACGGCAACATTCCCGTATCACTTTCAACTGCTGAATACCCTCAGGAAGAAGCAATCATGGACTTCGAAGCATTCTGCAGCGAACTGATGGCTTCAGACAAATCAATCCTCGCAGCCCAGGCATCAATAGATGCTGCCGAACAGGAAATAAAAGTAAACCAGCAGAACTGGATTCCCAAATTTGAAGTGGGATACAGAAGGAATACTGCCCTGTGTGATGCCTCCAACGGATTTCTGGTAGGCGCATCAATTCCTATCTTTTCTTCAAGAAACAAAACCAAAGCTGCAAGAAGCCGTTATGAGGCCGCACTTGCGGAGATGGAAAATGCCCGTGCCATGGTGGAATCCGAACTCCGCTCAAAATACAATGAAATGATGCAGGCCTACGGTTCAATGGCTGCTTATGATGTCCCTCTTATGGAAGAGACGATTGATGCCCTTGACAAGGCCGTAGTTGCAGGCCAGATTTCCATTATCAATTATTTTACAGAGGCAGACAAGGTCTATACAAGTCTTCTGTCCTTCTATGGAGTAGAAAACCAGTACCATAAGCTGATGACAGAAGTCTTCAAGAACAGGCTCTAAGCCGTTAGATTACCGAATACTTTTATTTACCGGGTCTCCAATTATGGTCGGAACCCGGTTTTTTTCTGCACGGACTTCCCCCTGAAAAGAACCAAACCCCAGTCTCTCAACCTCAGCACTGAATATTGTCTATACCTCCCCACTCCTCTGGTAACCGGTGGAATCATCGTACTGTCCCTCCGCCTCCACCCTCTCCTTCCACCTCCCCGCCACATCCCTGTTCTCCGTTTTCTTCTATCTCCCCGAAAGGTTCCATTTCTCGGCCTCCATGCCTCACTCCGTCTCACACTCACATCCAAGTTCATCCGCAGGTGAACCGGGCCATTTCGCATAACTCGCAGAGTACCAATACTTTACCGCAAACAGCGCGGTGCACCTGCGAAAACACGACAGTGGATAGGCAGCCCGGAGCGGGGTACACGCAGTGCGCATGATTCCACAACGCCCATTATTCGCCATATTCCGGGCGGTATGGATGAGGGCGTCGGATGGAATGCGGTCCAGAGGGCCTTCTCGCAAGGGGTGCACAAAGGAGTTCGATGTCTGTGACAGCGGCAATGATTGTGCTTCCAACTCCACGGGATTAACCCTGCTGTGAGCAGACTTGTTCCCGACCGCTCTGCGAGGGCTGTCCTACAAGCAATTCGCGCTGCAGCCTGCGACTGCTTCGCCTTTTGTTATACGGATGCTTACAGAAGCAAGCTTCTGACGCTTCCGTATAACAAAAGCGCCCGATTTTCATCGGGCGCTTTGCTTGTGACCTCGGCGGGATTCAAACCCACAACCTTCTGATCCGTAGTCAGATGCTCTATTCAGTTGAGCTACGAGGCCGATTTGCAGTGCTTATTCTGCTACTGCTACATATTTCTTTTCCTTGATGCGGGCCTTTTTACCTGTCAGCTCACGGAGATAGAAAATCCTTGATCTGCGAACTTTACCGCTCTTGTTGAGTTCGATTTCTGAAATGAAAGGTGAATACAACGGGAAAATTCTCTCAACTCCTACTCCATTGGAAATCTTGCGTACAGTAAATGTCTGGGAAATACCAGCACCTTTTCTCTGTATAACAACTCCACGGAACTTCTGAAGCCTTTCTTTGTTTTCTTCCTTGATCTTATATGTCACAGTCACCGTATCACCGGATTTGAACTGCGGGAAGTTCTTTTCTTCTTGGGCAAAAGCCTGCTCTGCAACTTTAATTAAATCCATTTCTATTAAAATTTAGTGCAACATTGCTGACTCGTGGTCAATTATGCTAGAGGTTGCTATTTTTTTGGGACTGCAAAGATAGATAAAAAATAATATAATCCAAATATTTTCACCTAATTAAACATCTTTTTCAGCCGTTCGAAGAAATTTTTATCCTTCTTGTCTGGCTTAGGTGCAAAATTGTCTGATACAGCCAGCTTCTCAACAATCTCCTTTTCTTCCCTGCTCAGATTCTTGGGTGTCCACGGCTGCACGTATACAAGCAGATCACCCTTACCGTACCCGTTTATATCGGGAATACCTTTCCCCTTGACCCTAAGGAAAGTTCCGGCCTGTGTACCAGGCTGGATGGTAATTCTAAGCTTATTGCCCTTGACATAAGGAACCTCTACCTTCGTTCCGAGTATCAATTCCGGTATCGATACAAACTGTGTATATATCAAATTATTGCCATCCCTCTGTAATTCAGGGTGCTGCTCTTCAGATATTAGCACCAGCAGGTCTCCGTTCACTCCGTTGCTTCCTCTTGCCGCATTGCCTTTTCCATGAATAGTCAACTGCATACCTTCTACCACACCTGCAGGTACATTGAATGTCACTTCTTCCGTTCCTTCTACAAGACCGGCTCCATGGCAAACTGAACAAGGCCTTGCAATAATCTTACCTGCTCCGCCGCATGACGGGCAAGGAGATGTAGTCTGGGTTCTGCCGAACATCGTATTTACAACCCTGGTCACATATCCGCTGCCATGACATGTGTCACAGGTCTTGATATCTGCTGATGACTCAGCCCCGCTTCCGTGGCAATGGTCACATTTGACCTGCTTTTTGACTTTGATGGTCTTGGTAGCACCATTGACAATGTCCTCAAGAGAAAGTGAGATCCTGATTCTCAGATTGCTGCCTTTCTGTACTCTCTGGCTTCTATACCCATCGGATGACCCGAAGCCGCCGAAACCGCCGAAACCGCCACCGAAAATATCCCCGAAACGGCTGAAAATATCATCCATGGAAAATCCGCCGAAACCTTGTGCCCCACCGCCTGCTGCACCACTCATTCCTGCATGACCGAATCTG
>CAZXFF010000014.1:0-44535 GCA_964640305.1 uncultured Muribaculaceae bacterium | reverse complement strand
GTATTTTGTATATTTCCCTTGCCCCGTTTTTATAGGCTCTCCAGGAACTGCCGGTGAGATATCCCCTTACTATCATTTCAATTGGAAGTCCCTGGCATTTGTATCCGATTGTTACCATCGGATCCGGGGTGCTGATTTTCCAGTTCTGTACAATGTCTGCAGTGGAGTCCAGAAACATTGAAGCTATCTGGTTGAGAACTTGTCCCTTGTAGGTTATACCCTTGGGAAGGACTACATCAAAGGCCGAAATCCTGTCGGTCGCAATCATGACAATGAAGTTGTCATCAATGGTGTAAACATCGCGTACTTTCCCGACATATTTGCCGGTCTGATGGCTGAAATTGAAATCTGTTCCTGTGATTGCTTTCATGGTATTATGGTAATGTATTGTAAAAACGAAGCAGGTTGGAGCAGAATGTCTCCCATGAGAGACGTTTCTTCTCCTGCTGTATGTTTCTTATAAAAGGATTGTCATCCCGGATAGCCGAAAAGTATCCGCAGATAGCGTCCCTTACCGATTCTGCCGATATGCTTTCGGCAATCATACCGGTTCCGGTGTCGCCTATCATTTCTTTCAGGCCACCTACGGCAGTGGTCACCATAGGCAGATCGAAATGATATGCTATCGAACTTATACCGCTTTGCGTGGCTGATCGGTATGGGAGTACACAGAGGTCTGCCGCACTGAAGTACAGGTACACCTCATCATCTCCGATAAAACGGTTGAATACTTTTATATGCTCTTTGTCAGGGCATTTTTCAATCAGGTCGGCATATCTGTCGAAAGATCCGTACGTCTCACCTGCGATAATCAGTTGGTATGAACTGTCGAGCATGGAAAACGCCCTTATGAGCAGATCGAGTCCTTTGTATTCCCGTATCAGACCGAAAAACAGGAGGGTCTTTCTTGACGGATCCAGACCTAATGCGGAAATTGCCTCCCCGCGCGGAATCTTTGTCCCGAAATTTGAATATACGGGATGGGGGGCTACCATGAATCTGGCATCCGGCTTGATGTCTGTAAGGTCTTCAGCTACTGCATTGCACAAAACTATGAACCCGTCATTCCCCTCAAGGTACCATTTGGTGAGAGGCCTGTCGAAAAAATGCCTCTCATGCGGAATGACATTGTCAAGTATAGATATTACCTTGCATCTCTTCCCTGCATGCCGTGCAACGTATCCCTGGGACGGTGCGAAATAAGGCATCCAGTATCTCATTAAAAGTAAATCCGCATCCCATTCCGATATTGCTTTCGCAGCTTTCGGGTAGGAAAACGGATTTGCAGTGTCTAGAATCCCGACCGATTCCGGAAAATCGGCTTTTCCGTCTTCGATATATTGTGTCTTCCCCGGGAAAAGGAATTCGGGATATTGTCTTTTGAAGTTGAATGCAGCTACCAAATGCTCCTTGGACAGTTCCTTATACAAGGATGTATTGAACTGTGATATACCTCCTCGGTACGGAGGGAAGCATGATAGGATAGCTATTTTCAACTTTATTTTCTGTTTCTGTTCTTGATGTATTCGCTGTTGAGACCGTTAACGACTTCCTGTGTAATATTCAGTCCTTTGTCTCCGTTGATTACTGTCTGTGTAGAAGTGTTTGTTGTCAGGATAAGTGCATACTGTTTGGTCTTGTTGTATTCGGCCATGTAGGTTGTAATGGCATCCATGACCTTGTTGAACAGGACACTTTCTTCTTCTGCCATTTCCATCTGTTTCTGCTGGCTGAGAGACTGAAGTTCCTGCTGGCGGCGGGCAAGGTCATTTCCCATTGTCTCGGCCTGAGAACGGGTAAGCAATCCTTTGCTCATTTTTTCATTGAAACTCTGCACATCGTTTTCCAGAGCGCGGCCTTTTTTGTTAAGGTCATTTTCCACAGCGCTCAATTTGCCTTCAAACTCTGTCCTGAGGTCATTGTACATATCGTATTGGTTGATAAGCGAGTCAAGCTGGATATATACGATATCGCCCTTTGACGCCGTAACGGTACTTTCGTCTCCCGTTTCTCCGGCAATCTGACTGTTTCCGTTACCGGTAAAATACAATACATACAGGACACCAACTGCAATTACAGCCAGGATGCTCAGGATAAGACTAACTTTTCTCATATAACTAAATTCTTTCTGATTTTAAAATAATCTGCGAATATACATAAAAAAATTATCGTGCATTACTAATTTCACGCAAATACATGCCGATCGTATTTTCCAGACCGTAATACAGGGCATCGCAGATCAGGGCATGCCCTATGGATACTTCGTCAATATAAGGTATGGTATGTATGAAATATCTGAGGTTCTCGAGATTGAGATCATGTCCTGCATTAAGTCCGAGTCCGCACTCTTTTGCCGTTTCAGCTGCGATGACATATTTTTCGATGGCCTGTTCCCTGCTTTCAGGGTACATTCTGGCATAAGCTTCAGTGTACAGCTCAACCCTGTCGCAACCTGTGTCGGCAGCTCTCCGGATCATTTCAGGATCCGGGTCAATGAAAATTGATGTCCGTATGCCTGCGTCATGGAACATCCTGCAGGTGTTTTTAAGGAATTCCGAATTCCGTACAGTATCCCATCCTGCGTTGGATGTCAGAACATCTGCAGCGTCTGGAACAAGTGTTACCTGGGCAGGCAGCACTTTGAGCACAAGTTCACAAAATGAATGAATCGGGTTCCCTTCAATGTTGAATTCTGTACTGAGTATCGGTTTCAGATCCAGGACATCCTTGTATCTGATGTGCCTCTCGTCCGGGCGGGGATGGACAGTTATTCCTTCAGCACCGAACTTTTCACAGTCCAGTGCAGCTTTAAGTACGTCTGGCATATTGCCGCCTCTGGCATTTCTTAGGGTGGCGAATTTGTTGATATTTACGCTTAGTCTGGTCATGGGTAAAGATATTTTTTTGCAAAAATAAACTAATATCAAAATAAAATCACAATATTTGCAGATTATATTTCGATAATTGTAAAGGAATGCATTTTGCTTTATACGGCCGTAATTTCGGCGAGTCAGCCATGAAAGGGATAGGCAGGCTTCTGAACCATTTGTGCTCCAGAGGCGTAGATGTCTCTTTCTATTCTGATCTGCACGATTGTGTGGTAAGGGCAGGCATGAAATGTCCGGAACCGGTTGCAGTCTTTTCTTCATCTGAGGATTTGCCGGACGGTGTCGATGCACTTCTTACATTGGGAGGGGACGGGACATTCCTCGGATCCCTGACAGTGGTTCGAGATTCCGGAATACCGGTTGCCGGTATCAATTTCGGAAGACTTGGTTTCCTCGCTTCGGCAGGGAGCGAGGATGCCGGTTGCAGTATTGTCGACAGGATGCTGGAAGGCAGGTATACGGTCAAATACCGTACTTTGCTTAAGATTTCCTGTGCAGGATTGCCGGAGGATTTTTTCCCATACGCACTTAACGAGGTTGCAATACAGAGATCAGGCCCCAATATGGTCGGTATTGACGTGATGCTGGACGGCATGGGGATTCCCACTTATTGGGCGGACGGTTTGCTGGTAGCTACGCCTACAGGGTCTACGGCGTATTCCCTGAGCATAGGTGGACCAGTCGTAGTGCCTGATTCTTCAGTATTTGTAATAGCACCTGTGGCTCCACACAATCTGAACGTACGTCCATTGGTCATTCCAGATGGCACAATTGTTGAGGTAAAAATGCGTTCAGACGGACAAGCCACTCTTCTCTCAGCTGACAACCGCCCGGTGGCTATCGGTGAGGGACAGATTATCAGAATCAGCAAAGCGGATTTCCGTATAGCATGCGTTTCATTTGCCAAAGAGGATTTCATGCGGGCACTCAATGAAAAACTTCTTTGGGGAGAAGACAGGCGCAATGACAGACATACTAACATTTAACCGAATGAAAATGAATCACAATACTGTAGTACCCAGGCATGTATCCATTATAATGGACGGTAACGGGAGATGGGCAAGACTGCGCGGAAAGGAACGGGTTTCCGGCCATTATGAAGGAGTGGAGAGTGTGCGGGCTTGCACCGAATTTGCCGTTGAAGCAGGTATAGAGGTGTTGAGTATTTTTGCATTTTCAGAGGAGAACTGGAACCGTCCGATAGAAGAGGTATCATCCCTGATGACCCTCATGGCCAAGTCCATCCTGAACGAGAGGCCGGTATTCCGCAAGAACAATATCAGATTTTCCGTAATCGGAGACAGGTCTGTCCTGTCCGGAGAACTGCTTGCCGACATCGATGAGGCAATGGCAGAGACAGCTGCGAATACAGGTCTTCACCTCGTTGTCTTTTTGAGTTACAGCGGACGCTGGGATATCAGGCAGGCAGCGGAAAGATTTGCAGAGGCTGGAACAGACAGGAAAGATTTCGCATCGTATCTGGCTACGGCAGGCATTCCTGATCCGGATTTGTTGATCCGGACCAGCGGTGAACAGCGTATAAGCAACTATATGCTGTGGCAGTGTGCCTATACGGAGTTTTATTTTACCGATACCTTGTGGCCTGATTTCCGCAAGAGGGAGTTCAAGGCTGCCCTGGATGCGTATGCTGCCAGGGAGAGACGGTTCGGGCAGACAAGTGAACAAATCAAAACAAAAGATAAACAAGAGACAGATGAAGAGTAGAGTTTTTCTTCCGTTTTTCCTTATCCTGTTCATAATTCCCTTTGTGGCGCAAGCCCAGCAGGTAAACGTGCAGGTGGATTATGAGCATCCCAGAAAATATGTGGTAGGAGGCTTAAGGGTGGATGGTGTCAAGTACCTTGGGACACAGCAGATCATAGCTCTGACCGGAATCAGGGAAGGAATGGAGATCGAGATACCGAGTGAAGCCACTTCTGCTGTTGTAGACAAAATATGGGCCCAGAGGTATTTCTCCACAGTCTCGCTGGAAATAGACAGTCTGTCGTCCATGAGGGATACGGTTTATCTTGTGCTAAGACTCCAGGAGCGTCCCAGAGTTTCACGATGGAACTTCCAGGGAGTGAAGAACTCGGAGCAGAGTGATCTGAGGGACCGTTTGAGCCTTAGGAACGGTGTGCCCTTGTCGGATTATACCATCCGTTCGTCAGTAGGCATTATCAAGAACTATTACAAGGAGAAGGGGTTCATCAACGCAGAAGTCAATGTTATCCAGGAGACCGATACCATAATAAAGAATGCGGTGCGGGTGACGTTTTCAGTCGATAAGAAATCAAAGGTCAAGATCAAGCTGATAACATTCGAGGGTAATGACCACGTTAAGGAATCCAAGCTTGTCAGCTCAATGGCTAAGACCAGGGATATGCGTCTACAGAATATCATCAAGAGCAAGAAATTCAATGAAAAGGAATACGAAAACGACAAGAAATCCATGATAACGGCTTTTAACGAAGTCGGTTACAGGGATGCCAGGATAGTCAAGGACTCCATATATTATATAGAGGAAGACCGTCTGGGTATCCATTTTGTGATAGATGAGGGGAAACAGTATTTCTTCAGGAACATAACATGGACGGGAAACTCTTTGTACACGGCTGAACAGCTTAACTCCATACTCCAGATCAAGAAGGGGGATGTGTACGACGTGGTGAATATGCAGAAGAGGCTTAACGGTGACCCCAAGAAACAGTTTATGGATGTAAGGACACTGTACGCCGACCAGGGATACATATTCTTCAATGTCATTCCGGTAGAAACAAATATCGTAGGAGACTCTGTGGATGTGGAAATGAGGATGGTGGAAGGCAAACCTGCAACTTTCAACAAGATAATCATCAGCGGGAATACTATAACGAACGAAAAGGTGGTAAGGCGTCAGGTATTCACAAAACCGGGGTATCTTTACAGCCAGAGCATGCTGGAGCGTTCGCTCAGGGAAATTGCGTCGATGGGCAATTTTGATCAGGAACAGGCTTTGGACCACACGCGGGGATATTCCGTAATTCCCAATCAGCTTAACAATACTGTGGATATTACCTATAATGTGGCGGAAAAGCCCAATTCACAGTTTGAACTGTCCGGAGGATGGGGTGGATATTCTTTTGTGGGTACTGTCGGTGTAAGCTTCAACAATTTCTCCATAAAACGTCTGTTCAAGAAAGAAGCCTGGAGGCCCGTTCCATTGGGAGACGCCCAGTCGCTCTCATTGCGTTTCCAGACCAACGGAACATACTATACGTCAGGTTCACTCAGTTTTACAGAACCGTGGCTCTTCGGGAAAAAGCCTACATCCTTCAATTTCACAGGATATTATTCAAGGCAGACAAACTCATATTATTTTTACCAGAATACGGACGAGTATTTCGAGGTGTTCGGTCTGGCGACAGCGGTAGGCAGCAGGCTTAAGTGGCCGGACAACTATTTCGTTTTATATCACGAATTGAGCTGGCAGACATACAATCTGCATAACTGGGGATATAACTTCCTCTTCGATACCGGCCAGTCCCATAATATAAGCTACAAGATATCACTGGCAAGAAACTCTACTGACCAGGCTCTTTACCCGCGTCAGGGATCTGATTTCCTGGTGTCGTTACAGCTCACACCGCCATACTCATTGTTCCGTGACAAGAACACCGACTATATCAATATGAGTGATCAGGACAGGTACCGCTGGATAGAATATCACAAGTGGACATTCAAGGGGTCGCTTTATCTCCGCCTAGTAGGGGATCTGGTGCTGATGACCAGAGCCCAGTTCGGCTATCTCGGCTACTACAACAAGAATCTCGGCTACTCTCCTTTTGAAGGATATCAGGTGGGAGGGGACGGAATGTCCGGATACAACACCTATGGTTCAGAGATAATAGCACTCCGCGGTTATTCCAATTATTCCCTGACCCCTATAAATGATGAGGGGGTTTATGTAGGACATGTCTATGACAAATTCACACTTGAACTGAGGTATCCTGTGGTATTGCAGCCGTCGTCTACAATATATGCCCTTGTGTTCCTCGAAGCCGGAAACTGTTGGGAAAACATACAGGATTTCAACCCGTTTGAGATCAAGCGTTCTGCCGGAGTCGGTCTGAGGGTATTCCTGCCTATGATCGGATTGTTGGGTGTTGACTGGGGATGGGGATTTGATCCGGTGCTCAATAAGGACAGAGGAGGTTCCAATTTCCATTTTGTCATAGGCCAGCAGTTCTAGGAATGCAAATTATTGTTACATTTGCAGGGATTTGAATGTGAAATAATTTACAATAGATAATAAAACAGTATGAAAAAAGCATTTTTGACAATCTTAAGCGTCGTGGCGTCGCTGGGCATTGCATCAGCACAGGATTTGAAATTCGGACATATTAACATGCAGGAGGTCGTATTCCTCATGGATGAAATGGATTCTGCAAGAGTACAGTTGGACAAGTACAATAAGGAAATCCAGGATACTTACCAGGCGATGGCTACAGAATACCAGGAAAAAATCAATACCTACCAGCAGATGGGGGCAAATTGGTCACCTGCTGTCCTGCAGGCAAAGGAACAGGAGATCCGCGATATCGAGGCAAGATTGCAGCAGTATCAGGCAACAGCACAGAATGATATGCAGGCAATGCAGCAGCAGCTGATCGCGCCTATACAGAAGAAAGCCAATGAGGCTGTTGCTAAAG
This sequence comes from uncultured Muribaculaceae bacterium, assembly GCA_964640305.1. Classification (GTDB taxonomy): domain Bacteria; phylum Bacteroidota; class Bacteroidia; order Bacteroidales; family UBA932; genus Coprenecus. The sequence continues at coordinate 36,956 of CAZXFF010000014.1, read as the reverse complement.
TAGCAAAAGCCAACGGACTCATCTATGTTTTTGATATTTCCATGGGATCCGTTCCCTATTACAGTGAAACACTCAGTCAGGATATTACTGCCCAGGTGAAGGCCGAGCTGAAAATCCGTGCAGACAAGAAACTCCCTCAGCAAGGAACAGGAATGTAGTGGTCGGTGAAGTCAAGGAGAAACATAAACCGGGCAGAGATGTCCGGTTTTTTATTTGCCGGCTTATGGTTTGATAGAAGAGACAGAAATATTTTGAAAATAATTCCGAAGTTCAAGAAATATAATTACATTTGTGAAAAATAAGAACCCTTAAGAATCATGCAGCACAAAGTTATTGACATAGATGACGTGGTTATCCGTTTTGCCGGAGATTCCGGTGACGGGATGCAGCTTACCGGAACATTGTTTGCCGACTCTTCGGCTCTGTTCGGTAATGAAATTTCAACTTTCCCGGATTTCCCAGCCGAAATCCGTGCGCCTCAGGGCACTGTTTCAGGAGTGTCCGGTTTTCAGGTACATATCGGATCTGTCGAAATCAATACTCCAGGAGACTTCTGCGACGTGCTCGTTGCAATGAATCCGGCTGCCCTCAAGGCAAATGCCAAATGGACAAAGCCGACTACAACAATCATTCTGGACGAAGATGCTTTCGACGAGAAGGGAATACAGAAGGCCGGCTTCAAGACAATGAACCCGATAGAGGAACTCGGCATTGAAGACAGGAATATAGTGGTGTCTCCAATCACGACACTTACCAAGGAAAGTCTTAAGGACAGTGGTCTTGATGTCAAATCTATTGTAAGGTGCAAGAACATGTTCACTTTGGGAATGTGTTTCTTCATGTTCAATAAGGAACTTGATCATACATTTGCATATCTTGAAAAGAAATTCAAGAAGAAACCCGCTCTTATCGAAACCAACAAGAAGGTTTTGAAGGACGGGTTCAATTATGCTTCCAATATACATGCCATTGCCAACACATATTATGTGCAGCCTGCCAAGCAGGAAAAGGGAACATACAGGAACATCAACGGAAACCAGGCTACTGCATGGGGCCTGCTGGCAGCTTCAGAGAAATCAGGCGTGCCTTTGTTCTGCGGTTCCTATCCAATCACACCGGCTACTGCCATTCTGGAAGAACTCGCAATCCACAAGAGCCTTGGTGCGAAGACGCTTCAGTGCGAGGATGAAATAGCCGGAATCTGTACGGCAATCGGTGCGGCATATGCCGGTAACTTTGCCGTTACCACTACTTCCGGACCCGGCCTTTCCCTGAAGTCAGAAGCATTGGGTCTGGCTATGATTACCGAACTCCCGCTTGTGATAGTGGATGTACAGCGAAGCGGTCCGTCTACAGGTATCCCCACCAAAACCGAGCAGACAGACCTTAATCAGGCGCTCTACGGACGAAACGGGGAATGCCCTATTATGGTGATTGCAGCGCACTCTCCTTCCGACTGCTTTGAAAAGGCGTTTTATGCAGGAAAATTCGCTATGGAACATATGATGCCTGTGATTCTCCTTACCGAAGGCTTCCTCGGCAATGGCTCTGAACCATGGAAAATACCTTCAATGAAGGATCTTCCGGAGATACATCCGCCTGTAATAAAGGAATGCGAAGGCAAGTTCTATCCGTTCTACAGGGATCCGGAGACCTTTGTGAGAAAATGGGCATTGCCTGGCACGCCTGGTCTTGAGCATAGGGTCGGCGGTCTTGAAAAAACACCTGAGGGTGTAATCTCTTCCGATCCGCAGAATCATCAGAAGATGGTTAACGACAGGGCAGAAAAAGTTGCCAGGACGGCTCGTTGCATACCTCCACTTAAGGTAATAGGTGAAGAAAGCGGTGAAGTCCTTATCGTCGGATGGGGTGGAACGTTCGGACATCTCTATACGGCCGTGAAAGAGTTCCATAAGGCCGGGAAGAGCGTTTCGCTTGCTCATTTCGACTATATAAATCCTCTTCCCCTCAATACAGAAGAAGTATTCTCCCGATTCCGCAAGATTATCGTCTGCGAGTTGAACTCCGGTCAGTTTGCCGACTATCTGCGGGCTAAGCACCAGAAATTCCACTATTACCAGCTGAATAAAGTCCAGGGACAGCCATTCATAGTCAAGGATGTAGTAGATGCGGTAAACGAATTATTGTAAACGGAGGATAAACAAACAGATTAAAAATATAGTAGTATGAAATATACAGCTCAGGATTTCAAAAGCAATCAGGAAGTCAGGTGGTGTCCAGGATGCGGTGACCATTCTGTTCTTGCTTCCCTCCAGAGGGCTCTTCCACAGGTAGCCGAGGATTTGGGTTATTCCATGGAACGCTTTGTATTCGTTTCCGGTATCGGCTGCTCTTCCCGTTTGCCTTATTATATGAATACATACGGATTCCATAGTATCCATGGTCGTGCAACTGCCATTTCCACAGGTATGAAGGTTGCCAATCCCACACTTTCTATATGGCAGGCTACCGGAGACGGGGATGCCCTGGCGATAGGAGGTAACCACTTTATACACGCCATCAGAAGGAATATAGATATCAATATTGTATTGTTCAACAACAGGATTTACGGTCTGACGAAAGGTCAGTACTCCCCGACATCACCGCTCGGTAAGATTACCAAAACGTCCCCTTATGGAACCGTTGAGCATCCTTTTAATCCCGGTGCGCTGGTAATGGGTGCCCGTGGTACATTCTTTGCACGCAGTATTGATTCGGAACTCAAGCTGAACCAGGAGATATTTGTGGCATCAGCAAAGCATGACGGCTGCTCCGTCACAGAGATGTTGGTGAACTGTGTGATTTACAATGACGGTTCCCATAAGGAAATCTCAGACAGGGAGTATAAGGAAGACAGGACGATTGTTCTTCGTCACGGGGAAAGGATGATTTTCGGGAAGAACCGCGACAAGGGCCTTGTGCTGAGAGACAAAAAACTTAAAGTCGTTACTATAGGAGTGGACGGCATTACAGAAGAAGACATTCTGGTGCATGATGCCCATACTCAGGATATGGGAATGCACAGCATGCTGATTGATATGAAATATCCCGACTTCCCTGTTGCATTGGGTGTGATAAGGGATGTACCGGACAAGACATATGACGACAATGTCCGTGACCAGCTTATAGAAGTAAGGGAACATTCCTCAATAAGGACAATGGACCAGTTGCTTCACAGTGGCTCCACATGGGAAGTTGAATAAGAAAAGACTTTTTAACCAAATATTTACACACATAAACAAAAAAAGATATGAAAGTTTCTGAAATTATGGCCAAACTTGAGGCTAAGTATGGTCATGAAAAAGAGTACCTCCAGGCAGTACGCGAAGTACTCGAATCTATTGAGGAAGTTTACAACCAGCATCCTGAATTTGAAAAAGCGAAGATCGTGGAAAGAATCGTTGAACCCGACCGCATTTTCACATTCCGTGTTACTTGGGTGGATGACAATGGAGAAGTACAGACAAACCTCGGTTACAGGGTTCAGTTCAACTCTGCTATCGGTCCCTACAAGGGCGGTCTCCGTTTCCACAAGGCAGTAACTCCTTCAATGTTGAAATTCCTCGGTTTTGAACAGACTTTCAAGAATGCTCTTACAACCCTTCCTATGGGTGGTGCAAAAGGTGGTTCTGACTTCGACCCCGTTGGCAAATCCGATTCTGAAATCATGAGATTCTGCCAGGCATTCATGTGGGAACTCTGGACATGCATCGGCCCTGATCAGGATATCCCTGCAGGTGACGTAGGTGTCGGCGGACGTGAAATCGGCTTCCTGTACGGTATGTACAAGAAACTCGCACGCGAATACAACACAGGCGTTCTTACCGGTAAAGGTTCAACTTGGGGTGGTTCTATCCTCCGTCCTGAAGCAACCGGTTTCGGTGCCCTCTATTTCACACAGCACCTTCTCCACAAAGCCGGAAAAGACATCAAGGACAAAACCGTTGCCCTTTCAGGTTTCGGTAACGTAGCATGGGGTGCAGCCACAAAAGCTACTGAACTCGGTGCAAAGGTAATAGCCATCTCCGGTCCTGACGGTGTATGCGAAATACCTGGCGGTATCACTAAAGAAATGATTGACTACATGCTGGTTATGCGTGCTTCCAACAGGAACAAGGTTGAAGACATGGCAACAAAATTCCCTGGCCTTGCCAAATTCACCCCTGGTAAGAAAGCATGGAGCGTCAAGTGTGACATCGCTCTGCCTTGCGCATTCCAGAACGAGCTGAACGGTGAAGACGCTAAGGAACTTATCGCTAACGGTACATGGTGCTGCTGCGAAGTGTCCAACATGGGATGTACTCCTGAAGCAATCCATACTTTCCAGAGCAACGGTATTCTCTTCGCTCCTGGTAAGGCTGTCAATGCAGGTGGTGTAGCAACTTCAGGTCTTGAAATGACCCAGAATGCTTCACACATCAGCTGGTCTGCTAAAGAAGTTGACGACAAGCTGCATTTCATCATGGAAAGCATCCACGAAGCTTGCGTTAAATACGGAACACAGCCTGACGGAACTATCGACTACGTGAAAGGTGCAAACATTGCAGGTTTCATGAAAGTAGCACAGGCTATGCTCGAACAGGGTACTATCTAGTATCTGCCCGAGAATTGTTTTATAGAGGCGGTCCATACGTGACCGCCTTTTTTTTGCCTGAAAAATCTGGGTATAAAGTGAAAAAAATGGATAAAACGAAAGGTTAAAATAGTATATTTGTATTTAAAAGAATTCTACAGAATTTATGGCGATAATAAAACCGTTGAATGGGATTACCCCCCAAATAGGGAAAAATTGTTTTATAGCAGATAATGCTGTTATTGTTGGGGATGTGGAGATTGGTGATGACTGCAGTATATGGTATGGTGCAGTCCTTCGCGGGGATGTGAATCCCATCAGGCTGGGAGACCGTGTCAATATTCAGGACGGAGCAGTCCTTCATACACTATACAGAAAATCAGTAGTAGAGATCGGAAACGATGTTTCGGTGGGTCACAATGCTGTCATCCATGGGGCAAAGGTAGGAAACGATGTCCTTGTTGGCATGGGAGCTATCCTTATGGATGAGGCTGAAATAGCCGACGGATCGATCATTGCGGCAGGGGCCGTTGTCCTGAGTAAATCCAAACTCGAGCCTGGAGTATATGCAGGTGTCCCCGCAAAGAAAGTAAAGGACGGCTCGGATGCTGTAACAGCAGCGGCACACAAGAATGCCGGTGGTTATATGATGTATAAGGAATGGTTCCTTAAAGAAGAACAGGAAATTCAATAACACAACTATTTATACCATGAAACAAATTATTCTTTTAGCAACAGCCGCAGTGATGGCACTTGCGTCATCTTGCGGTAGCAGTAACGGTTATACCATCAAGGGAACCGTTAGCGGAAACGGTGAAAACATCAAAAACGGGAAAGTATACCTTGCCAATACCGACCGCAACAATCCTGTACGCGATACAGCTGATATCGTGAATGGGAAATTCATGTTCCAGGGCAATGTGCAGACCCCCGGCATGTATGTTATAAGCATAGAGGGGATCAACGTTCCCATCAGGCTCTTTCTTGAAAATGCCAACTTTACTGTAAATGCAGTTGATACCCTTCTGGACAAGGCAGAGATTAAAGGAGGAGCAGCCCAGGCTGCAATCAACACCCTTAATGCAGCTTCAGTACGTCTGTCCGAAGAGTACAATATCGACGATGTATATAAAGTGATGGCAAATTCCGAATCTACAGATGAGGAAAAAGAGGCAGCCATGGAAAGATACGGGAAATTCTCTGAGGCAATGGAAGCCGTTACAGACTCGATTGTCAAGGCTGATCCAGTATCTCACTATTCTCTCTATGTCCTGAAACAGAAAATGATGGATATGCCTATAGAAGAGGTTGAAGCACTTGTGGCCCAGTATCTTGCCGATCCCGAATTCGAAGGCAACAAGACTCTTGAATCCGTGAACCAGACTCTTCAGAAGGAACTCTCCCTCAAAACAGGTGCTCAGGCCCCTGACTTTACCCTTAACGATCCGGACGGAAATCCCATCAGCCTTTCTGAGATATACAAGAAGAACAAGATTACAATGATTGACTTCTGGGCAAGCTGGTGTGGCCCCTGCCGCAGGTTCAATCCTACACTTGTAAAGATCTACAAGCAGTTCCATAAGAAGGGTTTTGAAATCCTCGGTGTATCTCTGGATAGGGATGCAGAAAGCTGGAAAGCCGGAATCAAGGATGACAAACTCACATGGCCTCACGTATCAGACCTCAAATACTGGAACAGTGAAGCAGCTGCTCTCTATAATGTAAGATATATACCTCAGAATGCCTTTGTCGATTCTGAAGGAAAGATTCTGGCAAGAAGGCTTTCTGAAGAGGAAATCGTAGAATTCCTTGAGAAGAATCTTTAGTGTAGTTCTATATGATAGGGGTATATGACTCTGGGATAGGCGGTCTTTCAGTATGGAAAGAACTGTACGCCATTATGCCGGAGCAGGATTATGTCTATGTAGCAGACTCCGCCCATTGCCCCTATGGAGACAAATCTCCTGAATATATCATGGAACGGGCTGAAACAATCACCCGTTTCATGATTGGTAAAGGAACCGAAATTGTGGTAGTCGCATGCAATACAGCTACGGCTGCCGCAATTTCTTTTTTGAGGTCCCGTTTCAGTATCCCGTTTGTGGGGATGGAACCTGCTGTGAAACCGGCAGTCAACATTTCGGAAACAGGTGTCATAGGTGTACTTGCGACATCCAATACATTCAAAGGGAGACTGTACCATGATACTGTAATGCGTTGTGCTTCAGGTGTGAAACTGGTTGAAATTGTCGGTGCCGGTCTGGTGGAAGCAGTGGAGAATGGTGAGATTCCACATGACCTTATCAGGAAATATGTTGATGAAATGCTTTCTGAAGGAGCCGATACCATTGTCCTTGGGTGCACACATTTCCCTTTTCTGGAAGATGCAATAGCAGAATATGCCGGGCCCTCCATAAAGATAATCAATCCTGCGCCTGCAGTGGCAAGGCAGGCTATGAAGATATTGGATAAGTGCGGTAAACCAGACCGGAAAAATGCCGCACCGGAACTTATGTTCTACTCTACGGGGAATCCGGAGATTCTACGTACGACGGTAGCATCTATAGTTACGCCTATGCCTCCATCCAGTTTCATCCATCTGAATTGTTAATACTAACCTTATTTCATATGTCCTACGAAAATCTTTTTTATCTTGTGCCCGCTGCATCAATCATTGCCTTGGGTTTCGCATATTACTTCTACAGCAAGATGCTCAAGGAGGATGAGGGTACTCATAAAATGCGCGAGATAGCAGCGTATGTCCGTCGCGGAGCAATGGCTTATCTCAAGCAGCAATACAAAGTGGTGGCTATAGTGTTTGCCATTCTGGCAGTATTCTTTGCAGTCCTTGCATATGGTTTTGGGATCCAGAACAAGTGGGTTCCGTTCGCATTCCTTACCGGAGGCTTTTTCTCCGGCCTGGCCGGATTCATAGGCATGAGGACTGCCACATATGCTTCCGGAAGGACAGCCAATGCCGCCAGAAGGTCTTTGAATTCCGGACTGAAACTCGCATTCCGTTCAGGAGCGGTGATGGGTCTTACGGTTGTCGGTCTGGGATTGCTTGACATATCTGTATGGTATCTTGTCCTTGACCATTTTGTCGGAGCAGAAGGTCCCCAGAAACTCATGGTAATCACAACGACGATGCTGACTTTCGGTATGGGGGCATCGACGCAGGCCCTGTTTGCCAGGGTCGGCGGAGGCATTTATACCAAGGCAGCTGACGTAGGTGCCGACCTTGTCGGAAAAGTGGAAGCAGGAATACCTGAAGACGATCCTAGAAATCCTGCAACCATAGCAGACAATGTGGGTGACAACGTCGGTGATGTTGCCGGTATGGGTGCAGACCTTTACGAATCATATTGCGGCTCGATACTGGCAACTGCTGCGTTAGGAGCTTCTGCATTCTACTCGTATCCTGATGCTTCAGTTCAGGTTAGAGCTGTGTTTGCTCCCATGCTTATAGCTGCGGTCGGGATAATACTTTCCCTTATAGGAATATATCTGGTCCGGACAAAAGAAAATGCAGGAATGAAGGAACTCCTCCGTTCACTCAGCAGAGGGACAAACGTGTCTTCAATTCTTATAGCTGCAGCGACTTTCGGAATCATGTATATACTCGGAGTCCCTAACTGGGCATGGATTTCATGTTCGGTTATAGTCGGTCTTCTTGCCGGTATAATTATAGGACAATCCACCGAATATTTTACTTCCCATTCGTACAAGCCGACGCAGAAACTTGCACACAGTTCTGAAACCGGACCTGCTACAGTCATCATCTCAGGAATCGGTCTCGGAATGATCTCAACGGCAATTCCTGTCATTACAATTGTAGCTGCAATCATACTTGCATACCTGTGTGCTATCGGATTCGACATGACCGGTATCATGACATCGGAAAACCTTAGCCTGGGACTTTACGGTATCGGAATAGCTGCAGTCGGAATGCTTTCCACATTGGGTATCACTCTCGCCACCGATGCATATGGCCCTATTGCCGACAATGCCGGAGGGAATGCTCAGATGAGTGAACTGGAGCCTGAAGTACGCCAGAGGACAGATGTCCTGGATGCCCTAGGCAACACTACAGCGGCAACAGGAAAAGGTTTTGCTATCGGTTCCGCAGCATTGACGGCTCTGGCTCTTCTGGCCTCCTATATAGAAGAAGTAAAGATAGGCCTTCAGCATATCGGTCAGACAACCATCGACATTGCCGGACGCAGTGTTACGGTAGCCACCGCTACAATCCCTGATTTCATGGAGTATTTCCGTGTGAATCTGATGAATCCTTCAGTGCTTGCCGGTGTCTTCATAGGAGGAATGATGTCTTTCCTTTTCTGCGGTCTTACAATGAATGCCGTAGGCCGTGCAGCACAGAAGATGGTGGAAGAGGTTCGACGCCAGTTCCGTGAAATCAAGGGGATCCTCACCGGACAAGCTACACCTGACTATGCGCGTTGTGTGGCAATATCTACAAGAGGGGCGCAGCAGGAAATGCTTTTCCCCTCATTGCTTGCCATTGTTGTCCCGGTTCTTATTGGGGTATTCTTCGGAGTGGCAGGCACCATAGGTCTGCTCGTAGGCAGTCTCTGTTCTGGCTTTGTACTGGCTATTTTCATGGCAAATTCCGGAGGTGCATGGGACAATGCCAAGAAATATGTAGAGGAAGGCAATCTCGGTGGAAAAGGATCTGATGCGCACAGGGCAACAGTAGTAGGAGATACCGTAGGTGATCCGTTCAAGGATACATCAGGCCCTTCACTGAATATCCTGATCAAGCTTATGAGCATGGTGTCGATTGTGACGGCAGGACTTAATGTCGCATTCAGTATTCTATAGTCGGAAAATTCTATTATATTTGCAGAAAATATCTCTCAGGGCAGGGTGAAATTCCCTACCGGCGGTAATAGTCCGCGACTCCCTTCACAAGAAGGGACTGATCCGGTGGAATTCCGGGACCGACGGTATAGTCCGGATGGAAGACGAGATAGGCGGGGTGATGCGGCACATAAGCCGACATGTCCCGGAAATGGAATTAATGCCCTGGGTATGATATTCATACTCAGGGTTTTTTGTTTGCGTTTATTTACAGTGATCTGATGTATGTGGACAAATGAGGAAATGCAATATATGCGGATGGCAATGGAACTTGCAGAGAAAGGATGCGGTTTCGTGAATCCCAATCCCATGGTTGGAGCAGTCATTGTCAAGGACGGAGAAATAATCGGTAAGGGATGGCATACCCGATATGGTCATGCGCATGCCGAGAGGGAGGCTTTAAGCACATGTTCCGGGAATCCGCAAGGATCCAGAATGTATGTGACACTTGAACCCTGCTGCCATTACGGCAAGCAGCCGCCATGCACGGAGGCGATTCTGGAAGCAGGAATTTCTGAAGTCATAGTCGGAATGCAGGACCCGAACCCATTGGTATCCGGAAAGGGAATTGCAGTACTTCGGGATGCAGGTGTCATGGTACGTTCAGGGCTTCTGGAGGACGATATACGTTTCCAGAACAGGGTATTCGTCAAATATATACGTACTGGTATACCATGGGTCGCAATGAAATCCGCAATGACAATGGACGGAAAGACTGCGACTGCCAGCGGGCATTCGAAATGGGTGACCGGAGAAGAATCCAGACAGTATGTGCAGATCCTTAGATCCCGTTATTCAGCGATTATGGCTGGAAGGGGTACTGTTTCGGCAGATGACCCGATGCTTAACTGCAGACTGGAGGGGATGAGGTCTCCTGTTCGTATTCTCCCTGATTCAATGGCTTCTCTACGGATGGATTCCGGAATTGTGCGCACAGCAGGACAGTACAGGACCCTGTTGTTCCATACTGCAAGAGCCGATTATGCAAAACTTGCCATGCTCCGCGATGCCGGGATCGAAACCGTAGTGTGCAATGAAGTCTTGTCAGAAGGCAGGATTTTCGTGGATCCGGAGGACATGCTCAGGAAAACAGGGGATCTGGGTATCGATTCTGTGCTTCTGGAAGGAGGTGCGGAACTGAACTGGAGCTTTGTCAGCCGGGGCTTGACGGATGAGTACTATCTGTTTTATGCTCCGAAAATTTCCGGGGGAAAGAATGCCCCGTCATCTGTAGGTGGAGACGGCTTTGACAGGATGGATGGTGTGGCTGAAATGGATATTGTAGAAATAATGAGAACCGGTAATGATATACTGGTACATGGAATTGCAAAAGAACAAGTTGGATGTTTACAGGAATAGTAGAAGAAATAGGAAGGGTGCGTTCTGTTTCACTGAACGGGAATAGCGCAGTCCTGGAAATATATGCCTCCAAGGTTCTGGAGGGAACCATAGAAGGTGACAGTATTGCCACGTCCGGAGTCTGTCTTACCGTTACATCGGTATCAAATGACCACTTTACAGCAGATGTGATGCCTGAAACATACAGGAGAACTACGCTTGGCCGACTTTCGAGGGGGGCGTCCGTGAATCTGGAGAGGGCAATGAAAGCCGGAGGCAGGATGGGAGGACACATCGTGACTGGGCATGTGGATGCGTGCGGCAGGGTAATTTCGGCAGTCAGGGAAGGTAATGCGGTATTGCTTTCTGTTTCTGTACCGCAGGATATGCTGCGATACATTGCGGAAAAGGGTTCTGTGACTGTCGATGGAGTGAGTCTTACAGTCGTGGAAGCAGGAAAGGACAGTTTCACTGTCTCGATGATTCCACATACCGGGAGTGTTACCACACTGGGTCTTGTATCTCCGGGAACTTTCGTAAACATAGAGGTGGATGTTGTTGCAAGATATATCGAAAGGCTGCTTTCATTCACACCTCCAGTCAGACATGAAAGCAGCCTGACTATGGAATTTCTGAAGGAAAACGGATTTTAATGATATAGATATAAATATGGAAAAGAAAACCAGATTCAACACGATTGACGAAGCGGTATCGGACCTGAAGGCCGGTAAAATCATAGTGGTGGTGGATGATCCGGACAGGGAAAACGAAGGAGACCTGATCTGTGCGGCCAGATTTGCCACACCTGAGAATGTGAATTTCATGGCAACGTACGGAAAAGGCCTGATATGTATGCCGATGGGAAGTGAACTTGTGCATAAGCTGGATCTTAGGCAGATGGTTGCTGAAAATACTGACAACCATTCCACTGCATTCACAGTATCAATAGACCATATTTCTACGACTACGGGTATTTCGGCAGTCGAAAGGTCGGTTACAGCCATCAAATGCGTGGATTCCTATGCAAAGCCTTCTGATTTCCGCCGCCCTGGACATATGTTCCCATTGGAGGCTCGCAGCGGAGGGGTCCTGGTCCGTTCAGGACATACTGAAGCGACAGTTGACCTGATGCGTCTGGCCGGACTGGAAGAATGCGGGCTCTGTTGCGAAATAATGAGGGAAGACGGAACCATGATGAGGACAACAGAACTTCTGGAATTCGCAGCCCGGCACGGATTCAAGATAATAACAATAGCGGATCTGATCCGGTACCGCCGCAAAAGCGAAACACTTGTCGAGCGTGTGACAGAAGCGGAACTTCCTACCAAGTACGGTAATTTCAAAGCTTACGGCTATGTCAGCAAACTTAACGGCGAGCATCACGTGGCTCTGGTAAAGGGGGACATATCCGGAGATGAACCGGTTCTGTGCAGGGTACACTCAGAGTGTCTTACAGGTGACGCATTCGGCTCTCTTCGCTGTGATTGCGGGGAACAGCTGGCCGAAGCAATGCGAAGGATAGAGAAGGCCGGCAGGGGGGTTCTGCTTTACATGCGTCAGGAAGGCCGTGGGATAGGTCTGATCAATAAACTGAGGGCATATCAGTTGCAGGACCGGGGAATGGATACAGTCGAGGCAAACCTGGCACTCGGGTTCAAGGCAGATTTGAGGGAATACGGTACGGGCGCTTCGATATTGGCGCATCTCGGAGTGAAGAAGCTTATTCTCATGACCAACAACCCGCTTAAGATTTCTGGTCTGGACGGTTACGGAATAGAGGTCGTAGGCAGGGAACCGATCGAGATGACATGTAACGAGAAAAACGAATGGTATATGTACACAAAATACAAGAAGATGGGACATATACTGCATGTAAGGGACATGAAGGATATAGCAGACAAAGAAAAACAACAGTAATATGAAAAAAGATATGGAAGTAATAGAAGGAGGCCTTGTTGCGGCAGGCCAGAGAATAGGAATAGTCGCAGCCCGTTTCAATGAATTCATAACCTCAAAGCTCATCGGGGGAGCGGTAGATGCTTTTGTCAGACATGGTGGAAGCAGTGATGATATTACCCTGGCATGGGTACCAGGCGCTTTTGAAATACCTTTTGCAGCTAAAAGAATGGCAATGTCAGGTAAGTATGACGCCATAGTCTGCCTTGGAGCAGTGATACGCGGTGCAACACCCCATTTCGATATGGTTGCGAATGAAGCCACAAAAGGAATCGCCCACGTAGGGCTGGACTGCGGTGTGCCTGTGATATTCGGAGTGCTTACTACAGACACCATAGAGCAGGCCGTAGAACGGGCCGGTACAAAATCAGGAAACAAAGGCTTTGATGCGATGACGACTGCAATTGAAATGGTTAATTTGGTCAAAAACATAAACTAATTCTCATATCGGTTTGGATTTTTTAACTACATTTGTCGTTTGTTAAAAGTCTTAATCGTGATGGAAATAAAAGAAACAATATACGACGGGGAGTCCGTAAAGGTCTACGGGACGGATAACCCGGATGAAGTCGTATTCCGTTACACAGACAGCATAACTGCATACAAGAAAATCAAGAGGGCGGAGATTGCCAACAAAGGCAGATATTGCTGTGCCATAGCGGATATGCTGTATAATGTCCTTGAAAGGGCAGGCATCAGGACCCACTATCTGTCACGTCTGTCCGAATACGAGATACTGTGCAGGAAGGCAGATGTGATTCCGGTAGAAGTGATTGTCAGGAATGTTATTGCCGGATCAATGTCCAGAAGGCTTGGTGTCCCGGAGGGAGTGAGGCCGTCAAACACAATCTTTGACTTGTGTTACAGGCATGAGGAATTGTACGATCCCCTCATCAATGACCATCACGCAGTGGCATTGGGGCTGGCTACCTATGATGAACTTAAAGAAATATACAATGCGGCCGGGCGGGCCAATCAGGTGCTGATCGGCTTTTTTGCGAAAGCCGGCATAGAACTGGTGGATTTCAAGATCAATTTCGGACGTCTTTCCGACGGAACTATGGTGATAGCGGACGAAATAACTCCCGACAGTTCCAGACTCTGGGATTCTGTAACCGGAGAACGTCTGGACAAAGACCGTTTCCGTAGGGACATGGGCAGATTGAGAGATACTTACAAGGAGGTTTACGAACGTTTAAGCAAAGTATTTGAAGGCAATGACTGACAATTTGAAGACAGGACTCCACGAAGAGTGCGGAGTTATCGCAATATACGGTGTGCCCGGAGCTGCAAATCTTGCATATTACGGGCTTCATGCCTTGCAGCACCGGGGACAGGAAGGCTGTGGAATAGTTTCGGCAGGTGATGGAGGATTGAAAAGGGTAAAAGGAGAAGGTCTTGTCACCGAGGTGTTCAACGAATCCAAACTCGCATCGCTGGACGGGAATAAGGCGATAGGCCATGTTCGGTATTCTACAGCAGGCGGTGGCGGTCCTGAAAATGTGCAACCTTTTCTTTTCCGTCACAATACCGGGGATTTCGCCCTGGCCCATAATGGAAATCTTGTGAACTCTGCCCAGCTGCGCAAATATCTCGAAGACAGGGGAAGTCTTTTCCAGTCCTCATCCGACAGCGAAATCCTGGCACATCTTATAAAGAAGGATTCCCTGGAGCGTAATAGTCCGAGGATATTTTCAATAGTTGAAGCCCTGAATATGATTGAGGGTGCATTTGCATTCGTGATAATGACCGGAAACCGCATTTATGCCTGCCGGGACAAATACGGTCTCCGTCCATTGTCTCTGGGCCGCTTGGGGGACGGGTATGTAGTCAGCAGCGAAACTTGTGCTTTCGATGTGATCGGAGCTACTTTCATAAGGGATATAAATCCGGGTGAAATCATAACCATCGACGGAAAGGGAATCCGCACCAGGCAGTATTCAGAATACCAGAGGCATGCGATGTGTGCAATGGAGTATATATATTTTGCCCGTCCTGACAGTGATATCGAAGGGTGCAATGTCCATAGTTTCAGGAAAGAAAGCGGACGTCTCCTGTTCAAGGAAGCACCGGCCGATGCCGACATAGTGGTAGGAGTTCCGGATTCCAGTCTCAGTGCAGCCATGGGCTATAGTGAAGCCAGCGGACTTCCTTATGAAATGGGACTTATAAAGAACAAGTATATCGGCCGTACTTTCATATCCCCGTCTCAGGAAATGAGAGACAAAGGAGTGAAGATGAAACTTTCTGCGGTCAGAACCATCGTAAAGGACAAGAGGGTTGTACTTGTGGATGATTCTATCGTAAGAGGGACGACATCCAAACGGATTGTCAGGATGCTTAGGGAAGCAGGTGCCAAAGAGGTACATCTGCGCATAGCAAGCCCCCCGATCAAATCTCCATGTTTCTATGGTGTAGACATCTCCACTTTCGATGAGCTGATCAGTGCCCGCAAGACACCAGAAGAGGTATGCCGTACAGTAGAAGCCGATTCACTTGCATTCCTTTCTGAGCAGTCCCTGTTCGAAGCCGGAAAACGGACCGACCTGTGCCTGGCATGTTTCTCAGGGCATTATCCAACTGCTCTCTACCAGAGTCTGGAAGATGCCAACAGGGACGGGAAATTCTGAATATGGTGAAATTTATGTAACTTTGTAGAAACAAACGTAAACAGCATACATATATGGCAGAAGAAAACAATGTTGACATCAACCGTGAAGATCAGGAAATTGATCTTGTGGAACTGGTGAAAAGGTTGTGGAAAAAGAGAAAATTCATCATCTATGTGACAGCCGCCTTTATGGTACTGGGATTGATGGTGGCTCTTTTCTCTCCGAAGGTCTTTACGGCAAGCTGTCTTTTCGTGCCTCAGTCTTCATCCAAGGGGCCCAGCAGTTCAATGCTGTCCCTGGCTTCACTTGCCGGTATAAACCTGAATCAGATGACTTCGGAATCCCTTTCGCCTATGGTATATCCTCAGGTGCTTTCCAACGTGGATTTCCGGAAGGAACTTATGTACTCCAAGATCAAGTTCGAAGAGTTCGAGGATCCCATTACCATTCTGGACTATTATACAAATGAAGAGTACAACAAGCCTTCCGCCATGAGCTATGTGATGAAATATACCATAGGGCTGCCTTTCGTAATACTTAAGGCGATACGCGGGGAAAAGGATACCCTTGCTTCGATTCCGGAAGGTTCTGGTATAAACTCATATACACAGGAAGAATATGACTGTGCAAAGATATTGGACGAACTGCTGTCCCTTAATATCAATGACAAAGACGGCTATATCGAACTTTCGGCATCAATGCCTGAAGCAGGGGCTGCTGCAGAACTTGCTTCCATTACATTCGACCTTCTGGGTAAATATGTGACAAAATTCAAAGTGGAAAAGGCACAGGCAACTCTGGATTATGTGAATGCCAGGCTGGAAGAAGCCAAATCCGATTTCAATGAAAAGCAGATGGCCTATGCAAGTTTCAGGGATGCCAACCGGAATCTGATGACAGCCACAGCCCAGATAAAGGAAACAAAGCTCCGTCAGGAGTATGATCTGGCCAATACTATATATTCGGAGCTTGCCCGCCAGAAAGTTCAGGTGGAACTGCAGGTAAAAGAAGACACACCGGTCCTTTCGGTGGTCAAGCCGGTAGTGGTGCCTTTCGAACGCTCCAAACCCAAGCGTTCCATGATATTGATTGCTTTTACCTTCCTCGGCGGCTGCATCGGCTGCGGGGCAGTGTTCGGACTTGATTTTATCAGAAGGCAGGGGTCATCCTGGCCAAAGAAATGGCTTCTGCCAGAAGAAGAAACTGTTGATACAAACAAAAACGAGGAGGAGGCATAATGTCTTGGTTCAGCAGAAAAAACCGCAGCTCGGATGAAATTTCCAAGGAAAAGGAATCGGTAGACAAAGGACTCGAGAAGACAAAGAAAGGGCTTTTCGACAGACTTTCACGAGCGATTGTAGGAAAATCCAAAGTGGACGATGATGTCCTGGACGGAATCGAGGATGCCCTGATCGCTTCCGATATAGGGGTGGACACTACCCTGAAGATTATCGAAATGCTTGAGGACAGGGTCGCCAGGGACAAGTATATGAATACTGCAGAACTTCATTCTATCCTGAAGGAAGAGATGATGTCACTTCTGGAAACAGGAGAGGAAGATGCTCCTGTATTCGACTTCTCGAAAAAGCCTTATGTCATAATGGTTGTAGGAGTGAACGGTGTGGGAAAGACTACAACAATAGGTAAACTGGCCGCTAATCTTAAGAATGCGGGAAAGAAGGTCATGATCGGGGCGGCAGACACATTCAGGGCTGCAGCTGTCGATCAGCTTGTAATCTGGAGCGAGAGGGCAGGCGTCCCTATTGTCAAACAGAAAATGGGGGCGGATCCGGCATCGGTAGCATACGATACGGTAAGTTCGGCTGTTGCACAGGATATGGATGTGGTCCTTATCGATACAGCAGGCCGGCTTCACAATAAAGTGAATCTCATGAATGAGCTTACGAAAATCCGCAATGTCATGCGTAAGGTCATTCCGGATGCACCGCACGAAGTGCTGCTGGTCCTTGACGGTTCTACCGGCCAGAATGCGTTTGTGCAGGCAAAGGAGTTTACCAAAGCAACAGATGTTACGGCTTTGGCTGTCACAAAGCTTGACGGGACCGCCAAAGGTGGGGTTGTGCTCGGTATAGCCGACCAGTTCAACATACCTGTAAAGTTCATAGGTGTTGGGGAAGGTATAGACGACTTGCGGATATTCGATAAGCGCATATTCGTTGATTCTCTTTTCAATTGATAGGATAAATATTATATAGACAGACGTATGAATGTATCTTATAACTGGCTGAAGGAATATGTATCCTTCGACCTGTCACCTGAAAAAGTTGCAGAGATCCTGACTTTTATCGGACTCGAAGTTGAGGAAATATCGGAAGTGGAAGATATCCCCGGAGGTCTTGAGGGGGTGGTTGTCGCATATGTGGAAGAATGCGTGCCGCATCCCGATTCGGACCATCTCAATATAACCAGGGTTCTGACCGGTGACGGGCAGGCACCTCTTCAGGTTGTCTGCGGCGCTCCGAATGTGAAGGCAGGTCAGAAAGTGCTTTTGGCAACTGTAGGTACAATGCTGCCTGCTCCCGACGGTTCTTCTTTCAAGATCAAGAAATCCAAGATAAGGGGAGTGGAATCTTTCGGCATGATCTGCGCTGAGGATGAACTCGGTATAGGTACATCCCATGACGGGATAATGGTATTGGAGGATGATGCTGTAGTAGGAACGCCGGCAAGGGAATACCTCAAGCTGGGTTCCGATACTGTCTTTACTATCGGGCTCACTCCTAACAGGGTTGATGCCGCATCTCATATCGGAGTTGCAAAGGATCTGTCGGCATACCTCAAACTCCACGGCCTGGGAGGCGAACTTACGATTCCGGAAGTTTCGGCGTTCAAGGAAGGTGCAGGAGATTCAATACCGGTAGAAGTACAGAGCAATGACGGTTCTCCCAGATATATGGGCATTACTCTGAAGAATGTGAAGATAGCACCCTCTCCCGAATGGTTGCAGAAGAAACTTATGGCGATAGGCCTCCGGCCTATAAACAATGTCGTGGACATTACGAATTTCGTGCTTCAGGAGACCGGTCAGCCGCTCCACGCTTTTGACGTTTCCAAAATAGAAGGAGGGAAAGTGGTAGTACGGCGCGCAGTGGATGGCGAAAAATTCGTTACGCTGGATGGAGTAGAACGCACACTCTCGGCAGAGGATCTGATGATATGCAATGCTGAAAGGCCAATGTGTATCGCAGGTGTATTCGGAGGACTGGATTCCGGTATTACGGATACTACACAGACAGTGTTCCTTGAAAGTGCATATTTTGACCCCGTATCTGTGCGTAAGACTTCCAAGCGTCATGGCATAAAGACGGACGCATCGTTCAGGTATGAACGCGGTGCGGATCCTGAAATTGTACCGTATGCGGCCCGTCGTGCTGCTCTGCTTATCCAGGAATTGGCGGGAGCCGAAGTCGTAGGGAAAGTCCGTGAGTCCTATCCTTCTCCTATCATGCGCAAACAGGTGGAGTTGGATTTCCACAGAATGGAATCGCTGATAGGCAAGAAGATAGGAGCAGACACAATAATGTCCATATTGGAATATCTGGGCTTTGCCGTGATTTCGCGGACATCTGCAGGGGCAGTGGTGGAAGTGCCTTCCAGCAAGGTCGACGTATACCGGGAATGCGATGTCGTGGAAGAGGTCCTGCGTATATACGGGTATGACAATGTGGAACTGCCCGACAGAGTTGTCTCTTCTTACCAGAATACACCGAATCCGGATCCTGAGTCTGTGCGGATGAAGGCATGTGACCTGCTTTCATCGAACGGCTTCATGGAGTGCATGAACAATTCCCTTACGAAGGCGGATTACTACAGCCATCTTACAACATACAGGAAAGAGAACCTGCCCATTGTAATCAATCCATTGAGTTCAGACCTCAATGCTATGAGGCAGACGCTCCTTTTCGGCGGACTGGAAAACATTTCCTACAATCTGAACCGTCAGTCCGGAGACCTGAAGCTGTATGAGATGGGGAATGTATACAGATACGAGGCATCTGAAGGGGACAATCCCGTATCCGATCTTGCATCATATAAAGAGAAGATGCATCTGGCAATCTACATTGCCGGAAAAGGAACCAAATACTGGAGGAATTCCATTGGGGCCGGAAACTTCTTCGAACTGAAAGGTTATCTTGAGCTCCTTCTGAAACGCTTTTCAGTGAATCTGTACAATCTGGATTATTCCCCTGCGCCTGCAGATCTGTTCTCAGAGGGTCTGCAGTATACAATACCTGCCTCCGGAAAGGTCCTCGCAATGATGGGAACGGTTTCTCCGGCAAGGCTGAAGCAATTCGATATAAAGATTCCTGTGTATGCTGCCGAAATCGACTGGACTCTTCTGCTGAAGATGTATCTGAAGAGCAAGGTCCTTTATAAGGAACTTCCTGTTTACCCGGAGGTAAAGAGGGATCTGGCTCTCCTGTTGGATGAAAGCGTATCATTTGCAGATATACGCAAAGCAGCATTTGCGGCAGAGAAGAAGATATTGAGGAAGGTGATTCTTTTCGATGTGTACCGTGGGGACAAGATTCCTGAAGGTAAAAAGCAGTATGCAATAGGCTTTACATTGCAGGATTATGACAAGACCTTGACGGATAAACATGTAGAACAGGTTATGTCGCGTATTGTGGATGCTTTGTCACGTCAGTTCGGAGCGTCTCTCAGATAAGGAATCTGTCACCTGGACAAAAAAGAAAACCGGAGGCTGTACTTGACTGCCTCCGGTTTTATTATGCCATTGTATGGCTTCTAGAATGTATATTTCACTCCAAGGCCTCCGTAGTATCCTGCAAATCCGACACCGAATGTTTCTTTTGCCATTACAAAGCCTACACCTGGACCCCAGTCGATGGATAGAGCCAGAGGGATGTTCTGGAATTTGTATTCAAGCCCGATCTGTCCGTTTATGCTAAGATAGAATGCATTGCTGAAGAATCCGATATGCGCACCGGGACCTACGTACCAGGAGAGGCCGGGAACCTGATTGATGGCCCACTGCCAGTTGTAGTAGCCGTAGACATTGAGTCCGAATGTTCCCCAGGGATGAAGATTGACGCCCAAATCGATTGAGTTGGCTTCGCTGAGGTTCATTTTATAGGTAAGAGCGAAATCATAGCCTAATTTCAATCCAACTGCATGTCTGTACTGTTGGGAAAAGGCAGAGGTACTTCCTATCAACAGGAGTACGAATGCAAGTAAAATCGTTTTTTTCATCTTGAAATAGATTTAAGGATTAGTAATAACTTATAGAAGATTTTGTCAATTCAGATATTATTGAGTTTGCAACACGGCTGGCGCCCAGACGCATAAGCGACGGGTTAAGCCATTCTTCACCTAAAACGGTGCTTACAATGCCGTAATACACCACAGCATCTTTTGCTACAGATATGCCTCCTGCCGGTTTGAATCCTATCTTCCTGCCTGTTTTCCGGTGGTATTCCCTGATGCAGTCGCACATAACCATCGCGGCAAAAGGAGTAGCTGCAGGATCAAGTTTCCCGGTAGAAGTCTTTATGAAGTCCGCACCTGATTCCATAGCCAGAAACGATGCCTCCCTTATCTTTGTTTCATCTGCAAGAGCACCTGTCTCCAGAATGACTTTCAGGATTTTGCCTCCGATTGTTTCCTTGACGGCTTTTATTTCATCAGCACATCTTTTCAAGTCCCTGTCCAGGAAACTGTTGAGGGCAAGAACTATATCCACTTCATCTGCTCCTTTTTCGACAGCCATGCGGCTCTCAAGGACCTTCACTTCCAGAAAACTCTGGGATGCAGGGAAGCATCCGGCCACAACGGTTACGTGGACGTTGCTGTCTGTCAATGTATCCTTTACTGTCCCTGCGAAATTCGGATAGACACAGATTGAAGCGGGCAGCGGGTATTCCGGAAAAGTCTCTTTGGCCAGATTTACCTTTTCAGCCAGCTTCTTTACACTCGAGTATGTGTCAGTCGGCTTCAGAGTGGTCAGGTCCAGCATTCCCAGACATTGCTTGAGAACGGAATCATTCATCCACAATGATATGTTGTCATGCAGAGTCTTAAGTTCTTTATCGATGTTTTCAATCATAATTATTCCTTGTTTTTTGTATCTATGAGAATGGTGACAGGTCCGTCATTCAGAATCTTCACTTTCATATCTGCTCCAAATATACCTTTTTTAACCGGCTTGCCCAAAAATATTTCCAGTTTCTCGATGAATTTTTCATATACCGGTACTGATACTTCCGGTTTTGCTGCCTTTATGTAGGAAGGCCGGTTCCCCTTTCTGGTCGAAGCGAACAGTGTGAACTGGCTGATGACCAGAATATCACCTCCTGTATCCAGAATACTTCTGTTCATGACTCCGTTTGCGTCATCGAAGATTCTCAAGTTCACTATCTTGTGGCAGAGCCATTCGATGTCGTCGGTATCGCCGATGTCTTCGACGCCTATAAGAATGTTCAGGCCCCTGCCTATCTCCCCGCATATCTGCCCGTCCACAGTTACAGAAGACTCGATAACCCTTTGAATTACTGCTCTCATCCCCTTATCTGCACTTCAATTCCTGCATCCCTGAGGGGTGCTGCTATTATCTCCATCTCCTCGACAGTGACTTTCTCCAGTTCTTTTGCCGGAGTCTCCCTGTCCAGAGTGTACATCATTACTTCCCTTGGCCTGAGTCTGAGAACAAGTTCTATCCACGGTGCAGTAACTTCCGGTAATGTCATGTCTATCCTCCGTCCGTTTATGTTTCCCTTGAGGAACATTGTCTGCAGTATGAAGTTGCCTTTGAACATTTCCAGGTTGCGGATGGTGTTTTCCAGACTGTAGTCTCCCTGCGGATTGTCGATCAGATGCACCAGTTCTTCCACCCCGCTGTCTATTTTCAGAATGGGGTTTGTAACCTTCATGAGCGCTTCCCTAACTGCTGGCATCCCTGTCATTGTTGCATTTGAGAGCACAGAGATTGCTGCATCCGGAAAATATTTGTCCCTCATTCTGACTGTAAAGTCGATTATTTCGGGAAAGTCAGGATGAATTGTGGGCTCTCCGTTGCCGGAAAACGTTATGGTATCTACCGGCGTGCCTTCAGCATGCAGACGGCTGAATCTCTCTTCCATCTGGCGGAAAACCTCATCTTTGGACGGAAGTCTGCTGTCTTTCCTGCCGTCTTTGTTCCAGCCGCATTCGCAGTAGATGCAGTCGAATGAACATAATTTCCCGTTTTGGGGCAATAGGTTAATACCCAGAGAGTTTCCTAGCCTTCTGCTCTTTATGGGTCCGAAGACTATCTCGTGAAAAAGAATTGTTGACATTATAGTAAACGTTTTGATGTGCTTTTTTCAGTGAGTTTCATCCTGTTGAAATCGATGCTGTCAATCAGCACTGCTCCAGGCCTTTTCCCGGCTTCGAATGATCCTAATATGCCATCTTTGCCTAATGCGGAGGCACCGTTGAGGCATACCCATTCCAGTATGGTCTCCAGTGTGATGTCCTGGAAATGTTTCTGGATGCATTTTATTTCCTCCACCATGGACAGTATGTGGTTGGACGACAGGCTGTCAGTTCCGACTGCTATTCTCACCCCTTTCCGGTGTAACATGTTAAGGTCTGCAATCTGTCTGTGGATGAATATGTTCGAAAGGGGACAGGTTACCCACGTGCAGTTCTTCAGTACTGATTCTGCGGCATCGACGCATTCTTCGGTTGTTACTGTGTTATGGACCATAAGGATGCTTTCCGTAAAAGGTTGTGGGTGGATTTTCCCTATACGGTCCAGGAAATGGAAGATTGCAGGTTTGCCGGTAGGCTCGGGGGTACTCAGAGACCTGTTTCTGTAATTCTCATACAGCGGTCCCCGGCGGAAACCTATCATGTCGTCTTCCTCTGCCGATTCCTGGTTGTGGTAGGAAATATAACCGTCTTTGAGCCCTTCAGCGGCTGCCATGGTGAGAAGTTCCGGACTCATGGTATAAGGGGAGTGCGGGGTGATTGCTGCATCAAGTCCTGCGTCAAGTGCTTTGGCTACGATTTTCCGTGCACCCTGAATGACTCCTGCAGCATCTTCCGGCTCAGACCCGAAGACTTCCACATATGTCCTGGAGTATATCGGGGAAGCGGCTTTCATACCGAAACTCTCGTCGCAGTTGGAGATGTCGCATATGGCGGATACTCCTTCCCTGTACAGTCTGTCGTATTCCTCCTGCATCATTTTCAGCCGCTCTTCCCTCGGAGCGCATTCCCGCAGGGCATTTATCTGGTCTATGAATCCGGACATTCCCGTAGCTTCCCTGAATTTTCCTTTCAGGTGGCTGAGTTCTATGTGGGAGTGCGCATTTGTGAATCCTGGAACAATAATTCCATTGTAAAAAGCTGTTCCGGCCGTTTCCTTTTCCAGAATGCCGGTTCCGATGACAGTCCCGTCGTCGGCAAAATCCACATATCCGTTCTTGATGGGAGCGGAAGTTATCGGGAAAACATAATTTGCAGCCAATCTCATATCGCTATCAATTAGATTTCTTCTGAATATCCTTTCTGAGCACTCTCGTGCTTTCTGTTATTTCCAGTTTCCTTGTTCCTGTAATGATGTGCTTCTCAGGTACCGTAGCCTCGTCTTCCTCCTTCCCCGGTAACAGGATGCCTGAGTCCTGCCGGTGCAGTTTCCGGATATCGTCTGTGATACCTTTCGTCATGAAGAATTCAAAGTCATGATCGGACCTGTATGCAGAATCCGAAAACAGGAAGAATGCATTTGTGGGCTTATCCGACATTATGGAATCAGCAGCTGGTGATTCCGATACCATGGAGTCCGGACGGAAAAACAGGACTCTCATGTATCTGTAAAATGGTGAGGTCCTGACTCCATCCATGGTGTAAAGTTCCAGGGAGTCGATAATGTCCCAGTGTCCTGACCACTTGTCTTCCGATTCTGCCTTCTTTTTGAGTCCTGCCATTCTTTTTTCCAGCATTTTACGGGTATCTTCGAATATCTTGAGAAATTTGTCGGGCCTTTGCATATATATGTCAACGCTCTGCTGGTAATCTTCCACGGTATATCCGTATTTCCTGAAAACCGGTGCGTAGACCATCAGGGAATCTGCTTTTTTCCTTAAATTGAAATCATCTTTCAGTGCTTCATCCGTCATGTATATGTCGTAGTATATTTTCGACATTGTACTTCTTGGAATGCTGGCTTTTTCCCTGCATGAACATACTGATGCTGCAATCAGGAACGGAATGATGTATCGGGTAAAATATTTCATGTATTCTGTTTGGAGTACAAAGATAATACTATTTGTTCCAAACGGACAAAACTCTTATCTTTGGCGGCTGTATTGGAGAGTTATGCTGTTTAAACCGCCGAAACTGATCAAAAACATATATCCGTCTTTCATATGGTCTTTCCCGAAAGAGCGGAACGGGATTTTCCTTACGTTCGATGACGGTCCTTGTCCTGAGGTGACCCCGTGGGTACTGGATATCCTTGACAAATACAATGCGAAAGGGACGTTTTTCATGATCGGCAAGAACGTCGAACAGTATCCGTCGCTTTTTGAAGAAACCATAAGGCGTGGACATGCCGTCGGAAGCCATTCATACAGCCATATAGCAGGGTGGAGGGTGCCTGTGGATGACTATATCCAGGATGTGGATCTCGCAGCGGACATCATAAAGACCAACCTGTACAGACCGCCTTATGCAAAAATCACAAGGAGACAGGCAGACCTTCTAAGTGAACGGTATAATATTGTAATGTGGAATATCCTCAGCAGGGACTATAACAGGAAACTTCACCATAAAGTCTGTGCCAGAAACGTTGTCCCTTATCTTGCTCCAGGCTCCGTGGTTGTTTTCCACGATTCCAAAAAAGCTGCAAAGAACCTCTGGTATGCGCTTCCCAGAACATTGGAGGCAGCATCTGGAATGGGACTGGAGTGCAAGCCGATTATTTTGTAAATCCATAACAATGTATGCAATATGAAAAAGTACAATGTCCTTCTCATCGGTTCGGGCGGCAGAGAACATGCCCTTGCCCTGAAAATATCCCAAAGTGCGCTTCTTCAGGAATTCTATGCCTTTCCAGGCAATCCTGGAATTGCATCTGTCGCTGAGTGCATTCCGGGGAAACCGACAGATTTCCAGAAAATAAAGAGGATTGTAGAAGAAAAATCGGTCGATCTTGTAGTGGTCGGTCCGGAGGATCCTCTCGCTGCCGGTCTGAAAGACTATCTGGATGAGAATCTGTCTCCGGCGCCTCTTTTCATCGGACCTGGAAAAGACGGCGCAAGGCTGGAAGGCAGCAAGGATTTTGCAAAGGAATTCATGGTAAGGCACAATATCCCTACGGCAGCATACCGTACATTTACAGGGGAAAACAGTGAAGGTGCAAAGGCCTTCCTGAAAACTCTGACCCCTCCGTTTGTGCTGAAAGCAGACGGACTTGCTGCAGGCAAAGGGGTTCTTATTCTCGATACGGAAGAAGAGGCATGTTCCGCACTGGATGAAATGTTCGGCGGACGTTTCGGGGATGCCGGCAGCAAGGTTGTCATAGAGGAATTCCTTAAAGGTACGGAGGTTTCGTTTTTCGTGGTTACTGACGGGAAAGATTGGGTCCTTCTGCCGGAAGCAAAGGATTACAAGAGGGCCATGGACGGGGATGAAGGCCTTAATACCGGGGGCATGGGTTCCGTTTCCCCGGTTCCGTTTGCAGATGCCGCATTCAGAAAGAAAGTCGAGGACAGAATCATACGCCCTACGGTGGAAGGGCTGCGCGCTGAAGGTGTGGACTATAGAGGATTCATCTTTTTCGGTTTGATGGATTGCGGAGGGGATCCCTATGTCATTGAGTACAATGTCAGGATGGGGGATCCGGAAACGGAATCTGTAATGGCAAGGATAGACAGCGGCTTTCTGGAAATCCTGGTTGCTGCGGCAGAGGGGAACCTTGCCGGAAAAGAGGTGAAAATCACTCCTGATGCGGCAATCACTGCTGTAATCGTATCCGGAGGGTATCCCGGTGATTACAGAAAGGGAATAGAGATACATGGTATTGATAGACTGGATGAAGACTTTACAGTACACCATGCAGGGACGGCTATCAAGGATGGGTGTCTGGTGACATCAGGCGGCAGGGTACTCGCTCTGACGGTGTTGGGCAAGAACCTCAAGGAGGCCCGTGAACGGATCTATTCCAATATTGACAGAATCGTTTTCGAAGGAAGCTTCCGGAGAAGCGACATCGGAAAGGACATGGTCGAAATGGAAGAAAGGAGTTGAAATGATGAACTATAGCGGAGTCAAGGCGTTTGCATCGGTTTCCGTAGCAGTTGCCATGCTTGTATCGGCATTTTTCATCCCGGAAGTATTCGAAAATGCGATGAAAGTGTCTGTCATAGACAAGACATGGCTCTCAGCCTTGCTGTCTGTTTTATGTATGTCCTTTACGGTCACTCTGTTGGGGTATGTGAATGCAAGCAGGCTGCAGTACACGTCTTCTTCCGTATTGTTGTACGGTATGTTCGGTGTATTGGCCTTTTCTTTTCCTGAATCGGTAGTCCTTACCAGATATCACTTGGCAATACCGATGCTGCTTACAGCATTGTATTTTATGCTGAAGTATGCCGGTGATGAGGGAACGAATGTCTCCAGTGCATTCTATTCCGGCCTGTCTGTGTCCTTGGCTTCGGTATTTGTACCCCAGCTGGTATGGGTGGTGGCATGTTTCTTTTCCAGCGGCCTTTTCCGTAGAGGCAAAGACACTCTCCGTTTCATTGTCTCTTTTCTTACAGCGGTATTGGTGCCGTGGATCTATATTCTGTCGTTTGGATACCTTTTCCCGTCCAGCTGTCTGTCCGGTTTTGCCGGGCAGTTTTTCGGAATGCTTCCATTCGGACGTCCGGAGTTTCCGGAAACATCTCCATGGGTTATAGCTTATGCTGTCCTGTGTCTGTCCATTGCATTGCGCTCAATTTTGTTTGTGTCTACAGGGCATATTGAAAAAAACAGGGAGCAGAAATATGCATTCAGCTTTTCTGCATCCCTGTCTATATTGATGGTTGCCATCTATTGCCTTTACAGTCAATCGCTTTCACCGATGTTCGGGATAGTCGCAGCCTTACCTTCTTCATTCTGTGTGTTTGCCTTTGTGACAAAGGGAAACAGGTTCGAGTCGGCCGTTTATGTATCCCTGCTGCTTGTCTGCGCGATAATGCTGAGGCTTTTTCAGATGGATATTATCTGACAGTCCTTCCAGGATATGTCTCAAGAGCTACTCTGAGGCATTCAAGTGCCGCTTTCAGATCTTCTATCTTGAGTACATATGCTATGCGTACTTCGTCTTTCCCTTTTCCGGGTGTTGCATAGAATCCTGCCATAGGAGCCACCATCACGGTCTTCCCGTTATACGAGAATTCCTGAAGAAGCCATTGTGCGAATTTGTCACAGTCATCAATAGGAAGTCTGACAGCAGCATAGAATGCTCCCATTGGTGTAGGGCATAAAACACCAGGCATCTTCCTGAGAGCTTCGACAAGGCAGTCCCTGCGGGCGATGTATTCGTTCCTTACCTGTTCAAAATATTCAGCAGGTGTCTTCAATGCTGCTTCAGCCGCAATCTGACCGTACTCCGGAGAGCAGAGGCGGGCCTGTGCGTATTTCATCACGGCAGCCATTACCTCTTTGTTCTTGGATACGATGGCACCGATCCTTACGCCGCACATGGAGTATCTTTTGGACACTGAATCCACAAGGATGACGTTGTTTTCTATGCCTTTGAGGTGCATGCAGGAATAGTGGGGCTCTTCCGTATAGCAGAATTCCCTGTAAACCTCATCGGAATAGATATATATATTATGCTTGCGTGCTATTTCACCGAGCTTTTCTATCTCTTCCTTTGTATACAGGACTCCTGTGGGATTGCATGGATTGCAGATTATTATACCCTTTGTGCGTTCGTTGATGTGTTTTTCGAACTCCTCGATGGAAGGGATTGCAAATCCGTTTTCGATGTTTGTGGTAATCGGAACGAACTTGACATCATTCTGAAGGGCGAATGCGTTGTAGTTTGTGTAGAACGGCTCCATTACGATGACTTCGTCTTCAGGGTCGCACGTCACTGCAAGTGCCATCTGAAGGGCTTCGCTTCCACCGGTCGTGATAATGATATCCGAGGCCTCTACATCAATCCCGATGTTCTTGTAATAGCCTGCCAGTCCCTTGCGGTAGCTTTCGTTTCCGCCTGAGTTGGGATATGCGATAAGGGACAGCTGGTTGTCCTTTACTGCCTGAAGGGCTACCTCAGGTGAATTGATGTCAGGTTGTCCGATATTGAGGTGATATACTTTTATACCTCTCTTTTTGGCTTCTTCCGCATAAGGCACCAGTTTTCTGATAGGTGATGCGGGCATCAGCTTTGCTTTCTTTGAAAGAGTTAACATGTTTAAAAAAGTTTATGTTGATAAAAAGTCATAATGTTGATACAAAGTTATTAACTTTTCTGCAAAAAGTTCTAAATTTGTAATCTAAATAGTATCCAAACCTGACAAGTATGAAACAGAACGAAAGCAGATACATGCAGCGAGGAGTCTCTTCCTCGAAAGAAGATGTTCATAATGCGATAAAAAATATAGACAAAGGACTTTTCCCGAAAGCTTTCTGCAAGGTAGTGCCGGATTTGCTGGCAGGTGATCCGGAATACTGTATGGTGATGCATGCAGACGGAGCCGGCACAAAATCTTCCCTTGCATATGTGTACTGGAGGGAGACCGGAGATCTGGATGTGTGGAGGGGAATAGCCCAGGATGCAATCGTTATGAATACGGACGATCTTCTGTGTGTAGGGGTGACAGACAATATCCTGCTCTCATCTACAATAGGCAGGAACAAGAATCTGATCCCCGGAGAGGTGGTGTCTGCCCTTATCTCAGGGACGCAGGATTTTGTGGATTCCATGGAGAAACTCGGCATAAAACTGATTCTTACAGGGGGTGAGACAGCTGATGTGGGGGACCTGGTGCGCACTGTAATAGTGGACAGTACAGTATGTGCAAGGGTACGCCGTTCAGAGATTATCGACAATTCCAGGATTTCGGCAGGGGACGTCATTGTCGGTCTGGCTTCGTACGGCAAGGCCTCGTATGAAGACGGGTACAACGGTGGAATAGGCAGCAACGGTCTCACATCTGCGAGACATGACCTTTTCGCACATTATGTAGCGGAAAAATATCCTGAAAGCTACGACCAGGCCATGCCTTCTAATCTTGTATATTCAGGAAGCAGAATGCTTAGGGAAATTGAACCTGAGACAGGAATCTCTTATGGGGAACTTCTTCTGTCGCCGACCAGGACCTATGCCCCTGTAATCAAAAGGATATTCGGGCTTGGCAAAGGCAGGATCCACGGTATGGTCCACTGCTCCGGCGGTGCGCAGACAAAAGTACTGCATTTTATAGACAACCTTAAAGTTATCAAGGACAATATGTTCCCTGTTCCACCCCTTTTCAAGGCCATTAAAGTGGAGTCAGGGGCACAGTGGGAAGAAATGTACAAAGTGTTCAATATGGGACACCGCATGGAAATATATACGGATCCGGAATCCGCAAAGGAAATGGTGAAGATCTCCGAATCATTCGGAATAGATGCCAGAATAATAGGACGTGTGGAAGCATCCGGTGAAGCAGAAGTGGAACTCGTGACAGAAAACGGAAGATTCAATTACAGGAAATGAAGGGAAGAAGGTTTTCCATATGGCTGCTGATTACGGCACTGTTCCCTCTTGCATTCTCATGCATCAGGGAATCTGATACCGATTCCCTGATGCCTATTGTACGTAAGGCCCTGTATGACACGTCTTCGGTATATTTCGGGAATTTTGCCAAATACCCTTCAGCACTTTCACAGCTCCCTCTCGGAATAATAGATTGCAGTGTGGATGGGTTCAGCATCGTCGAAAAGTTTCTGGGGATGGATAACTTCGACAATATCACGGGTGCAGCGGCCAAGGACGGGATCGGTGATTTTGCCGGTGAGGATTTCCAGATAATAGCAGATGTTGCAAACGGCCCGTTTGTCGGGTATGAAAGGAATGCCAACAGGGCGTTTCTGGATGAAAGGCTTGTCAAGGATGCCCTTTTCCTGATGGGGAATTCCCATTATAACCTTTCGGTAGATGATTTCAGATCAGGTGTAAAGGATCCGGTCAAACTGATAGTGTATGCCTGTGATTATGCCGATCTGAAGGGGACGGCCGTCCTTAACGGGTTCCTGGAGAAGACGGGAACGGATGTAAAGGCCATAGGCGTCCTGGAGTCTGGAATCAGGGATATGGTCGGGGAATTCGGAAAGCAGGAGAATGTATGTGTCGGCATTCTGTACCCTTCGTACGCTCTCAGTGCCCGTGAATATGAGTCAAAACTGCGTCAGATGGCGGAAGATGCAGGCTTTCATGGAGTTCTCCAGGTATATAATCAGGAAGCCGTAGGCCTTTCCGGTTCTATAAGGAATGACCCCGCATATATATCATCATCTGCGAAAGGTATCAGGAATGATTACACCGGTCCGGTCCTCGGTGTCAGCTATAACAATATAGACAGATCCCTGCTTGACAGATACCGGTTCAATACGGATGGGAATGCCTTGCTTACCGGTGGAAAATCAGGAATGCAGCTCAATTCCGTGGAGAATTATGTCCGGTACCACCTTGTTTCTATGGTTGAAAGGCACAGGCGGAGCGGAAGCCGTGTTCCTATTTCCTCAATCCTGCTGGTGGATTACAGATACGAAGAAGTCCTGCCTGTAATGGAACAGGTCATAGTGGAACTCTATGATTATAGAAGGGACGGCATGTATCTTTACCGTAACAGTATATCTAAAGACTTCAGGTTTATTCTGCCGATAGAAAGTGCCGCATCCGTAGCATATACCACACTGCGTCAGGACAGAAACCTTGCGTTGAGTGGCAGCAAGTCTGAATTGAGACCGTTCATAACGTGGCCTTCCGGAGGATTGTCTCCCGAAGGAATAGACAGCTCCGGCAGGCTTACAGACAGTTTCAAGTACGGAAGGGCTGCCGGGACTGACGAGATTTTCACAAAGGAACTCCCGTTTGCTCCGCGGTATGTAGATGCAGGAACAATGGCATTTATAGAAAAGAACAATCCATTAACATATTCATTGATCAGGAATACACTATATTGATTTATGCGTTACCCGGAAAGTATTTCTTCAGAAGAATTGTCCCAGCTCGAGAATGTGGATTTTTCAGGTCCCATAGTTTCGGTTTCACAGATTGATGAAGATTTTTCAGAGGCTATAGACTATCTCACTTCACAAGAGATACTGGGCTTTGATACCGAGACCAAGCCGTGTTT
This sequence comes from uncultured Muribaculaceae bacterium, assembly GCA_964640305.1. Taxonomy (GTDB): domain Bacteria; phylum Bacteroidota; class Bacteroidia; order Bacteroidales; family UBA932; genus Coprenecus. The sequence continues at coordinate 5,229 of CAZXFF010000014.1, read as the reverse complement.
CACTGCAAATGCACCACGCAACAAGGTCGCTTTGCTGCAGCTTTCAGGAGAAGACAAGGCTTATGTGTTCAGACTTAACAAGATAGGTCTCCCGGCTCCGCTTGCGTCCATTCTTTCGGACAGCAGGATACTCAAGGTCGGTGCAGCCGTGAAAGAAGATGTAAGGGCCCTTAATGCATACAGGAAGTTTGTCCCTGGAGGTTTTGTGGATCTTCAGACCATGGTCTCTGAATACGGGATAGCCGAGAAAAGCGTACGCAAGATGTCGGCAATCATTCTGGGAAAGAAAGTCTCCAAGGCACAGCAGCTTTCCAACTGGGAGGCTCCGCAGCTTTCAGGATCCCAGCTCAAATATGCAGCTATCGATGCCTGGGTATGCAGGGAAATGTATATTCAACTGATCAAGGATAAGTGAACTATGAAGACGGTCCGTTTAAAAAAAGGCAGGGAAGAGTCTGTAAAAAGATTCCATCCGTGGATATTTTCAGGAGCTGTAGACACTGTTTCAGGAGAACCTTTTGAAGGCGAAGTTGTAAAAGTCCTTACACATGAAGGTTCTTTTATAGCATTCGGACATTTCCAGAAGGGTTCCATAACGGTGCGCGTGCTCAGTTTCGATACTGGCCAGGAGCCTGATCAGGATGGTTTTATGCCATCTCATTTTTGGGAGCAGCGCATAATGTCCGCTAAAAGGATGAGGGAGGCATTGCTGTTGCCGTCAGCCGACACTGATTGTTACCGTCTTATACATGGGGAAGGGGATATGCTCCCCGGTCTGATTGTGGATATTTACGGAGATGTCGCGGTCATGCAGGCCCATTCGGCCGGGATGTATCTGAGTGCAGGCAGAATAGCAGAAGCCCTTGCCAGATGCTTCGGAGGAGCATTGAAAGCCGTATACAATAAAAGTGAGGGAACAGCACCCTTCAAGGCTGGTCTGGAACTTAGGGATTCATACCTTATCTGTGACGGACCGGTCCCGAAGGACAGGATTGTGCTGGAAAACGGAAACCGTTTCTCCGTCAATTGGGAGGAGGGCCAGAAAACAGGCTTCTTTCTGGACCAGAGGGATAACCGCTACCTCGTAGGACAATATGCTGAGGGACGGTCTGTACTCAATCTGTTCTGCTATACCGGAGGGTTCTCCATTTATGCCCTTGCATCAGGAGCCTCTTCTGTCGTATCGGTAGACAGTTCCGCAAAGGCGGTTGCGATGCTCGATTCGAATGTTGCACTTAATTTCAGGGATACCGAAAAGGAGTCCAGACATACATCCGTATGTACTGATGCCATTGATTACATAAGAAATATACGGAACGGAGAGTTTGACATGATAATAGTAGACCCTCCGGCATTTGCAAAGCACAGAGGTGCTCTTGACAATGCGTTGCGGGCCTACCGCAGGCTTAATGCCTATGCGATATCCAAAGTGGCTCCCGGAGGACTTGTATTCACTTACAGCTGTTCACAGGTAGTGGACAGGAACATGTTTGCTCTGGCAGTCCTTTCAGCAGCGGTACAATCCGGCCGTAAGGTCAAGATTCTCCGCAGGCTTACCCAGCCTGCAGACCATCCGGTGAATATTTATCATCCTGAGGGAGAATATCTCAAAGGTCTCCTTCTTTATGTGGAATAATTTCTAATACTATATCTATATGCACGAAATACACAAGCCTTCGGGTGATGGTGCTCAGGCGGTAGGGAAGCAGGAATTGTATGATTCGGTTGTTCCTCAAATAAAATACCTTGTAGAAGGTGAAACTGATTTTGTAGCCAATCTTGCCAATGTGGCAGCGGTACTGAAGGAATACTTCGGGTTCTTTTGGGTTGGTTTCTATCTTGTCAAGCCATCTCCCAAAGGCGGGGAAGAACTTGTTCTCGGCCCTTTTCAGGGGCCTGTGGCATGTACCAGGATAGCATACGGAAGAGGGGTCTGCGGTACAGCCTGGAAAGAAGGAAGGACCATTGTGGTGGAGGATGTCGAGAAATTTCCGGGTCATATTGCATGCAGCAGCCTTTCAAGATCAGAGATAGTAGTGCCGCTGAGGACTCCCGACGGAAACATTTTCGGGGTTCTTGACATAGACAGTAAAGACGTCGGAACTTTCGATGCCGTCGATCAGGCCGGTCTGGAAAAGCTGGCCGCAGGGCTTTCTGCACTCTGCGGCGCTTTTCAAGTCAATCTGCCATAAGGCTTATTTCAGGTCTCCCGTAGAACATTGGAAGACAAAAGGCATCAGATAGGATACGTTTACCGGTTTCCCGTTTATCATTCCCGGTTCCCATGCGGGAGACAGGGACAGGATTTTGTTTATCTCATCCGTCAGGTATCCCCTTATGTCTTCGGGGATTCCCGTATTCTTTCCCCCTCCGACGGTCATTTTGCTTTTGAGAACTTCCATCTCGGAAAGTTTGCCGTCCGTGCCGATTACGAATTGGGTGTAAATAGTGATGGAAACCTTCGTGGAGGTTTCCTGGCTTGCTACCAGTTCATGTAATGCAGTCAGTACTTTTTCAGGGAATTTCAACTGTGATAAACACCATTTTGACCATTCGGAATTGCAATCTGAATTTGACGGTACTCCCATGAACTTAGGAGGTGTTTCCAGGGCCTGCATCTTATATACCTTCTTGTCAGGGTACTGTTCCGGGCCGGATAATGTTTCATGCATGTTTTCTTCAACCGCTTGGAGGTTGTCTTGATTTTTAGTAGTTTTGTCAAGCGGGGCTGTTTCCGCTGAACTGAATACGGCTACTATGAGTGCCGCAACCGGGATGCTGAGCAATGACTTGATTGCAGCCCTGTTTTTCTTTTGATTACCCATCATAGTGATTCTGTTTTTAAGATTACTGTGATTCAGGCTGTTGGCTACTGACTGGAATCGATGGCCGACAGCCTTTCTTATTAATAGAAGTTGATATCCGTACAGGTCGGTCCCGTTTTCCAGGACGGTACGGTCTGCGCTGTACTCATGTACCATGGCAAGTGAGCGCCGGATCAGCCATGAACATGGATTTAACCAGAAAACGACTGTAAATATTACAGTTGCAAGCATGTCCCAGGAATGTTTCAACCTTACATGTGCAGATTCGTGTACAAGGATCTCTCTGACATCAGGACTGTAGAGGTCTTTGCGGCTCAGGACTATAGTTCGGAAGAAGCTGAAAGGGATAATGTCATTTTCGCTTACCAGGATACGTGCTTTCACGCTACGTCGGTCGAGACATTTGTCTATGATTGCGTTTTCCCTTCCGTTCGGGACTCTGCATCCGGAGATGTACCTGCCCGTTTTTACGAACGATATTCCGAACATTAGAGCGAAAACGAGGACTCCGGCGGAATACAGGCAAAGGATGGCTGTCTCTGCTGTTACCACCATATTCTTATCCGGTGTACCGATCGTTTTAGGGACTGTATTTGCGTCAGGGAAAGGGACATCGGCTTCAATCAGTATTTCCGGCAGAATATTTCTCCTTATGTCGGTAAGCAATCCGTCGTCAGCAACATGGAAAGTGAAATCCGCAAGCGGAAGAAACGCCGAGACCGCCATTACCGCAATCCACAGTAAGCGAACATAGCCATGCTCCCTCTCCCTCTCCATAGTGAGCTTTGTGAGAAGGTAAAGTCCTGCCGTCAACGCTGAACTTCTGATCATATATAGCAGGAAGGTCTCCATCATTTTCCCTTTTTACGTATAATCTCCAGAAGGGATTCGAGCTCCTCTTCCGAAATGTCTTCGTTTCTCACCAGAGCCGATACCGCTGAGAAAGGAGAGGAACCGAAGTATTTGCCGATCACGTTTTTCAACGAGTGTTCGCTGAAAACTGCCTTGTCCATAGCTGCGTAATACTGGAATGTCTTACCGAAAGCCTTGTGGGCTATCATTCCCTTTTCTTCCAGTCCCCTTACAATAGTGGACAGGGTGTTGAAGTGTGGTTTGGGTTCGTCGTACAGGTCCTGAAGTTCCCTTATGAACATAGGACCACGTTCCCAGAAGAGTTCCATTATCTCTTCTTCTTTTGCGGTGAGTTTTATTGTTTCCTTTTTCATACCGCAAATATAACTATATTTTTTAGTTATACAACTATATTTTGTAGTTAGTAGTGCTTTCGCAGTGTTCTTAACATATCCTTCATCACGCTCCGCCCTCCACCCGCCTGCACCCGCCTGCACCGGCCTGCACCAGCCTGCACCAGCCTGCACCAGCCTGCACCGGCCTGCACCGGCCTGCACCGGCCTGCACCAGCCTGCACCAGCCTGCACCGGCCTCCGCAGGTGAACCGGCATAATCCATGCAACCATCTGTGCTCCAGTGTATTACTGGAAATGGCGTGGTACACCTGCGGAAGCGCCACAGCGACGAATGTGCCCCAGAGATGCTTCTCAGGCCGGTCCATCCACCGCCAATCTCCGCAGGTGAACCGGACCCTTTCCCATAAGCCACAGACTATCAATGCTTTACCACAAACCGCGTGGTACACCTGCGGAAGGTCTCCAGGCGCCAATCTGCCCCAGAGATGCTTCTCAGGCCGGTCCATCCACCACCAATCTCCGCAGGTGAACCGGACCATTCCCCATAACACACAGAGCACCAATACCTTACCACAAATCGCACGGTACACCTGCGGAAGGTCTCCTGCAGTCAATCTGCCCCAGAGATGCTTCTCAGGCCGGTCCATCCACCGCCAATCTCCGCAGGTGAACCGGTGCAATCCATGCAACCATCTGTGCTCCAGTGTATTATCGCAAATCGCTCGGTACACCTGCGGAAACACTCCAGCGGATATGCTGCTCGGAGCGGGGTATGCGCAGTGTACGTTCTGCCACAACGCACATAATTCGGCATATTTCGGGCGGTGTGGATGAGATCCGGATGGAAGAGTGGATTCCGGGCGTTGTGGAAGGGAGGAGCTTTGCGGCGGTGTGTAAAGAAGGAGTGCGATGGCATGTCGAGGTGGCTGAAGTGAATACGGAATACGAACGACAACGGGAGGAAAGAGCGACTTTGTGGTGGTGCCGGAAAGCCGTACAAGCACACATCAGTGGAAACCTGAACCTAACATTGGACTGCATTCGTTTATACCTGATAATCTGCATATTGAGAATATGCACGGATGTTAGGATTGCCCAAATCGGGGCAAAATCGGCAGTTCCAGGCAAACTGAGGTGTACCAAAAAGTTGGACACAAGCGAGAGAAAGATGAAAGAGATCAAGAATTACCGTGTAC
>CAZXFF010000013.1:0-46814 GCA_964640305.1 uncultured Muribaculaceae bacterium | reverse complement strand
ATTGAATTTCAATAATTTCAAAGAACTTCTATGATTTTTTAGTGGACACTAATGATACTCATAAATAAAAAAAACTTCCCGACAAATTTCGGGAAGTTTTTTCTAAATCGTATGCAGAACTGTAAAATATTATAATTTGTTTACGTAAACTGCGATTCCGCTCTTAAGGTTGGCTGCTTTATTTGCGTGGATAACGTTAATCTTAGCGAGCCTGTCAATCATTGAGGAAACTTTGGGAAGCATTGCTGCTGCAGCTTCTTTGTCAGTTGTGTTTCTCAACGCCCTTATGGCGTTTCTAGTTGTCTTTGCATAATATCTGTTATGCAATCTGCGTGTTTCGTTCTGACGATTACGCTTGTCTGCTGATGCGTGGTTTGCCATTTTCTTTCTTTTTTTTTTCTTGTAGTGGATAGGGGAATCGAACCCCTATTGCAAGAATGAAAATCTTGAGTCCTAACCGTTAGACGAATCCACCGAATTGGGAGTGCAAATGTAGAAATAAATTTCCAACTTCCAAATTAATTTTGAAAAAATTTAATCATTTTCCCATTCAAAAGAATAGAGTATTGATTCTACCTGTCTGAGATACTTGCGTTTATCGTATTTTGGAGCATAAACGAAAGCATTCAGAATTATAATGTTTTCGTTTTCCTTGTCCGGGAAAACATGGCATACGAACGGACCTCCCATGAAATCGTTTTCCACTTCCCATAGACCGCGGACCTCGACGATTCTCCTTCCCTTGTATGTAATGGTGTTGAATCCGGGTTCTATAAGCTTGTTGAATGTCATGTAGCTGTTGTCCCTCATTCCCGGAACATTTGCCTGCCAAAGGTCATACAGTTTCTGTTTAAGATTTGCGGGATCGAGCTGTGAGATGTCTGTATAAGGGTATTTGAATATGAGTATGCCCTGATTGACGTGTGTGGTTTCCTGGGATATCCATGTGAATTCAGGAGTGGATTTCTTGATTGTGAATCCTCTGGGGAAATAGGGAGATCCTCCTATGTTGGATGTGACAGTCTGCCTTACGCTTACGTCCTCGTATTTGGTGGCATTCGAAATCAGCCTGTCCCTTTCAGCCTGCTCGATGGAATTCACGATCAGTTCGCTGTTTGCCTTGATTATGCTGTCTGCCTGATTCTGGTCCTCAGCAGAAACGGTAATGATTATCTGTGGCTTGGCCCATGCGTTTGAGCCGAGTGTAATCCCGCAGCTGTCGATTTCCGATGAAACATTGACTATAAGGATGTTTCTGTGAAGAAGAAAACTCCCTGAGAAATCTTTCGGGGATGTGTTGTACACGTTGAATGTGGCTTCTCTCTGAGGCAGGAATGGGTAGTCGCTGGCGAGCAGTTCCCTTATTACGTTCCCCAATTCTCCGTTCCACAATCCTCGGTTGGTGACTACCAGCACATCTCCGGCATCACCGGTAATGCTTGGCAGGTATCTGGAAGGGTCTTTTGCAGCTCTGTTACTGCAGGAAGAAGCAACGATGAGCAGTGCAGCGGCTGTCATTATGCATTTGTATATGGTCTTAAGCATGATATGATGTTGTGTTTTGTTAGTTGAATAATCGTATAATGTCGTTTCCGAATGCCAGAATCATAAGCAACAGCAGGATGAACATTCCTATCATCTGTGCGACTTCCATGAATCTGTCGGAAGGTTTTTTGCCTGTAATCATTTCATAGATGCAGAAGAGCAGGTGCCCTCCGTCCAGTGCCGGGATTGGAAGAATGTTCAGCACTGCCAGCATTATGCATAGCAATGCGGTTATGTTCCAGAATATTTGCCAATTCCATACGGAAGGGAAGATGCTGCCTATCGTGATGAAACTTCCTACGGATTTGTATGCCTCTGTTTTCGGGGAGAAAATAAGTCCAAGTTCCTTTACATATCCGCCGATAGAAGAGAATGTCTGCTTGAATCCTGCGGGTATTGCCTGGATCAGGGAATAGTCTCTTTCTGTTACCTGGATGCCAGATATGTCAGCCTGCAGGAGAATTCCGATTTTACCGTCATCCCCGACCTTGACAGGGAATGTCAGGGTGTCTTTACCTCGCATGACGGTCAGCGGCACGGTCTCTCCTTTGTGCTTGCCCAATACGTTCTGGAGATCCTTGAAGAAGGATGCTCTGTCTCCCGCAACGGTCAATAGCTTGTCGCCAGGCAGGAGTCCGGAACCGGCATTGATGGAGGTGTCCGGAAGGCTTCCTACTGCAATAGGTGTACGCAGCATGAACATTCCTGGTGTGTTGAGCATTGCTGGAAGGTAGTCCTGATCGATGCTTATATCAATGGTATCCCCGTCTCTCAGTACGACGGCATTCTGTACCTGATTGCGTACAAGCTGTATCTGCAGGTCTGCAAAGTTTTCGGGGACTGGTTCGGAATCGAATGCCAGAAGTTTGTCCCCGTCCCGGAAACCTATCTCGTTGGAGAGTTCGTTGGTCTGTATCCCGTATGCAGCATCGCTGGTCTTTATATACTGTTCTCCCCATGTGAACAGTATTCCGATATATATGATTATTGCAGAAATCACGTTCATGAGGACACCTCCGATGAAGACGAAGAATTTCTGCCATGCCGGGCGGCTGCGTAGCTCCCATGGCTGCGGGGGTTGGGCAAGGGATTCCTTGTCCATGGATTCGTCTATCATTCCGGATATTTTGCAGAATCCACCTAACGGTATGGAGCCGATGCCGAATTCGGTATCGCTTTTTTTAGGTTTGAACTTGAAAATGGCCGGAGGAAAGAAGAGGTAGAACTTTTCGACCCGTATCTTGAATATCCTTGCAAAGAAATAGTGTCCGAATTCATGTACGACAACTATGAGGGACAGGGAAAGGATAAGCTGCAGTATTTTTATTATAAGTGTCATCTTGTTTTTCCAATGAGAGATTGTACATATTCCCTTATGGTACGGTCTGTCATAAGGATTGTGTCTATGTCCGGATTCCTGACGAAGTCGCATTTGTCCATGCCTTTCCGGATTATTGACGGAATGTCTGTGAAGCGTATGCGCCCGTCAAGGAATGCATTGACGGCCACTTCATCGGCAGCATTCATGGCGCAAGGGATATTGCCTCCTTTTTTCATGGCTTCCCCCGCAAGGCTAAGGCAGGGGAACTTTCCGTAATCCGGTTCGGAGAATGTCATGCCGCCCAGTTTGTAGAAATCTATTCTCGGTATGTCCAGATCAATTCTGTCGGGATATGTAAGGGCATACTGAATCGGAAGCCGCATATCGGGCATGCTCATCTGGGCTATTACCGAACCGTCCCTGAAAGATACCATACTGTGGATTATGGATTGCGGATGTATGACTATGGTGACTTCTGAAGGATCCGTGCCGAACAGATGGCAGGCCTCGATCATTTCGAATCCTTTGTTCATGAGGGTTGCTGAATCCACCGAAATCTTGCGTCCCATCTTCCATCTCGGATGGGCTGTTGCATCCTGTATTGTCACGTATTCCAGCTCTGATGCCGGCATCCTGAGAAAGGGGCCCCCTGAGGCTGTGAGGATGATTTTTTCAATCGGGGAACTTTCACCTTGCAGAGCCTGGAATATGGCAGAATGTTCCGAGTCCACCGGCAATATCGGGGCATTGTGTTTTGCAGCCTCTTCCATTATTATCTTTCCGGCGGCTACAATGGGCTCCTTGTTGGCTATTGCTACCGCTTTCCCGGAACGGATGGCTGCCAGTATCGGTTCCAGTCCGCAGAATCCGACAACGGAGACCAGTGCGATGTCAATGGAGCTGTCTGATGCCATCAGGTCGGTTACTGATTCTTCTCCTGCAAATACCTTTATTCCGGCCGGGTCAAGGGCTTCGTAAACTTCTCTGTACAGGTCTTTGTTGCCGATTACAACGCATGCCGGATTGAACTCCAGGGCCTGCTCGATCAGTTTCCTGCTGTTGTTCTGGGCTGTAAGCAGTCTGAGGTCGAACAATTCCATGTTTGCCCTTACTACATCCAGAGCCTGTATGCCTATGGATCCGGTCGATCCGAGAATTGCTATGCTTCGTCTGTTCATGTCGTCCTAGTCTAGAAACTTATATACAGGGAAGGGTCTATGGGAGAACCGTCGTGCCACAGCTCGAAATGCAGATGCGGTCCCGTACTGTTACTTCCGGCATCCCCTGCCAGTGATATGGTGCTTCCCGCACTTACCTTGTCCCCTGTCTTCTTTAGCAGTTTTGTGTTGTGCTTGTATATTGAAACCAGATTGTTGCTGTGCTGTATGTGTATGTTGTACCCTGTGTCGTCACTCCAGTAGGCGGCAATTACAGTGCCGTCCAAAACCGAGCAGACAGCAGTGTTTTCTGCAACTGCGATGTCTATGAAAGGATGTCCGGCCGTGAGGCTGTACGGTTCGGTTACAACTCCTTTGACGGGAGGGAAGAACAGCAGCCCGTCTACATCCTTGACTGCTGATGATGTGCGTAGGTTATATTTTTCGATGGAATCAATCCTCTCTCTCAGTATCGAATCGGCCCGGTTGTCAGCGGTGCGGACCATTGCTTCTGCATCTTCCAGTTTCCCTCTTGACAGCAGGCTGTCAAGAGGAATTGTGGGCTCTCCGGCGATTATTTTTCGGATATTCGTAAGCTGAAGGGTCATTATCCTCATTCTCTGCTCTATCGAATCCACTTTTGCGGCATTCTCTATTGCCATTCTTTTCGTGGCATAGGATGGATATCCGGGTATTGTGAGTTTTATCGGGGTGAAAGCCACCAGGCAGTAGATGACTGTACAGAAAAGGACAGCGATGCCTATGACTGAAACGATGGCCGCGATTCTGGTCCCCCTCAATGCAAACTTGAACTCATGCGTCTCGCTGTCAAGAATGGCAAAAAGATATTTTTTTTCGGGAATTTTCTTTGTGCCTTTGCTATGTTTTTCTGACATATTTCTTTCGGAATTTTATTATATTTGTGGAATGAATCGGATAATAGGGATAGACTATGGTACAAAAAGGATCGGGCTTGCAGTTACCGATCCTTTAGGAATGTTTGCATCCCCTCTCGACACGGTTCCGTCTGCAAAGATAATCGAATATCTTAAGAATTATGCTACCGGGGAGGAAATATCCCTGTTCGTGGTGGGCTATCCCATGAACCTTGACAACAGACCGGCCGAGGCAGCAAAACATGTGGATGGATTCCTCCGCCTGCTAAAAAAGAACTTTCCTGATAAAGAAGTCGTTCTGGTGGATGAGCGCTTCTCCTCTGTGCTGGCCCATAGGGCCATGATAGACGGAGGTATGAAGAAAATGGACAGAAGGGACAAATCGGTTGTGGACAAAATCAGTGCGGCCATAATACTTCAGGCATATCTGGACAGAAATCATGGAGTGTCCGATATTTTTTAATAACTTGCAATGAAAACCGAAAGTATATAAACTAACAGATCCGGATTATGATTTTACCTATATATGTATATGGATCAGAGGTGTTGAGGGAAGAGGCTCTTCCCGTTGACCTCGAGAAAACCCCGAAGGAAGAACTTGACCGTTTCATCGCTGACATGTTCGAGACAATGTACAATGCGGACGGCGTAGGCCTGGCTGCCCCTCAGGTAGGGGACAGCAGGAGGATCCTGGTGGTGGATGGAAGGGATGTTTCGGATATTTATCCTGAACTGAAGGATTTCAGGAAAACCATGATCAATCCAGAGATACTTGAAGAGAGTGATGAGACCGCCGAGTATGGAGAAGGATGTCTGAGTGTTCCGGATATCCATTGCAATGTGGTACGTCCCAAAAGCATTAAAGTCCGCTATTATGATGCAGACCTGAACCTTTGCGAAGAAGTTCTTGACGGATTTGCATGCAGGATGGTCCAGCATGAGATGGATCATCTGGACGGCTATCTTTTCACCGACAGGGTGGCTCCGATAAGGCGCAAGATGATAGCATCCAAACTTCACAACATTGCAAAAGGCAAAGCCCATACAGCTTACAGGACCCGTCTTGGCAAATAGGCGGGGCAATTGATAACCATAAAACATTACATTATGAAGATTAAGGCTTTTCATGCATACGATATCCGTGGCAAGTACGGAATCGATTTTGACAGCGGCATAGTTTACAAGGTAGGATACTTCCTGCCGGAACTTCTCGGGTGCGACAGGGTACTGGTAGGCCGGGATATGAGGATGACATCTCCGGAAATCAGGGATACTCTTGTAAAAGGCATTACGGACGCCGGTGCAGATGTATATGATCTGGGACTGGCTACTACGCCTTATGTCTATTATGTTACCGCTGCAAAGGGATTCAAGGCTTCTGTCCAGATTACGGCTTCCCATAATCCGAAGAACGACAACGGACTGAAGGTATCGAGGGAAAATGCCCTGCCGGTAGGATATGATACCGGTTTGGGCACCATTGAAGAGTGGATTCTCTCCGGACGTCCATGCGAACCGGTGCCGGAAGACAGGAGAGGAAAGGTGTGCCCTCTAGACATCAGGTCCGAATACATAGCATTCCTTAAGGGATATCTTGGAGACCTTTCTAACCTGAATATCTGCATGGACCTTTCCAACGGTGCATCAGCATTGTTCGTGAAGGATATTTTCCAGGACGGGATACACTACATATGCGATACTATGGACGGGACCTTCCCTAACCATGAGCCTAATCCTTTGGTTCCCGAAAACACACTTATGCTGAGGAACCATGTTCTGGAGCATGGATGTGATGTGGGTGTAATCTATGACGGGGACGCAGACAGGGTAATGTTCGTGGACGAGAAAGGGAATTTCGTTTCTCCGGACCTGATGATTGCCCTGATGGGACATTTCTTCATGGAAGGGGTCGGCACAAGTGCATGTGCCCGTCGCAGGGCCTCTGTCATCGGAAGCGGTAAGGCGGCACCTGTGCGTTCGCTTCAGGATATACGCAGTTCGAAGGCAGTAGCGGAATACCTTTCTCCTATGGGAGTCGAGGTGCATACATGGAAAGTCGGCAGGGCATTCGCTGCTCCTGAACTCAGACGTCTGGATGGCCTTTTCGGAGGTGAACTTGCCGGACATTACTATTTCAGGGATTTCTTCTATTCGGACAGCGGTATAATGGCCTCTCTGATAATACTGGACGTGATTTCCGAAATGAAGCGCAGGGGGAAGTCCCTTTCTGAGCTGATATCAGGCATTACAGGCTACTGCAATTCCGGAGAGATAAATTTCCGTATTGAAGACAAAGCAGCGGCCATGGAGAGGGTACGGGAGTATTTCCTGTCTGCGGAACAGCCTTCTGCCGTTATGGATTTCGACGGATACAGGGTCGAATTCCCGGACTGGTGGTTCAATATCCGCCCTTCAAATACAGAACCGTATCTGAGGTTCATATGCGAGGCGGTCACCCCGGAACTTCTGGAGGAGAAAGTGGCAAAGGCCAAGGAACTGATAGAGAATAAGTAATTACAATCTACCCTTCGGCTCCCTTATCCATAAAGGGAATATGAAGACAAGTGCCGGTACTGAGAACAGCAGCCCTCCCATGGTTCCGATGGCAAAAGGAAACCAGAATGCTTCTTCCGGCCCGTCGATCAGGAAAGGGATAAGGCTGAGGAACGTGGAAAGTACGGTAAGAAGTATCGGTACTATCTTATGGTTGAAAGCACGGATATAGGCCCGTTCCGGATTCATGCCGGGACGGGCTTTCTGTCTGTTGTATTCGTTCAGCAGATAGAAAGCGGCATTTACTACAAGGCCGCTGAGCATGACCATAGCAGCCATACCCCCCATGTCAAACGGTATGGAAAAGATGGAGAATGTCAGGAAAAGCCCTACAAATGAGGCAGGTATGAGGCCTATTACCGCAATGGGAATGCGCAGGGACTCGAACATGACACCGGTGATGAAGAATATGATCAGAACTACCAGGAAAAGCAGACCTACCATTTTGCCGGTCTCTTTGGCAAAGAGGAACCACCACTCCGGTATGTAGGCCCTGTATCCTACCGGGAGAACTGACTCATTAAGCCGTTCGATTTCTGAATTGATGAATTTCTTGGCCTGCTTCTCCGAGCCTATGAAGCTGTATGCTATACTCAGGTTATACTGCTGGTCTTTCTTGTATATGGCAGAAGTGGATGTACGTTTTGAAACGGATCCTATGCTGCTGAACTTAAGACTTCCGGACTCTGTATTGAGGTATTCGTTTTCCAGATTCCAGACCTCGAATCCGTCTTTCCTGGAAGATTCCAGTACGACCGGGATTTTATATCCGTTTTCATCATAGTAATATCCAGCACCTCCTGAGTAGAGCATGGTGTTCATTGTACGGAATGCCTGGTATGGGGATATGTCCATACGTGCCATCTGTTCATTGTCAAAGTCCAGGAATACTTCCTGTATGTTGTCGAAATACCATAGTTTTGCACTCATCACCGGATTCTTTACGCGCGGATTCCTGGACAGGTGCTGGATGCTCTCATTTGCATACTCGTACAGTTTGTCCAGATTGTATCCGCTGATGGTGAACCGTTCAGACCTGTGCTCCCCTCCGTATACATTGTTTGAAAAGGGATTATCGTCTATTCCGTATATTGACCATGCCGCCCCTCCGAGCTGCAGTGCGCGGCTTATCAGTCTGGATTTCAGCATAAGGGGGAAAGACCTGTCTTTGATGTTGTCCGGGAAGTTGACTGTTATGCTCGCCTTGTCTGCTGCGGATATCCGGGTTTCGAAATTGTCGAGATACCCGATATAGCCTGACAGGAAATCTTCCATTTCGCTTATGACTTCATTCATCTGGCCTACGGTACATCCGTCAGGCAGCATCGCATTTATCTCCAGGACGGGTTTGGTCTCATTTCTTCCGAAGAACATCTGGCTGTGGCTCATGAAAAGCCTCAGGCTTCCTCCGAATATCTTGTCAAGAGGATCCTTCAGCTTTTCTCTGAAGAACTTGGACCCCAGGGTGGAGTTGTATGCCTGGGCCCAGAATCCATAAGGCTCCGTTCCTACATTATCCGGAAGTTTGGATACCGGCAGTCCGAATGCGAGTACCAGTATTAAGACAGAAATCCAGGCATATTTGCGTCCCGAGGATAAGTATTTGAGGTAGAAATCATTGAATTTCAATGTTTTGCGTTTGATTTTGACAGGAGCTGCCTTTTGTGATTCCTTCAGCCCGAAAGTGTCTGACAGAGCCGGGATGAGCAGAATGGAGACAACCAGCGAAATGGCGAGGTTGATTATGATTACGGCAGCGAAATCTGCCAGCTGTGCCTTTACGATGTCCGGCAGAAGGAATACGACTCCGAGAGCACCTATCGTGGTAAGCTGGGCAGCAAGTATGGCATGGAAAGCCTTCCTGTTCCTGTAGTAGCAGTAATGCGATACCATGATTATCGAAGCGTCGATCATGATACCGAAAGATACTGTAATGCCTGCTAAAGAATAAAGGTGTATGTTTATTCCGAATATTGCGTAGAAGAAAATAGCAGTCAGGATGTTTGCAGCGAGAGCTGTGAAGATTACGGAAAGATATCTGAAACTGCGGGATGTTATGAATACGAAAAGCAGCAGGATGAGCAGGGAAAGGCCTGTCCGGAGATAAATCTTGTTCAGTTCGGTCCTCAGTTCCCTGGAATCGTCCTTTACCAGTTCAATGGTATATGTGTCCGGAAAATAACCTGAAAGCCTGTTGACTTCGGCCTTTATCCTGTCTGCCAGGTTTATGACATTTACGTCCTGCTCCGCATATACCGTCATGTTTATTGTGTTCTTGCCGTTTATCCTGAAATATGAATCAGGTTCCTTCTCTGAAAATACAGACTCAGCCACATCTGAAAGCCGGAATATCCTGTCACCGGATTTGTGTATCGGCATATCCATCAGATTTCCGGCCTCGGTCCCGGTGGACAGGAGCACGCCATAGCCATCCATGCTCCCGGCAATCATGTTCTCTCCCAGGGCATTGGAGATGGAAGATGCAAGTTCTTCAATATCCAATCCTATGGCATGCAGTTTTTCCGGGTCGAAAATGATTCTGTTCCAGTATTCGTTGATACCTGTGAGTTCGATATTGTTGATACCTTCTATTCTGGAAAGTTCGGAGATGAGCCTTTCTTCCGTGAACTGGCCGATCATCCTGCTTGGCAGGTCGGCAATGATCATGTATGACATTATCGGCCTTTCCTGGGCACCTGAAGCTGCCCCGCTTATTTCTATGTTCCTGACATCTTCAGGAAGACTGCCGGCATATCTTCTCAGCATTGTGGACAGTTCGAAACGCACAACCTCCGGGTCTGCATTCTTTTTGAGTGTGAACGATACATGCCCTTTTCCGAAGGATGTTTCCGATTCCAGATTCTCTACATTCGGCATGGATGCCACCAGCCCTTCGATGACGGAGGTTACTTCCTGCTCTATGACCCTCGGGGAAGCTCCTGTCCATTGCCAGCTGACTGTCATGGACTTCCGTGCAATGCCAGGCTCATACTGGATATTCAGCAGGGGTAACGAAAACAGTCCTACAATAGACAGTACGACGAAACTCAGGATTACCGAAAATGCTGGTATGCGGAAATTCATCACATCTCCTCCTTGAGTTTGGACAGGCGCTCGCTGCGTCTGTAGATTTCATAATACAGGAGCGGAATATAGAATATGCTCACGAGCGTTCCAAGCAGCATCCCGCCTATCAGTGCTACCGAGAGCGGAAACTGGAGGTCTGACCCCATATCCCCCCTGACGAGGAAAGGGGCAATTGCCAGAATGGTGGTCAGACTGGTCATCAGAATGGGTTTCAGCCTTTTCTTCCCTGCGGTCAGTATTGCCCTCAGCAATCCGTATCCGTTCTTGCGCAACCGGTTTATTGTATCCACTTTAAGGATGGAGTCATTGATGATTATACCGCTCATTACCACCAGACCGATAAGGGACATGAGGTTTATGCCGGCATCCAGGATCCACAGCAGAAGCAAAGCTCCGAACATGTCCACAACGATTTCCGATAGGATTATGAACGGCTGTATGAGGGATTCGAACTGAGCGGCGAGTATGAAGAAAAGCAGAAGGAGTGAGATGAGCATTACAAAGGAAAGTTCCCGGATAAGGGTTCTGCTTTCAAACCATCCTCCGGTGAAGAATACATGGTAATTGCCGGTCCTGTCAGCAACCTTCTCTACTGCTTGCATCACTTCGTGGGCATCATAAGTTCCGTCCAGTGAAATTTCCAAAGGATAGAAATCTCCGTCCTTTCCCGAAGATATGTTCTTGAGATCCCGAGTCCTGCGCTCATTCAGGACTTCGTACAGTGGAACGTCTATTTCCTGGACAATGCCGCTTGTATCGGTCATGAAACCCTTTACTGTCCTTTCCAGAAGGTATCCTCCATCCATTCCGTCAGTCAGCATGACGGGTACGGACATGCTGCCGTCTTTGAGGGTCATGATTTCATTGCGTCCCAGGGCTTTCTTAAGGGAAGCATAGACTGATTCGTAGCTGATTCCGTACAGGGCCATTTTTTCCCTGTCCGCTATCATCATTATCTGCTCTTCCCATACTACAGGTTCGAAATGCAGATGCGGCAGTTCCTTTTTCAGAGTGTCGATCAGTGCGTTCAGCTCGTCAGGACCGGGGACATTGCCTTCTCTGGTACTGATTCTTGCCACGAGGTCTGCCTTTTCACCGGAAAATATTACATTGAAAATATTGGAAGAAACGGAAAACGTTACTGAGGCAGAAGGATATAGTTCTCCTATTCTCCTCCGTACAGCATTCTCCAGCTCTTCGATACGGGAAGGGTCCGGCACTTCGATGTAGATCTGGGTCTGGGAACTGCCCAGTTCATCCGTATGGGACAGGATGAAGTCCTGGGGGCCGCACATTATACCGGTATAGGCCACAGGTTCTTCCAATGTCTCGAAAAATGAACTGATTCTCCTGTCATTCTCCTCAACGGATACAGGCTCGTTCCAGTCGACTGTAATCAGAGTGTCATCCCTTGTCATAGGTGGCAGCTGGCTCTTTTCTATTTTCATGAACAGCAGGACTGTCAGGGGAATGAATGATATGAATGCGATCCATGCTGTTACAGGATGGCGGAAGAACCACTTCAGGCCCCTTTCGTATATTGCGTCATAGTCAACCAGATCCCTGTCCTTTCGGAAAAATCCCGGTGAAAATCTTTGCCTGTTCCCTGTGGCGTGCCTGTCAGAAGTCCTTTCCTTGTACAGCAGCACGTAATATACAGGAATTATAAGCACCGCTACGGCAAGGGACGAAAACAGCCCTACCGTCACTCCCATGGCCTGGTCATAGAAAAGGGCACCGGCAATACCGCTCAGGAATATCAAAGGGAGGAATACCGAGCAGGTGGTGAGGACGGAACTGAGCATCGGAGCTACGACCTCGGCTGTTCCTTTTATTGCAGATTCCTTGAGATCCATTCCCTTCTCCCGATATTGGGTGATATTGTCTATGACTATAATTGAGTTGTCTACCATCATGCCGATCCCCAGGATCAGCCCTGAAAGGGAAATGATGTTGATGCTGATTCCAAGCAGGTACAGAAGCAGCATGGTGACCACCAGCGAAAGGGGGATTGTAATGGTGACAAGAAGGGGGGACTTGAAGTCTTTAAGGAAAAGGAATATGATGAGTACGGCCAGGATGGCTCCTACGATAATATTGCTTTTAAGATTGTCTATCGAATATTCAAGCAGTTCCGTCTGGTTGCGTGATACCTTGAAGTCTATTTCCGGGTAATCCTTGGAAAAGACCTCCAGCATGCCGTCGATTTCAGCCTTGAGGTCACTCATCCTTGCATCGGCCTGTTTGATGACAGCCATCGTGACAGCCTTGCGCCCGTCACTCCTTACTGTTCCGGTAGCTTCGGCAGGGACAGTCCTTATATCCGCCAGGGACGTCAGAGGGAAAATCCTTCCATCTGTATTGACAACTATCTTTTTTATATCCTCTTCCGTCCTTATTTCCTTGTCAAAGGCCACCGACCACCGGTAATATCCGTCTTTAATGCTCAGGGAACCAAGACGTATATTGTTCTGCTCAAGGACATCGGCAATGAAATCAGGCGTCTTGCCAATGGATTTAAGCTTGTCGGTGTAAGGCTCGATGATCACACGGTATCCGAGAGTCCCGCTTATGTCGACCATGGCTATCTGCGGAATCTGTTCCAGCCTTTTCCGTATGACTTCATTTGTGAATGAACTGAGGCCGATGAAGGATACATCATCTTCAGCGGTGGACATGACATCAATGAAGAAAACGGGAATCTCTGTAGCACTTGCCTTGATTACCTTAGGACGTTCCATTCCGTCAGGCAGTGACGGCATGGCCCTGTCTATCTTTTCATTGACCTCGATGAATACGTAATCTATGCCTGTGCCATGTTCAAATTCAAGGGTTATTGTGCCGCCTCCGTTACGGGCAGAGCACTCCATGTCTTTAAGCGATGAGGTCTGGACGAGAATGGATCTTAGAGGACGTATTACTGCCCTGTCGATTTCCCTTGCCGAACTTCCCGGAACAGAACACTGTATGGTTATTTTCGGAATATCCACTTCCGGCATGAGGGAAACAGGCAGTATGCCGGTCGCGATTATTCCGAGAGCCATAATAGCGACAACGATCATAGTTACCGCTACAGGACGTTCTATTAGCCTGCGAATCATATCCGGAAGTTATTTCTGGTTTCTGACAATTACTTTCGCTCCGTCAGCAAGGTTCAGGTTTCCTGAGACAATGACCCATGCTTTCTCGGGAAGAGAGGTCTCCTTTATCCTGTTTCCGGAAATGACGTGCTGGCTGCTGTTCGAGGCAACTATATCCACATATAGCCATGAAGCTGTTCCTGCTTCGTGGTTGTAAAGGAATACAACATCATAGCCATCCCTTATTACCACGGCTGATTTGGGGACTGCATAGCATCCGTTTTCTTCCTTTCTGAGATATACTTTTGCACTCATACCAGGTATAAGCCCTTCATACGGAGGGTTGATACGGCCTTTGACCAGTACTTGCCCCTTCTCATCCACAAGGGGGTTGATTTCGGATACATTCCCGCTGTTCTCCCTTTTGCTGTCAACGAAAGGTACAACGGACAGAGGCGCACCCTTTTCCATGAAATCGGCTTCGGATTCCAGAAGCGGGAAATGTACTTCCATGGTAGTCTGGTCATATATGCGGCAAAGTATTTCAGGTGCTGATTCATTCGCCTGTGCCTGAAGGTTGGCGACCGTTCCGTCAAAAGGAGCAGTAATCACTGTGTTCTCCAGATTTATCCTGGCCTTTTTATATGCAAACAAGGCTTCCTTGTATCCTGATTTTACCTTGGCCACTGCTAGCAGATCCTTCGGTACTGATATGGTGTCGTTCCCATAGCCGAATCCTACCACTATGTCCCTGAGTTCAAGCTCTGCTTTTTCCAGACTGTTTTGGGCCGATTCCAGTTCGAGTGCGGCTTCAGTGTTTTCCAGACACGCAATTGTGTCGCCTTTTACTACGTGTTGTCCGTTCCTGACACAGATACTGCTGATTATGCCTTGTGTACGGAATCTGAGGTCGGCACTTGCAGCCGGCCGGATCTTTCCGGTACTCACCACTTCCCTGTAGAATGTCCCTTTATGAAGAGAAACGGTATCCACGATTATTGCGCTGATATCCTTGTCCTCAATATCGGACATTGCCGGTTTGCCATTGTCTTTTCCCGGTCCGCAGGCAGTGGCGGAAAGAATAAGAATTGAAAGCAGGATAAAATTTCTCATAGCCCGAAAGTTGTTCTAATCACCTGTAAGTTTGTCAAAATCCTCAGTTACTTCCTGTTTGCCTATATAGTCGTAAAGGCATAGGCGCCTAAGTTCGAAATATGAAGTCCAGTATTTGCATATCTTTTCGATATACTGTATGGAAGAATTGTCCATTTCACTCTGCGCAGTATTCAGTTCGGTGACGCTGATTGCCCCGTTTGTAAACCTGTTGCGGGCAGTGGAGTACCGTTCCTTTCCTATAGCATCGGCTTCCATCGATGTCCGGCACTGGTTACCCTGCAGGTTGAATTCCAGTACTTTCATTGTCAGGTCCTGTATCCATTCACTGGACTGCTGGTTCACCTGCATCTCCATGACTTCCTGCTGGGATTTGGCAACAAGGACGCGCCCCTTGCCAAGTCCCCAGTCCAGAATCGGAATGCGGAGGGACAGCCCTACTACCTCCTGGTCCATAGGACTGCGGTAGGCGGATCCCAGATCCTTTCCTACCTGAGTGGTTCCGAATCTGGCGTACAGAGAAGCTTCGAAGCCGCGTTGCGCTTTCGCCTGTGCTACTGCCGATTCCGCTTCAAGCAGTTTGATTTTTCTGTCCATGTATTCCGAAGATGCCTTCTCTGCCCTGCCCAGTACTTCTTCCAGATCGAGAACGAGATTTTCCTCGAAAGAGGGCAATAAAGGATTTATAGTTACCTTTTCATTATAACCCAGAAAAGTACGCAGACGTATCATTGCCATCTCGGCTTCAAGCCGGTAATCGCTGATTTTCACGTCGTCGTTCAGGAGCTGAAGACGCAGCTGAAGCAGTTCATCCCTGGTCATGTTGCCGAGTTTGTATCTTTCTTCGGCGATAGCAAGCAACTGGGTATTGTTTTCCTTGCTCCTTATTGCTGCCTGCATGTTCTCGTTTGCAAGCAGCAGGTTGAAAAAATACTCAACTGCTACAGTGACTGCCTCTTCCACGTTTTCGAGATATTCCCTTTTGGCCTTCTCATACTTTACGGGTTCTATCTTTTTTTCCCATTTCAGGCGGTTGTAGGCAAAAAGAGGCTGGTCGTATGACATGTATATGGGCTGAGCATTGTAATTTACACTCCTTTTCGGCGAAAACTGGTCAGTTCGGTCCAGATATGTGTTCAGGGAAATGGTTCCTCCTGTAAACGGTATGTTCTGCTTGAGTTCAAGGTTCAGGGAGTTGGACAGGAAATTGTTGTTGACATAGTGGAACTCGCCTGTCTCGGCATCCTGCATCCGGGTAATGGACCTGTTATATTCACCGACCCCGCCGCTAAGATACAGGGACGGCAGGAACTGAGCCTTATAGGTCCTGAACTCCCAGTAACTTACGATGTAGTTGTGTTTTGCTATAAGCGCAGAAAGCGATTGTGTCCTGGCATCTTCCACTACCTTTTCCAAGGTCATATCTAAAGTTATCCCCTGTCCAGAAAGAACAATGGCCTGCAGGCTGCAGAATGTAATAAGTATAAGTCTTGCAATGCGGTAGTTAAATTTCATATAACGAATTGCAATAAATCAGTTAGGTTAAGTAAATTTCAAGCAAGTTAGCAAATTTTTCTGCAAGTTAGCAAATTTTTCTGCAAGTTCCCGCAGGTGAACCGGTGTGTTTCGTGTAACAAGCTGTTAGCCAGTGTATTTTAGCAAACAACTCAGAACACCTGCGGAAATTGACGGTCATGCCCGCCCTGACCTACGTAGATTTCTGGACTGAATGGGTTGCTGCAGTCGGTATTACGGCCTGCCGGAGTGGGCTTTACATGCGGTCTCTTCCGTATCTTGCTGATGTCCAAGATATTATAATTTCGCCTGTATGCAACCCCTACCCGAAAATACATCAAAAGGCCCGAATACAGGGGGACTTTGCATAGTCGTGAATTTGTAATGTCTTGGTTATTAGACGGATATCAAAGTGGCGCTATGCAAAGGGTGCTGCTGGCTGCACAGACACGGGGGTAGGAAGCATCCGCACTGCCACAACGCCCATTATTCGGTATATTTCTGGAAGGCTATGCAATGATAGAACTTAAGTCCGTAAAAAAGGAGTGCCGTAAGTTCCATCCAAGAAAGGCGCAGATACCATTGATAATTAAGGCCGAACCATATACTTTGTCAGGTCCGGCCTCTTACATGAAAAAGATTGGGTGTTGATGTTTCAGATGTCAGTCTTCTTTGCGCAGGGCAACAACTGGATTGGTGTTGACTGTCCGGATGCTTTGGTAAAGTACAGTGAGGACAGCGACGGCAGAGGAAATGATACCGGAAATAAGGATAAGTATCCACGGTATCCAAATGTCCATGCTGTATTGGAATTGACTCAGCCATTCTTCAGAAAGTACCCGGCTTATAGGCAACGATATGACGAATGCTGCAAATGAAAGAAGCAAGTATGAATTCAATGTCTGGGTGAGTAGCTGACTTCTTTCGGCTCCGAAGACTCTTTTCACGGCTATGTTCCGGTCATGTGAACGTATGTAGTAAGTACTCATGGCAAAGAGTCCGAGAGAAGAGACGAATACGGCTATCAATGTAAAAATCAGGATGATCTTCTGTAATCTTGTATATTCCCCGAAAGTTGATTTGATTTGATCCTCCAGATAGGAAGCATTGAAAGCTCCATCGGGTCGGATGATGTTGTATGTCTCAGCGATGCGCACGAAAGCTCTTCCTTGGTCTCCTGAAGTCTTTATGAGTATGTTCCAAGGTGTACGGTTTGAAGGATATTCATCATACTTGTAAATAAGTGCTGCGGACTGGTCT
This sequence comes from uncultured Muribaculaceae bacterium, assembly GCA_964640305.1. Taxonomy (GTDB): domain Bacteria; phylum Bacteroidota; class Bacteroidia; order Bacteroidales; family UBA932; genus Coprenecus. The sequence goes on along the minus strand of CAZXFF010000013.1, from coordinate 29,287 downwards.
TGTAGAAGAGGGCGGATTTTGAAGTCATAATATACGCCTGCTATCTGTATGGTATAATATCCAATCTGCTCATTTCCGAACAATGCTTCCTTGGATTCTTCAGGTATCCCTGCCTCCTTGAATGCGTATTCATTCCAATACCATACGTCTTTGTCTGCAAGATGGTTGTCCTGCTTGAGTCTCAATCCCAGAATATTGAAATAGCATGAGTCCCCACGTATAAGCTGGAATCCCAGCATGCTGTTCTGATAATAGAATGTGTTGTTGTTCGTTCCGTTCAGGGGAGTTCCGTCTCCGAATCCTACTTCCTCCACGAATGGCAGGCTTTTCACGGCTTCACGGAATTCCCTTATCTGTGCTCTGGATGTGAATATGCTGCTGGAGATATTTAGAATGTCTTTCGTATTGTACCCTAAAGGGGCATTGATCATTGCTTTGATCTGGAAATACATCGTCAGGGATACGGCAATCATCGCTACAGCTACCACCTGCTGGATTATTATCAGGGTTTTTCCGTACCATGAACGCACTTTAAGATTGAAAGACCCGCGCACAATGTCGATGGGCCTGGCCTGGGAAATCACCATGGCCGGGATTATACCGGAAAGTATCCCTATGACGGCAATACCGGCAATTATCAGCATCACTATATGGAAAGTCAGTTCTGACCATATGGAAAACTCATATCCTAGCAGGCGGGATGCATATGGTGCAAGGGCCTCTGCCACGAGTACGGCAAGCACGGTGGATACGGCAGCAAAAACAGTTGCTTCAGCAATCATTCTCCATATCACGCCTGATTTCCCATCCCCGAGCAGTCGGCGAGTGGCCATTTCCTTTGCTCTGCGCCCGGATTGCGCTACAGTCAGGTTAATATAATTGAGTACGGAGAACAGCAGCAGAATGATGCAGGCAACCAATAGTATATTTACCAGCTGTCTGTCTCCCTGAAGAATATTGCCTGTCAGCGATGATGAGGTTTCGAAGAAGTAAACATCCCGCAAAGGAACGAAAAATACCTTGTCCACCATATTCTGCGAATAGAGCCACCAGACTTTCCCCAGATATTCCCTCACCTGTGGTACTTTAGCTTCTATATCGGCATCGGGCCATGTCATGACAAAGGTGTCGAACTGCCCTGAGTTACTCATCCTCTCATCATTTGCGGCGTTGACCTCGGTCAGAATTTCTGCCCTGCATAGAATGTCGCAGTACGGAATTATCGAATGTCCTATGTCTTCCATGACTGCAGCAACGGTGAATGTATTCTTTTCCCCCGAGGATGAAGTATATACAAGCTGCTGGCCTATCGGGTCTTTTCCTTGAAAATATGTGTTCGCAAAACTCCTGCTTATTACCGCACTCCGGTCTGAAGCTTTCCATGCTTCGTTGGAACCTTCGATCAGTTCGAATGAAAAGATCTCGAAGAAAGAACTGTCTGCATAAGTGGTTTTAGCTTGCACCGATGTACCGTTGTTCCCAATGCTAAGTTCTCCTATAGCATCGTTGGACAGGAGGGAGGTGGTTTTCTCGATTTCCGGGAAATTATCCCGAAGATGCTTCTGCAGGTAATATGGACCTCCTATGTAGTCTTCATTCGCATAAATGAATATCCGGTCAGCATTTTCGTGGAATGAGTCTGTTGTCAGCTGCCGGCTTACATACACAGCCAGCAGCATTACGAAAGCCAGTGAAACCGTCAGTCCGAACAGATTTATAAAGGTATATAGTCCGTTTCTGCGGATAAAATTTAGAAAGGATTTCATGTTGTGCTATCTGTATTTCATCATTAGTCGCGCAATGCGGAACATTTTTTGTGCCATGCAGTGTAAGTGTCTGATTTGTATTTGGTTGTATGTTTATTGCTGATCCTGAATGTAAAGTTTCTTTACAGTGTGTGTAAAAAAACTTTACAGTTGTTCCGTTCCGTATGAGAATCCGGTGGGTATGGAAGCGGTGACGGCAGGAAAATGCTACGGGTGCGACTCGTAGGGAGGGGTGGTGTGGAATGGAGGCCTGGAGTTTCTGAAGGCGCAAAAAGCTGTTCGGACGGCGGTTCTGGGCATCCTAACATGGAGTGGATTTTATATCCGTATGATAATCAACGCATTAAGAATTCGGATGTCCGTTAGGTTTGCCGAAAATCGGGGCGAAAGCGCCTGTTTGGAGCCAACCTAACATGCAGGCCTTTTGATGTTTTCCTGATAATCAGTGTGTTGAGTGTTTGGGGAAATGTTAGGATGCGGCGAATGGTGCTGAGATGGCAGGTTTGGAGGGGAATGCAAAAGTCCGGGTATGGACAATACCGTCTCCAGAAAGTTTACAGCAGGCCTTCGGGGAGTTGGAGGGTGATGGTGCGGTTTTCGGGGTTTATGTCGGCTAACAAATCGTCGTGGTACGGGAGCAGGGTCCCGTTTTCTAGTTCAAAGCAGATATTGCCGGAGTAGTCGGAGACTGATGCTATGCGTCCGACGGGGATGGTTGCTGTGCTGTTGAGGACAGTGAACCCAATAAGGTCATCGAGGGTAATGTCGTATTCTTCGCCTCCCGGCAGAAGTCCGTCTTCTTCTCTCAGTTCAGGATGGATGGCGGGGTCAAGGAACATATCCTGGCCTACTGTTTCTTCGGCAGCTTCGAGAGTCCGTATTCCTGTAAGGGATACCACGGCTTTGCGGGGTCCGCGGGCAGTAAAGGATTCAATGAAAAAAGGAACCGGCAATCCGTCGTAAAACAGAAATACCGGTTCATCATTCTTTGAAAGGTATTCCGACATGTCTGCGGGGAAGGATATCATTACTTCTCCGTTCGTGCCGTATGATTTCAGCACCCGGGCTACAGGAATAAGTGTGTCTGCGGCCGGGAACATCGGACTACTCTTCTGCTTTAGGGGCATCTTCTGCAGGTGCTTCAGCATTTTCGGCTGCTGCTGCTTCAGCTGCTGCCTTTGCTGCTGCTTCCTGAGCTGCAAGTGCTTCTTCAGCTTTTCTCTTGCTGATAGCTTCGGCCCTTTCCTGGTTTACCTTAGCCTCAGCGTTGAGGAGCTCTCTGCGAAGTTCATTGCCGGATTTGGCGATGCTGTTCTTCTTTGCTTCGATCTTGCTGTCCCTTTCTGCTTTCCATGCATTCCATTTTGCATCGGCAGCTTCCTGAGTCAGTGCACCTTTGGCAACACCTCCGTTGAGATGTTTTCTGAGCATGATCCCTTCGTATGAAAGGATTCTGCGGCAGGTGTCGGTAGGCTGTGCTCCGACTTCAAGCCAATACAGAGCCCTGTCAGCCTTGACATTGATCTGTGCGGGGTTGGTGTTGGGATTGTAGACTCCGATGTGCTCGATGTAACGGCCGTCGCGAGGAGCGCGTACATCAGCCACTACAATGTGATAGAAAGCATGGTTTTTCTTCCCGTGACGGGATAAACGAATTTTAACTGCCATTGTTCAGGTGTTTTAAATTAAAAATTAATAACCTCCTTATCTTCTCGAGAAAAGGCCTGCAAAGGTACACACTTTTTTCGAAATTCCAAACCAGGGCTATTTTTTGGCCCTCAGGAACCGTAAAGCTTTTGTCATGTAGCGAGGCAGTGGTTTGTGCGGGTCACGTTTTTCGAGATGTATGTATATGCCCAGTTTCTTGAGCACCGGTATCTTGAATGTCTCTACGAATTCTATCAGGGTTCCGTCAGGGTCTTCCACGTATGTGAAATGTCCGTCAGCTTCTCCCATCTTGAAGTCTTTGCCGCTGTCGCAGACAAAAGGGTGCCCGAGTGCTTCAGCGCTCTGGCGTACCGCTTCCATGTTGCGGACATCGAAGCACAGGTGGATGAATCCGGGGTCTCCCCAGTATCGGCCTTCGTAAAGCTTGCGTGGTCCTTCTTCCTCGAGAGGATTCCTGACAATTCTCTGTACCAGTTCGATGTGGGATGTTCCCATCACCTCGCACAAGGGGCCTTCAATAGGTTTGGATCGCTCAAGCATTACCCTGCGGAGGGTGTATTCTGCGCCAGGGACCCCTGTAAGGTCCTGGAATTTTCCGGTCTGGTCATATACGACTTTGTCGAAATCGGTCAGTTCGGAGTAGAACCGTATGGATCTGTCCATGTCGGAAACCCCGAGGATAGCCCCGTTGCCGCCTCCGGTGAATTTCTTCTTCTCGTCAGAGAATACGTATCCGTCTTCTTCTATGTCGAACAGGTTTCCCCACGGGTCCCTTACGAAGAAATGTTTTCCTCCTGCGGGGTTCTCTGTCAGGGGACCAAGGATGTCCAGACCTCTGCGGTTGAATTCCCTGTATGCAGCTGCTGCGTCAGGTGTCTTTACCTTGCCTGCGAATATTCCATAGTCTCCAAGTTCTGGAGTGAACTGGATGTAATTCAATTTCCTGCCTCTCGGTTCCCACACTTCAAAGCCTGCACCTCCGCGCAGGTTGTAGACCAGGATTGCATACCTTGGCTGGGGTTTCCCTCCCGTGTAGGGCAACATCCTCTCGGCTACCCCTTCTGCATCCAGGATCTTTACATCGAAACCGAAGTTTTCCCTGTACCATTTCCAGTATTCGGCCACGTTGGCTACGCCTATGCCTATCTGCTGGATACCACAAATAATCTTTTCCATAATATCTATTTAATGAGCGGATACTTTTGTCGCAAGTTTGTAAAAGAGAGGGGGGCAGTATTTGTAGAAATATGCCATCAGAAGCTCTTTGCCGCCTATGAGTTTTTTGTGCTTCTCCCTCGCTATTGCCCTGACAGCTACTTTTGCACATTTTGTGACGTCCATGCCGTTTGCCTGTCCCGGGTCCATCTTGTCGAATTTTTCTCCGGATGCCAAAAGTGCGCTTTTGGATATTTCGGTGCGGATCCTGCCGGGAATGAGGAAGGTTACCTTGATATTCGGATATTCCAGCTCAAGGGATTCGTAGAATCCGAACAGGGCATGTTTGGAAGCGCAGTATGCCGAGCGCAAGGGGAATCCGAACAGTCCGGAAATGGATGTGGTAACGGCTATATGTATCTCCGGGGATGTAAGAAGGTGTTCCTTGAAGAGCTTGATCAGGTAAACGCCTCCGAAGTAGTTGATCTCCATAAGCTTCCTGTCAATAGAGATATCGGAGTCAAGTGTAAGGGCTCTCTGCGATATGCCGGCATTGAGGACGAAGAAGTCAGGCTTGATCCCCAGGTCCCGGACGAATGTATAGAGGGATTCGATCGATTCCTTGCTTTCGAGGTCAAGTTCCTTGTACCATGCCTTTACTCCAAAGGCCTCGCAGTGCTCCTTGGCCTTTTTCAGGGATGCTTCTCCCAGACCGGTCAGTATTACATTTGTCCCGCGCTTTGCAAACTGGTATGCAATCGCTTCTCCTATTCCGGTTCCTCCTCCTGTAATGAGAAGGGTTTTGTCTTTGAATTCTACCATAGCTTATATTGACAGTTTTCAGACTGTAAAGATATATATTTTTCCTTCTAGGCCTATTCCCATCCTCCCCCGAGGGCCTTGTACAGGTTTACCATAGCCAGGAATTCGTCCCTTACGGCATTTGTAAGGTCTATTTCCGCATTGAAATAGCTACGCTGGGCGTCAAGGACATCAATGTAGTTTACATATCCGTTCTGATATCTGAACAGGGCCAGATCGACGTATTTCCTGGAGGCTTCCTTGAGGTTCTTCATAAGTTCTACCTTCTCCCTGGTGGATGTCAGGGTAGTTACCGCATCGTTGACTTCCTTGAATACCTCCATGACTTTCTGCTCATATCTGTAACGGGCCTGTTCATATGCCTGTATGGAGGCTTCATACTGTGCTTTCTTTTTCCCGAATGCGAATATCGGGGCGGTCAGCTCTCCGGCAAAGTATGTGAAAGGTGTCGTGAAGAAATTTGAGAAAGTGTTGTTTTCCAGTCCCCCCTGCAGGGAAATCACGAATCTGGGGAATCTGTCTGCCCAGGAGACTCCTACCTTTGCCATTGCGGCTTTCAGGGATTGTTCGGATGCCCTCAGGTCAGGGCGCCGCTGCATGAGTTCAGAAGGGATGCCCACCTGTGTCAGCCCGCTGACTCTGCTCTGGCTGTCGAACAGAGAACGCTTGACTTCTCCTGGGAATTCACCGGTCAGCAGGGATATTTCATTCTGCTTTATCTCTATTTCCTTTCTCAGGTCAGGGACCATGGATGCCGTTGTTGCAAGCTCGACCTGCGATTGCTGGTATGGTATTTCGGTGGTAAGCCCTCCGTCAAACCTCAGCTTCGCCTGACGGGTGTTTTCCTTTCTCGTCTCAAGTGTCCTGAGTACGATTTCCAGCTCGTTGTCCAATGCAATGAGTTCAAAGTATGCCCTTGCCACGTTGGATATGATGGTCATCTGCATAGCTCTTTGGGCTTCTACAGATGCCATGTATTCTGCCATGGCACTTCTGTTGGCCCAGCGTAGTCTTCCGAAAAAGTCCACTTCCCATGAAAGTGATGCTTTCAATCCTATTTCCGGATCGATTACCTCTTTAGCGGTTGAATAATCATATGTTTCCCTGTTGGTGGCATATGCCTTTGCACCTACAGAAGGAAACTGGTCTGCCCGTACCACTCTGTGGAGGCGTTCAAGCTCTTTTACTCTGGCAACAGCGGAAAGCATGTCCCTGTTGTGCTCCAGGGCTTTGTTGATCAGACCCTGTAAAATGGTATCCTGAAGGACTTCTGTCCATTTCAGGTCTGCCAGGCATAGGGAATCTGCATAGGTTCCTGGAATGATTGTCTCCGGAATGTCGAGCTGGGGCTCAATGCATTTTTTGACTGCACAGCTTTGGAACATGAATATGGCAGCAACGGCAATGACCGGAATTAAATGGATCTTCTTCATGCTTTGACCTCCTTTTTTGAGAATCTTTCTTTCATTTTGTAAATCCATACGAAGAAGAAAGGAACAAATACGATACCTATCGTAATTGCAACCAGCATCCCGAAGAATACACCGACACCTATGCCCTGACGGCTTGCGGATCCGGGACCGGAAGCAAGTACCAGAGGCAACATACCGAGGATGAATGTAAGGGATGTCATGACAATCGGACGGAAACGCATTTCCCCGGCCTGAATGGCTGCTTTCACGACGTCTGTGCCTTTTTCCACTTCCTCCTTGGCGAATTCGACAATCAGGATGGCGTTCTTTGCTGCAAGCCCGATAAGCATGACCAGCCCTATCTGGAAATACACATTGTTTTCGAGTCCGAAAACCCATATGGACAGGAATGCTCCCACGCATGCAATAGGCAGGGAAAGAATGACTGCAATAGGAACGGACCAGCTTTCGTACTGGGCCGCCAGAAACAGGAATACGAAAAGGAAAGCCAGAAGGATAACCAGACCCGCCTGTCCGCTCTGTCTTTTCTCCTGATATGAAAGTCCGCTCCATTCCACACCTATTTCACGCGGCAGTTTCTGCTTGACTATTTCTTCCAGAACCTGCATTGCCTGACCGGAACTGTATCCGTGCGAAGCCTCACCGGTAATGGTGGAAGAGTAGAACATGTTGAATCTCTTTATGGTCCCTGGTCCTGTAGTGTATTCTGTGGTTCCGAGTGAAGTTACAGGAATCATCGATCCACCTGTCCCCTTTACGAAGAACAGGTTCAGGTCGTTCCTGTCTGCACGGTAAGGCGCCTCGGCCTGGAGGTAAACCCTGTAGACCCTGTTGAACAGGTTGAAGTCATTTACATATACGGAACCGGTGAATGCCTTCATTGTGGAGAATATATCGGAAACCGATACTCCGAGGAGTTTTGCCATATCCCTGTCAACATTGAAATACAATTGGGGTATGTCGTTCTGCATTGATGAAGATACACGTGTAAGTTCCTTACGCTGTGATGCATAGTACAGGAGGGTGTCCGTAGCTCTCTGGAGATCGGCATAAGTCATGTTTCCTCTTGATTCAAGCACCATTTCGAAACCTCCGGAGGTACCGAGACCTGGGATAACAGGCGGAGTGCTGAGGTATACTTTGCTTTCCGGATACCTGTTGAATTCTTTCCTGACCTGTTCCATGAATGCCGATATATCCTGATTTACCCGTTCTTCCCACGGTTTCATGATTACTGTCAACTGGCTTCTGGACTGGTTGGTACCAACTCTCGGGCTGGATCCTGTAACGTTCAGCACATGTTCCACATCAGGCTGGCCGGTAAGGTAGGCGACAGCCCTGTTTGTCACTTCCCTTGTCCTTTCAAGAGTCGCTCCTTCGGGCAGTTCCAGCTCAACTGTGAAGTATCCCTGGTCTTCCTGAGGCATAAAGCTTTGTGGAACGAGTTTGTTCATTGCCCATATCGCCAGAATTGCCAATCCGAAAGCGATGAATACGTTTCTGGAATGCATCAGGCATTTTCTGATCATCTTTCCGTAGAATTTTTCACCTTTTGCAAGCCAGAAGTTTATGTATCTGAATACGATGTTCTTTTTCTTTCCACCGTTTTCCGATTCCGGCTTCAGGAATTTGGAGCACATGACTGGACTCAAGGTGATCGCTACTATGGTGGAAATTATCACGGATACGGCAATGGTCACTGTGAACTGTCGATACAGCATACCGGTAATTCCTGACAGGAAACTTACAGGGACGAACACTGCGCACAGAACCAGTGACATGGCTATCAGTGCCCCGCCAAGTTCACGCATCGCGATCTTGGTCGCCTCGTATGCAGAGATCCTTTCCTTGTTCATTATCCTGTCTACGTTCTCGACCACGACTATGGCATCGTCCACTACGGTACCGATAGCCAGAACAAGACCGAGCAGTGTCAGGGTGTTTAGGGAGAATCCGAAAATGAGCATGACCCCGAATGTGCCGATAAGCGAAATAGGTACGGCAATGGCCGGAATCAGGGTTGCCCTCCAGCTCTGCAGTGACAGGAATACCACGAAAATCACGAGGATAAGGGCTTCGAACAGGGTTTTGTATACCTCATGTATAGACTGGGAAATGTAAGTGGTCATGTCAAACGGAATCTCATAGCGGATTCCTTCAGGGAAGTTCCTGCTGATTTCGTCCATGGCCTTTTTCAAATCCTTCGATACATCCATCGCGTTTACACCTGGAAGCATCTTTATGTCCAGGACAGCGGCATTACCGCCGTCAATCCCGCTCTCGGTATTGTATGACTGTGCTTCAAGCGATATTCTGGCAACATCCCTGAGGCGGATTATGGAACCGTCGTTCTTTGCACGGATAACGATATCCTCGAATTCGCTGACCGTAGACAGCCTGCCTTGTGCTACAATAGGTATGGTAATGTCAACATCCTCCATGGGCTGCTGGCCAAGTACACCGGCCGCAGATTCCCTGTTCTGTTCCTTCAGGGCATTCTGTATATCCTGTACCGTGAGACCAAGGCTCGCCAGCCTTTCCGGCTGTACCCAGATCTGCATGGCATAGTAGCGGCTTCCGACATTGGACACCTGTCCTACGCCAGGAACCCTCCGCAACATGTCAAGGACGTTCAGTGTCGCATAGTTGCTGAGGTAGATCTCATCGAATTTAGGATCGTTCGAGAGCAGGGTTATTGTCATAAGCTTGCTGGAAGCCTGCTTGTCAATAGATATCCCGTTCTGGATAACCTCCTGTGGCAGTCTCGCTTCGGCTTCCTTTACCCTGTTCTGAATCTCCACGGCTGCCAGGTCTGGATCCGTGTCTATGTCGAAAGTTACAGTTACGGAAAAACTCCCGGTATTGGTACTGCTGGACTCCATGTAAAGCATGCCAGGAGTTCCGTTCAGTACTTGTTCAATGGGAGTGGCAACAGCCTGGGAAACAGTCTCTGCACCGGCACCTGGATAGGAAGCGGATACTTTTACAACCGGCGGGACAATCTGGGGATACTGGTCCACCGGGAGGAGAACAATACCTATAAGCCCGACCAGGACTATTACTATGGATATGACGGTCGAGAAAATCGGCCGGTCAATAAAGAAATCACTTTTCATCGGCAGCCGCTGTTTCTGTTTTGTTCATGTTTTCCTCTATGCCTTCCCCGGATTCACTCTCTTCTTTTTCAGGTTCGGCAATGACAGGAGATACCTTCATCCCGTGGCTGAGTTTGTGGAATCCCTCTACGATAATGTTTTCGTCATAACCGAGACCTCTTTCCACAACTACTTTGTTGTCCAGTTCAGGTCCGATTTCGATGAATCGTTTTTCTACGATGCTGTCCCTTCTCGCAACGAATACGAAAGCGGCTCCTTTTTCTATGATAAGGGCTTTTGACGGTATCACCACAGCATTTTCCCTTACGTCAAGCAGCAGTTTCACTTTTGTCAGCTGTCCGGGAAGGAGGATATGGTCCGGGTTTGCCATTTCTGCCCTTACTGTAAAGGTTCCGGTATTAGGATCGACCTGCGGATCCGCAAAATCCACGATACCCTTTATAGGATACTGGGAATTGTCGGCAAGGGTTATTGTAATGTATGGATTCCAGTTCCTTGCGGTATCCTGCCTTCCAAGATTCACATTCCTTTCCCTGCTCTTGAGGTAGTCAAGCCCTGTCATGCTGAAATTGACCTGAACCGTGTCACTCTTGATAATGGTGGCAAGCAGGGATTTCCCGCCTGGTCCTACCAGTGTCCCAAGGTCCACATTCCTTTCGCTTATAAATCCAGAAATGGGAGAACGGACAGTGGTGTATCCTAATGCTATTTCTGCCTGGGTCAGGTCTGCTTCACTCATAGCTACTTCCGCCTTTGCACTTTCGAAGGAAGCTATTGCATTGTCGAGATCCAGACGGCTTGCAGCATTCTGTTCAAACAGGGGACGGATGCGCTCAAGGTCTCTTTCCGCTTTCAGGGCAAGGGCTTTGTTCTTGTTCAGCTGTGCTCTTGCCTTTACGACACTTGCACGGTAAACTTTCGGGTCGATGACAAACAGGACTTCATCCTTTCTTACGTAAGTACCTTCTTCAAAAAGCATTTTTTCCAGATACCCTTCTACTCTTGCACGTACTTCCACGAATTGCTGTGCCCTTATCTTTCCTGCGTATTCACCGTAGATCTCGACATCGTCGGTTATGACTTTCTGTACCTCAACTACCGGATATTCAGGCGGGGCCGGTTTCGGCCATTTGATGATGACAATGACGGCAATGGCTGCGATAACCAATGCAAGGATTACATACCAGGTCCATTTCGGAGGATTGATTTTTCTGATCTTGCCGGCAACTGCTTTGCCGGTTCTAGTCAACTTTTCTGTAGGAATATTGATTTGCATAATGTTCGTGGATTGTCGAAACGGGTGGCAAATATAGCCTAAAACAAGGCATGTTCTCAAAAATCGTGCAAATTTCTTAAAATTATGCAAATATGGCGAATGCGGCAATAATTAATTAACTTTGCGGGGAACAAATGCAGCAATATGACTTTGACTGTTTTTATTGCCATTGCGGCACTCGTGATATTTCTCTGTGTCTTGCTGAACGATGCTTCCAGCAAACTCGGGATGCCTATGCTCCTTGCATTCATTCTGCTCGGAATGGTATTCGGAGTCGACGGTGTTTTCAAAATAAAATATGATGATTTTCCGGTAACGGAAGATATATGTACAATAGCCCTTATTTTCATAATATTCTATGGAGGGTTCGGTACCAGATGGAAAGAAGCCAGAAAGGTATTCGGTCCGGCGGCTCTGCTGTCTACCTTGGGAGTTTTCATTACAGCCGGACTGACAGGACTTTTCTGCCATTTCGTGCTGAAAATGGATGCTCTCTTCTCTTTTCTTGTCGGAGCGGTACTGAGCTCAACGGATGCCGCTTCAGTCTTTTCTATACTGAGATCCCGCAAACTGGGCCTGAAATACGGGACCGCTTCAATGCTGGAGGTGGAGAGCGGAAGTAACGATCCGATGTCATATATGCTTACTATCGTTATGGTTTCTGTCATTGGAGGAGATATTTCGGGTGGAAAGATCGCATATATGATTTTCGCACAGTTCGTCTATGGAGCCGCTATAGGGTTGGCTGTAGGTGTGCTTGCAGCTAAGGTTATGAGGAAATTCAAGGCATCCTCAGCCGGTTTCGATTCCCTTTTTGTGGTTGCGATAGCATTGTTTTCATATTCTATACCTGGCTTGGTAGGAGGGAACGGCTATCTTAGCGCCTATATTGCCGGCATAATTCTCGGAAACGCAGATATACGCGGGAAAAAGTCTCTGGTACCTTTTTTCGATGGGATAAACGGGATGATGCAGGTTCTGATATTTTTCCTGCTGGGGTTACTTTCCACTCCGTCAAAGCTACCGGAAGTAGCACTGATCGCTGTAGCTGTATCGATGTTCATGATCATTGTAGCCCGTCCGCTTGCCATTTTTTCTGTCCTTCCGTTTTTCAAATGCAAATTCAGACAGCAGCTACTTGTTTCATTTGTGGGACTGAGAGGGGCAGCATCAGTGGTCTTCGCCATAATGGCAACCCCGGCTGTTACCAGAATCACCGATGACAGTTCGATGCTGTTCAATATAGTGCTAATGGTAGTCCTTATTTCCATAGCGCTGCAGGGCTCTCTGATTCCATGGGTGTCTGGAAAATCCGGAATGATAGACAAGGATGAGGATATCATGAAGACTTTTACCGATTATTCCGATGAAACCGAGGTATGTTTCGTGCAGATGGAGATTACCGAGAAAGACCAGTGGAACGGAAAAGTGGTAAAGGATCTTCCGATTCCGAACGATACTATAGTGGCAGTGGTTATCCGGAACGGTGAAGCGATTGTTCCAAGTGGAAAAACCAGAATCATTGCGGGTGACAAAGTTATAATGAGTGCAATCGAGTTCGATGACCAGAATGTGATACATCTGAGTGAGAGAAAGATTGAAAAGGACAACGAATGGATAGGCAAGAGGGTCTTCCAGTATTCCCCCGGCACGGATGAACTGATTGTCCTGATACGCAGAGGCGACAAGGTGATAATTCCGAGGGGCGGGACTGTGATCTGCGAAGGGGATGTGATGGTTCTCAACAAAATCCGATAAATTTATGGAAAAGCCACCTGTGACAAACTCTATGAGAGCGTGGGTTCTCGCTGCCAGGCCAAAGACCCTCAGCGGTGCTGCCGCCCCGGTACTGATGGGGGCAGTAGCGGCATGGCATGATACAGGAGGGTTTGCCGGAGAGGAATTCAGTTTTACTGTATTTTTGCTTTGTATGGCTTTCGCTTTTCTGATGCAGATAGATGCTAATCTCATCAATGATTATTTCGATTTCAGGAACGGCAATGATTCGGAAGGGCGTCTTGGACCTGAAAGGGCGTGTACAGAGGGATGGATAACTCCAGATGCAATGAAACGCGGAATAGCAGTTGTTTCTGTGGCAGCATGCCTTACCGGTCTGCCGCTGGCATTTGTCGGCGGGTGGGGAATGGTGGCTGTCGGTGCTGCGTGCGTCCTCTTCTGCTTCCTTTATACCACATTCTTTTCATATAGAGGAATGGGGGATATTCTGGTCCTGGTGTTTTTCGGCCTGGTGCCGGTATCGTTTACATATTTTCTTCTGACCGGGGAGTATAGCAGTCGTGTCTTTATTGCATCATTGGCTTGCGGTATAGCTACCGACTGTCTCCTGCTCGTAAACAATTACAGGGACATGGATCAGGACAGGGCTAACGGCAAGATTACCCTTGCCGTGCATCTTGACAGAAAGGGGACAATCGTCCTGTATATCATGTTCGGGATTCTGGCCGGCTTGCTGGCAGCGATTTCTGTGGCTGCAGCAATGACTCCGTGGCATGCGTTTCCATTTGCCGTCTATATTTTATTGCACATTTCCACATCTCTTAAGCTGTGCCATACGGTAGGGCGGGCACTGAATGCCCTGCTTGGGGAGACTTCGAGGAATATCCTGATTCTCAGCCTGCTGTTTGTTGCGGCAAGTCTTTTCTGAAAATCCTCAAAAGCCCTAAATATACTCGTAACTGTTTCCAACCGTTTTCAGGAACTTTCCGAACATTTCCTGTGAGATTACCACGGTTGCAGTATTGTCATTCGGATGGAAGCTCAATGACGGATAATCTTTCAGATCTTTGTCAAGAAACAGGTAAACATGGTTCTCCGGATCGTTGATCAGACCGAACGGAGAGACTGAACCTGGTTTCAATCCCAGCCATTTTTCCATTCTTGCCTCCGATGCGAAAGACAGTTTACCCTGTTTCAGCTTATGTTCCAGGTCATGGATGTCCAGGGCTTTGTCGCAGTCAAACACTACAAGGTAATGTCTGTTGCCTTTATGGTTCCTGAAAAACAGGTTCTTGCAGTGCTTGGATCCATCCTGATGCCAGTAATTCCTGGCTATTTCGATGGTCGGAGCCTCGGGATGCTCATACCATGTGTATTCTATACCGTTGTCGTCCAGGTACTTCAGGACTTTGTGCCGGCGTTCTGATGCTGTTTCTTCCATACAGTTGATGAATTTTTGCAAAAATAGCGATATTCTCTCAAGGACCTTTGAGCCGGTATCGTTTTTTGTCACCCCTTGCGGCCGGTGAGGATGGGGACCAGGCGGATCTGGCAGAAAATCATGGCAGCCAGTCCGATAAGGCCTCCTGCAAAGCCTACGTTCGATATGGATGAGTGGGTGCATACGATACCTCCGACCAGCGCACCACCGCCTATCCCTATATTATATATACCGGAGTATATGGACATGGCGACTTCTGTTCCTCTTGGAGCGTTGCGTATTATTTCCGACTGGAAAGTCAGGTTGAAAAAAGCCATGCACAGACCCCATGCTACGAATACGGCGATAAGTGTATATGGATTCCGCGAGGCAGGCAACAGCAGCAGCATGTAGGCGAATATGCTGCACACCATATACCGCAGAAAGAATTTCCGGTTGTTGTCGAAATATCTGGAGAACAGGAAACTGCCGATTATGGCAACTATCCCGAAGATCATCAGGATGCCTGTGATGAAATTCTCGCTGTATCCGCCTGCAATGGCCAGGAACGGTTCAATGTAGCTGTAGCATGTAAAATGACCTGTAATGGTCAGGACAGTCATTGCATATATGTTTTTCAGAGCCGGAGACTTCAGCAAATCAGGCAGTTCCTTTACGGAAAAAGGGTTGTTGTTTTCAACTTTCGGAAGGACCGTTGCAAGAATGGCGAAAACAGCTGCAGATACAATGCCTATGGCAAGAAAGGTTGTCCTCCATCCTGAGATTATCCCTATGCTGCGTCCTAACGGCAATCCTGCAATCATGGCAATCGATGAGCCGGTTATAATGGTTGCGAGTGCTGCAGAACTGTGACCTTTCGGGGCCACCTTTACTGCCAGAGGGGTGACAATTGACCAGAAAATGGCATGAGACGCTGCTACTCCAAGACGCGATGCCATGAGCATTCCATAGTTGGCAGACAATGCCGAAAAGATATGGCTGACGATGAACAGTGCTATTATCGACAGCATCAGTCTGCGGCTTTCCATTCTGGTTACAAGCAGCATCAGAGGCAGTGATGCAATCGCTACGAACCAGGCGTATACTGTGATGAGCAATCCGGCTTTGGATGCACTTACATTCAGGTCTTTGGCAATATCGCTGAGCAAACCTATAGGAATGAATTCCGAGGTGTTGAAAATGAAAGTGGCACAGGCAAGTCCTATAAGCGGCAACCATTCCTTGAAATTATGTTTTCTTTCAATCGCAATATCCTGCATGACATATCTCCTTTTTGAAAAGCGCGCAAAGATAGTATCTTTCTGTTCAAATTGTAATTTCCCATTTCAAAGATCATCTTCCATTTGCGGCCAAGGTCTCTCCTACCAATGGGTGACCTAGAGAAGTATCCGATTACGTTCAACCCTCAGCCCTCCCTTGCAGGTGAACCAATTCTTCCGCAGGTGAACCGGAGCAATCTTCGCAACCATTTGTGTTTCAGTACGTTCCTGTAAATCGCGCGGTACACCTGCGGAAGGCCTTCGACCGGTAATGTGCCCCAAAAGGCACTTTCGCTGGGGTACGCCCTCCAACCCCCTTCGCAGGTGAACCGGAGCAATCTTCGCAACCATCTGTGTTTCAGTGCGTTCCTGTAAATCGCGCGGTACACCTGGGGAAGCTTCGTTGTGGCCAATGTGCCCCAGACATACTTCTCAGGCCGGTCAGTCCGCAACATCCCTTCGCAGGTGAACCGGAACAATCTTCGCAACCATCTGTGCTTCAGTACATTACTGCAAGTCTCCCGGTACACCTGCGGAAGTCGTACTGTCACCGACATGCAGAGAGGGGTCAGGCAGAAAACGGAATTCCACAGTGCCCATTATTCGGCATATTCCAGACGGTGTGGATGTGGGCGTTGGAATGAATGCGGTCCGGAAGGCGGTGTGGAACGAGGGAGTTGGATGGCGAGTAGAGGTGGCTGAAGTGAATACTGAATACGAACGACAACGGGAGGAAAGAGTGACTTTGTGATGGTGCCGGAAAGCCGTACAAGTGAACATCAGTGGAAAACCTAAACCCAAAACTGGGTCGCTTCCGTATTTGCCATATAATCTGCGCGTTGAGAATATGCATGTATGTTAGGATTGCCCGAATCGGGGCAAAATCGACAGTTCCAGGCAAACCTAACGTCCATATGTTTTTTCATTTATTTGACAATCAGTGCATTGCGTATATGAAGGCATATTAGGATGGGGTGTACCGGATAGGATCTCAATTTTCCGAGGAGGGGCTAAAGGTGCCGGGACTAAATGGGCCTTTGCATAGTTGTGAATTGGTAATAACCTGGGAATAAGACACATACAAAGTGGCTCTATGCAAAGGGTGGACAAAATGTGGCAAAATGCCCGAATTCAGGGGGCTTTGCATAAAGCATAGGTAGGTAACGCTCTGATTATTAGCAATCTGCGAAAATTGCGCTATGTAAAGTGTCCTGAGGAGGCGGCATAGTCAGACTCCATGGACGAGTGTTCCGCGGGGCGGATCAGTCACCTTCTCAGGTTGTGTATCAGAAAATTCCTATCTTTGTAAGAGATTAATCTTAAATATATGATAATGAAGACAAAACGTTATTTTCTGTTGTTGATGGCCGTTTCGGCTGTATTGCTTATGGCTTCCTTTCCCGCCTTTTCGCTTGGAGGTGTGGGTAATGAAGGTGTAGGTGTGGTGCCGGGAGAGACAGGGAAAGTTCTGAATCAGGATGCGGAGGATGCTGTTTCCGGTGGAGATGGGGTTGTGTCCGGAGTGTTGCCCGATACATGGAAAACCATGCCCTGGGAAGATCCCGGATTCAATCAGGAGAACAGGCTTGAAATGACGGCCCATATGGACATCGATGGTCTTAGGAAAGTTTCGATGCACGGAATCTGGAAATTCACGCTGGCGGCAAATCCCGAACTCCGGCCCAAGGATTTCTACAGGATCGGCTATGATGATGGGGATTGGGGAAGTATGCCCGTTCCGGGAATATGGGAACTGAACGGTTACGGAGATCCGGTGTATGTTAATGTCGGTTATGCGTGGAGGAACTTCTACAGGAATAACCCTCCCCTTGCTCCGGTTGAAAACAATTATGTGGGTACTTATAGGGGGACTCTGGATATCCCTGCCGAATGGATCGAAGAGGGAATGGATGTGTTTGCCCATTTCGGATCAGTTACTTCCAACATCATTTTCTATGTTAACGGCAAATATGTAGGCTATAGCGAGGATAGCAAGTTAGGTGCGGATTTCGACATTACCGAGTATGTGGTACCAGGAGAGAATCTGCTTGCTTTTCAGGTCTTCCGCTGGTGTGACGGTACATATCTGGAGGACCAGGACTTCTGGAGGCTTACAGGTATTGCCCGGGAGAGTTACCTATATGCCAGAAATACAGAGAGGTTTGTGACCATAGAGGCGACTCCGGATCTGGATGCT
This sequence comes from uncultured Muribaculaceae bacterium, assembly GCA_964640305.1. Taxonomy (GTDB): domain Bacteria; phylum Bacteroidota; class Bacteroidia; order Bacteroidales; family UBA932; genus Coprenecus. The sequence goes on along the minus strand of CAZXFF010000013.1, from coordinate 11,417 downwards.
TCATACAGGAACGGTATCCTTACTGTAAAGGGTAAGGTGACAGAGGGAGTGAAACATGTCGGGCTTACTCTCAGATCTCCCGAAGGAAAGGTTGTCTCGACAGTGGCGGCTCCGGTTTCCGACGGTAGTTTTTCTGCACGCATGAGTGTCAAGTCCCCTGCGAAATGGTCAGCCGAGACTCCGGCTCTGTACCGGGTGGAAGCAATCGCGACAGGTGCGGAAGGAGTATCTGAAAAATGTTCCTTCAATACCGGATTCCGTAAGGTCGAGGTCAAGGACGGCAGACTGCTTGTAAACGGCCAGCCTGTGCTTATAAAAGGTACGAACAGGCATGAGATGAGCGGTCGTGGCGGCTATGTAGTTACAGTCGATGAGATGATAAGGGATATACGTATTATGAAGAGTCTGAACATCAATGCCGTACGTACAAGCCACTACCCCAATGACCCGAGGTGGTACGACCTGTGTGACCTTTACGGACTATATGTCATTGATGAGGCGAACGTGGAGTCCCACGGTATGGGCTACGGGGAGAAGAGCCTTGCAAAGAATCCTATCTATGCAAAGGCCCATCTGGAACGCAATTCCAGAATGGTTAAAAGGGATATCAACCATCCTTCGGTAATTATCTGGAGTATGGGTAACGAGGCCGGATTCGGAGAGAATTTCATTGCCTGCTATGAATGGATAAAGGAATATGACCCTTCCCGTCCCGTGCATTATGAGCAGGGTGTAAACGAGCAGGATTTCAGCAAGACCCAATATACCGATATATACTGTCCAATGTATTTCAGACCCGAGTCCTGCGAACAGTATGCGCAGACCAATCCTCCCAGACCCCTTATCCAGTGCGAGTATGCACACAGTATGGGCAACTCGATGGGCGGCATGAAGGAATACATGGACCTCGTACGCAAGTATCCCGCTTATCAGGGCGGCTTTATATGGGATTTCGTGGACCAGGCAATTATACGCTATGAAAGCGACGGAAGGGCTACTGCTACATACGGAGGGAGCTATAATCCCTATGATGCTTCGGACGGCAATTTCAACTGTAACGGTTTCGTGGCATCGGACCGCAGCCTGCATCCTACCGCTTATGAAGTGGCGTATCTGTACCGTTCCATCCATACCAGACTGATTGATGCGGCTTCCGGAAAGATTGAGATCTACAATGAGTATTTCTTCAGGGATCTGTCCGGCTTCAATATGGAATGGAGCCTTTCGGTAGACGGCAGGGATGTTGCTGAGGGGGTGCTCTCCGACATCAAGGTAGGTCCTCAGAAGAAGACTGTTGTGTCTCTGCCTGTTGCAGGGATTATCGCCAGGCATGCGGATGCTTCCGAAATCCTGCTGACCGTGAAATACTATACAAAGCATGCGGAGGGACCTCTGGATGCGGGGGCTCTTCTGGCCTATGACCAGATGGCAGTCAAGGAATACGATTTCGGAGCCATGTTCGCTGCAGCTTCCGCACCGGCGGCAGGTACCCCGGAGCTTTCCGAGGACTTTATCCGCTATTATGTTTCAGGTGAGGACTGGAGAGTCGAGTTCGACAAGAGCAACGGCTATATCTGCAGGATTGTTGCAGACGGTGTGGATTTGATGGAAAGCCCCCTGTCTCCCAATTTCTACCGTGCAGCTACTGACAATGATGACGGAGCCGGACTCCACAACAGGTATGCAGTATGGAAAAACCCCGGAATGAAGATGGAATCCTTCAATGCGGCTGTTTCGGACGGATGTGTATCCCTGAATGCTTCGTATATGATGGAGAAGACCGGTGCGGTGCTCGAACTGGACTACAGGATATATTCCGAAGGCAAGATACTTGTGAACCAGAGAATGGTTCCGGCAGGTGATGCCAAGGTAAGCGACATGTTCCGTTTCGGTATGAAATTTTCCATGCCTGCGCGTTTCTCAGAGGTGGAATATTACGGCTTCGGTCCTCACGAGAACTATCAGGACAGGATATCGTCCGCCCTTGTGGGCAGGTATTCCGCAAAGGTGAAGGATATGTTCGAGTACAGTTATGTGCGTCCTCAGGAATGCGGTGCCAGGACAGGTCTGCGTTCATGGGCCGTGGTGGACGGGCATGGCAGAGGACTGGAGATGACAGCCCCTGTGCCTTTTACGGCTACATCCTTGAATTATTCCATAGATGATCTGGACCTTACCTCAGACAAATGGGTAATGCATTCGTCCGAGTTGAAACCCCGTCCCGAGACATTCGTGACTATTGACCTGAACCAGATGGGGTTGGGATGTATAAACTCCTGGGGTGCTCTTCCCCTGCAGCAGTACAGGCTGCCTTTCGGCGAGTACTCCTTCGACTTCATGATTGAAATACTGTAACATTGAAAAGCCCCTCCGGCCAATGAGCCGGAGGGGCTTCGTTTATAGATTCATGCTCGAATGCGCTAACCTACGATAGCTCCGTTGGATATCTTTTCTTCCGGGGCCATTATTCTCATCTTGCCGCCGGGTTCCTTTGCCATAAGGATCATGCCTTTGGATTCAATGCCCCTTATCTTGCGGGGAGCCAGGTTCGCCAGTATGCAGATCTGTTTGCCTACCATCTGCTCCGGGGTGTAGTATTCTGCAATTCCGGAAACGATGACCCTGCGGTCTATGCCGGTATCAATGGTGAGTTTGAGCAGTTTGTCTGTTTTGGGAACCCTTTCGGCTTCCAGTACAGTTGCTGTCCTTATATCCATTTTCCCGAACTCATCGAATGTGCATTCTTCTTTCTGCGGTTCTACGGGGAGTGCGGCTGCAGCAGCTGCGGCATTGGCGGCTCTGGCAGCTTCCAGCTTTGCAATCTGTCTGTCTATCTGCTCATCTTCGATTTTCTCGAAAAGGAGTTCCGGTTTGTTGAGGATGTGTCCGGGCTGTAGCAGATCTCCGCCTATGTTGTCCCATTTCAGAAGATCGGCGGGTATGTTCAGCATTCCTGCCAGCTTTTCCGAAGAGAAGGGGATGAACGGGGCAAAGGCAATGGCAAGGTCTGCGCAGATCCTGAGGGATACGTTCAGAATGGACGCTACTCTGTCCATATCGGTCTTCGCAACCTTCCACGGCTCTGTATCAGTGAGATATTTGTTGCCGAGCCGGGCCATGTTCATGGCTTCCTTCAGGGCTTCGCGGAAACGGTAGTTTCCTAAGCTGTCTGCAATGGCAGCTTTCAGTACAGGAATCTGTGCAAAGGTTTCCGCATCTATTGCTTCCGGCTTGAGGTCTGCAGGAACCTTGCCTCCGAAATACTTGTGGGTAAGTACCAGGGCACGGTTAACGAAGTTCCCGTATATGGCTACAAGTTCGGAGTTGTTGCGGGTCTGGAAATCCTTCCATGTAAAATCGTTGTCCTTTGTCTCCGGAGCATTGGCACAGAGAACGTAACGGAGTACATCCTGTTTGCCGGGGAAGTCCTCCAGATATTCGTGAAGCCATACGGCCCAGTTCCTGGAAGTGGAAATCTTGTCTCCTTCGAGGTTCAGGAACTCGTTTGCAGGTACGTTCTCAGGCAGAATGTATCCATCCCCGTATGCCTTAAGCATGCAAGGAAATACGATGCAGTGGAATACGATATTGTCCTTTCCGATGAAGTGGACCATCTTGGTATCCTCGCTTTTCCAGTATTTTTCCCAGTCGTCCGGACGGGTCTCTATGGTATTGGAAATGTATCCGATGGGGGCATCGAACCACACATAAAGCACTTTCCCTTCTGCACCTTCCACAGGGACGGGAACTCCCCAGTCGAGGTCGCGGCTTACGGCGCGGGGCTGCAGTCCTCCGTCAATCCAAGATTTGCACTGGCCGTATACATTTGTCTTCCATTCTTTGTGGCCTTCCAGAATCCACTCTTTCAACCAGGGTTCGTACTGGTCCAGAGGCAGGTACCAGTGTTTTGTCTTTTTCTTTACGGGAGGGTTGCCGCTGAGAGCGGATTTGGGATTGAGAAGTTCGTCGGGACTGAGGGTGCTTCCGCATTTCTCGCACTGGTCTCCGTATGCACCTTCAGCCCCGCATTTGGGACAGGTACCGATGATGTAACGGTCAGCCAGGAACTGGTGCGCTTCTTCGTCGTAATACTGTTCGCTTTCCCTTTCCACGAATTTCCCTTCATCATAAAGTTTCCTGAAAAATTCCGCAGCGGTCTTGTAGTGGGTCTTTGAAGTGGTTCTGGAATATACGTCAAAACTTATGCCCAGACCGGCAAAGGAATCCTTTATCAGTTTGTGGTATTTGTCAACGATATCCTGGGGAGAGCAATTCTTCTTTCTTGCCAGAATTGTGATAGGCACCCCATGCTCATCCGAACCGCCTACGAAGAATACATCTTTTCCGCACATCCGGAGGAAGCGGGCATAAATGTCAGCCGGTACATATACTCCGGCAAGGTGTCCGATGTGAACGGGCCCGTTTGCGTAAGGCAGGGCGGATGTTACAAGATAACGTTTGAACTCTTTCATATAAAACCGATTTAAAAACAACCTGCAAATATACAATTAATCGGCAATAGGACGGACAGTGTAAATATTTTTTACATGTACTGTAAAGAAATTTTACATCCTTTGAAGATCCTTTTTCCGCAATGTCCTCATAATCAGTGTGTCCTGCTGGTTGGCACGGTGGTTGCAATTTCAGGTACGACATGAATGGAATAACAGAATAAAAAGAAATGAAACGTATAGATGCAATATTCCTGAAAGCACTGCCGCTGTCGCTCGGCCTGGCATTGAGTATAGTGTTGATAGCAAAGATATGCTTTGATCTTTCCTATGATTCATTTTATAACGATGTGGACCGGATATATGCTATAAGGACAGGGTTGTCCAGGGAAGGGGAGGCTGCCGATTATGCCAATATCAGCGGAGCAGTAGCCCCTGGTTTCAGACAGTATGTGCCGGGAGTGGAAGAGGCAACCCGCATTACCGGGATATTCGACAGCAATAAATACTATACTGAAGACAAGCAGACAATCGCATCGGACGGATCCATTGTTTGTGCAGACACTTCCTTTTTCCGGATTTTCAACAGAAAGATACTTGCCGGAAATCCGGAGGAAGTCCTCATGACACCTCTTTCCCTGATGGTTTCGGAGTCATTTGCAGAGAAACTGGGAGGGGCTGGACTGGCCGTAGGCAAAAAAATAAGGAATTCAGACATGCCTGATCTGGAGATGACAGTGGGTGGAGTATATGAGGATTTTCCGAAAAACAGCATGCACGATATTGACCTGATGCTTTCGATGGTTTCCTACTCGAGCCAGTCCACCGAAAACTGGGTAGGGAACGACAGGTATAACGGATATGTGAAGCTGCAGGAGGGTGTAGACCCCTATTCCCTTACGGGTGCGATACGCCTGATGCAGGAGAAGAACCAGCCGATTGAAGAATTCGAGAAGAACGGGCTGAAAATATGGTATTATCTGACTCCCCTCGACAGGCTTCATACCGGAGACAGGAATGTACGTTCTTCGATGATACTCTTTGCAATAGTATCCCTTCTGCTCATATCCATTTCTGTGCTGAACTACATGCTTTCTACCGTGACGGCATTTGTGGAGCGCTCGAAGTCCTTTGCTACCAGAAAATGTTTCGGGGCAGAGTGGAAAGACATATATGGCGTCCTTTTCCGGGAGGCTCTCGTTACGGTAGGTGCGGCAGTCCTTATGGCAGCAGTCATTCTGGCCGCCGGACGCGGTATAATACTGAATATCATGGGGGTTACTCTTGAGTCCATGCTGGTACCGTTGTCTTATGCGGTTATTGCGGCCGTAGTGGTCATAGTGCTCCTGTTCACTGCTTTAGTGCCCGGTTATATATATATGAATGTGCCCATAGCAGCCGCCATGCGCAGGTTCAACGATACGAGATACCGCTGGAAATATATCCTGCTCATATCCCAGTTCACCATCAATGTATTCCTTTTCGGAATGCTCGGAGTGGTCATGGCACAGTACGGCAAGGTTATGAACGGGGACCCCGGATATGAATACCGTAATGTGCTGTATGCATATACCGGAGGCCTTTCCGAGCAGAACGTGGAAACTGCCATGAACAGTCTGTCCGGTGTGACCGGAGTCGAAAGCATGATAAGGATGTCCTATCTGCCTTTCGAACCTTCTTCAGGAAACAATATTTATCTTCCCGGATCTGATAAGGAACTTTTCAATATAGCTGACCAGTATTTTGCCACGGAAAGTTTCTTCACTTTCTTCGATGTACCGATAATCGAAGGCAGGGAACCCCTGTCTCCTGGAGAAGTGGCTGTCAGCCGCAGTTTTGTAGAGAAGATGAGAGAGTTTGCTGACTGGAGCGACGGGGCTGTAGGCAAATCTGTACTTGTTACCGAGCATTCGCAGAGTCTTGGACCGGATGAAGCCTTTACGGTAAGCGGTGTATATGAGGACTATGTTATAGGATCGCTGAACAACATGGATGAAAGACCGAGCGTGAGGTTTTTCGGAGTAGGAGGCCGGGATTACCTTTCATACCTTCTTATAAAAGTGGACAGGATCACTCCGGAGGTACTGGATGCAGTTGACAAGGCCTTGTCGGATGCTGCTCCGGAAGGGCTGGATATAGAGGTCATGTCTTACGAAGAACAGATGAAGAACCTGTATTCCGACAACCGCAAAATGAGGGATACCTTCGTGATAGGATGTCTCCTGGCCCTGTTCATATCGGTCTTCGGTCTTATTGGGTATATCGGAAACGAAGCCTCTCGCAGAAGCAAGGAAATAGCCATACGCAAGATAAACGGAGCAACAGCTGCCGATATAGTGGCAATGTTCGTGAAAGACAGCCTCAAGATGTCGGCTATAGCAGTGATACTCGGGGATGTGCTGATGTGGTTTGCGGCTTCACGCTATCTGGAGCAGTTCCCGGAGAGGGTAAGCCTGAACGCGCTTTACTTCGTGGCAGCGGATGTCCTTCTGGTGGTGATAGTCATGGTGACGGTGATTGTAAACTGTATTAAAATATCTGTCTCCAATCCAGTGGACTCTATAAAGAACGAATAGGAGAACAAACAATAAACGACAAATACAAGAATTATGATCAAGGTAACAGATTTGAGCAAAGTCTTCCGTACGGAAGAGATCGAGACAATGGCGTTGAACAGTGTGTCGTTCGAGGTCAAGGACGGTGAGTTCGTGGCAATCATGGGCCCTTCGGGTTGCGGCAAGTCCACGCTTCTGAACATCCTGGGGCTGTTGGACAACCCTACGGGCGGAAGTTATGAGCTTCTGGGCCAGGAGGTGTCTAAGCTGAAGGAGAAGGACCGTACGAAGTTCCGTAAGGGCAACATCGGCTTCGTATTCCAGAGCTTCAACCTTATCGACGAGCTGAACGTTTACGAGAACGTGGAGCTACCTCTTCGTTATCTTAACATCAGTGCATCCGAGCGCAAGGTCCGTGTGAACGAGATCCTCAAGCGAATGAACATCAGCCACCGTTCGCAGCATTTTCCTCAGCAGCTGTCGGGTGGTCAGCAGCAGCGCGTGGCTATTGCCCGAGCAGTGGTTTCTAATCCGAAGCTGATCCTTGCTGACGAGCCTACAGGAAACCTGGACTCCAAGAACGGCAAGGAGGTGATGGACCTGTTGAGCGAGCTGAACCGTGAGGGTACTACGATCGTGATGGTGACGCACTCCCAGAAGGACGCCGGCGTAGCCCAGCGCACTATCGACCTGTTCGACGGCCGTATCGTCAGCGACGTCAAGAACGAGCTGTAGTATCCCTTCAGTGTGCTGAACCTACAATGTCAGAGGCTGTTTTCTATGATGCGGAGTTCTTCTGGAGTGTAGAACAGTGAGTCGAACATCCCGAGTCTGCTCAGGATAATGAAGGCGGCAGCAAGGACAATTACCGAGCCCAGGATGATGAGGACGATGGCCCATGCCGGAAGCTTCTTCTTTCCCGGGCTTTCAATTTCCGTTACGGCGGGAGCCTGGGAGATGTCCGGCTCAGGCAGTACAGGCTCCGGTATTTCCGCAACGGAGTCCTTTCCGGCATCATCCGTTTCGTTACGGTTGGCAGCCGGTTTAAGTGTTACCTGCTCGAATCCGAAAGCGGAAGAGAAAATGTTGTCTTCTTTCTCGTTGATGAATATGTATTCTCCGTCCTGCGTGCAGAGAAGTCTTCCGAATCCGGGAAAGTCTATGGCTTTACGCTCAGCAAACGTTAGGACCAGTTGCTTCAGGAATGTCTCCACTTCTATCCGGGCAGTCTCTTCCTCAATCCCGTATTCTTTGGCATAGAATTTCCAGATCATCTCTCCGGACGTCCTTTCATCATTCCTGAATGATATTTTTCTGGAGGGAGGGAATATGGTCTTCCCGTCTTCTGAGAAAAAAGCCGGTACCGGCTCAGTGGTGAAATACCCCATTCCGGAGATGAAAACTTGTTCATTATCAATGATTAACTCCCTTAATAGCTTGGAAAGAAGATTGACGTCCATAAATTTTTTTTAAAAAATTCTTGACAAAGTTAATTTATTTTTTGGTATGTGAGGAAATTTATTTATCTTTGCAGTCCCAAATGAGAAATTCCTCTTTAGCTCAGTTGGTTAGAGCACCTGACTGTTAATCAGGGGGTCCTAGGTTCAAGTCCTAGAAGGGGAGCGAGATTTACTATGTTTTCATAATGTTATTTTTTCCTCCGCGGCAGTCAAGTCTGTTTCGGAGGTTTTTGTTTTGCTTCTATTTGAAAATCAGTGTGAATACCGTTTCGTTCTCGTTGCTTCCGGACAGGATAAGATTACCGTTGTGAAGGCGCATTATCTGTCTGGACAGGCTGAGCCCGATTCCGGAACCGGAAGGTTTTGTGGTGTAGAACGGTACGAAAATCTCATCCCTGCTTTCCGGGCTGATGGGCATCCCGTTATTACCTATATCTATTATCACGCTCTCGGCAGTATCCACTCTGGCCGAGATACGTATCGATGTTGCACCGGCCTGCATTGCGTTTCTGATTATGTTTATGATGATCTGCAGGATCTGGTCCATATCGGCATATACGATAATGTCAGGCTGCTGCAGTGTGCAGGTGCAGGTTGCTCCGGATTCTGCCAGACCGGATTCGAGCAGATGCATGGCCCTGTCCAGAATATCCTTCAGGTACAGTACTTTTTTCACAGGTACAGGGACTCTGGTCATGTTCCTGTATGATTCTACGAATTTGATCAGGCTTTTCGAGGATTGGGAGATTGTTTCCAGGCCTTCCTTTAGCTCCGGGGCCGTGTTTCTGTCCGTGAATCCAGCCAGGGCTTCGCTTAGGGAGGATATGGGAGTGACGGTGTTCATTATTTCATGCGTAAGGACACGGATGAGCTTGTTCCAGGCCATTGCCTCGCTCTTTTCCACTTCCTCGCTGATATTGTTTATGGAGATTATTTTGACCCTGATGTCTCCGAAGTCGGCGAATGTGGCTTCCAGGGAGATGGTCATACGCGTCATGTTGTTGATGAAAGTGGCTTTTTCCCCATGGCCTTCCACTACTTTCCCGAAGGCATCGGCAAGCTCCTGGCTTATGCCGGCAAGCTGCCTTATGTTCATCAGGGTCAGGATCCCCAGCATATCGAGGGCGGACCTGTTCGCGTAAACTACGTTCCCGCTGTCATCGGCAACCAGTATCCCGGTACTTACATCGTCCAGCATCTTCCCGTAAAATACTTCCTGTGCCTTTATCCTGTCCCGTTCTTTCTCGAAGATGACTTTCATCCTGTTCAGCGTGCAGTTGAGTTTCCTGTCTATCCCCATCTCCTCGCTGAACTTGAAGTTGGTTTCATTGTCTTCGAGGGCATCCAGCATATAGGATACCTTTTTGCGGGTCTTTCTGGCAAACCACAGTCCTGTCACTATGGAAACAAGTACAATGGCTCCCGCAAATGATATGGGAAGGATGATGCCGGACATCAGATGTTGTATTTTTTCAGTTTGCTGTACAGGGTGGGTCTGCTTATGTCCAGGGATTTGGCGACAAGGGAGAGGTTCCCGTCATATCTGCGCATGGCTGCCCTTATGGCCTTTTCTTCTATCGTTTCGAGGGAATCCCCTTCCATTGCAAATGCACATGACCGGTCAGATGCTCCGGAGGGTGCGTCTTCAGGGACGCAGTTGGATACCATAAGGTCCTTTTCTTCTATGATACTGCCTTCAGAAACGATTACGGCTTTCTCTATCGAGTTTCGGAGTTCCCGGATATTCCCTTTCCATTTGCAGGCCAGAAGCATTTCTCCGGCCTTCTGGCTTATATCCTTTACTTCCCTGCCGTATTTCTTTGCAAAATGCTCGATGAACATGGCCGTGAGCGGCAGGATTTCGTCTGTGCGCTCCCTCAGGGCGGGCAGATGGATTTCCATGGTGTTTATCCTGTAATACAGGTCTTCACGGAAACTTCCGTCTTTCACCATCTGCAACAGGTCCCTGTTGGTGGCGCAGATCAGCCTTATGTTTACCGGAATGGGATCGGTGCCGCCGACCTTTATCACCGAACGGTTCTGGAGTACCCTGAGGAGTTTTGCCTGCAGGTGAAGGGGGATATTGCCGATTTCATCCAGGAAAAGCGTACCCCCGTCTGCCTGTTCGAATTTCCCGGCATGGTCGCTTTTGGCATCTGTGAATGCTCCCTTGACATGACCGAAGAGTTCGCTTTCGAACAGGGTTTCGGTGACGGCACCGAGATCAACGCATATCATAGGTTTCCCGTTTCTGGAAGACATTCTATGGATTTCGTTTGCGAGTACGTCTTTCCCGACTCCGTTCTCTCCGGTTATGAGGACAGTGGCTTCTGTGGGTGCCACTTTCTCGACCATCCTCCGTACAGCCTGCATGGCGGCAGAATCCCCCCATCTCATGGCTTCAGTCCGGGTTGCCGTAGGTATGTTCGGACCGCGGCTGTTCTTTGCAGTTGCCTTTCTGCGTCTTTCCAGTACATCCTGGAGTACTTTCACCAGCTTGTCATTGTCCCATGGCTTGACTATGAAGTCTTCAGCACCCCTTTTCATGCCTTCTACGGCCAGGGAAATGTCCGCATAGGCTGTAAAAAGGACAACGCTGATGTCGGGGTACGATGATTTGATTTCCGATAGCCAGAAAAGTCCTTCGTTGCCTGTGTTGATATCCCTGTGGAAGTTCATGTCCAACAGGATTATGTCAGGTTTGAACCATCCGATGGTGTCGCGCAGCACGTTGGGAGAGGGGATGGTCTCCACTTCCCTGAAATGCAGCGGCAGCAGGATTTTCAGGGCCGAGCGAATGCCGGCATTGTCGTCAACGACTAATATTTTACCTTTGTTCATGGCACAAATTTAACAATTCTTTACTATTTTTACCTGATAAAACATAGAAGTATGAAACGAGCATTGTCATTGATAGCGGCAGCTGCAGGGCTGGCAGGGATTTTCTCCTG
>CAZXFF010000012.1:0-47117 GCA_964640305.1 uncultured Muribaculaceae bacterium | reverse complement strand
TGTTGCTCAGGAACTTATAAATTAATTTAAATCAAAGTGTTGCGGAATTAAGGAAAAAAAAAGTTGTGCTCATTATTTCAGCGTCATTATTGACACTTATTACTTCAGCTATTATTGGTACTTCAGTTGCAGATGCTGGATTGGATCCCACAAAAGGTTGTGTGACTAGGCCAGGAGAGGATGATGGTCGTTGTGTGACGGATGGCAGTATGTACTTTTGTAAAAATGCTTGGCCTTTTCGCAATTGTGTTAAAGGAGGAGGTGAGCAGTAGTGCTCTTTGTGGTCTTTGGATTTATGATGAGAAGATTGCCGCTATTAGTTTTTGTGTTTATCCATTTATTTTCTGTGGCTGCGTGTAAGTCAGAGATTCCCGATCAGGAAGAGATTGTCATCAGCCCAATAGACTCCCTAACCCTAAAGAGGGTAGGGAGTCTTTCTTGGGTTTTGGATGAAGAATCCGTTCCTCAAACGAGGTGTGCTTTTTTCTGTGCGGACTCAGGGATTCTGTACTTTTTCAATGACATCACCGGAAAAATCGACAAATACAGCCTTAACTCAAAGAATCGTATATCAGGTGTTAAAATTCCTGTGAAGCCATGGAGTATGAATGTTGTATCGGAAGATTCTGTATATGTGCTGGATCTGGATAACAGTCGTATTGTCTTGATTGATGCTTCAGGGAAGGTCGTGGATTCTACAATGATCGATAAAAACTCCAATTTCCTTCCTGGTGGTTCCGGTCTGCCGTATGTTATTGACTGTAACAATATGGCATATGTAGCGTCTAATACAAGACTGAAGCATACTACCTTCATGATCGATAAAGAAACACAGAAGAGTGAATCATATATTCCATATCCTGGAATGTACGAAAAATTTTACGGATTGTTGCTTATGCAGGTCCCGTATTCGGCATACAACCCGCAGAAGAAGTGTATAGTGGTCGGTTTTGCCCCGGAAAGCAGTATTTACATAATGGATACGGATACTCATAATGTAGAAAAGTACCATGTGGAAAGCACTTTCTATAAGACACTGACACCGCTGAAAGATGACCGTTGGGGAAAGAATGTAAGTTCTTCAGATGAAATCGAATATTTCCGGGAAAACACTACTTATGCAAATATCCTTTATGACGAGTACAGGAATTTATATTACCGCATTGTCGAGATAGCGACACCTATGCCTGGAATTACGTTGACCAATATAGCCAAGAAATTAAGTGTTATCATTATGGATGCGGACTTCAGGATAGTAGGAGAGTCTGTTATTGAAGAAAAAATGATGGCTTCATTCCGTTATACCTGTTTTGTCTCAGAACAAGGATTGAACCTTCAGCTTTTAACATCGGAAGACAAACTCAGTTTTGCAACTTATAAAATTATGGAAAAATAATGAAAACCTTATTATCGAAAATAATCTTCGCGGCAGCGTGCTTTGCTGCAGTATCATGTGCCGATGACAGTGTACTGACCGTAGATGTTGCCAAGAATATGGATATGACCGATACTGTCGGTCTGGAAGGGATCGTGAGCGATGTCCGGGTTGTGGAACTCAAAGGGGAGGGTCTGTACAATATACTGATATTCGGGGAATATGACGGAAAGCTCTACGGCAAGACAGCAAATGATGTGATGGTCATTTTCTCTGAGGATGGAGAGCTCCTCAAATCATATAAGGGTAAGGGGAGAGGCCCCGGGGAATATGCTACCCCTTCATTTGATTTTGATTATGTAAACGGGGAAATCCTGGTTCTGGATATGTGGAACAAGGTTCTGCGTTTCGATGAAGACGGGAATCTGCTTGCGGAAGTGAAAACACCGGCTGTCATGAAGTCGGGTGATATCATTGCAGCCGAAGAAGACCGCTACATTTCGACTGTCATGTCAAATGTGGAAAAGGACTCCTCCCTGATCTACCTGGATGCAGATTTCAATGAGACGGGGAAAGAATTTCCCGTATTCAACAATGCCCAGTTGTCTGACCAGGGATTGCTGGTTGCGGAATCGCTGGACAACTTCAATTCATCCGTCATGTACAGACCGTTCGGGGAAGATGTATTTTACCGGTATTCGGACGGAGACTGGACTCCGTACCTCAGGATTGACGAAGGAAGATACAGGATGCCTGCAGAGCTGCTTACATCCATGAACGATGATGCCAAGAGCGGATACCTTATGGGATACAGAAGAAACCTTGCGGGTAAATATCTGTTCTACAGTTATATGATTGTGGGGCAAATGGCGATCTATTTCGATATTTTCGACATTGAGACCGGTGTAAGGCTGGCTCACAATATCTACACTGAAGAGGATATGGGAAACGGTATTGACGAGGGATACCGCTTCAGCTTCGACGGCCAGGCTTATCGTGCTTTGCCCCAATATGTCAAAGACAATGTCCTGTACTGGTCCAGATTTGACGACGATGGCAATACCATTCTGTACAGAATTACCCTGAAGTAGAGTTTTGGCCGGCCTCTGTCCCAGGAGCTTTTGCATAGTGCTGATTTGCTTCTATGCAAAGTCCTCCCGAACGTAGTCTCACCGAAAGCTCATCTGTCAGTGCCATACACCTCCCCGTACGCAGCCAATACATCCTGTCGCATGCCCCTCCAGGCAGTCAGTTGCTTCCTCGCAATTCTCGGATCCTAACATGCTCTCGTTTGTGCAAATCTTTGATTATCAATCGAGTTGCAAAACCTCAATACGTTAGGTTTACCCGAAACGGCCGATTTTACTCCTATTTCAGCAAACCTAACATAGATATGTATTCTTAATGGTTTGATTATCAGGTGTGTATAAAATAGACTCCATGTTAGGATTCCCCAACCGTCCGCCCTAACATCCTTTCGGAAGGCGGTTATATCTACAGCTGCGATCCATTCAGTCCCAAAGCCTCGGAAGTCTGACGGTATGGCCTGCACTTTTCGCAGGCGCACTGCACGATTTAGGGTAATGAATCGATACTCTGCTGGATAGCCAAAAAGGACCGGTTTTCTTGCGGAGGAATTGAAGTTGTAAGCCGTTGTGTGTCTTTACGGGCTGCTCCAGGGAATCTGGGATGGTTTTGCGAACCGTTCCACGGGATTTCGGGATGACTTTGAGGGTGTATCGGTGTATGGAGAGGTGGTTCAGGCCGGAAATTCCGTCTGGGTCCGGATGTGTCAGAGAGGACAGAGTGGGGGTAGAGCGGAAAATGGATGCAAATCATGTTCAGGGTACTGCAGTCCAGATTGTAATTTGTATGGAGTTCATAAAATTTTCAAAAAAATCCTCCAGTGATGATAATAGGGAGCAAAAAAAATTATATTTGTGATGCTTATATTAACCCAAAACTAAAGAAGTACGAATATGAAAAGATTAGCTTTTGCTATTGTGGCTATAGCTTTGTCTGCTATAGCTCTGTCCGCCCAGCAGTCTTTATCGCTTGAGACAGCCTACAAGGTAAAGCAGGAGGCGTTCAAGTTCTCCCAGATGGATGAATTCGCCCAGTGGACAACCGATTATCTCGGTTCCAGGCTTGTGGGTTCAAAACAGTGCGCGAGGGCTGAACTCCTTATGAAAGAGAAAATGGAAGAAATGGGATTGAAAAATGCCAGAATTGAGTTTGCTTCCAAATTCAGCAAAGGAGGATGGGATAACGTAAAAACATATGCAGCTATGACGTCTCCCTATTACTGTCATTTCATGTGCAACCCCAAAGCATGGAGCGGCAGCACAGATGGTCTTGTAAAAGGTGAGGTGGTCCTTATTAAAGCTGAAAAAGAGGAAGATCTTGAACAGTATAAGGGAAAACTCAAAGGCAAGATTGTCCTTGTTCCACCGACAAGGTCTTATGACCTCAAATTCGAACCTCTGGCAAAACGGTATACTGAAGAGGAACTTGCGGCACTGGAGAGCGATCCTAGGTCAACGGCACCGGCAAAATACAGCTATGGTTCATATGCTCCCAATATCAGCCGTGCAATTCTCAAGATGGTTGCGGCTGAAGATCCTGCAGTTATCCTGACTGACGGAGGCGAGTTCAATGTTCCTACTTCTACCAGTGTAGCATACAAGCAGGGTGATCCCGAACCTCCTGCACAGATCGTATTGCCTGTTGAGGATCATGGCCGTATGGCAAGGCTTATCAGCAACGGGCATTCCGTGACAATGGAAGTGGAAATCAAGAATGAATTCTCGAAGTGTGACGAAGTCCATAATGTCATCGCTGAAATTCCCGGTACAGATCCGGACCTGAAAGATCAAGTAGTGCTGCTTGGTGCTCACTTCGATTCATGGCATGGCGGGACCGGTGCAGCCGACAATGCTTCAGGATGCATCGTTATGCTTGAAGCAATGAGGATCATCAAAAGTCTCGGCATATCTCCCAGGAGAACTATCCGCATAGCTTTGTGGGGTGGTGAAGAACAGGGACTTATGGGGTCCGGAGGATATATGAGGAATGTACTTATGAAAAATGGCAAGGAGACTCCGGCTTTTGACAACTTTGCCCTTTATCTGAATATGGATAACGGTTCAGGAATGTTCAGGGGAATCTACCTGGAAGAAAACGACATGGCATTCCCGTTCTTCGAAGAGTGGAGCAAAGCACTGGAACCTCTTGGATTCACAATCCTGTCTCCAAGAAGAACAAGCGGCACCGACCATATGATTTTCCAGTCAAAGGGTCTCCCTGCATTCCAGTTCATTCAGGATCCGCTCGGATACGGAAGGACATACCATACCGTTATGGATACATATGAAAGATTGTCTATTCCAGATCTGAAGCATAATGCAGCAGTAGTTGCATGGATTGCACTCAATGCAGCAATGGATGACGGCAGAATCCCTTTCGAACCGCAGATGCATACTGATAAGAAGAAATAGGCATAGGATCCGGTGATATGCCGGCTATATGACAATTATTGGCTCCGGAGAAAGAGTCTGCTCTTTCTCCGGAGCCTTTTGCATTACAGTGAACGAAAAACACTATCTTTGTCGGGACAGGACTAATGGCTTTCATATGAAAAACAATCTTCTGGATGAAAATTCGGCATACTCGGGGGAACACAGGCTTGATCCGGTAATAAACGTATGCCTGTATTCGGCAGACAGTCTGGAACTGCATAGGGATGTTAATGTGGACTATATCGGAAATCTGAAAGACTTTCAGGGAGTTTCATGGATTCATGTAAGCGGCCTGTCTTCAGCGGAGACGGTGTCGGCCATATGTTCTCTCTATGGCGTGGATCCGCTTGCCGAGCAGGATATCCTCAATGTAAGCCATCCCAGCAAGGTAGAGGAGAAGGACAAATATAATGTGATTATCACTAAAGTCTTTATCGGGGATTCCGAAGTGCAGGTGTCGGTTGTACAGGGAGCCGCTTTTGTCCTGACGTTTTCCGAAGTGTGCAATGTCAGGATATTCGAGGACATTATTGACGGGATAAAGAGCAATGTCTTCAGAATAAGAGGCCGTCAAACCGATTATCTCCTTACGGTCATACTGAATGGTATGCTTGCCAACCACCTGGCAGAAATAAACCGTATCGATTCACAGATGGATGATCTGGAGTCGCAATTGCTGTCATCTGAAAATGACAAGTCCCTGGGTATCCGCATACAGAGTCTCCGTAGGGAGTATCTGCGTATCAAACAGACAGTCATGCCGTTGAAAGAACAGTATCCTAAATTGCTCAGATCTGACTCTGCTCTGATCCACAAGGCCAACAGGGTGTTTTTCAATGATGTCGGAGACCATATCCTCAATGTTAGCCAGAAAATTGAAATATGCCGGGAGACCCTGGCCTCCCTAGTGGATCTCTATATTGCGAACAATGATTTGAGGATGAACGATATAATGAAGAGACTTACCATTGTTTCCACAATATTTATCCCGCTTACATTCCTTGCAGGAGTGTGGGGCATGAATTTCAGCAATATGCCGGAACTGGAGTGGCGGTGGGGATATCCTTTTGCCATTGGAGTAATGTGCATCATCGGGGTATCGGTGTTCTTGTTGCTGCGGTCAAGGAAGTGGAAATAGTTATCGGGATTTTCTGGAATTAAGGCTGAATTCACATCCGCAGTATTGTTGGTTGTAGAATTGCTTTGCAAGTATGTTGCGGCGCTCGTAGAGACCTCCCTTGCGCCAGTTGCGGTCCCAGAACCGGGTCTGACCACGTCCGTAATGCTCTTCTGCATAGAATCCGGCTTCGTTGATCTGCCTGATGTCTTTCCAGCGGGAGGATGCGAGAGTAGTTGTGAAGAGAGGAATGCCGTGTTCTGCAGCAAAAGAGGCTGCAACGCACAGACGGTGTCTGAAACAGGCGAGACAACGTCTTCCGCGTTCCGGTTCGTTTTCCAGGCCTACGGTGCATTCCAGCCACCTGGAATGTTGTATGTTCCAGATTGACGATTGCCCTGACTTATTGTTTTCAGGCAGCATTGTCCCGCTTTCCTCCGTTGCTGTGAGGGCTTGTGTGTCCATCCCGTCCAGGTCTGTAATTTCCACTCCTGTTTCATGGGCATACCTTACGATTTCGTCCTTGCGTTTGAGATATTCCTCTTCTGGGAAGATATTAGGATTGTAGAACAGGATCATGGGCTCATAGCCGTTCTGTCCCATCCATTCCAGGATGGCGGCAGAGCATGGAGCGCAGCAAGAATGTAACAGTACTTTTTGCATATGGCAAAAGTATGTAAAAATCCCGTTGCGTGTTCAGGCCATGAACAATAATGTTACAGCTTCAATGACTGAATCTTAAATTTTAGTATTTTTGCAGGATAAATATCAATACCGAACTGATACAGAAAAACAATATGAAACGGATTATTTTAGCTTTAGCGTTGTTTATGGCCGACATTACAGTATGGGCAGATGAAGTCCTGTCTCCTGGAGGCATTGTCAGGAGTGTGTTCTACCTTTCTGAAGGAGGAACTCCAACCTATGAGGTATACTATAAGGGTATTCAGGTAATCAAACCAAGTACTTTGGGGCTGGAGCTGAACGGTACCCCGAATCTTATGGACGGATTCGAGATTCTGAAGACTTCCATGACTTCTTTTGATGAAACTTGGGAACCGGTATGGGGAGAGACATCCTCCATACGTAACCATTACAATGAGCTTTTGGTAGAGTTGAGACAGGTCTCTTCCGACCGTCTCATGAACATTCGATTCAGGGTGTATGATGAGGGGGTAGGTTTCCGCTATGAATTCCCGCAGCAGAAAAACCTGGTGTATTTTGTGATCAAGGAGGAACATACGCAGTTTGCAATGACAGGAGACCATGTGGCCTGGTGGATTCCGGGGGATTACGATACTCAGGAATACGACTATGTGGAGTCAAGGCTTTCGGAAATAAGGCCTAAGATGGATGCGGCGATAACAGGCAATGCATCGCAGACACAGTTCTCTCCGACCGGAGTGCAGACTTCACTTCAGATGAAAACAGATGAAGGTCTGTATATAAACCTCCATGAGGCAGCCCTGATCGACTATTCCTGTATGCACTTGAATCTGGATGACAGGAATTTTGTCTTCGAATCGTGGCTGACACCGGATGCTACCGGAAACAAAGGATACCAGCAGGCGCCCTGTACGACACCATGGCGGACAGTCATGGTCAGTGATGACGCAAGGGAAATCCTGGCTTCAAATCTTATCCTGAACCTCAATGAGCCGTGTGCCTATGAAGATGTATCATGGATAAAGCCCGTGAAGTATGTCGGAGTATGGTGGGAGATGATAACCGGTGCAAGCGACTGGTCATATACCTCCGAATTGCCTTCCGTCAAGCTGGACATGGTGGACTATTCAGACCTGAAGCCACACGGAAGGCATGGAGCCAATAACGAGAATGTGAGGAAATACATTGATTTTGCAGCAGAGCACGGATTCGACCAGGTTCTTGTGGAAGGCTGGAATATCGGTTGGGAAGACTGGTTCGGCAATTCCAAGGATTATGTCTTCGATTTCCTGACGCCTTATCCGGATTTCGACATCAAGGCGCTCAATGAATATGCCCATTCGAAAGGGGTGCGCCTTATGATGCATCACGAAACATCCGCTTCAACCAGAAACTATGAGCGTCATATGAAGGCTGCCTATGAACTGATGGAAAAATACGGCTACAATTCTGTCAAATCAGGGTATGTGGGGAATATTATCCCGAGAGGCGAACATCATTACGGACAATGGATGAACAACCATTACCTCTATGCAGTTACGGAAGCCGCAAAGCACCATATCATGGTCAACGGGCACGAAGCCGTAAGGCCTACAGGCCTGTGCAGGACATATCCGAATCTTATAGGCAATGAATCTGCCCGCGGTACTGAGTACGAGGCTTTCGGAGGCAGCAAGCCGTTCCATACTACCATTCTGCCTTTTACCCGTCTTCAAGGTGGTCCTATGGACTATACTCCCGGTATTTTCGAGATGGATATCAGTAAGATAAATCCTTCCAATAATTCCCATGCCAATACTACTCTGGCACGTCAGCTTGCTCTCTATGTGACTCTTTACAGTCCATTGCAGATGGCTGCTGACCTGCCCGAAAACTATGAGAGATTCATGGATGCATTCCAGTTCATCAAGGATGTCGCAGTAGACTGGGATGACAGCAGATATCTCGAAGCAGAGCCCGGACGCTATGTGACAGCGGCCCGTAAGGCAAAGGGAACGGAGAACTGGTTTGTAGGCTGCACGAGCGGGGAAGAAGGGCACACTTCTGTCCTTGATCTGGATTTCCTGGATCCGGAAAGGAAGTATGTGGCAACAGTATATATGGATGCTCCGGATGCCCACTACAAAACAAATCCACAGGCCTATGTGATAAGGAAAGGGACAGTTACTTCCAAAACAACCCTCGAGCTTAAAGCTGCTCCGGGCGGAGGATATGCGATCAGCATAATGGAAGTCTCGGACAAGGATGATGTCAAGGGCCTTAAAAAACTTTCAGGAAAACTTAAATAAGGAACCTCTCGGTTATGACAACACTGACTGATATAGAAAAGAAAAAGGAACTCAGAAGACTGGTGTCTTCGATGAAAAAGGCAATACCTGCCAGTGAAAAGAAATACAGGTCGGAGAAAGTCGTCGAACGGCTGAAATCTCTCGCCAGATTCCGGCAGGCCAAAAGTATAATGCTTTACTGGTCTCTTCCGGATGAGGTCTGTACGCATGATCTGGTGTTGGAATGTGCGGCTTCAGGGAAGAAAGTGTATCTTCCTGTGGTAGATGGAGAAGATTTGCGCATACGCCGGTTTACAGGTATGAACGCGATGAGCGAAGGGGCATCCTTTTCTATCCCTGAGCCTTCGGTAGGTGCAGAGGAAGTATCGCTTGGGGATATTGACCTTGTGGTTGTCCCGGGTGTGGCTTTCGACATGCGCGGTGGCAGGATGGGTAGGGGAAAGGGGTTCTATGACCGCCTTTTTGCCGGAATATCGGAACTCCATGTATCACCATACAAAGTGGGTATCTGTTTTGATTTCCAGATTATGGACAATGTTCCTATGGAAGAGCATGATACTCTTATGGATGCAGTATTGAGCGAGACCCGTTCCAATATCCAGGAGTCATCCAACAGAGTATGCTCGGTTTTCGGCATTAAATATCCGATCGTGTCCGGAGGGATGGTATGGTGCAGCGGATGGCGTCTGGCTTCTGCAGTCAGCAATGCCGGAGGATTGGGACTGATCGGATCCGGCTCCATGAAGCCTGAACTTCTCCGCGAACATATAGAAAAATGCAGGGAGGCCACTGCTTTTCCGTTTGGAGTGAACGTTCCCCTTATGTCTCCATATTCTGCTGATCTTATCAGTGTGGTTATTGATGAGCGGGTCCCTGTGGTCTTTACATCGGCCGGAAATCCCAGGCTATGGACGGAAAAACTGCATAATGCCGGTATTAAAGTAGCGCATGTGGTTTCCAGTTCGCATTTTGCCCGCAAGAGTCAGGATGCCGGAGTGGATGCCGTTGTTGCAGAGGGTTTTGAAGCGGGAGGCCATAACGGCAGGGAGGAAACCTCTACAATGGTTCTGATCCCTGCAGTAAGGGCTGCAGTGGATATTCCCGTCATAGCGGCAGGCGGCATCGCTACAGGTGGTGCAATGGCAGCAGCCTTTGCTCTCGGAGCAGACGGTGTACAGGCAGGAACCCGCTTCGCCCTTACTGCAGAGAGCAGTGCAAGCGAGGATTTCAAGATGCTGTGCCTCTCGTTGAGCGAAGGGGACACTATGCTGTCGCTCAAGAAACTGAGTCCTACCAGACTGATAAAGAATGCCCTATTCCGTCGTATTGACGAGGCGGAAGCCAGGGGCGCCTCCAAAGAAGAACTTCAGGAGATACTGGGAAGAGGGAAAGCAAAAGCAGGTATCTTCGAAGGGGATCTTGAAGATGGAGAACTGGAAATAGGGCAGGTTGCTTCATTGATTGAAGACCTGCCCTCAGCTGCTGAAGTTGTCCGCAGAATGGTGGAAGATTATAATTCTGCGGTTTCGCTTCTCAAGAAAATATAGACGCAGTATTATCTGCAGATTATCATGGCCTGTCCGGGTCCGACTTTTATTTCGGGTCCGGATATTGTTTTATTGCCTTCCAGGTCAATCTTCCCGTCAGCGCAAAGTATACGGTAAGTTGCTGTTCCGGCATTTTCAAGGAGTACTTTTCTGCTATCCTTGTGCGAATTGAAGATTACTGTTATTTCTTCACATGGATCACCACCTGCATGTCCTTTCAGGCGGTAAGCTATGATTCCCGCTTCAGTGGGGATGAATTCCAGATGTTTTCTTACCAGGTCGGCATCTCCCAGTCTGAATGCAGGATGTGCTTTGCGTAGAGCGATAAGGTCACGGTAATATTCGAACAGATCGTAATATTTGGTTTTGTTGAACCAGTCGAAGCGGTTTACGCTGTCGGGGCTTTCAAAAGAGTTGTGGACGCCTTTTTTGTCTCTGAACAATTCTTCGCCCGAAAGTATGAACGGTACACCCTGGGATGTAAGGACAATGGTCTGCGAAAGCTTGTCAAGCTTGATGATCTCGGTTTCCGAGATACCGGGGACAGTGGCTCTGAACCTGTCGGTCAGACACATGTCGTCATGGCATGTTACGTATGAAATCATCTGGGTAGGCTGTTCTGCCCAGGCCTGTTTCGAATAATCCACTTTAGTATAGTCCACACCGGGATGCTCTATGGCGCCTACGATACCGAATTTCACGTTTTCTTCATTTCCTGCGATGCCAGCAGCAAATCCGGCTTTGGTATTGTCGTTGAAAGGACCTCTGATACCGTCCCTCATTTCGTCCGAAAAAGCTGCGATACGCGGCATCTTGTAAGTGTTGGCTTTCATGGCCAGCATCTCTGAAGGGTACTTGGGAGCTTTTGCGGCCCAACCTTCACCGTATATGAAGATTCTCGGATCGATTTCATCCAGAGCCTTGCGTATGGCGTTCATCGTCTCGATATCATGTATGCCCATGAGGTCGAAACGGAATCCGTCGATATGATATTCGGTTGCCCATCTGCATACGGACTCTACCATGTATCTGCGCATCATCTCCCTGTCGGAAGCCGTTTCATTCCCGCATGCTGAACCGTCTGCAAAGGTGCCGTCTGGATTCATCCTGAAGAAATATCCGGGAACTGTCTTTTCGAAACTGTGTGCTGCCGCATTGAAGACGTGGTTGTATACGACATCCATTATAACACTGATACCGGCATCGTGAAGCGCCTTTACCATTTCCTTGAATTCCCTGATTCTCGTATACGGATTGTATGGGTCGGTCGAATACGATCCTTCCGGAAGATTGTAGTTTACGGGATCGTATCCCCAGTTGTATCTGTTTTCTTCCAGCCGCGTCTCGTCAATGGATCCGAAATCATATGAAGGCAGCAGATGCACATGTGTTATGCCCAGTTCTTTCAGGTGGTCTATACCGGTAGATTTGCCGTATCCGTTTTCTGTTCCCTTTTCCGTCATTGCCAGATACTTGCCTTTGTTCTTCATCCCTGAATTCCCGGAAATGGAAAAATCCCTGTGATGTACTTCGTATATGATGATGTCAGCATAGGACTCTGGTGCGGGACTGGAGTCTTTGTCCCAACCGGAAGGATTGGTCTTTTCCATATCCACAATTGCGGCCCTGCGTCCGTTCGCACCTGAAGCGACAGCGAATATTCCCGGTGTCTCCCCAAGCCACTTGCCTTGTACTTTCACATTGAAAGTATAGAATTTACCGTCAAGGTCACCGTTTACGGAAGCGGTCCATGAGCCGTCCTTTATCCGGGACATGGAAGTAACGAAGTAGGGGGAGCCTGTAAGGCCGTCTTCATAAATGCTCAGTTTTACGGAATTGGCAGTGGGAGCCCACACACTGAACTCGCATTTGTCAGGGGTATAGTACATTTCCTGAAGTGATCCTTCTTTTGACGGAAGACCGGATTTGCCGCTGCATCCGAATGCAAGGGCAAAACAGCATGAGAGCAGGCAGCTGCTTAAGAAAGTAGTAGAAAAATTCATTATTCAGATATGTTTGGGTTATAGTTGGACAAAGATACTACCTATTTGAAAATAAATCAAATTTAGGCACAATTGTTGCTAACCGAGAAATGAATTTTTAGGAGGTATCATGAAAAACAAATCACGCTATTTATTTATCACAACGGCACTGTTGCCGTTTCTGTTGGTTACTGCATCATGCAATGGCGGAAAAGAAACGGAACAGGCCCAGGCTGCAACATATCCGATGCTGGAACTGTCGTTGCAGAATCGGGAACTCTCGGTAAGCTATACAGCGGTAATAGAGGGTAAACAGGATGTGGAGATAAGACCACAGGTTTCAGGATTCGTGACAGAAGTAAGAGTCAAGGAAGGAGCAAAGGTGAAGAAAGGACAGACTCTGTTTGTGATAGACACAATCCCCTATGCGGCAGCGTATTATCAGGCGAAAGCAACTGTAGCTACAGCCGAAGCCCAGGAGGCAACTGCAAAACTGAACCTGGAAGGGAGTGAGGAATTGTATGCATCCAAGGTCATTTCCGATTTTGAACTCCAGACGGCAAGGAATTCCTACAATTCGGCAGTTGCATCACTTGCACAGGCGAGGGCCCAGGAAGTGAGTGCTGCTAACAACCTTTCATTTGCAAAGGTCAAGAGTCCTGTTGACGGCAATGCCGGTATGACATCTGTAAGGGTCGGAGCCCTGGTAAGTTCTGCAATGACGGAACCTTTGATCAGAGTTTCGGACAACAGTCAGATGTATGTATATTTTTCCCTCCCTGAGAAAGAAGGCTGAGGCTGACCAAGGAGTATGGTTCTCTTGAAAAGACGGTGGATTCATACCAGCCCGTTACCCTGACACTCAGCGACGGAACGGTGTATGAGCAAAAGGGTAAGATAGACGTGATCAGCGGTATCGTGGATAAGACTACCGGTACCGTGAGGCTAAGGGCTGTTTTCGACAATAAGGACGGGCGTCTGATGAGCGGAGGCTCCGGTATGGTCAATATTTCCTACAGCAGGGAAAACTGCATAGTCATTCCCCAGGAAGCTACATATGAAATCCAGGATAAGATCTATGCGTTCAAGGTGATTGACGGGACGGCAGTTGCAACCATGATTGAGGTTTTCGGAATAAATGACGGCAAAGAGTATATCGTAGAAAGCGGATTGTCCGAAGGTGACGTTATAATCTCCAAAGGAGCCGGTTTGTTGAGAGACGGCACAAAGGTGACGGGTACACCGCAGAAAACAGCTAATGGGGGGAATTGACGGTTATGAATCTCAAGACATTTGTTGACAGACCGATTCTATCCGTTGTCATTTCGGTCTTTATTGTGATGGTCGGCATAATCGGGCTTGCTTCGCTTCCGGTTGAGCAGTATCCGGATATTGCGCCTCCTACCATCAGGGTCAATACGGTTTACAGCGGTGCTAATGCCACTGCAGTGCAGAACAGTGTAATCGTTCCTCTCGAAGAAGCCATCAACGGGGTTGAGAACATGACTTATATGACATCGGACGCTACCAATACCGGGAGCGCATCGATAACGGTATATTTCAAGCAGGGCACAGACCCTGATATGGCTGCTGTCAATGTGCAGAACCGAGTTTCGAGGGCATTGTCACTTCTTCCGGCTGAGGTTACAAAGGTGGGGGTAGAGACAATGAAGCGTCAGAGCAGTACCCTGAAAGTATTCTCGCTGGCATCTCCAAACGGCACTTATGACGAGACATTCCTGTCCAACTATATGAACATCAATATCCGTCCTGAGATTATGCGTATATCCGGGGTGGGTGAGTGCAATGTGATGGGCGGTGACTATGCCATGCGTATATGGATCAAGCCTGAAATCATGGCGCAATACGGACTTGTACCTACGGATATCAGCAGTGCTTTGGCCAGCCAGAACATAGAGGCATCCACTGGTGCAATCGGCTCGGAATCCGAAAATGTCTTCGAGTATACCCTTAGATACAAGGGGCGCCTTTCAACGGAAGAGGAATTCGGAGAAATAGTCGTAAGGGCTTATGATGACGGACGTGTACTCAAACTGAAGGATGTTGCTGATATTGAACTGGGCTCCCAGAGCTATTCTTACAAGGGCCGTGTGAAAGGTGCACCAGGTGTTACCTGTATGATAAACCAGACAGCAGGCAGTAATGCCAACGAAATCATTACAGAAATCGATGCTTATCTGGAAGAAGCCGCCAAGAATCTTCCTGCGGATGTCGAGTTTGTCGATATCATGAGTACTAAGGACTTTCTGGATGCATCCATTGATGAGGTCATAAAGACCCTTCTGGAAGCTATCCTCCTCGTGGTTCTGGTGGTATACTTCTTCCTGCAGAATCCAAGGTCCACGATTATCCCTACTATCTGTATTTTCGTAGCGCTCATCGGTACTTTCGCTTTCCTTATGGTTGCAGGCTTTACCATAAACCTTTTGACCCTGTTTGCTTTGATCCTGGCAATCGGAACGATAGTGGATGATGCTATTATCGTGGTCGAGGCAGTTCAGGCGAAATTCGATGCCGGATACCGTTCTCCATATCGGGCGACTGTGGACGGTGTCGGAGCCGTTTCATCCGCAATCGTTTCTTCGACCCTGATTTTCATGGCCGTGTTCATTCCTGTGTCGTTCATGGGCGGGACCTCAGGTATTTTCTTCACGCAGTTCGGTCTTACGATGGCTGCAGCTGTAGGTTTCTCGGCAATCAATGCATTGACACTGTCGCCGGCATTGAGTGCTCTGCTGCTTAAACCGAATGAGATTGTGGCTCCCGGGGAGAAACCGAAGAATTTCTCCACAAAGTTCAGGATTGCATTCGAGGCTTCGTTCAAGAAGATTGTCTCAAAATACAAGGTTGGGGTCAAGTTCTTCATAAAATACAAGTGGGCAGGTATCGTTGCTTTTGTCGCTTCTGTGGTAGGCCTGGTGTATTTCATGGCAACTACTAAGACATCCCTTGTTCCTAATGAGGATACCGGAACTCTCTTCATGAGTGTCGATGCTCCGGCTGGCAGTACTCTGAATGAAACGGATATGCTTCTGACAGAGGTGCAGAAGAGTGTGGAATCGATGCCGGAAATACTTACGTTCAACCAGGTAGCCGGTTTCAGTTTTGCAGGAAGCGGAGCCTCCCACGGTATGCTTATGATAAGGCTCAAGCCATGGGATCAGCGTACGGAGAAAGGACAGGACTACATGTCGGTAATCGACAAGATATATGCTAATACCGCACATATCAGGAATGCCCAGATATTCATCTTTGCACCGCCGATGATTTCAGGTTACGGTACCGGAAACAGTTTCAGTGTTGACCTTCAGGACCGCTCAGGTAGGGGGATAGATGCTCTTTCTTCAGTTGTCGATAATTTCATCGCAGAGCTGAACAAGCGTCCCGAAGTGCAGAGAGCCTATACGTCATTCAGTTCGGAATTCCCACAATATCAGCTTGATGTGGATGCTGCCAAATGTCTCAGGGCCGGTACTACAACAGATCAGGTACTGTCAGTCCTCTCAGGATATTTCGGAAGTATGTATGTGTCGAACTTCAACAGATTCACCAAATTGTATAGGGTTATCGTACAGGCAAGACCCGAGGACAGGAGCAAGATGCAGTCTTTGGAGAATATCTATGTAAAGACATCTTCGGGAATGGCTCCGGTAAGCCAGTTCATAACAATGGAGAAGATTTACGGAGCAGAGATTCTCAGCCGTTTCAACATGTTCTCTTCGATAACGGTACAAGGTATGCCTAATGACGGGTACAGTTCAGGAGATATTATAAAGATGGTTGAAGAAGTAGCGGCCGAGGCTATACCTACCGGTTTCGGATATGAATTCTCGGGGATGACCAGGGAGGAAGCTGAGCTGGCAGAGTCCAATACCACTTCAATTGTGTATATAATATCGATAATTTTCATTTATCTTATTCTTTGCGGCTTGTACGAAAGTTTCTTCCTGCCTCTTGCCGTTATCTGTTCGGTTCCTTTCGGACTTATGGGCAGCTACCTCTTTACGAGGATATGGGGTCTGGAAAGCAACATATATACCCAGGTCGGTATGATTATGCTTATCGGTCTGCTGGCGAAGACGGCAATCCTGATTACTGAATATGCGACAGAGCGCAGAAAGGCAGGTATGTCCCTATCCGCAGCAGCACTTACAGCAGCAGGCGAACGACTCAGACCTATATTGATGACAGTACTTTCCATGGTATTCGGTCTTTTGCCTTTGGTTATTGCGCATGGGGTCGGTGCAAACGGGTACCGGTCTCTCGGTGTAGGGACTGTCGGCGGGATGCTGGTAGGGACAGTTGCCCTGTTGTTTATTACACCGATGTTCTTTGTTATCTTCCAGTTTGTTGAGGAGAAAGTAATGGGAGAAAAAAGGTCTGACAGGGAAACAAATGAACTTAAGGAGGAAACGGTATGATGAAAAAAACAATATTGATTATAGCGGCAGCAGCCTTGACGGCAAGCTGTTCCATTTACAGCAAATACGAGCGTCCTGAAAATGTAGTCCCTCTTGACAGTCTGTACAGGGCTGAGCTTACGGATGTGTCTGCTGCAGTTGACAGTTCGTCCCTGGCATATATGACGTGGGAAGAGATCTTTACAGATCCATATCTTCAGTCCCTTATCACTGAAGGTCTGGAAAACAACACGGATTATCTTACTGCTGCTTTGCGGGTGGAACAGGCACAGGCACGGCTTATGGCAGCCAAATTGTCTTATCTGCCTTCTTTGAACCTGGCTCCACAAGGAGGAATCAATGCTGCCAATGTCAACGGGGACTGGTCTTCAAGCTGGACATACAGTGCGGGAGTATCTGCAAGTTGGGATATCGACCTGTTCGGATCCTTGCTGAATGCAAAGCGTTCAAGTCAGGCGGTATTGCTGCAGCAGGAAGCATACAGACAGGCTGTACGTTCCCAGCTGATTGCGACCATAGCCGGTACATATTATTCAATACTGATGCTGGATGAGCAGGTTTCTGTCAGTGAAGAGACATTGGGCCTCTGGAAAGAACAGGTCAGGGCAATGGAAGCCATGTTCCGGTACGGGCGTATAACCGAAAACGAGCTTACACAATCCAGAGCGCAGATGTACAGTCTGGAAGCTTCTTTGGAAAATCTGAAAAGACAGAGACAGGAAACGGAAAATGCATTGTGCTCCGTTCTTGGCAGAGTCTCTTCTGGAATTGACAGAGGACAGCTTTCGGACCAGAAGCTCCCTGAAAACCTGGATGCGGGCATCCCTCTTGAGTTGCTTTCAAACAGGCCAGATGTATATTATGCAGAGATGGCACTTGCCAGTGCATATTATAATACTAATCAGGCCAGATCCGCCTTTTATCCGAAACTGACGCTTTCCGGTTCTGCCGGGTGGACCAACAGTCTCGGGCAGGCAATCGTGAATCCTGGAGGGTGGATCCTTTCTGCTTTGGCGTCACTTGCCCAGCCTATTTTCAACAAGGGACAGCTTGTGTCTAATCTGCGTGTCTCAAAGGCAGAAGAGGAGATAGCTCTGCTGAATTACAGACAGGCATTGCTGGATGCCGGAGAAGAAGTGAACAATGCGCTTTATGCTTTGGAATCGTATGACATAATGAAAGAAAAGCATGAGGCACAGCTGAAAGACCTGAAAAGGACAGCCGAGACATCGGAAGACCTGTACAGGACAAACAAGTGTTCTTATCTTGAGATGCTGGTGGCACAGCAGTCTTATCTTCAGGCGCAGCTGAATGTGGTCTCGGACATATATAACAGGTTGCAGTCAGGTGTAAACCTTTACAGAGCTGTAGGGGGCGGGAGATAATCCGCCCCTTTTCCATTTTAAATCCTAGAATCTATGAAAAAAGCATATTTGAGACTTTTTACCGTGCTGTACGCATATTCTGCAATCCTGTTCTCTGCATGTTCTGGCGAACAGGAATACAACAGGGGCATCAACATTATTCCAGCACCGGTTTCTGTTGAGGAAGGACGCGGTTCTTTTCTGCTTCGGGACGGGATGTCGATAGCTGCAAACGGAGAAGAGGCTTCGGAGGTGGCCCGGTTTTACGCAGACCGTATTATGCGTGCAACCGGATATAATCTGCATGTTACGGACAATGCTGCCGGAAACGGGAATATTGTATTGAATCTGAAAAGAGACGGGACAATTCCGGCAGAAGGATATTTCCTGGAGGTGACGTCTGACGGTGTTACTGTTACAGCGGGAGACCGCAGCGGACTTTTCTACGGTATGGGATCCCTGATGCAGCTTCTGCCCGCAGAGATAGAATCCGATGACCATGTTGAAGGAGTCAGATGGCAGATGCCTTGTGTCAGAATCGAGGATTATCCCAGATTCAAGTACAGGGGGATAATGCATGACCCTTGCAGGAATTTCATGTCAGTGGATGAAGTCAAGAAGCATCTTGATGTCATGGCGATGTTCAAATTGAATGTCATGCATTTCCATCTGACTGAGGATCAGGGATGGAGAATGGAGATCAGGAAGTATCCCGAACTGACGGAAGCCGGTTCAGTCAGGGTTGAAGGTGACGGGACAGTCCACAAGGGGTATTATACGCAGGATGAGCTCAAGGACATTGTCGAATATGCCCGTCAGAGATGCATTACGGTCATTCCAGAGATTGAATTCCCTGGCCATGCGCTGGCGGCCATTACTGCAATCCCTGAACTTTCCTGCAGCGGACAGCCCACAAGTCCACGCATCATCTGGGGGGTTGAGGATATTGTCATGTGTGCCGGAAAGGAAAGTACATTCAGGTTTGCGGAAGATATCCTGGCGGAAGTAGCCGAAATATTCCCCTCACCGTACATACATATCGGAGGAGATGAATGTCCTAAAGCAGAATGGCAGAAATGCCCTTTATGCCAGAAAAGGATTGACAGGGAAGGGTTGCGGTATGGCAAGGACGGTTTTACTCCTGAACAAAGACTCCAGAGTTATTTTATCGGAAGGATAGAGCAGATAGTGGAGAAACTGGGACGCCGCATAATAGGATGGGACGAGATTCTGGAAGGTGGACTTCCCGAATCAGCTACGGTCATGTCATGGAGAGGACTTTCTGGAGGAATAGAGGCAGCATCACAGGGGCATGATGTGGTAATGTCCCCTTCATCAGACGGGATGTATCTTAATTTCTATCAGGGAGATCCCAAGGTTGAGCCGGTTGGGATAGGTGGAGACTTCCCGCTGGAATCCGTGTATTCGTACGATCCGGTTCCGGATACACTGATAGCTATGGGAAAAGATCATCACGTACTTGGAGTTCAGGGCAACTGCTGGTCAGAATACATGTATACTGATTCCCTTAGGCAGAACTTCATATATCCCAAAGTCCTGGCTGTAGCCGAGGTTGGCTGGAGCCAGCTGGATAACAAGGATTTCGACGATTTCTGCCGCAGACTTGCAAATGCCTGTGTGCGTATGGATGCCCATGGAATCAATTACCATATTCCGCTTCCCGAACAGCCGGGTGGGTCCTGCAACAGGATTGCATTCACGGATACAGCGGAAATAGCCTTTACCGCTACCCGTCCGGTCAAGATGCTCTTTACTCTGGACCCGGACGGACAGCCGGACAGGGAATATGTCAAGCCGATAGTGATGACGCACAGCGGTACACTCCGGATATGCAGTGTACTTCCTTCGGGTAAAATGTCGGAGATCAGGACGATCCGGGTGGAAAAACAGGATTATGCCCCGGCTGTTGAAGCCGATACCGTATCGCTAAGCAAAGGATTGTCCGTCAGGGTCGCACAGGGAATGTTCCTCGACCGGAAGTCCCTTAACGCAGAAGAAAGGGAATGGAAGCAGATTTCAGTAACATCGCTTCCCGGAATTGTATCTATAGTCCCCTCGGATAATTCCATGCGCGATTTCCCGCAGTATGCAGCGCTGGCATCCGGATATATAATGATTCCAGAAGACGGAATATATTATTTCTCATCAAATTACAATGATGTGAGTATTGATGGTCAGATTGCCATAGACAATGACGGGAAGGTGAAGAAGTTTTCACATGGGGACTGTGCACTGGCTCTTGCAAAAGGCCTTCACAGGATTGAAGTTACATTCCTGGGACATATCATCGGAGGATGGCCCTCCAATTGGGATTCCGGTAATGTACTGATAAGGAAGTCGGGGGAATCCGGGTTCCGTCCGGTCGGCCCTGAAATGCTATGGTATTAAAGGAAGTGAATATGAGAAAAACAGCATTGTTTTATCCGCTTATTTTATGGTTTGGACTTCTGTTGTCCTGTTCCTGCAGTGAGACTGAGGCTCCGCTGCCATATGGTCCGGTTCCTACACCGGCACAGCTGAAATGGCAGAAAATGGAGTATTATATGTTTGTCCATTTCGGTCCCAATACCTTTACGGATAAGGAGTGGGGAGACGGCACGGAAGATCCTTCGGTTTTCAATCCTGAGAATATGGATTGTAACCAGTGGGCAAAAGTGGCAAAGGAAGC
Organism: uncultured Muribaculaceae bacterium; assembly: GCA_964640305.1. Lineage (GTDB taxonomy): Bacteria > Bacteroidota > Bacteroidia > Bacteroidales > UBA932 > Coprenecus. The sequence continues at coordinate 26,129 of CAZXFF010000012.1, read as the reverse complement.
CGGGATGCGAGGTATAATCCTTACAGCCAAGCATCATGACGGTTTCTGTCTTTGGCCGAGCAAATACAGTACCCACACTGTAAGGGAAAGCCCCTGGAAAGACGGGAAAGGGGATGTCCTTCGGGAATTGTCAGAGGCGTGCCGTAAGGCAGGACTCAAATTCGGGATATACATTTCCCCTTGGGACAGGAATCACCCGTCTTACGGTACGAGCGGATACAATTCGGTGTTTGCAGGATGCGTTAACGAAGTCCTGTCTGAATACGGCAATATTTTCGAATTATGGCTGGACGGGGCGGAAAGCGGAGCCGGAAACGGCCCGTCAAAATACCGTTGGGATCTGTTTACCTCAACAGCCAAGGCAATACAGCCCGATATAGTCATATTCAGTGATATCGGACCGGGATGCCGTTGGGTTGGGAATGAAAACGGTTATGCAGGGGAAACCAACTGGTCCCGTCTGGATACAGAGGGATTTGCTCCGGGCAGGTTCGCTCCTTCCAGAGATACCCTCAATTCAGGGAATGTGCATGGAGAATATTGGATTCCGGCTGAAGCTGATGTCTCCATACGGCCGGGCTGGTTCTATTCTCCCTCGACAGATGACAAGATAAAAAGTGTAGATGAACTGATGGAGATATATTATGCGTCAGTAGGGCGGAATTCCAATCTCCTCCTGAATGTACCTCCTGACAGAAGTGGCCGTATAAGCCCTCTGGATTCGGCCAGACTTATGGAGTTCAGGAAAGCCAGGGAAGAAGCATTCCATGTCGATTATGCCAAAATGACCAGAACACTTTCCCCTTCAGTACGCGGCAACAGCCCCAGATATGCGGCATCGAATATTGTGGATGGCAATTACAATACATACTGGACTACAGATGACAGTGTGACTACAGCTTCGTTTACGGTCTTTTTCCGTAAGGACAGGGTGCTGAAGTCTGCACTGATCCAGGAGTATATCCCTCTCGGGCAGAGAGTCAAAGAGTTCAGTATCGAGTGTCTTGAAAGTGATAGCGGAGAGTGGAAAGAAGTGTACAGAGGCACTACTATCGGTTACAAGAGGATAGTCAGGTTTCCGGAAATCAAGGCCTCGGAAGTCAGGTTCAATATTCTGGACTCATATGCATGCCCTGTCATAAACAATGTCTCCCTTTATTGATTACTGAACACTCCCGATTCTGGATATTGAACATATTGTCACGGACGGGCTGACAATATGGCATTTCTGCGGAATGGTATCGTTTTTGTGATTACTTGAATAAAACAACCAGAGAAAATAAAAACAATAAAATATTCAGTTATTATGATTTCAGAAAAATTACAGAATGCTATCAATGACCAGATAGTAGCCGAAATGTGGTCATCAAACCTTTACCTTTCAATGTCTTTCTATCTTGAAAAAGAAGGATTCGAAGGATTTGCACATTGGATGAAGAAACAGTCTCAGGAAGAACTGGAACACGCATATGACATGGCTTCATATGTCATAAAACGTGGCGGTACTGCAAAGGTAGACAAAATCGATGTTGTTCCTCAGGGCTGGGGAAACGTGGAAGAAATATTCAAGCATGTATATGAACATGAATGCCATGTTTCATCCCTGATAAACAATCTTGTGGATCTTGCTTCGGCAGAAAAGGACAAAGCCACACAGGATTTCCTCTGGGGATATGTGCGTGAGCAGGTAGAAGAGGAAGCTACAGCACAGGGTATCTATGACAAGATCAGGCGTGCGGGAGATGCAGGTCTCTTCATCCTTGACGGTCAGCTTGCCAAGAGATAGTCAGATGTCAGGTTTTTCATTTATTATAGTCCGGTAATCATATGATTGCCGGATTTTTTTTTAATATTTACGGATTACTATGAATTCGTAACGTTTTTTTAAAATTCGTTATTTGAATTATTTATATATTTGCATAACAATAGGCTGGAATCACATTTAATCCGATAAATTATGAGTCTGAAAAAATTATTTGTTATTGCATTGGCAAGCATATCAGGTTTGTTCTATGCAACTTCCTGCAAAGAGGCAGGTACCGGCGAACAGGATAATATTACTGTAGAGCTAGGGGACGCAGTAATCGGGGAAGACAATGCAAGTGCAACCGTCACTGCAGAGTACACGGTGTCAGGAAATCCGCTGGTTGTTGAAGCCGGTGTGGTTTATGGAATCAAAGATGCCGGTGAAGCTGAGACAATTACTGTCAAAGCTGAGAATCCGGAATCTCCTTTTACGGTTACGCTTTCTGGCCTTAAAGAGGCGGAGTACGAATATTATGCATATGTCAAGGCAGGTGATGATGTCTATGAATCGGAGACTAAAGCATTTGCCATCGTGCATAAGGAGAAGGTACTGGCTCCGTCCGAAATGGCAAAGGCAATAAGAACTCTCGAAGACGGTGCTATACTCTCATCTTACGGGGATTATGTTGAGGGTGTCGTTACCGCAAACAATGAAAGCGGAAACATTTCCTCTGCAATGATTGTCGAGGACGGTACAGGGGCTGCAGGAACCGGGCTTTATCTGTACGAATACAATATGGAACAGTTCAACGTCGGGGACAAGGTAAGAATCGCACTCAAGAATGCCAAGCTGAAAATATACAGCGGTCTTTATGAAATTGTGTGGGACGCGGATGTGTACAACGGGGACGTTACTCTCGTCTCTTCCGGAAATACTTTCACGACACCGGAGATTACCATAGCCGAAATGGAAAACTACAGGGAAATGTTCGTTAAAGTGAAGAATCTAAAGCTTGACGCTACGGAAAACAGACCCTGGAGCGGGAACGTTACTTTCACGGACGGTACAGACAAGGTTACGGTAAGGTCTGGCAGCAAAACCCCTTGGGCGGGAAAATACATCAACGCAGAATATACAGGTACCATGGCGGCCGTAGTAGGATATTACAATTCCATACAGCTGCTGCCTGTAAACGAGAACGATATCAAGGAATTCATGGGTGAAGCTCCGGTTGAGAACAATGTCTATGAGTGGGAATTGCAAAAAGGGGACTTCGGAACAACGGATGCTCCTGAAACCGCACTCACAAAAGGAACTCCTGAACTTGCATGGACTGTGGATTATAACTGGAAAAATGAATCCGGATATATAGGGTTCGACACAAATGACAGCAAAAAAGGTGTCCAGTTCGGCAGCAGCGGAAACCCTATTTCTTCCGTAGCATTGGAGACAACAGCTACAGACCTGAATGTGGCAAAGGTAAAGGTAAATGCATCCATGGCCAGCAACGGGGATATGACCCTGCAGGTATTCTCCGACGGTACTGCATTGGGCGAGCCTCTTAAGATGACAAATACAGCTACCGAGTATACATTCAATCTTCCCGCAGCCAAGAAAGGGGCCGTGATAAAGATCGAAATGAAGGCTACGGTGAAGGCTTGCTATATCAAGTCCATCAAGTTTGAATAACAATACGAATTAAGCCTTTACAGGGTGCACCGGTCGCCGATGCACCCTGTTTTTGGCTTAGTCCGGTTAAAATAGTGATATATGAGAAAATCAATCTTTTCAATGTTTGCGGCAGCCGTGCTTCTGGCAGGGTCCTGTATAGAGGATCCCCAGTTCAAGCCGGCTGATGTCGCAGTGAACCCTACGGAAGTTTCTTTCGACAAAGAGTCGGGAGAGAAAATCATCAAACTCAAGTCCAACAGAGACTGGGTGGCGGAAATAACACCCAGCAGAGGTGATGCCGACTGGCTCGTCCTCAGTGAAATGTCCGGCAAGGCATCGGAAGACTCTGTCGAAATTTCGATCAGCGTGCTCCAGAATACCGGGGAAGACAGGGATGCTGTCGTAAAATTCAATACCGGTACCGTCTATGCCTCCGTTAACGTATCACAGCTGGGAGAGACCCGCAAGTCCTATACAAAGATTTCCGAGTTCCTGGCAGCCCCTGTGGACGGCAAGACATGGTACGAGATACAGGGTAAGGTAATCGAAATCAAGAATACTACCTACGGCAATGTTACCATGCAGGATGAAACCGGTTCTGTATATATACACGGTATTACCGCTACCAGGCAGAATACCAACGACAAGTCTTTCTCATCTCTCGGAATATCTGTGGGGGACATACTCGTAATCAAGACCCTGAGAAATGACTTCAACGGAACTCCACAGGGAGGTGGCGACATTCCCGCATATTATATCAGCCATGAAAAAGGCGAAGGCGGAGGAGGAGATAATCCTGATATAGGCGAGAACTGGAAGAAACCGGCAGTAACTGCTTTCGGGGACGATTTCCAGTCAATCAAGACATCCTACATCAAGTATGTAACGGATAACTGGACATTCTGGTCTTCTGATATAAGTGACATCAAGACCCAGTTCAAGACCAATATCTTCAACAATACAGAGAAGTATATCGACATAGCTCCCTATTCATCCGCCCAGGCATCGGTAACAGCCTTCGCCATGCTTCCCAAAGCAAATGTCTCCGGAGCATCTCCCAAGGCTCTCGAATTTGAGACGGCCCTGTATTATCTTGATAATCAGGATGATTCGAGGTTTGAAGTGGTTGTGTCCGAGGATTTCAACGGAAGCTTCACAGATGCAACCTGGACGGTGGTTTATGACGCAACATATCCGCAGGGAGCAGACAAGAACCAGTGGATGAAGCATACGGCTGATCTGTCCGCATATTCTTCATCCCAGGCTCTGTATATCGCCTTCCGCTATACCGGCAAATCCAATACATACAGACTGGATAATGTAAGGTTCGGAACCCCTGACAATATGAACGGAGGCAATGAAGGGGACGGAGAAAATCCCGGCGGAGGAGAGAGCGAAGGAACGGAAGGGGACGGAATATTTACCAGTAATGTGGGACTTCCGACGGAAGACAGCAAGGACAATGCTTCATATACAGGCATAGTAATTACCGGAGGTTCTGAGTATCCATGCCTTAAGCTCGGTACGAGCTCCAAGGCTGGAACATATACAACACCGGCATTGACGGCTACCGGAAGCAAACTTTCATTCTATGCGGTTGCATGGAACGGAAAGACATGTGACCTGACGGTTGCCATCAACGGAGGGGGAAAGATAAACGGTGCAGCTTCGGCCACAGTTACCCTCAGACCCAATTCGGGAGCCAGCAACAATTCTCCCTATACGATCGAGTTCGGCAAGGATTTCTATACTTTTGACCTTTCCGGTGTGACAAACTCCACTACCATTACTTTCAGCACCGCTGATGGAGGTCCGAGGTGTGTCATTACAGGAGTGAATGTGAGATGATTTCCAGGCTCAAGTCATATCTAGGCCATCTTCTGCTGCTTATGTCGGCAGTACCGTTTTTCATTGTGTCCTGCCAGCAGGATGCAATGGAAAACAGGGTCATCCTGTCTTCTCCGGAGGTGGGTCCGGAGGCTGGTGCCCAGTTCATTTCCATTGAATCATCGGTGGACTGGACAGTGCAGATCGGGGAGGATGCTGCAGGATGGTGTACCGTAACCCCTTCTTCTGGAGCCGGCAGCCGCAACAATATAATACTTTCGTATCAGGAGAATACAGGTGATGATGAAAGGCGAGCTGTGATTATCGTCTCGTTCGGCAGAGGAAATGCGGTCATGACGGAACTTAGACAGAGGGGTGCTTCCGACCCGGATCCGGATCCCGAAGATCCCGGGAACCCCGGAGACAAACCGGACGGACTGGTATCCGACCCTGTTTACGAGTGGATGGAACTTCCGGAAGTAAAGGAACAGGAAGGATATGCGTATGTTTTCCACCGCTCGACCATCGGAGGAGAGGAAGTAAGGAATTATTCGATGTATTATGATGCCGAGAACAGGATTGCCTTATGGGTAGCGTATCCCATCTGCAAAATGTATGTTGGATCAGGCCGTACCGATGCCTGGAATTACGATCCCAAGATTCCCGCTGAATATCAGCCCCAGCTGTTCAAGGGGTGGCCTGAAAAAGGATATGACAGGGGACATCAGCTCCCTTCAGGGTCCAGAAACAGCAGCGAGGATCTTAACCGCCAGACATTCTATTTCACGAATATGACAGCCCAGGTCTCATCGTTTAATCAAGGGCTTTGGGCGAAAGTAGAGGAGAAGGTAAGGGGCTACAGCAGTTCTTGTGATACGCTGTATGTTGTCACCGGACCGATCCTTACGACACAGGAAGAGCCGGAAATGAGATATACTGCTGACAATGCAGGGGCTAAAGTGGCTGTCCCAAAGGGATATTTCAAGGTCCTGCTCAAAAGGAACATCAAGGACGGTACATACTATTCCATTGCTTACCTGTATGATAATGTGAAGTATGACCGTTCCTCTCCTGCAAGGGAAGACCTTAGAAAAGTCTCGGAGATCGAAGATATAACCGGTATCACATTCTTCCAGAACCTTCCGGACAATATTGAAAATGACGTTAAAAACCAGTTGGACCCTGTACGTTGGGGCTTTTGACAAAGATGGATATTATGAAAAAGATACTGCTGATACCATTACTGCTATTCTGCACCATGGTTGTCATGGCACAGGATGGCAGCAGACACGTGGTCATGTTCTATAATGTCGAGAACCTTTTCGACATATATGATGATCCGAATGTAAGGGATGAAGAATTCACTCCCGACGGACCTAAGAAATGGACTGAAACCAAATACCGTGAAAAGATCTCACGGATAGGGGAAGTAATATACAATGTCGCAGGGTCTAATAGAACCTACCCTGCAGTGATAGGGTTCTCAGAAGTGGAGAACAGGCGGGTGCTGGATGATATCGTGTCCGACAGCCGCCTGATACGGGCAAATTACCAGATAGTGCATTATGATTCTCCCGAAGCCCGTGGCGTGGATGTCGCCCTGATTTACCGTCCGGATGTTTTCAAGGTGGAATGGTCCGATGCATTCCAGCCTGTCATCCCTGAGGAACCGGAATTCAAGACCAGGGATATTCTGGCTGTCTGCGGTACCATCGAAGGGGAACGTTTCTGTTTCTTTGTAAACCACTGGTCATCGAGAAGGGGCGGCTCGGCGGCATCCGAATATCTCCGTGTAGGATGTGCCAGCACCCTCAAGAGATATGCGGATTCACTCGTCTCTGTATATCCTGACATCAAGATTGTAATGATGGGGGACATGAATGATGACCCGAACAACAGAAGTCTGGCAGAGGTTGTCGGAGGTAAGGAAAACATCTCGGAAGTAGGCAATGGGGAATATTTCAATCCTTTCCGGGAAATGCACCGCCGCGGCATGGGTACTCTCGGATATCAGGATGCCTGGAACCTTTTCGACAACATGATCGTGAATTCCAACCTTCTCCCTGTAAATGGAACAGGCACTCTGCGTATATGCAAGGCAAATGGATCCAGATATTACGGAAATATATTCAAGCGTCCCTTTATGGTACAGCAAAAAGGCAAGTTCAAGAACTATCCCCTGCGTACCTACAGCGGTAATTCTTATCTGGGAGGATACAGTGACCACTTCCCGGTTTTCATATTAATAGGTAAATAGAATCATATACAATATGGATTTCAGAAAATTGTTTTTAATCTTTCTCACATCCTTAATGTGCCTTTCAGCAGCGGCGCAGGATGGTGGAGTCAAAGGTGTTGTAGTAAACAGAGTTGACCGCCGCCCCGTAAAGGATGCGGAAGTAGTGCTTTATTCTACCGTAAACGGAATAAAGGTACTTACCGGTACCGACGGGTCCTTTGAGATACAGAATGTGGCCGACGGTATGTACAGAATGGAAATCAAGGCAGAGAACTTCATTGCTACAGAACTTAATGTCAGCATAAAAGGAGGCATGTACGATCTGCGTGAAGTATCTATATCTCCAAGTATCGCCCCTGGGGATTTCAATGACAACATGTTTGCCGAATTCGAAGGTGAAAATGAGTCGGGGTCCGGTTACGAGGATATTCCATCGGTGCTTTCTTCATCGCAGGATGTGTTTGACAATATTGCTTCTTTCAGTTTCAGTTCCATGCGTTTCCTCAGCAGAGGCTATGAGAGCGGGATGTCAGATGTCTATATAAACGGCATCAGGTTCAATGATGCAATGAGCGGATATTCCCCATATTCCCTTTTCAGCGGTCTGAATGAGGCTACTAGGGAAAAAGAGGTAGTAGGGGGTATGGCAGTTTCGGATTACGGTACAGGTGGAATCAGCGGGCTTACGAATATCAATGCCTATGCTTCAACGGTCGCCAAGGGATACCGTTTCAGTGTCCTGACAAACAGTACGACTTACAGGCTCCGTCTTATGGCTACATACGGCACCGGTAAGATGGATAACGGATGGGCATTTGCTCTCTCCTTGTCCACACGCCTAGGGGGCAACGATTATGTTCAGGGGGTATTCTACAATGCATTTGCATATTTTGCATCGGCCGAGAAGTTCATCGGTGACAGGCACCGCTTCTCGTTTACTGTGTTCGGATCCCCTGTGCAGAGAGGGGCACAGAACTCTTCCACACAGGAAGTCTACGACATGCTCGGGAACAATTACTACAACTCCAACTGGGGATACCAGAACGGGAAGCTGCGCAATGCCCGTGTGAGGAACAATCACGAACCGGTAGCTCTTTTCAATTATGAGTTTACCCCTGTTTACGATTTCAAACTTTCGGTAGGTGCCTCCTACCGTTTCGGACGCAACGGGTATTCTGCTCTGGACTGGTATGATGCACCGGATCCACGCCCTGATTATTACAGGAATCTGCCCAGCTATTTTGATGACGACCCTGTCAAGGCAGCCTGGGTAAGGGAAGGCTGGCTTACGGATGACAATATCCGTCACGTGAACTGGGACAGGATGTATGAGGTGAACCGGAACAGTTTCTTCGAAGACGGTATAGACTATAATCCCTCGATAGATGCGTCCAATACAACCCGTTCGAAGTATATTCTGGAAGAAAGGCATGCCGACCAGAATGACGTGAATGCCAATATACAGGCAACAAAACTCTTCGGCTCCCATGTGAAAGCCACACTCGGATACAATTTCCGCTGGAACCGGACGGAATACTATAAGATAGTCAAGGATCTTCTCGGAGGCGACTACTGGCTCGATGTGGACCAGTTTGCGGAGAGGGACTTCGGGGAGGGCGACCATAACCAGAATAACCTTCTGAATCCGAACCATGTCGTGAAAGAAGGTGAAAAGTACGGATACGACTACTTTGCCCATTACTATAACCATAAAGCCTGGACGACATGGGTATTTACAGCCGGAGGTTTCGAAGCCAGCCTGGCCGGAGAAGCCGCTTACAATACATTCTGGCGAGAGGGGCTTATGAAAAAAGGGTTGTTCCCGGACAACTCTCTCGGCAATTCCGAAAAGCAGAATTTCTTCACATATAAAGGTAAATTAGGGCTGGCATACAAGTTCTCAGGTCAGAATATGATCTATGCAAATGTCGGTTATATGACCAATGCTCCTTATTTCGAAGAGGCATTCCTCTCTCCCAGGACCCGTAACACTGTTGTTTCAGGTCTTGCCACCGAGAAGATTTTCAGCGCAGATCTGAACTATTCGCTCAAGATAGGAGAGCTGGCTCTCAGAGTCTCTGCATTCTATACGGATATCAAGGATCAGACAGACCTGATTTCCTTCTATGATGATCTGCAGAGAGCCTATACCAACTTTTCAATGACGGGTATAGACCAGCGCAACATAGGGATTGAAGCCGGTATCCGTGTGCCGATATATGCCGGTCTGGCGTTCGAAGGAGCGGTGAGCTATGGCAAGTATGTCTATACTTCCAATCCCTATGTCACCCAGACGGTTGACAACAGCGAAAGGGTAGTCCTCGAGAATGCCAGGGTCTATTGGGAAGGCTACAGGGTAGCACGGACTCCACAGCTGGCTTCATCGGTCGGCCTGACCTGGCGCGGAAGGAATTATCTTTTTGCAGGAATTGACCTGAACTATTTTGACGGAATGTACATCTCAATGAACCCTCTGCGCCGTACCGACTATGCAGTCCGCGGAATAGACCATACAACTCCGGAAGGTATGGAAGCTCTCAGATACATGACAGACCAGGAACGCTTCCCCAGGGCATTCATCCTCAATGCCAACATTGGCAAATCCTGGATGATCTACCACAAATACCTGCTGGGAGTAAGCGCCAATATAAACAATATCCTGAACTCCAAGAACATAAAGACGGGAGGATATGAGCAGATGAGACTTTCAAGGAATATGGATGACAACGGCAACATAGTCAACTATACTCCGTTTGATTCCAAATACTTCTACCTCTATGGTATAAATTATATGATCAACGTGTATTTCAGATTCTAAAATGGGTGGATATGAAGAAGTTAACAATAATAATTGCGATAGTTGCAGTCGGGATGGCGGTTATCCATTCCTGTCAGAAATTCGAGGAGCCGGCATCCCCCGATCCTGCCGAGATGACTCCGAACATGACACTTGCCGAATTCAAGGCCCTTTACAGCGGTTTCCCGATGGAAATCACTACTGATACGATAATACTTTCAGGGAAGGTCATCAGTACTGATAAAAGCGGGAACGTCTACCGTTCCCTGTACATACAGGACGGGACGGCCGGTCTTGAGTTGAAGATAGGCAAGACGGGGCTATACAACGATTACATTCTTGGCCAGACCATTTATGTAAAGCCACAGTATCTTTGTCTTGGGGCCTATGGCGGAAGTGTCCAGTTAGGGGCCGTTTCCACAGATTCCTACTATGAAACGTCCTATATAGATGCGCAGGCACTTATCAACAGGACGATTTTCAAAGGCAGCTATGGAGAGCCGCTTCCTCCAATGGATATAACGTCTTCGTCCCAGATAACTGAGTCGAATGTATGCAAGTATGTGAGGCTCCTCAATGCCTCATACCAGGGGGGGCAGGGCGGCTTGCGCACATGGGCTGTGAGCAACGATCCCGAGACAGGCAGGGAAGCCGAATACGGTCAGCAGAATTTCTCGGTAGGAGGTGTTACCGTGGTTGTCAGGACAAGCGGCTACGCATCATTTGCAGATTACGAGGTGGGAATGGAGATCGGGGATAAATGCAATCTGACAGGGATCCTTACAAAATACCGTGATACATATCAGCTTGTATTGCTTGACATTGATGGTGTACAGAATTTATAATATAATAAAATGAAATATAACATAATTGTTTTATCGCTTCTTACAGCGCTTTTTCTGTCAGGATGTGCTGGCAACGGCAAACAGGCTGCCATAGAAACTGCAGAAAAATTCATCACTTCCTATTTTGCGGCAGATTACGCGACAGCCAAGTCCGTATCGGGTTCTGACCTGAAGTCCAGAGTCGAAGAATCCGAAGCCATGATCGCAGAATTGCCGGATTCGTTGCGGACAGTATTTGTAGAACTTTCCTCATCCGTGGAAATACACCGTACAGAGGTGTACGAGTATTCCAAGGATTCTCTTCTTGTTGAATTTGATATAATCATACCAGGGGAAATGGACAGCATGACCAATGCTGTATGCGTGGTCCGCAATCCGGAAACCGGTACATGGACAGTGACAGAAATGAGATAAAATGGCTGTGCAAGGTTTTTTCGACAATCATACCCACTCATATTTTTCCGATGACTCCCGAATGAACATAGACGATGCCATCCGTACCGCTATGGAACGCGGATTACGGGGTATCGTCCTTACTGACCATATGGATCTGGACCCGCCGGAAGGGATAAACGGTTTTACATTCGATCCAGGGGCACAGCAGGAGGCAATAGATGAAGAGGTGGTGTATTTCGGCCTCAATGGCAGGAAAACTGATTTCCAGCTTCTGAAAGGAATAGAGATCGGATTCCAGAGAATAAGCCTTTCTAAGATCCGGAAGATACTTTCGGACTATTCTTTCGACTGTGTCATAGGATCATTGCACCTTGTGGACGGACACGATCCGTATCTTGGCGAATATTATAAACCTTACGGTTATTTCAGGGCCTACAGCCATTATCTGGAGGAAATGTATTCGCTTATGTGTGAAATGCAGGATTTTGACATACTCGGACATTATGATTATATTGTCCGGTATGCCCCTTATCCTGAAACCTGTATTTCATATGCCGAATACGGGGAATTCCTGGATCCTATACTGAAGTTCCTCGCAGAAAACGGCAAGACAATGGAAATCAATACCAAGACTTATCAGCTGTACAGGGGGAGAACTCCAGTATCAGATATTGAAGTACTTAAGAGATTCCGGGAACTCGGGGGTGAGGCAATATCCTTCGGATCCGATGCCCACAACATATCCAGGATAGGTGACAATTTCGGATGGTGCAGGGAGGTAGCCCTTAAAGCAGGGTTCAGGTATGAGGTCTATTACAGGGAACGGAAACCTTATCATATTCCCTTGTAGTCTGTCAGCCTCTGGGTCTTCTCTGTTTTTTTGCTCCTTTTTCCTTTTTGTATTTACCGTTCATCTTCAGGTATGAAATCCACTGTTCTTCCGTCAGTACCTTTTTGAACGACGAGTCTATCTGGGAAGTCCACTTTTCCCGGATCTGTTTGTATACGGTATATTCCTGTGTCCCTGAGTTGCGCATGCTCATCACTTCATCATGCATGGCCCTCATGTCGTGCTGGAGAATCGAATCGACGAAAAATGCCTGATGCGGAGCGAGCTTCAGGTCCTTTTCATATTTAGTAGCCATTTCTATAGCGACTTCTTCCGGAGATTTCTGCTCCTGTTCCTGAGCGGAAAGGGACAAGGCTGATATTGTCAGTATAAACAATGCTGTGACAGTTCTGGATATATTGTTGGCCATGGTTTTTGAATTTGTGTGAAAAAATACTAATTTTGAAATCCTATATATTGCAAAATTAACAAAACTTTGAATAATGGCTACTAATTTTCTGAAAAAGGCCTTTTGCGCCGCCCTGGCTATGACAATCGTGTATAGCGGGTTTGCTTGTACAAATGTGATTATTACGAAAGGGGCATCGAAGGACGGTTCCGTACTGGTGACATATTCTGCTGATTCACATCAGCTTTACGGAGAACTGTATTTTTCTCCTGCAGGATTCTTCGAGCGTGCAGCCAAACTGAATATAAAGGAGTGGGATTCAGGCAAGTATCTCGGTCAGATAGCGCAGATTCCCAGTACCTACCAGACAGTAGGCAATATGAACCAGTATCAGCTTACCATTACCGAAACAACATGGGGCGGAAGAAGCGAGCTGTATGATTCTACAGGAATTATCGATTACGGTTCCCTGATATACATTACGTTGCAGCGGGCAAGGACTGCCCGTGAGGCAATTGAAGTAATGACGGAGCTTGTGGCCGAATACGGCTATGCTTCCAGCGGGGAAAGTTTCTCGATTGCAGACAAGAACGAGGCATGGATTATGGAACTTATCGGAAAAGGTACAAAACTTGACAAGAAAGGAAGGAATATAAATAAGGGTGCAGTATGGGTAGCAGTAAGGATTCCCGATGGATATATCAGTGCCCATGCCAATCAGGCCAGAATACACAAAATAGATTTCAAGGATAAGGAAAACTGGCTTTATGCGAAAGATGTTGTAGACTTTGCCCGCGAAATGGGCTATTTTGAAGGAAAGGATGAGGACTTCAGTTTCTGCGATGCTTATGCTCCTATCGATTTCGGCGGTATGAGAGGTTGCGAGGCCCGCGTATGGTCAGCCTTCAATATCCTCGGAGGTGGAATGATCGGTGACAAACCGGCTGAAGCATATCTGGACTTTGCTATGGGTTACAACGGAGCGAACAAGATGCCCCTTTTCATAAAACCTGCAAAGAAAGTAGGGGTCAAAGAGGTAGCCGATGTGATGAGGGACCATTATGAAGGAACACCCATGGATATGAGACAGGACATAGGTGCCGGCGGACACCACACCCCTTACAGGTGGAGGCCTATGGGCTTCGAATGGGAAGGCAAGGAGTATACGAACGAGCGTGCCATTGCTACCCAGCAGACCGGTTTCTGGATTGTCTGCCAGAGCCGCAGCTGGCTTCCCGATGAAATCGGTGGCATTATCTGGTTCGGAACAGACGATGCAGCTACTTCCCCGCTGATGCCCGTGTATACGAATGTAAATGAAGTTCCTGAATGTGTGGCACCGGGCAACGGAAGCATAATCGAATATTCTCCTACATCCATGTTCTGGGTGACCAACCGTATCACCAATTTTGCATATATGCTGTATGACAGGATAGAGCCTGAAGTACGCGGTATAATAGATGCAAAAATGACTGCAGACCTTGCCCGCATTGCCGAAGTGGATGCGGAAGCACTGAAGATACTAGGACAGGATCCTTCGGCAGAAAGTATAGCTGCAACCAGGAAATATCTGACCGAATACAGCTGTACCAATGCCCAGGACCTCTTCAATACGTGGAAGGATCTTGATATATATCTCCTTGTGAAATATATGGACGGAAATGTGAAGCGCCAGAATCCGGATGGCTCGTTCATGAACAACGGAAACGACGAAAGGATACCTGCAAGTCCCAGGCAACCCGGATACAGTGACAAGTGGAAAGAAGCGGTAGCCAAAGATGCGGGCAAGGTGCTTGAAGTGAAATAATGTTCGGTTTCATAAACATATCCGTAATAGATGTCATCGACGTAGCTCTGGTCGGCCTGCTCATTTACGGCATGATGCGGGCCATCAGAGGATCTTCCGTGTTCAATATCTTTGCGGCCATCATGCTCTTCTATTTTACATGGGTGGTCGTGACTGCATTGAACATGAAACTGCTGTCATCCATTCTCGGACAGGTCCTGGGTGTCGGGGTTATCGGTCTTATCATAATATTCCAGCCGGAGATACGGAGATTTCTCCTGCACATCGGAGGACGCTACATTGCCAGATCCAGGAAAGGACTTATCGCCAAATGGCTGTATGGCCGCAGTGACAAGGAAATACATGCCGATTCCCTAGATGAAATAACGCAGGCCTGCCGCCGTATGGCTGATACCCGTACCGGTGCCCTGATTGTCATGAAACACAATTCATCGCTGGAATTCGTAACGCAGACAGGGGATATCATCGATGCGGCTGTGAACAGGAGGCTCATCGAAAACATCTTCTACAAGAATACTCCCCTTCACGACGGTGCGATGGTAATTGAGTATGACAGGATCGTTGCGGCCAGGTGTACCCTTCCGATAGTGGATAATCCCAACATCCCGCCTCAATACGGCATGAGGCACAGGGCTGCGGTCAGTATCACGCAGGATACGGATGCCGATGCCATCGTGGTATCAGAAGAGACAGGAAACATTACGTTTGTCACGGGGGGAGAAATGAAGACGATTACCAGTATGAGTGAACTGAAGCTAAGCATTGAAAATTCATTCAGAAAGGAAAACTGATCCGTACACTATGTATAATGCAGAGAAGATAGAGGCGAAACTGGGATTCTGCAAGCTGAGGACAGCAGTGGCTGAAAGGTGCTCGACAGGATACGGACGCGGGAGAGCAGTGGAAGAATCCGTAGCGGTCGAACCTGGGGAGGTGGAACACCGTTTGGGAATAGCCGATGAAATGAGGGTTATAATCATGTTCGAGTCTTCATTCCCGGATGCGGTTTTCCAGGATTGTCTCCCTTTCCTCATACCTCTGAAAAATCCGGCGTCATGCATTGACAGACTCTCTTTGGCAAAACTGCGTACATCACTGGATACCCTGCGCAGAATTGTGAATTTCTTTACCGGATGCAAGGAGGGGCAGTATCCGCTGCTCCGGTCCATGAGTGCAGGGGTAGTCACATTCCCTGAAGTGTTGAGGAGGATAGACCTTATTCTGGACCGTTATGGAGAGATAAGGGACAATGCCTCCGAAACACTGGCTTCCATACGTAGGGCTATACGCGATATGGAAGGTACGGTCTCCAGAAGGATCCAGTCCATATTGCGGAAAGCGCAGGAAGAAGGCATTGCGGACGAAGATGCTACAGTGTCGGTCAGAGACGGGAAAATGCTCATTCCGGTTGCATCCGGAAACAAAAAGAAGCTCAGCGGCATCGTATATGACGAGTCCGCCTCTGGGCGTACGTCTTTCGTCGAGCCTATTGAAGTTGTCGAGCTGAACAACAGACTGACCGCCCTGCATTTTGAAGAACAGAGGGAGATACTCCGTATCCTGATGGAGTTCTCCGATTTCCTTCGGCCGTATCTTGACGATCTTGCTGAAGCCCACAAGTTTATGGGAGAGCTGGATTTCATCATGGCGAAGACGGCTGTGGCGGGCCGTTTCGAAGGCGGGAAACCTGTGATTTCAGACAGAGGTGAACTGATTCTGAAAAAAGCCAGGCATCCCTTGCTCGAGGAAGCGCTGAAGAAGGAAGGTAAAACCATCGTTCCGCTGGACATTGTACTTACACCCCAGAAACGGATACTCCTGATCTCAGGTCCTAATGCCGGAGGCAAGTCCGTATGTCTGAAGACGGCAGGGCTTCTCCAGTACATGCTGCAGTGGGGCATGCTTGTCCCTGCATCCGAAAGTTCGGAAATGACGGTCTTCGAGGATATTTTCGTGGATATAGGCGATGACCAGTCTCTGGAAAACGATTTGAGTACGTACAGTTCCCATCTGCTCAACATGAAAGAGGTACTGGAGCATTGCGGGGAGCGGAGTCTGGTCCTTATAGATGAATTCGGAGGTGGTACGGAACCTGCAGCAGGAGGGGCCATTGCCGAAGAAATCCTTTCCGAATTCGAGAAGAAAGGCTGTTACGGCATAATCACTACCCACTATACCAATCTGAAGTTCTATGCAAATAACAGTACGGCAGTTTCCAACGGGGCAATGCTCTTTGATGTCCAGAAGATACAGCCCCTGTTTAAACTTGAGATAGGGTTGCCGGGGAACTCTTTTGCTTTTGAACTTGCAAGGAAGATAGGTCTGCCGGAATCTGTCGTTAAAGGGGCAGAGGAACGTGCAGGCAAGGATTATGTCTCAATAGAGAGAAACCTCAGGAAGATAGCACGCAACAAAAGGGAGATAGAAGAAAGGCTTACCAGGGTCAAGGCTGCGGACAGGACTCTGGATTCGATTACAGACAAGTATGAAAAGGAACTTTCCGATATCAGGCTTCTGAGGAAAAACATTCTGGATGAAGCGAAGCAGCAGGCTAAGGAAATCGTTGCGGAAGCGAACCGCAAGATAGAAAATACTATCCGGGAAATCCGCGAATCCCAGGCAGAAAAACAGAAAACCCAGGAAGTACGATCAGATCTCAGGGAATTTGCTGCAAGTATGGAAAAGGATGATTCGCGGTCTGCAACGGATGATATGATAGAACGGAAGATGGCGCAGATAATAGAGAGGAAGCGCAGGCAGCAGGAACGTCGGGAAAAGAGGGAGGCATCGGTAAAAGCAGGGGTAAGGAATGCTGATGTAAAGGCATTGCAGCCTCCCGTAAGCGAACCGGCTGCAATAACGGAAGGCACCTGCGTCTCGTTCAAAGATTCCGGACTGATGGGGGAGGTGGTCAGGATATCCGGGGCAAAAGCAACCGTAGCTGTTGGGGAAATCATTACAAGGGCTGATATATCCAATCTGGTGCCGGTGTCCGGCAACAGGATGAAAGCAGCATCTAAACCGGTGAAGACGACTGTTACCCTGTCGTCTTCCATTACAGAGCGCAAACTGAACTTCAAGCCTTCCATTGATATCCGCGGAATGCGTCTGGAAGAGGCAATCAGGACAGTGACCAGGTTTATAGACGATGCCATGATGGTCGGAATGGGGGAGGTCTCCATTCTTCACGGGAAAGGTAACGGAATACTGAAGGAAGAAATAAGGAAATATCTTAAAATCACCCCAGGTGTTGCATCGTTCGCAGATGAACACATCGAGAGGGGAGGGAGCGGAATAACGGTGGTAAAGTTCGATTAGAAGGGAAACAAGTATGTTGAGGGGACAGGAGTTGAGGGAAGGAATAAGGATGCTGCTGGATATGGTCTATCCCAGGGAATGTCCTGTGTGCGGAAAAGAGCTGTCCCTTCAGGAATCTCATATCTGCAAGGAATGCATGTCTGATATGCCTCTGACCTATTTCTGGAAATGGAAAGATAACCCTGCAGAAAAAATGTTGTGGGCGAGGACACGTTTTGAAAGGGTCGTTTCGCTTTTCTTCTATTCCAGGGACAACGGTTATTCAAAACTGATCCACCGTGTCAAATATGAAGGGGACAAGGAATTGGGCCGGTATCTCGGACGTATGCTGGGACAATTCCTTTCGGATGCCGGATTCATGGCAGATGCCATTATCCCTGTTCCGCTCCACTGGTTGCGTCTGTGGAAAAGAGGCTATAACCAGGCTTCAGTGATTTCAGAGGGCATATCGGGCGCCATGGACGGGATACCTGTAATTAACAATGTGCTGGAACGAAAGAAATATTCCCGCTCACAGACTGGAAAATCCATGAGCGGGAAATGGCAAAATGTTTCCGGAGCATTCTTCCTGAGGAATAATCATGTGGCAAGGCAGCTGGAAGGATGCCATGTATTCCTGGTGGATGACGTACTGACATCAGGGGCAACGGCAGAAGCCTGTTATGATGCCCTCAGCCGTATTCCCGGTATCCGTATTACCTATATAACAATAGGTGCGACTGTCAGATGTTGAGGCTTTCCCTGATTTTGTCTACGGAATCTAGGAGTTCCCATCCGAAGAACTGAACTTCTTCTTCCTTTTCAGCTCCGTTACGTATTATTTTCACTTTCCCCCTGTAAGGGTCCCTTCCGAAATGGCCGTAGGAAGCAGTAGGGCTGTAGATAGGGTTCTTCAGACCGAATTTCCGGATTATTGCAGCCGGACGCAGGTCGAAAATCTCGCCTATCTTGGCCGCAATCTCCCCGTCTGTAAGACCTGTCTTCGAAGTACCGTAGGTGTTTACGAAGATGCTTACGGGCTTGGCAATGCCGATTGCATAGGCAAGCTGTATAAGCACCTCGTCAGCTACACCGGCTGCAACCAGGTTCTTTGCGATATAGCGGGCGGCATATGCTGCCGAACGGTCTACCTTGCTCGGGTCTTTTCCTGAAAATGCACCGCCTCCGTGTGCCCCTTTTCCACCATAGGTGTCCACGATAATCTTCCTCCCGGTGAGTCCGGTGTCTCCGTGAGGTCCGCCGATCACGAATTTTCCTGTGGGATTGACATGGAGTATGTGTTTGCCGTCGAAAAGCCTTTTTGTCTTTTCCGGAAGCCTTGCAATTATTCTGGGCAGCAGGATTTCCTCTATGTCTTTCTTTATTCTGGATACTACAGCCGCATCGTTTTCCTCAGAGCCGATTTCAGCCCCGATACCTGCGTCAAAGTCGTCATGCTGTGTAGAGATGACTATGGTATGGATTCTTCTGGGCTGATGGTCATCTCCATATTCTACCGTAAACTGGGATTTTGCATCAGGTCTCAGATAAGGCATAAGGTTGGATTCTTCCTTGCGTATTTTTGCAAGTTCGAGCAGAGCAATGTGTGAAAGGGTCAGAGGCAGAGGCATATATTCAGCAGTATCGTTGCATGCATACCCGAACATCATTCCCTGGTCTCCGGCACCCTGCTCTTCCTGGATTTCATTGACTACACCGCGGTTGATGTCAGGAGACTGCTCGTGCAGGGCAGACAGGATTCCGCAGGATTTGGAATCAAACATGTATTCTGCTTTCGTGTAGCCGATCCTTTCTATAACTTTTCTGGCAACCTGCTGGATGTCGACGTATGCATGTTCTGAACGAACTTCTCCGCAAATTACGGCAAGGCCTGTGCTTACGAATGTTTCGCAAGCGACTTTGGCTTCAGGATCCTGGCGAAGGAAATCGTCCAGTATCGCATCGGAAATCTGATCCGCAACCTTGTCGGGATGCCCTTCCGAAACCGATTCAGATGTAAATAAATAAGCCATTACTTGAAATGATTAAATTACTGTATAAAAAAATAAATCTCATCCGGCTTTGCGGAGAGATTTGACGAAACACTAACTGTATGAAAGTCATTTTAGCATTTTTTCATGTGGTTGCAAGCAGTCAAATCTATCCACAAATGATTTTTGCATTCCTTGTTTCAGAAATGTTGCGCAAATGTCATAAGAAAAATTCAGAAATACAAATAAATTGAATATTTTTGCGCCAAATTTTAAATGAATCTTAGCCAAAATGGAGAAAACATTTATTAGGATTGTCTTAACAATCATTGCTTTCTGTGCTGCAACTGTAATGTCTGCACAGGTAACGACATCTTCAATTAATGGTAAAGTAGAGGATAGTGCAGGTAATCCTATCCCCGGAACCACCATTATCGCAAAACACATCCCTTCGGGTACATCCTATTATACCATAGCGAATAACGAAGGCCGCTTCGTTATCAACGGTATGCGTACAGGTGGCCCTTATTCAGTTGAAGTGACAAGCATAGGTTATCAGGCTGCTACCTATACTGATATAGTACTTCAGCTTGCAGAAGCATATCAGTTGACAGTGAAGTTGACTGAAGACAATGAAATGCTTCAGGAAGTTGTGATAATTTCCCAGGCCATGTCAAAACTTCCTATGGAAAACAAAGGCATTGCTACCAACATTTCAAATGACCAGATTACCGCATTGCCGACCATCAGCAGAAGCATTACCGATGTTACAAAACTCTCCCCTTATGGAGGTAACGGCATGAGCTTCATGGGTACTGACGGACGTACTGCTAATTTTACGGTCGACGGTGCAAACTTCAACAACAACTTCGGTCTCAGTGAAAACCTCCCCGGTGGCGGCAATCCTATTTCCCTGGATGCCATTGAAGAAGTTCAGGTCGTGATTTCTCCTTATGATGTGCGTCAGTCCAACTTCATCGGCGGTGGCGTAAACGCCATTACCAAGTCCGGTACCAACACGTTCAGGGGGACTGCATATGCATATCACAGGAATGAAAACATGCGTGGTAATGCGGTTGCCGGTGAAGAAATTGCCGGAGCACGTGACAAGGACCGTTATACTACATATGGTGCTACTTTGGGCGGACCTATCGTAAAGAACAAGCTCTTCTTCTTTGCAAACTTCGAATATTCAAAGGTTCCTACGGTGGTTAACCGCTGGAGAGCTTCAGCAGATGGAGTGGCAGATCCTGAAAACTATATTTCGAGAGTGACCATTGAGGATATGCAGAAGGTATCCGATTTCCTTAAGGAAAAATACGGATATGATACAGGATCTTATACAGATTATCCTGCTGATGAAAGCAATATGAAGATATTGGCCCGTATCGACTGGAACATAAGTGACAAGCACAATCTTGCAGTAAGATACAACTATACCATAGACAAAGGCTGGAACAATACCAATGCTTCGTCTTCCAACTGCGGTGTGCGTACAAACTTCAGCCGTTTCTCTGAGTACTCGATGGCTTTCGCAAATTCCATGTACTCTATGGACAATATCGCCAACACAGTATCCCTTGACCTCAACAGCAGGTTCTCAGACAACCTTTCCAACCAGCTGCTTGTGACCTGGTCGAAACTTGACAGCCGTCGTGGAAGTAATTCTTCCAAATTCCCTTTCATCGACATACTTGACGGTACCGGTACCAGCGGAGAAGGTGCGTATACTCCTGTACCATATATGTCTGCCGGCTATGAACTCTTTACATGGAACAACGGTGTCCACAATACTGTCATCACAGCCAAAGACGACATAACATATTTCACCGGCAACCACAAAATCATAGGTGGTCTCAGCTATGAATATCAGATGGCCGACAACTCTTATATGCGTAACGGTACAGGTTACTACCGTTATAAATCCCTGGATGATTTCCTGAACGGTGCAGAACCTGAAACAGTTGCCCTTACATATGGCTATGGCGGAGAGGAAAACCCTGCAGCAAGAGTACGTTACCACAAGGCTGCTGCTTATGTCCAGGATGACTGGGACGCTACCGACCGCTTCAAACTTACCGCCGGACTCCGTATCGAAACGATCATCTTCGACAACAACGACCTGATGACGAACAACGCCATCAAGGAAATAGACTATAACGGATATCATGTGGATACCGGACGCTGGCCTAAACCTAAAGTGCAGTTCTCTCCCAGAGTAGGTTTCGTTTGGGACATTATAGGCGACAGCAGCCTTAAGCTCCGCGGAGGTACAGGCCTCTTTACCGGACGTCTCCCTCTTGTGTTCTTCACAAACATGCCTACCAATGCCGGTATGGTACAGAATGTGGCAGTGATTACTACAAACAGTAAGGGTGTCGCTGATCCTTTGCTCAAGCACTTTGCAGGTGACATGCTTGTAACGACAGAAGACATTCTGAAAAGGCTCAACCAGCTTGATCCCAAGAGGTTCCCCATGGAAATCACACCTGAAGACGGAGTAGTGCCTTCAGCAGTCCAGGCTGTAGATCCCAACTTCAAGATGCCTCAGGTATGGAAGAGTTCTTTGGCTTTGGATTATGCTTTCCCTACAGCATTCCCTATGAGCCTTACTGGAGAATTCATATATAACAAGACTGTCAACGGTGTCCGTCTGCAGGATATAGACATTATCTCTCCTGAAGGATTCGCATCGTTCAACGGTGATGACAACCGCCATATCTATCCTTCTGACTTCAAATACAACGGAGTAAGCTGCTATCTCCTTACCAATACAAATAAGGGTTACGGTTATTCGGCAAGTGTTTCATTCAGAATGGCCCCGATTGAAGGACTCGATTTCTCGGCAGCATATACACATACTGTTTCAAAGGAACTGACAGGAATGCCAGGATCGAATGCCGAGTCTGCATTTACATATGTACCGACCGTGGATGGTCCCAACAATGCAACTCTCCACAACTCCCAGTATGTTACACCTGACCGTGCCTATGCATCCCTTACCTACAGTGACAGGTGCAACAACCATTTCAGTCTGTTCTATGAAACATGGCGCGGTGGTTACAATTACACTTACATGTCGTCCAATGACATAAACGGTGACGGATATAACTATGATGTACTTTATATCCCTACCGAAAGCGAATTCGAAAATATGCGTTTCGTTTCCGATGACGACAAGGCACGTTTCTGGGCATTTGTAAACAAGGATGCTTATCTGAGCAAGGTTAAGGGTCAGTACACTGAGGCATACAGTGTTTACTCTCCTTGGGTACACCGTCTGGACTTCCGTTACAGCCACGACTTCAAAGTCAAGATCGGAAATACTACCAATACACTTCAGCTTAGCGTAGATATAAAGAATATCCTCAACCTCTTCAATTCTTCATGGGGTGTTTCCAAATATATGGCTCCGGAGCTCAACAGCGGACGTATCCTCAAGTATGAAGGTCTTTCAAGCGACGGATATCCTGTATATTCTACACCTGCAGCAGTCAGCGGATCAACCCAGACATGGATCCCGAGCCGCAGCATCGGACAATGCTGGTACGCACAGGTCGGTATTAAATATTTGTTTAACTAATCAGAAGAACCAAGATTATGAGACTTAAGAATATAATCGTATCGTTTATAGTTTGTACGGTTCTTTTCGCTTCATGTCAGGAAAAGATAACCGTAAGCCAGCTGGATCAGCTCAAGCTTTCACAGTCCATTGTCGCCATACCAGTTGAGGGAGGACAGGTGTCAATTGAAATACAGGCTACCGAGTCATGGAAGTTCGATGATGCTACTATAAAAGATCTGGAATGGCTTACAATATCCCCTCTCAGCGGTGAGCCGGGAAATACTACAGTCACTTTTTCCGCAGAATCTACTCTCAACAACAACAATGCTGAAATAAGGATTCTTGTAGGAGAAGCCGACGAGAACGGGAAATATTCTGCAATCCAGTATGTAAACGTATTGCAGAAAGATGACAACATGAGTGCCACCGTTTCTACAATCCCTGAAGTAATCAGCGGTGTAGACGGTAAAATCTACCGTGTAACCGGTACCTGCACATCCATTGCCAACACTACTTATGGGAACTGGTATCTCAGTGACGATGAAGGCAATTCACTGTATATTTACGGTACCCTTTACGAAGGCCAGTCACAGCAGTTCCTCAAGCATAATCTGGAAGTAGGTGACAAGGTTACAGTAGAAGGTCCCAAACTGACCTACGGATCCACCATTGAACTGGTCGATGTTACCGTCATAGAAATTGAAAAATCCCTTATCAAGGTAGAATCCGACCCTGTTGAACTTCCTATTGAAGGTGGTGAGTTCGAAATCGCCCTTACATGCAAAGGCAACGGCGTGAGCATATCGATTCCCGAAGATGCCAAATCGTGGCTTAGTGTAGTCTCCATATCCCAGAACGGCAACGATGCTGCAGTCAAATTCCTCGCCCAGAAGAATGAATTGGGTGACAGGATGGTAGAACTGACATTCTCTACCAATAATGGTTCTTATACTGCCGTAACCACAGTATCGCAGAAAGGTTCAATTATCGATGCTACTGCCGATGAAATCAATGCTGCTGAAGACGGTTCGACTATCTACCGCATCACGGGTTACATTACGAAGGTTACAAGTGACCTATACGGCAACTTCTATCTTGCAGACCATACAGGTTCAGTATATGTTTACGGTACGCTTGATGCTGAAGGGAATCCGAAAAACTGGGCTTCTCTCGGTATCAAAGAAGGCGACATCGTTACCATTACCGGTCCCAAGACTTCGTATAAGGGAGATCCCCAGATGAAGGATGTTACTGTTGAAAAGCACTCTCCTGTAACGGATCTTACCGTATCAGAGTTCATCGCCAAGGAAAAGGGTGATGCATGGTATCGGATTACAGGTACCATAACATCCGATCTTAAGGACAGTGACAAGTACGGGAATTTCGATATTGAAGATGAAACAGGTTCTGTATATGTTTACGGACTCCTTGCCGGCTACGGTGGACCTTCCAAAGAGTTCCAGAATCTGATCAGTGCCACAGGTCTCAAAAAGGGAGACAAACTGACACTTGTCGGCAAGCGTACTGATTATAACGGAACGCCGCAGGTGGGCAGTGCTTTCTATGTATCGCACGTAGCTGCCGAATAAGGCTGGTATCCGATACTGAGTAAGCATTTATATAGATAGTGACCGGCTGCCTCGGGATTTGACCCGGCAGCCGGTTTTCTATTTGTACCTGTACGGAATTGAAATAAAATTTGGAAGATAAAAAAATTTAGTTACCTTTGCATTCCCATTGCGGAAATAGCTCAGTTGGTAGAGCACAACCTTGCCAAGGTTGGGGTCGCGAGTTCGAGTCTCGTTTTCCGCTCAAAAGATGAAAAGACCGTGTCGAAAGGCATGGTTTTTTTGGCTTTTATACCCTCCTTCATCTCGGACTCGCTCCGAGACCCGCATGAGCGACCCCATTCCCCCCTGACCCCATTCCCCTTGAGGGGGCAGGGGGGCAACACAAGCCGCGAGATTGCCCACGGTACGTGGGCTCGAGTCTCGTTTTCCGCTCCTCCTCCAGCTCCACCTCCCTCCGCAGGTGAACCGGGCACTTTTGCATAACCTGTAGATTACCAGCACATTCCAGCAAACATCGCGGTACACCTGCGGAAGCTTCGTTGTGGCCAATGTGCCCCAGACATACTTCTCAGGCCGCTCAGTCCGCAACCTCCCTTCGCAGGTGAACCGGAACAATCTTTGCAACCATATGTGTTTCAGTACGTTCCTGTAAATCGCGCGGTACACCTGCGGAAGCCTTGCGGCTGCGAATGTGCCCGAGAACGCACTCTCGCTGTGGTACGCCCTCCACCCGCCTCCGCAGGTGAACCGGAGCAATCTTCGCAACCATCTGTGTTTCAGTGCGTTCCTGTAAATCGCGCGGTACACCTGCGGAAGCTTCGTTGTGGCCAATGTGCCCCAGACATACTTCTCAGGCCGCTCAGTCCGCAACCTCCCTTCGCAGGTGAACCGGAACAATCTTTGCAACCATATGTGTTTCAGTACGTTCCTGTAAATCGCGCGGTACACCTGCGGAAGCCTTGCGGCTGCGAATGTGCCCGAGAACGCACTCTCGCTGTGGTACGCCCTCCACTCGCCTCCGCAGGTGAACCGGAGCAATCTTCGCAACCATCTGTGTTTCAGTACGTTCCTGTAAATCGCGCGGTACACCTGCGGAAGTCCTTCAGCTGGCAATCTGCCCACTAAGCCTTCTCGCTGG
>CAZXFF010000011.1:36295-50332 GCA_964640305.1 uncultured Muribaculaceae bacterium | reverse complement strand
CTCATAAATCTACCCTTAATCGTGTATTGGATGATAGTTGCGGATTTTAGGTTGTTGTAAACTTTTTCATATATATAGTCATTTAGCTTGTTCTGTTAGTATCCCGGATTCTGCTCCAGTTTGCTGTTGGAGTTGATTTCGGTCGTAGGTATGGGATAGAGGTTGTAACGGCTGTCCACACCGCTTCCTGCAGCGACGCCGCCTTTCCAATCCCAGATATATGTGGAGGTAGTCAGAAGTCCGAAACGTACGAGGTCCTGACGGCGCATGTTTTCCCAATAGAGCTCACGGCCGCGTTCGTCGATAATGTCATCGAGGGTGATGCTGTTGTCATCGGAAAGTCCGGCCCTCTGGCGTACGGCATTGAAAGCGGCTGCACCATCAGCCTGTATGCCTCCGTTGCGGAGCTGAGCTTCGGCCAGCATCAGGTAAGCATCAGCAGCCCTGAAAATAGGATAGTCAGTATCAGGGAATGAGCCTTGGCCGTCAGCGGGAGAACCGTCATGCTTCAGGTTGGTGAATTTCATCTGGCACCATCCGCTCGCGAAATCGGAGTTGTCGACGATCACACGGCTGTGGGCCTGCTCTCCGAATTCGGATCCGTCGGTAAAGAGGAACCTCTTGTCGGTAGACTCATCGAAGAGATCCAGGAACTGGGATGTAACCACGAGACCTCCCCAACCGTCGTTGGTCCCGAGAGCTGCCTGCCAATCCGGATTACCGGAAACGATAGAGCCTTTGATAACAAAGTTCGTGCTTCCGTATGTCTGGATATTTACGGCGTCGCTCTGGACTGCGAATATTATTTCACTGCAGAGGTTATTGTCAGCCGAGAAGTTCCACTGGTATTCATCGGGCAGAGTATAGGAATCAACGATTTTCTTGCTTTCAGCAGCGCATTCGCTCCATGCGGAAATCACGGGACGTCCCTCAGGGTCGTTTGCGGTAAATATCTCTGCGTTCAGATACAGCTTGGCAAGAAGCATGGTGGCGAATTCCTGGCTGGCACGTCCGTATTCGGTAGACGAAGCGGGTTTCAGGTCATCGCGGAAACCGTTTTCACCGGTAATCTCGTTCACGAGCCATTCATAAAGGTCATAACGGGATATCTGGTCAGGACCGGTAGCACCTACAGAATTTTCTTCGGTAGCGAAAGGCACGTTTCCGAAGAGGTCGATGGCATGATAGTAACTCAAAGCCCTCAAAGCCCTGGCCTGAGCTTTCATATAATCCATTTCAGCACCCTTGAATTCATCGGCAGCGGAATTGGCTCGGCGTATGAATTCGTTGCAGAGGCCTATCTGGTAATAAATACGCGAGAACATTGCTGTGACAAACACGTCTGATGTAGTCCAGCTCAGTCCGTGGAGGGATTTGATGGTCTGGTCATTCCAGCATACACTCGCTTCGTCGGTAGGGAGTTCCTGCAGATGGAACAGGGCCCTCATGTATTGGCCGTACCCACCGTCGATACCATCAATGTCCGGAGATGAGTCAGGACCTTCAGAAGCACTTACAGACAGACCTCCATAGCACTTTGCCAGCAGTTGCTGGTAAGCCTCGATGCTGTTGAGCACCTCTTCTGGCGTCTGGATGTTGGGGTCGATAGGTGTCACGTTGAGGTCCTGCACGCAGGATGTGGTGAACATGGCCGCTACCGATACCGCTATAGAAACCAATATTGTAGTAATTCTTTTCATAATTTCAATTCTCCCTGATATTAGAAGTTGTATTTAAGACCGATTATATAGGTACGGGGACGGGGATACATGTTGTTGTCTATGCCCCCGAAAACCTCGGGATCAATACCTGAGTATTTGGTAAATGTAGCTACGTTCTGTACAGTCCCGAATAAGTTGAGGCTTCCTCCCTTGCCTAAGTTGAACAGATAGCTAAGAGTGATCTTGTCTATTTTAAAGAACGATCCGTCTTCAACCCAATAATCGGACAGGTATGCAGCATTGGAGAAACCCCAAGCGGGAGCCGATGCCATACAGTTACGTACGAATGAGTTTGTCCAAAGGTCTGAAAGAAGAGACAGACGAGAAGCGTTGTTGTTGTAAACCATGTTGCCGAGGTTTCCGTGACCGGCAATGGCCAGGGTAAGGTTTTTCCAAGAAAGGGAAGTATTGAAGCCGATGGTCCATACAGGGCTGGCCTGTCCGAGATAGTACAGGTCATCCGCATCGATGACACCGTCCCCGTTCTGGTCTACATAAGCTCCAGGTATAGGAGCGCCCTGTTCGTCGTACATCTGCTGGTATACATAGAAGGTATTTGCAGGATATCCGACCATATGCCTCTGGATCGTATTGCCGACACCGCCGCTGATACCGCCTGTAGCCACACCGGTATAGCCTTCACCGTCGTTGGTGGTCAGTTTGGTAATGCGGTTCTGGTTGTAGGCGAAATTGGCTCCGATGCTCCAGAACCAGTCCTGAGTCTGGACAGGGATACCGGTTATTTCAAATTCCACGCCTTTGTTGACCAACGATCCGATGTTGGCGAACAGGTAGTTGGTCAGGTTTGCACCTGCCGCTACAGGAGTATAGTTGAGAAGGTCAGTGGTCTCCCTGTAATAAACATCCACGGTACCAAACAAACGGTCATTGAAAAATCCGTAATCCAGACCGATGTTGTAGGTAGTAGTTGTTTCCCACTTCAAATCAGCGTTATAACCATTGGGGGTGATTGGAATTATCACTTTACCGTCGAACATATAGTAACTACCTACCAAGTTTGTCTGATAAGTAGGGATAGACTGGTAAACGTCCCCTATGTCCTGCTGACCTGTCTGCCCCCAGCTTAGACGGAGCTTAAGGTCGGATACGGCCTGGCTGTTTCTCAGGAAGCTTTCGCCTTTCATATTCCAACCGAATGCCACAGAGGGGAAGAAGCCCCATTTGTTGTTGGTAAAACGGGATGTACCGTCCCAACGTACGGTAGCTGTGAGCATATAGCGGTTGTCATAATTGTAGTTTGCACGACCGAAGAAGGATACAAGGTAATATTCGCTCTTGCTGTGGAATTCGGAAATGGTAGCGATGCTTCCGGCAACGGGATCAGGCTGGGTTTCGGAAAGGCTGTTGCTTTCCGTATAGAAATGCTGCCATGAATAACCGGCCATCACTCCGAACCTATGCTTGTTTATTTCTTTATTGTAGTCAGCATATGCTTCGAGAGTCATATCCTGTTTTGTCTGATCATAAGGATTATTCAAACCTCGTCCGCCCTGACTTTGGTTATGGTAAGACTGCTCCGCACCGTAGGGAACCGTTACGGTTCCGTTGGAATGCGAATAGTCCATACCGAGGTTGAGGTTCAGCCTCAAGTCTTCAAGACCATGGATCTTATAGTCGAACTGTGCATTGCCGATGAATCGGGATGCCTTGGAAACGTCGTTGCGCTGATACAGGGCAGCCAAGGGATTGACCGTAGACTGGGTGTTGGGCGCGAATGAGCCGTCTGCCAGCACGTTCCCCCACATCTGATATCCGTCCAGACCATGATCGCTGTAAACAGGCTGTGTAGGATCGTATTCCACTGCCGCTGAGATTGCTCCTGTGTTTGCGAAACGATTGTTCTGGAACATACCTTTACCGTTGAGGGAAATTGTAAGATGATCGTCAAAAAGCGTAGGGGTCAGGTTGAGAGAGACTGTCCCCCTTTCCATACTGCCGGTCTTGAGTGTACCTTTTTCATTGAGATAACCTCCTGATACACGATAAGGCATATAACCGACATTGCCGAATTTGAAGTTTCCCTGCAGACCAAGATTGGCTTCATGGCTCATTCCCAACTGATAGATCTGTCTCTGCCAATCCGTGTTCGCGGTACCGAGAGCCAAATATCCCTCAGAAGTCTCGCTACCTGTATATGCAAGCATAGCCGCTCTCATTTCATCACCTGTCATTACGTCCAGATATTTTGTATTCTGGGATACCGAGACAGTATAATCAGCACTGATATGAGGTACTGCAGAGTCGTTCTTGCTACCTTTCTTGGTCGTAATGATTATCACACCATTGGATGCACGTGAACCGTATATTGCAGTTGCCGACGCATCTTTCAGAAC
Source organism: uncultured Muribaculaceae bacterium (assembly GCA_964640305.1). Taxonomy (GTDB): domain Bacteria; phylum Bacteroidota; class Bacteroidia; order Bacteroidales; family UBA932; genus Coprenecus. The sequence goes on along the minus strand of CAZXFF010000011.1, from coordinate 46,257 downwards.
CGTGAATGTTTCAATATCGCTGGGGTTGATGGAAGAAAGCTGATCGGCCACACCGCTAATACCTTCATTGGTTATAGGCAGACCGTCTATCACGATCAGAGGTGAGTTTTGGGCATTCAAAGAAGAACCGCCACGTATGCGGATGGTGGAACCCGAACCTGGAGCACCGTCGCCATCTGTAATAACGACACCTGCGGACTTTCCTTTCAGCAATTCAGCAGGGGAAGTTACAGCTCCTTTGTTAAGCTGATCAGCACGGACAGTAGCCACGGAACCGGTCAGGTCCTCTTTTTTCACAGTACCGTAACCGATCACAACCACTTCTTCAAGAAGTTCCTTGTCTTCCTCCATCACAACCACTGAAGGCACCTGATTTGCCGGGAAAGACAGAGTCTTGTAACCGATAAGGATAAATTCCACAATAGATGATTCGGAGGGGACTGTAAGTTCGAAACGACCTTCCAGATCCGTCTCCGTACCGTTGATTGTTCCCTGTTCGAGAACTGCCACACCGATTACGGGGCCGATATTGTCGACAACCTTTCCTGTAACCTTGTACTGTGCATAGGCACTCGACAAGGATAGGAGAGCAACCGTAATCAACGCTGTAAAGAATCTTTTCATACGTTAATAATTTAAATTGATGTAATTATATATTTAATGGTTTTACCGTACACTCTTCCATCATAAATTTCCGGTAAAATTACCTCATCTTATCCTATTAAATAAATCTAAGGTGACGGATTGTAAGAAATCCGGGATGAACCGTTACATTTCTGTAACAAAAAATTTGATTATATTTGCAGTACCATACACCGAGAACAATGAAAGCTGTCATCATAGAAGATGAAATACCTGCCCAGCAGATTCTGCAGAGGCTGATAAAAAAGTATTTCCCTGAACTGGAAATAGCAGCCATAATGGATTCCATAGCTGCTGCTACGGGATACCTGCGTTCAGAGACCCCTGACATCGTTTTCATGGACGTAGAACTGTCTGACGGCAAATGTTTCGGCATATTCGAAGAGGTGGACATAAAGTGCCCTGTCATAATAACAACCGCCTATGAAGATTACGCCCTTGACGCATTCAAAGCCAAATGCATGGATTATCTGCTTAAACCGATTGAACCGCTTGCATTCCGCGAGTCCGTATCCAGGTGTATGCAGTTTCTGACAGCATCTGCTGCAGCCTCTCCGGCAAAAGACCTCTCACCTTATACGGCAAAGGCCTATAAGCACCATTTCACCATCAAAGTGGGCAACAGCATCATAGTCGTGGATGTCAAGAACATCGCATATTTCTATTCAAATGACAAAACCACATTTCTGGTAACGAAAGACGGGAAACAGTATATGACTGACGAATCCCTGATCAGCATAGAAAGCGTACTGGATCCGTCCCTTTTCTACAAGATTTCCAGAAAATGCATTGTAGGACTCTCATCAATATACACCATCTCCAGATATCTCAACTCCAGGCTCCGTGTCACTCTTGCCCCCAAAAACATAGAACCGATCATTGTTCCAAGGGACAGGGTCCAGAATTTCCTGGAATGGATAGAAGGAGGGAATTCGGCAAAGCAGATATGATCACGGCAAGAGCGGAATCCTGACTGTAAATGTAATTCCGTCGTTCTCAACCGACACTTTTTTCGAGCACAGCATTTCATACTGGCCATTGATGTTTTTCAGACCTATTCCTTTCTTACCGTCATTGTTCTTGGGATTGATGTTGTTCCTCACTACTATATTGCTTCCTTCCACCGTCATCGTTATCCTCAGAATACGCGACGTGCTAACCACATTATGCTTTACCGCATTCTCAACCATCATCTGCAATGCACACGGGATTATCTTGGTATCCATACAGCTGTCAGGGATATCCGTTTCCAGCTGCAGTCCGGCACCGAACCTTTCCGACAGCAATTCGCAATATTTGTCCACAAAACTTATTTCCTCCTCAAGTGTCACAAGAGTACTGTCTTCCAGTTTAAGGAAATAACGGTATACATCCGCCAGTTTCCTTACATAGTCGCTGGCCCTGTCCTGATCCTCATGGATAAGATATTCAAGGACATTGAGGCTGTTGAACAGGAAATGGGGATTAGTACCGCTTTTCAGAAGCTGATACTGGTAATTCGCCCTTGCCCTCTGCTCTGCCTCCGCTGCAACAGCTCTGCGGTTCGCCCATCTGTAATAGAATATGAGATCCATCACAAGTATCACGATTGCATTGAAGACAAGGTTCCCTGCGAAAGCAAAGAAAAACATCTTGCCGAAAAAAGGATCGTCCGACGTACCGATGAATCCTGAAAGATGGGTGCTCCTTACTATAACCGAAGACAAGAATGAAATTCCCAGCATCGCACCGATCTCCGTCAGCGAACGCAACGCGACCCTGCCGCTACCGAACGGGAAATTGCGTGCCAGAAGAAAGACCACCAGGAAATCGGCAATTACTATAGCTATAGTCAAAGGGTAGTTGGAAAGTATCTGGAATACGAAATCCCCGAAGTCCAGACCGAAACTTTCATAAAACAGCGGCAGCAGGCGCTCAATAAGAATCCGGACCGTAAGGACCACCACTACGATAAGTACCAGGTCTATGAAATTCACTCTGCCGTTTCCCCTATCCCTATACATGGAAATTCTTCCTCAACAACAGTATGACAATCAAGCCTATCAGTTCCGTGGTAACTGAAGTGGTAATGACATTGATCCATATTCCCCACGACGGTATGGCCCTTTCAAGGAGCAGGGCACCCTCCGTCCCGATATAGAAACCGGCAAAACAGGAAAGGAATGCAAGACCGAGAAACACGTCAAAGGAGGCCTTGTAGTATCTGATCAGAGCATATATCATGGATATAGTAAGAACTGTCAGGACAATCCCGTCACCAAATCCAGTTCCGTGAAAAATCAGACAGCCGACAGCATGTGCCAGGACGAAAATCAGAACAATCAGATTTGATGTAAGTTTCATATGTAAAGTTTTCTGTAAAATTAAGGATTTTTCATAATTTTGCAAAAAACTGCAAAAATGGTCATTAGTTTTTCTATCAATTTCTACACATATTTCGGGCAGGACCTTTATATCACAGGAAGCATTCCCGAACTGGGCGGCGGAAATCCGGACAAGGCTGTCGCCATGAACTTCAGAAACGACGGAATCTGGGAAAAGGAAATAAAGATAACCTCTCTGGAGGAGAGAGTTTTCTCATACAGATATTTTGTCAGGAACCCTGACGGCAGCACAATAAACGAAGTCGGATGCGAAAGACGTATCGCTCTGACAAGCTCTGCAAAAAACCTGTTCCTGAATGACGAGTGGCAGGGCAACACCAACAAGGCGACATTCCTGACCGCCCCGTTTTCGGAAATATTCTTTTCGAACGGGCATGGTGAAGCCACACAGACAGGACAGTTTCCCAAGGAACTTGTCATACGAGTGACAATTCCGGCAATAGAAGAAGGATGCTCCGTCTACCTTTGCGGGGATCATCCCCTTACCGGTTCCTGGGATCCGCACCGCGCTGCGGAAATGACCCCTGTCCACGGTTCCAGATGGGAAATCCATCTGCCTGCAGAAAAGATCGGCAGAACCCTCAGGTTCAAATTTGTAAAAGCCTGTCCTGCAAATGGCACGTTCCAGTGGGAAGACAGACCGGACCGGACTCTTGAAGTACCGTCAATTTCCAAAGGCTGCTCATATATAAAAGAATATTCCGATGCCGCATTCGGAACCGGAAATCCGAAATTATACGGAACGGCAGTTCCAGTTTTTTCCCTGAGGACAGAAAACAGCTGCGGGATAGGCGATTTCTCAGACCTGCGTATTTTCGGAGACTGGATAGAAAAAACAGGACAGAACATAATTCAGATCCTTCCCGTAAACGACACTACCTCCACCGGCACATGGACTGACTCTTACCCGTACGGAGCCATTACCGTAATGGCCCTTCACCCCATATTCATAAATATTGAAGAGATAGGGGCAATCACAGACAAAGAAGCGAAAAAAGCATACGACAAACGCAGGAAAGCACTGAACAGGCTCCCTCAGATAGACTATGAAGCAGTATTGGAATTGAAAACCGAGTATCTGAAAATACAGTACGGATCTTACGCAGAAGACACATTCTCGGAACCTGAATACTACCGATTTTTCAAAAACAATTCCGACTGGCTGCTCCCTTACTGTGCATTTTGCGTTCTAAGGGACAAATACGGTACTGCCGATTTCAGCAAGTGGGGTGATGACAGCAGGTTCTCGTTCAGCAGAATAGAGACATTCATGTCTAAAACATCCCCATACCATGACGGAATGATGCTCGGAATCTTCACACAATATCATCTTCACAAACAGCTCTCCGCATCCGTTGCATACCTGCATGGAAAACACATTGCGCTGAAAGGGGACATACCTATCGGAATAACCCCCAACAGCGTAGATGCATGGACAGACACGAAATATTTCAACATGGGATGCCAGGCAGGAGCACCGCCCGATGACTTTTCAGCAGACGGGCAGAACTGGGGATTCCCCACCTACAATTGGGATACGATAGCAGCAGACAGGTATGAGTGGTGGAAAAAAAGGTTCCGCAAGATGGCTGAATATTTCGATGCTTACCGCATAGACCATGTTCTGGGATTTTTCAGGATATGGGAGATTCCTTCCACACAGGTAAAGGGGCTTATGGGGCACTTCTCCCCTGCACTGCCCATGCCATACGAAGAAATTGCCGGATACGGATTCAACTTCGACTACCACAGGCATGCAACCCCATACATACGTTACTACCAGATACGGGAAATGTTCGGGGACAGGACAGAAGAAGTAATGGAAAAATACCTGGACAGCAAAGAATTCGAGGTGTTTACCCTGAAGAAGGAATTCGACACCCAGAAAAAGATAGAAGCCCATTTCAAAGGAAAGGACAAGGATCTGATGGAAGGGCTCATGGCATTGGCAGGAGAAGTGCTTTTCATAGAAGACGAGCTGCTTAAAGGCAAGTTCCACCCCAGAATCAGCGCCCAGTTCACTTATTCATACAAGGCCCTGCCGGAAGAGGACAAAGCCGCATTCAACAGACTCTATGACCATTTCTTCTATCACAGGCACAATGAATTCTGGAAGGATTCGGCATTCCGTAAACTTCCAGAAATCATATCCTCGACAAACATGCTCACATGTGCAGAAGACCTTGGAATGATTCCCGCATGCGTACCAGAGGTGATAAATGCCCTCCACATACTTTCCCTGGAAATCTTCAGGATGCCCAAGGACCCTACACAGGAGTTCGGGAATCCTGCTGCATATCCCTATCTAAGTGTATGCACGACAGGTACGCATGATACCAGCACACTGCGGTCATGGTGGGAAGAAGACAGGAAAGCATCAGCCGCGTTCTACCATAATGTCCTGCACGAAAGCGGGAATCCTCCATACTATTGTGAACCATGGTTATGCGAAAAGATCATTGCCGCACACACTTCCGGAGCGTCAATGCTTGTAATCCTCCCTCTGCAGGACTGGATGTCAATTGACGGCAACCTCAGGGCCGAAAACCCCCACGAGGAAAGGATAAACGTCCCGTCCAATCCAAAACACTATTGGAGATACAGAATGCACTTAACAGTAGAACAACTGCTCAAAAAAGACAATTTCAACGGCAAAATCAAAAAACTTACCGGAAGATGAAAAAAGGTATACGCATTGCCCTCCACTGGCAAATACTCATAGGGATAGGTGCCGGAATAATTTTCGGAATACTGCTCCCCGACCAGACAAAATACATAAAATGGATGGGAGACATATTCCTGAACGCTTTGAACATGGTAGTCATACCGCTTATAACATCTGCCATCTTCATAGGTGTATCAGGGATGCAGGGAAGCGGGAAAGTCGGGAAAATACTCGGGAAGACCATCTCCTACTATTTTGCCACTACTTTGATAGCAATAGTTACCGGACTCCTTCTTGTAATTACCATTCGTCCCGGTGTCGGCAAGGATATCGCCGTAGGGGGGGACATCAGCAGTTTTACCGCCCAGAAAATCTCCCTTATCGACCATATTACAGGCATCGTGCCCTCGAATGTCTTCAAGTCGATGGCTGACGGGAACCTTCTGCCCATAATCTTTTTTGCCATAGTGCTTGGTATTTTTGCGTTGAAAATCGACCATAAGCATTTCAACATCCTGAAAGATTTCTTCACGGCATTCTATGAACTGATAATGAAGATAACCATGTTCATTATCAAACTGACACCGTTTGGGATATTTTCGGTAGTAGCCTGCATGGTAGGCGCCCAGGCAGAAAACCCGGAATCCCTTCTGGGAATAGTAAAGGGGCTCGGTATGTTTGTACTGACGGTCTGGGCAGGATGTCTTATCCAGGGGCTGATCATACTTCCCCTCTCTGTAAGGATACTCGGGAAAGAAAATCCGCTCAGGCATGCCAGAAAAGTTTCCACACCGCTGATAACCGCATTCACGACATGCTCGTCCAGCGCCACCCTGCCACTCTCGATTAAATATTCCCAAGAGCAGTGCGGAATTTCAGAAAAAATCTCCACATTTACATTATCGCTGGGCAGTACCATAAACATGAACGGAACAGCACTGTTCGAATGCGTATCCGCCCTGTTCATTGCACAGGTTTACGGGATAGACATGACCCTCGGACAGCAGATAACCATCGTTCTTACCTCACTGCTTGCAGCTGTAGGATCAGCAGGGATTCCGATGGCCGGAATCGTCATGATGACTGTAGTGTTCAATGCAGTGGGACTCCCGCTTGAGGGGATCGGAATGATACTTGCCGTCCAGCAGCTTTGCGAGATGCCACGTACCTGCCTCAACGTTTACGGTGACCTGTGCGGAGCAGTGGTAGTAGCAAAATCGGAAAAGGAAAAACTGACGATATAGAGCAGAAAGCACATGAACAGGAAACTGGTAATATATTGCATGACGATGGTTCTTCTTGCCACTTCCTGCATAAAGGAAGACACCTCCTTCCTCTACTCCGGGGAATATCTGATAGAAGAAGAAACATCCGTCATTCGCAATTGCGGTCCTGTAGCCAATGCCAGCCAGGTATATGCCGATGCATCTGTCGAACTGACCATTCTGGCAGGAAACAGTTGCATTTTCACCCTGCACAACCTGATTGTCGGCCAGCCAGCCATAGAATTCACCGGCAGTGCAGAAACAAACTACAGCAATGAATCCGTGAACAGGGAAGAACTCGTTTTCACCGGCAAAAAGCAAACGGAAGACCGCATTGTGGAAATTTACGGGATTATCAGGGATACAGTTCTTGCGCAGCTTTACATAAACGAGACAATCACATCGGACATTGTAGGCAAGTGGAAACCTTATTCCATTACCGCAGACTTCGACGGACACAAGGAAACCAATGCAACTGTCAACAGGACACTGGAAGAATTCCTGGAAGTTTCTACAGATGTGGAATTTATAGAATTCACTTCCTACGGTACCCTGTGTACGGACAACATCTCCCACGAGAACATTATGGAATACTACCTGCGTCCCCAAAAGGAACTTATTAATTTCCATGTAAGCAAATCCAGCTCAGGAGCATTCCTTCAGGGTTTAGACAGCAATATGCTCGAGTTCCTCAGGCTTATAGGATTTGCCCACATACTCGAAAAAGGACAGAGTATAAGCATTCCGGTATACTTTTCATTTGCGGAAGGACGTCTTGTCCTGAGTGCGGACCAGAGTCTGGCGGATTTCTACATATCGCTTATGCGGGAATCTCTGGAAACGATTGCTGCCGAAATGGAGACCATCACCTATGATGAAGCGAAACTGTTTCTCGATGACAATTTCCTCGGGACTGTCATCACAGAAGATAATTTTCAGGAATACAGGGCAGCAGCTCTCGATATGATTTCCGTACTGACCGGAGGTGAAGGGAAATACTCCTTGTCAATGACCCTGTCCCCAGTCAGCTAATAGTCACTAAGAGTATGGCAACAGCAAAAAGCGTATGGTACTGCTCCTCTTGCGGGAATGAAAGTTCCAAATGGATGGGAAGATGTCCTGCCTGCGGAGAATGGAACACAATGGTAGAAGAGCCCAAGCAGGCAGCTGCAAAAGGGCAGGGACGGAAAACCAGAGCATTTCTGGATACCAGGAATCCTGAACCGGTATCCCTCAATGAAATCTCCCTTAAAGAGGAGAAAAGGATCCTTACCGGAAGTCCGGAAATAGACAGGATGCTGGGCGGAGGTATCGTTCCAGGATCAATGATACTCATCGGAGGGGAGCCCGGTATAGGGAAATCCACTCTTGCCCTTCAGATTCCTCTTGCTTGCAGCCACCTCAGGACTTTGTACGTATCAGGAGAAGAATCTCCACGCCAGATCAAACTGAGGGCGATGAGACTTGCCAGAAGGAATACATCCGCCACCGGGTCCACATCCGGAGAGAACTGCACAATTCTTGGAGAAACGCTTCTTGAGAACATATTGGAGCAAAGCCGGAAACTCAAACCGGAACTCCTCATCATAGACTCAGTCCAGACAATATATACTGAATCACTGGAATCCGCTGCAAGTTCTGTCTCACAGGTAAGGGAGTGCGCTGCTGCACTGCTCCGTTTTGCAAAAGAGACGAACATTCCTGTCATAATGATCGGTCATATCACCAAGGACGGCATTATTGCAGGTCCGAAGATACTGGAACATATCGTAGATGCCGTATTGCAGTTCGAGGGAGATACCAAGCACTCACACAGGATCCTCCGCAGTATCAAGAACCGTTTCGGTTCCACAGCCGGAATAGCCATATTCGAGATGACGGGAACCGGCCTGAAAGAGATTGTAAATCCTTCAGACATACTTACTCCCATGCACAGGAACGCCCTCAGCGGTACCGCTGTCGGCAGCATGACGGATGGGGCCCGCCCATTCCTGATTGAAATACAGGCACTTGTATCGACAGCTGCATACGGGACGCCGCAACGGTCAACAACAGGATACGATACAAGAAGGCTCAACATGCTCCTGGCCGTCCTGGAAAAAAGAGCAGGATTCAAACTTTCCGCAAAAGACGTGTTCCTTAACGTTGCCGGTGGTATGAAAGTAACCGATACAGCCTGCGATCTGGCAGTAGTTGCCGCAATCCTTTCCTCCAATTTCGACATGTGCCTCCGGCCTCAAAGCTGCTTCGCCGCAGAAGTAGGATTAAGCGGGGAAATCCGTCCTGTAAGCCGTATCGGGGAAAGGATATCCGAGGCTGCACGCCTTGGGTATAAAGAGATATTCATATCCTCATACAACATGAACGACGAACTGAAAGCCGGTCTAAGAGACTGCAGGATAGCAATCGTGGAACTGTCAGACATCGGACAACTGTGCCGCAAACTCTTTAAGGAATAACATAAACCATGAACAGACAAAAACATCTGTACCGGCTACTTCTGGCTGCATTACTGACATTTCCGGCAATTATGCTCCAGGCATCCGGTGACAGAAACGGAGAAATACGTAACTATGCATGGAAAGTTCTGAATGAATGGAAGATTCCCGGAATGTCGGTAAGTGTGGTAAAGGGGGATTCCATAGTCTTTTCCGAAGGGTTCGGAATAAAGGAGAAGGGCAAAAGCATAGAGAAGAACGGTCCTGACGCTGCAATAACATCCTCCACCCTTTTCCACATCGGTTCTATGACAAAGGCATTCACGGCAGCAGTCATACAGTCCGTAGTCGACGACGGCCTTCTTTCATGGGACGATACCGTCAAAGTCCTGATGCCTGACTTCGAATGGTACGACAAAGATGCGGGGGATACTCTGATAGTAAAAGATTTTCTGACACATAGGACAGGCCTTGTTGCACAGGCCGGTACTTACATAGCCAATCTCGGGTACAACAGGGAGGACATTTACAGAATGTTCAAATACATTCCGACCGTATATGCTCCCGG
>CAZXFF010000011.1:0-36285 GCA_964640305.1 uncultured Muribaculaceae bacterium | reverse complement strand
GTATAACAACATTACATTCATCATTGCAGCCAGACTGGTGGAAAAGGTAACAGGGAAAAGCTGGGAAGACAACATTCGTGAAAGGATTTTCAAGCCTCTCGGCATGGATTCGTCTGTTCCCGGTTCAAAGGGATATCTGGATGCGGGACAGAATGCCTCGAAAGCACATTACTTCGGATACCGTAAAGGCAAGGACGGAAAAGGATCCATCTATACGACAACCCTGTACGGAGAAGAAAGGGCATTGCACTGGGTAGACGTGATAGGACCTGCAGGCAGCATAAGTTCCAATGCCGACGACATGGCAAAATGGGTCAGATTCCACCTTGACAGAGGCAAAACAGTGAAGACAGTCTATCCGGACAGCAGGGACAGGTATGCATTCCTGGATGACTCCATTGCCCAGAACACATTCTTTCCTGATCTGCCCTCCACCGACTTCAGAATCTACCCGTACAAGGACAGCATTACTGTCATATCAGAAAAAGGCATGGAATTCCTGCATACCGGAGCAGACACTGTAAATGTCCTGGACAATTCCGTTACTGAATACGGATACTGCTGGTACATAGAAACAAATGACAGATATAAGGTAATATATCACACAGGTACGACATGGGGATTTACAGGGATATGCGGTTTTGTCCCGGAACTGGATCTCGGATTTGCAATACTGTGCAACTCGGAAGTATCGGAATACGCACGCAAAGGACTCATGAGAAGGATCATTGACCTGTATATGCCGGACTGCAACCCGGACAGCCTTAAAGACTGGAGTGGAGAAGGCCTTGAGCAATGGTTTGAAGACAAGACCAAACCGCGAAGAAGAGCTGTCCCATGTACCATTGCCAGAAGCAATGCAGAACCTGATCCGGCCAGATTGACCGGAACCTATAAGAAAGCCTCTCCTTTCGGAGATGCAAACGTAAGCATGAAAAACGGGAAACTTTACCTCACCATCGGCAGATACGGATGGACACACCGTCTGGACCACTACCGTGGAAATGAGTACTGGCTCCGTTCAGACGGACATACTTTCCCTGTTTATTTCCATAATTACACGAAAGACTCCGAAGCCCCCGTGGAATTTGAAATAGACTTCAATTACAATGAAGACTTCGGACCCTGGATTAAAGCAGACTAATCCTTTGTCGGCATGTCATTGACCCAGATCTGGCGCTCTATTGCCTGATCGAGAGACACCATGGTATCCGTACTCTGAATATACGGAATCTTCTGGATTGTATGGACCAGAATGTTCATCAGGTGATCGTGGTCCGTACAGAACATCTTAAGCATCAATGCATGACGTCCGGTAATGAAATGACACTCCACAATCTCAGGAATGAGTCTAAGGTCACGTATCACTTCATCGTACTTGCTGGTCTCGGAAAGAGACACGCCCACAAAAGCGCAGACATTCAGTCCGAGAGCCTGAGGCTTGACCAGAAGACGCGAGCCTGTAATCACTCCCATATTTTCCATCTTCTTTACACGTTGATGGATAGCCGCTCCGGACACACCACACTCGCGTGCAATTTCGAGAAATGGCTTCCTTGCGTTCTTGACCAGACACGAGAGTATCTTCTGGTCAATCTTGTCTAATTCGTACTTTGCGCTCATCTGTTGTGAATATTAAAACTACTTGGAACTTTTCTTCTTGGATGAAGCCCCTATGATTTCCATACAGTCCTCGGCCGTCAGGCTTTCAGGATCTTTGCCTCGCGGAATCCTGAAATTTGCCCCCGCATGCTTGATATAAGGGCCGAACCGGCCGTTGCATACCTGTATGTCCTGTTCAGGGAACGTCTTTATGTTCTTGTTTTTCTCCCTCTCTTCGTTCTCCGCAATAATGCCTTCTGCCTCCTCCATTGTTACCGTAAGCGGATCCTTGCCCTTGGGAAGCGATACAAATGCAGAACCGTACCTGATATACGGGCCGAACCTGCCCTTTGACACTATTACCGTCTCTCCTTTATACTCACCTAGTGTCCTTGGTAAGGAAAACAGTTTCAATGCACCTTCAAGAGTAATGGTATCGATCAGCTGCCCTTTCTCCATGCCTGTGATCTTCTTGTCAGGATCGTCATCCTCTCCTATCTGTACGACAGATCCGAACCTTCCCATTCTTGCTAGCACCACCTTTCCTGTCGCCGGGTCGGTACCGACAATCCTTCTGGCCTTCAGATGGGAAGTTTCCTTCACTGCATCCTCCACTTTCTCATGGAATCCGGAATAGAATTCACTGATTGTCTGGTTCCATACCTTCTTTCCTGCTGCGACCTTGTCAAAATCCTCCTCCACCTTGGCTGTAAAACCGTAATCCACTATGGAAGGGAATTCTTCCTTCAGGAAATCGGTCACAACCATCCCTATATCCTCCGGACAAAGCCTGGCACTTTCAGCCCCTGTCTTTTCCTGTTTCTGCTTTGCTTCTACCTTATCCCCTTTCAGTGTCAGCACTGCCACCTTGCGCAGAATTCCTGGCTTGTCCTGCCGGGAAACATAGCCTCTGTTGTGAAGTGTTGTAATTGTAGGAGCATACGTGGAAGGTCGGCCGACCCCTATCTCTTCCATCCTTTTTACCAAAGATGCCTCTGAATAACGCGGTGGATGTGCAGGATATTTTTCTGTAGCGGTAATCTCTTCCCTTTCAAGCACATCGCCTGTCTTCACCGGAGGCAATATCCTGTCTTCGTCGCTGTCACCTTCATCCTCGCGGGTTTCCATATACACTTTCAGGAATCCGTCGAACAGTATTGTCGAACCGGTTGCCTCGAAATATTCGTCGAACTTGTCCCCGCATATCCTTATTTCTGTCTTTTCTATCCTGGCGTCGGCCATCTGGGATGCGATTGTCCGTTTCCATATGAGAGAGTACAGTTTTTTATCCGGAGCAGTCCCGTTGATCTCCGTATTCGTGATATATGTCGGACGTATAGCTTCGTGCGCTTCCTGAGCCCCTTTTACCTTTGTCTTGTACTGTCTTGCCTTATGGTAATCCGGTCCGAAGTTTTCGGTTATCCAGTTTTTGGCTGTACCAATGGCAAGCTGAGACAGAGTCGTGGAGTCGGTCCTCATGTAGGTAATCAGACCGGACTCGTAAAGATGCTGGGCCACAGACATTGTCTGTTTCACGGAAAACCCGCATTTCCTGGCAGCTTCCTGCTGAAGGGTTGAGGTAGTGAAAGGCGGAGCCGGAGTTCTCGTCACAGACTTCTTGTCGACACTGTCCACAGTAAAGACTGCACCCTTGCATTTCTCAAGAAACGCCTCCGCATCCTCCCTGGCTGCAAACTTCCGGTTCAGTACCCCATGTATCCTGCCGGGGTTGAAAATCCCTTCTACCTTATAATATGGCTTCGATTCGAATCCGTTTATCTCCCTCTCACGCTCCACAACCAGACGCAACGCCACTGACTGCACCCTTCCTGCCGAAAGGGACGGCTTTATCTTTTTCCAAAGCACCGGTGACAATTCGAAACCTACCAGACGGTCCAGAACCCTGCGGGCCTGCTGGGCCATGACCAGATCCATATTGACAGACCTCGGATCTTCAATCGCATGCCTGATGGCACTGTCGGTTATTTCATGAAAAACAATGCGCTTTGTCTTGGCAGGATCAAGCCCCAGTGTCTCAGACAGATGCCAGGCAATGGCTTCTCCCTCGCGGTCTTCATCGGATGCAAGCCAAACCGTTGTAGCCTGCTCCGATGCGGCCTTAAGCTCGGCCACTACCTTTTTCTTGTCTGCAGAAATCTCGTATTTGGGTTCAAATCCGTTTTCTATGTCAATACCCAACTTCTTCTTGGAGAGATCCCTGATATGGCCGAAACTGGACATCACCTTATAATCACTTCCCAGAATCTTCTCTATTGTCTTGGCCTTTGCCGGAGACTCGACTATCACTAAATTATCTCCCTTTTTACCCATAATCATTTTTGTATGAATCTGCAAAGTAAATGATAAAGTGAGATAAAAACCAAATTTTTTCTAAATTCGCATTCTCAATTTGTACGAAAATGAAAGTAAAAACCAAGAAACGGATAATAATTGCAATCTGGTGCATTGTTTTCATCCCTCTTGCATCAATGCTCCTGTTCATAGCCGGAGTCGGTATTTTTGCAGAGATCCCGTCGTTCGAAGAGCTCGAGAATCCCAAAAGTTACCTTGCTACGGAACTGCTGTCCGAAGACGGTAAAATCATAGGTACATATCATATCGAAAACAGAACCCACGTCAGCTATACGGATCTGTCTCCCCATCTTGTCAATGCTGCAATCGCAACAGAAGACGTAAGGTTCAGGGATCATTGCGGGATAGATTTCCGCAGTCTCGCAAGAGTCGGAGTAAAATCAATCCTGCTTGGTAACACCCGCTCCGGAGGAGGTGGAAGTACCATTACCCAACAGCTGGCCAAAACCCTCTTTCCCAGGGATACTGCCAGAACAGATTTCCCCGGAGCCGCCCAGGTCCAGCTTGTCATAAACAAGTTCAAGGAGTGGATTACAGCAGTCAAACTGGAGCACAACTACACAAAAGACGAAATCATGGCAATGTACATGAATGCCATCTTTTTCGGAAGCAATGCATATGGAATCAAAGCTGCCTCCCATACCTTTTTCAATAAGGAACCGTGGGAACTGAACATCGAGGAAAGCGCAACACTTGTCGGAGCAGTAAACAAACCTACACGGTACAACCCGGTCCTCAACTATGACAAATCCATAGAACGCAGGAATCACGTACTGTCCCAGATGAACAAGTACGGATACCTTACTGATGCTGAAGCCGATTCTCTGACAAGCCTGCCAATCGTACTGGACTACAACCAGCAGGACCACAATTCAAGCCTGGCACCGTATTTCAGGGACATGCTCCGCAAATACATGAGTGCAAAAGAGCCAGAACGTTCATCCTATTATTTTGAAGAAGACTACAATGCAGACCTGGACCTGTGGGAAAACGACCCCCTTTACGGATGGCTGAACAAGAATGCCAAACCGGACGGATCGCGCTACAATCTGGACAAAGACGGACTGGTCATATACACAACCATTGACTCCAAGATACAGAAATATGCAGAGGAAGCTGTCAGGGAACATCTTACGGCATTACAGAAAGACTTCTTCGCAGACTTGCGGGGAAAGCCAAACCGTCCTTTTGCACTCGAAGTTCCGGCAGAGATGGGCAAAACCCTTATAAACCAGGCCATGAAATGGAGTGACAGATACCGCAGCATGAAAAGTGCAGGTGCTTCCGAAAAGGAAATCGAAAAAGCCTTCAGGGAAAAAACGGAGATGAGAGTGTTTTCATGGAACAGGAACGGATACATCGATACCACGATGACTCCTATCGATTCAATAAAATACTATAAGTCATTCCTAAGGGCTTCAATCGTAGCCATGGAACCGTCCAGCGGACATGTGAAGGCATATATAGGAGGACCTGACTACCGATTCTTCAAATACGACAATGCCAGACAAGGCAAACGGCAAGTAGGCTCTACCATCAAACCTTTCCTCTACACTCTGGCAATGCAGGAAGGCTACTATCCCTGTGACAAAGTGCTTAATGTCCCTCAGACTTTTGTACTGGCCGACACAACATGGACTCCGAAAAGTGAAGACAGGGAAGAATTCATCGGCAAGAGCGTCACCCTGAAATGGGGACTGACCAGAAGCTCCAACAATATTTCCGCATACCTCATGCGTCAGTTCGGTCCTGCAGCAATGGTGGAAATGTGCCGTAAACTGGGCATAACCTCGTACCTTGCGCCATATCCGTCCCTCTGCCTGGGTCCAGCGGATATCACCCTGCTCGAGATGGTAGCCGCATACAATACCTATCCCAGCAGGGGAGTACATATCAACCCCATGTTCGTCACAAGGATTGAAGACCAGGAAGGCAATGTTCTCGGGACATTTACCCCCAGAAAAAGGGAAGCCATCAGCGAATCCACTGCATACCTGATGGTAAACCTCATGGAAGGTGTCGTCAATGAAGGTTCTGGCGGAAGGCTCAGATTCAGGTACAACCTTCAGGGGCAGGTGGCAGGCAAGACCGGTACCACCAATGACAAATCAGATGGCTGGTTCATAGGATATGTCCCGAACCTTACTGCAGGAGTATGGGTCGGAGCAGAAGACAGGCAGGTCCATTTCGAAAGCATGGCAAAGGGACAGGGAGCCAATACGGCCCTTCCCATCTGGGGTATTTTCATGCAGAAAGTCCTGTCAGATCCGTCTACAGGTGTTTCTCCAAACGACAGGTTCATTCCACCCGTAGGTGTACATTTCAATATGGACTGTGACGGAAGCGACACGGATGCAGCTTCAGCCGAGAAGAAGGAAGACCATAATACATTCTTTAATTTCTAACAGAATATGACAAAAGCAAACAAAAGGATAGCCGTCGTTTACGGAGGGTATTCTTCAGAAGTGGAAATATCCGTTAAAAGCGGGACATCTGTAGCAAACTGGCTCAGGAATGCGGGCTTTGAAGTCTATGAAGTCCTTCTTCTCAAAGATGAATGGAATGTCGTATTCCAGGACCGCAATGAAAAATACCCCATAAACAGGAAAGATTTCTCATTCGAGATGGAAGGGCAGACCATCCGCTTTGACAACGTGTTCATATTCATACACGGGGATCCGGGAGAAAACGGAAAGCTCCAGGCCTATTTCGAAATGGCCGGAGTCCCGTATACCGGCAGTCCGTTCCTCAGTACAGCATCCATTTTCGACAAATTCATCTGCAAATGCTGCCTCAAAGATGCCGGTTTTTTCCTTGCAGACGACATAATGCTCAGGAAAGGGGAATCATATGACAAAGACAGGATTGTAGAAACCCTTGGGCTTCCTGTATTTGTCAAACCCACTCAGGGAGGCTCAAGTTTCGGAGTGACAAAAGTCAAAAGAGCTGAAGACATGGACGAGGCAATTCTAAACGCATTCAAGGAAGGGGATTGCCTTATAATAGAGAAAGCCGTTGAAGGCAGGGAAATTGACTGCGGAGTCTATTCCGATTCCGAAGGTATCCATGCTTTGCCTCTGATAGAAATCGTACCCGAAAACGAATTTTTCGACTACGAAGCAAAGTACCTCGGGGCATCGAAAGAAATATGCCCGGCACCTGTAAGCGCAGAAGACACCATCAAGATCCAGGAAGCAGCCAAAGGTATTTTCTCCAGATTGGGATGCAAGGGACTTGTAAGGATGGACTTCATCCTGAGCCACAACGGTGAACCGTATTTTATCGAGGTCAATCCCAATCCAGGCATGACCCCGGCAAGCCTAGTGCCGCAGATGGTAAGGCAAGCAGGCATGACCATGGAAAACTTCCTTACCTCACTGATGGAGGACTGACATATGACCCGGAAGGAATTTGTAACAAAAGCCACCGTAAGCTTGGCAGAGTCCTACTCGCCCGGGGAAGCCAAAGCCCTCGCAGTAAGGATTCTCTCACATTTCCTCGGCCTTTCCGATTACGAATTCTCAGTAGAACCCAATGTGCCCATACCCAAATCGGGGCTGGACAGACTCTACAATGCCCTTCAGGAAC
Source organism: uncultured Muribaculaceae bacterium (assembly GCA_964640305.1). Lineage (GTDB taxonomy): Bacteria > Bacteroidota > Bacteroidia > Bacteroidales > UBA932 > Coprenecus. The sequence continues at coordinate 28,722 of CAZXFF010000011.1, read as the reverse complement.
TGGAAGCCTCCAGACCGGTACAATATGTAATAGGGGAAGAAACATTCATGGGCAGACGCTTCAAAGTCTCCGAATCCGTACTGATTCCCCGTCCTGAGACAGAACAGCTGTGCAGGATAATAATCGACGATTGCAGGAAACAAGGCTACTCCACCATGAAAATAGTAGATGCCTGCACAGGCTCCGGATGCATAGCATATACCCTTGCTGCAGCTTTTCCCAAAGCGGAAGTACTGGCCTTCGACATAGATGAAGATGCATTGGAAGTTGCAAAAAGCCAATCCGTTTTCCTGGATGAAGCAGAAAGGCAGCCTCTGACGAATATACCTGAATTCTTCAGGGCTGATATCCTCGCCGGACCATCTGATTCGCAACTGGCTGTCGAAGATGCCGACATTCTGGTCTCCAATCCTCCGTACGTATGCGAAAGCGAAAAGGACTTCATGTCACCGAATGTACTGGATTACGAACCGGAGCTGGCGCTTTTTGTTCCAGACAATGATCCGCTAAGATTCTACAAAGCGCTGGCCGTATGGGCTGCCGGCATCCTGAACCCCGGAGGGAAATGCTATTTCGAGATCAATGAGGCATATGGCAGCAAAATAAGAAGGCTGTATGAGGAGAAAGGATTCAGCAATGTGGAAATCCTACAGGATTTCCGGGGAAAGGACCGTTTTGTATATTTTGAAAAATGGTTCTAACTTTGTATCATGAAATCTTTCCTGCATATTGTAGTCCTGTGCACAGTTCTGGGGTTTTCCGGAATATCCGCCGCACAGACATGCGACATTCCTGACGAGACAATACCATTGACAGGTTCTCCCGAGAAATTTACCGTGACCACCCACTGGCTTCCACAATGCCAGTTCGCAGGGATCTACATGGCCCAGGCCAAAGGTTTCTACGCCGAAGCAGGACTGGAGGTGGAGATACGCCACAGTACAGCCACCTATCCGAGCATTGAGGCGATCAAAGAAGGGAACACCGATATAATAACAACCTGGCTTACGGAAGCACTTATAGCAAGGGACAGCGGAATACCGCTTGTCAATATACTCCAGACCTCATACAGGAACTCCACCATGATCATCTCCCATAAACCTATACGGGAGATTTCAGACCTTGACGGAATGAAAATAGGCAAATGGCTGAACGGTTTCTATGAAACTGCCATATGCTTTGCATTGCACAATAACCTGAACATTGAATGGATTCCGTTCCCGACTGACGTCAACATATTCCTTTCCGGAGCGATGGATGCAACGCTGGCAATGGAATACAACGAATATTTTCAGGTACTCATGGCCGGAGTAGACATTTCTCCTGAGCAGATAATCAGGCTCGCCGATGCCGGATTCAACATACCGGAAGAAGGGTTCTACATGACAGATGAAGCATACAGGAAAAGGCCGGATGCAGTAAGGCGCTTTGTCGAAGCCACGAAAAGGGGATGGGACTGGGTAAGGCAGGAAGAGAACTTTGACGAAACTCTCGACTACATGATGAAGATGATGCGTGATATGAATATATCTTCCAGCAGGGTAAACCAGGAACACATGCTGCGTGTAACCCTTGAAGCCCAGAAAGACGAAAACGGGAATGTACCGTATACCCTTTCAAAAAGACAGTACGACGCAGCAGTTGCGATGATGGTGAATTCATCTTTGCTGTTCAACCCCGTAGATTATACTGTCTTTGTAGAAACACTTTAGCAGGAAACCGAATGAAAAGATCATTTTCCACCAGAATAAGCCTGTATGTCATACTGCTCTCAACAGCATTGTTTCTGATTGCCACAGTGCTGGTATACAGAGCATCGCACAGTATTATCAGGGATGAAGCCATTGCAAAGACCTTCAACCAGCTCAACACCCTGAATCTCCAGATGGAAAATGTACTCACATCGGTATCGACAGCCGTAGACAACATGGCACCGGAAGTTTCCAGGATCACTGAAGGGGAACGTCCGGACACGACCGCACTCAAAAGGATATGCGAAGATCTACTGAGCAATACTCCGCACATATACGATGCCATCATCGCTACAAAGCCGTATTATTATAAAGAGCATATAAGGCTGGCTGCATATTCCAATAAGGATTCCAGTGGTACTCCTGTATCCAGAATGGTATCTCTGGAGAATTACGACTATGAAAATTTCGACTGGTACCTTATTCCCAAATATACCGGAAAACCCTACTGGACTGATCCTTTTACCGACAGAATGCAGAAAACCAACAAGCTTTGTTCATACACCCACCCCCTCAATGACAAAGACGGGAATTTCATAGGAGTAGTATGCGTCAGTGTGCTGACTGAACGGCTGACCGACGAGATCAGCAGCAACAGGCTGTATGAAAACTCTTATAATATTGTACTCGGCAAATCCGCAAAATACATTGTCCATCCGGACCCGTCCTATATCCAGAACGAAACATTCTTTACTGCAGCCATCCTGCAGAACAATCCGGAAATGACAGCAGTAGGGAAAAAGATGATGAAGGGGATGACCGGTGTGGATGCCCTGGAAATAGAAGGTATCAGATCCCTGATTTTCTACACACCCATCAAGTCCAACAACTGGACAATCGCGACAGTATGCCCGTACGACGACGTATTCATGGGAGCCATGCACATATCCCGCATCCTCTCGGTAATTGCGGTACTTGCAATAATCCTGCTTGCCATACTCACCAGTCTTGCTGTACGCAAATACACACGTCCCCTCACTCACTTCTCAGAATCCGCAGAGAAGATAGCACAGGGAGACTTCAATTCGCCCCTGCCGGAAGTAAGGAATGACGAAGAAATGGGCAGGCTGTACAAATCATTCTCATACATGCAGGAATCCCTTTCCAGATATATCGCCGAACTGAAAGAAACCACATCAGTGAAAGAAAGGATAGAAAGCGAACTCAACATAGCACGGGAAATACAGATGGGCATGATTCCCAAAATATTCCCTGCATTCCCGGAAAGGGACAATCTGGACATTTACGCTATACTGCATCCGGCAAAAGAAATCGGAGGCGACCTCTATGACTTCTTCATACAGGGCAACTCCCTCTTTTTCGCCATAGGAGACGTTTCCGGGAAAGGGGTACCGGCCTCATTGCTGATGGCAGTAACGAGAAGCCATTTCCGCTCCATTACACAGACCAGCAACAATCCCGGGACCATCCTTTCATACATCAACTCCGCCATTGCAGAAACGAACGAAGCGAACATGTTCGTAACATTCTTCATGGGAATACTGGACCTTGAAACAGGGAATGTCGTATATTCCAACGCAGGACACAATCCTCCATACATATTGAAAAACGACGGCAGCGTAACGAAGATGTCTCCAGACCCCAATATTCCGATCGGCTTCTTCGAGAAATACAACTACACTGTCCAGTCCCTGCACCTTGACAAAGGAGATTCGATAATACTTTATACGGACGGTCTCACGGAAGCAGAAAATGCAGCACAGGATTTCTTCGGGGAAACAAGGGTTGAGGAGGCTCTGGCCAATCAGCAGGAACTCTCAGCCACCGCCCTGATCGGCAAACTGTACGAAACAGTATGCAGCCATGTCGGGGAAGCAATCCAGAGTGATGACCTGACTGTAATGTCAATAAAGTTCAAGGAGACGACATACTCTCTGAACCACAGGACAATAACCATCCAGAATGAGATATCCGAACTGAAAAGGATATCCGCTTTTATCGGTGATATATGCCACGACATCGGTGCCGACACCCAGACTGAAATGAATCTGGAACTGGCACTGGAAGAAATCGTATCGAACATAATCTTCTATGCATATCCACAGGGCGAGACAGGCAACAACATAACAGTCAAATATGAAAAGGAAGACGACACTGTCACATTCACCATATACGACAGGGGAGTTGCATTCGATCCTACCAAAAAAGGAAATGCAGATGTTAGCCTGAGCGCCGAAGATCGCAACATAGGAGGACTTGGAATATTCCTCGTGAACCAGATCATGGACACCATGGAATACAAAAGGATAGGCAATGAAAACATTCTCAGACTCACCAGGAAAATAAAAATACAAACGTCAAATACTTTATAAAATGGATCTTAAGATTTTTTCTCCCGAAAACGGGAAAACGCTGGTAAAGCTCGAAGGAAGACTTGACACTACAAACTCGGAAGAGTTTGAAAAGAAGATGGCCCCTCTTATGGTAGGAGCAAACCCTGACATAGAAATTGACTGCACTGACTTCGTATATATAAGCAGCTCCGGACTACGGTTGATACTCACTTTGCTCAAAAGCGTGAACGCCAGAGGCGGCAAACTCACCATATCCCATCTTTCCCCTCAGATCCGGGAAGTGTTCGATATGACGGGATTTTCAAGAATCATTCCCATCATCTGACATTCCCCTGCTTTTCAGGATAGCAGAAGCCATCAGCATATCCTCAGGAGTTGTCAATTTCAGGTTAAAGCGGCTGCCTTCGCAGAAATGCAGTGGTACGCCGCTTTTTTCCACCACAGATGCATCGTCTGTAAAGACAGGGTCAAAAGCAGCTCCATAAGCCTTCTTCAATACTTCCGAATGGAATACCTGAGGTGTCTGTACCAGACGGAAGCAATCCCTGTCTACCACCCTGCTCCCTGTTTCCTCCAGCAATCTCATGGAATCGGAGACACGAACCACAGGAACCACCGCCGGATATTCTTCTGCCGCCATAAACAGATCCACAATCTTATCCGGAGGCATCAGCGGGCGTACAGCATCATGTACTGCCACAAGCGCCCCGTCCGGAATGAATTTCATGGTTTTCTGAACTGAATGGAACCTTGTCATCCCGCCGGTGACAAGGACATACTTGAGCAGAAAATCACTCTTTCTGCAATAATCTATCCAGATATCCCGTATTGTCCGGTTTATGGATATTATCACATTTACCTTGAACGGCAGGCCAAGAAACAGCGAGACCGTCCTGGCAAGCACCGGAATGCCGTCCAGTTCCTGCATCTGCTTCGGGATGTTTCCACCCATCCTGCTGCCGTTACCCCCGGCAGGTATTATCACATATTTAGGTTTTTCTTGCATAATTGTCCAAATATTTTCACAAATGTAATTAATTATTACTAATTTTGCGAGCACAGTTAAAAGTAACAATTTAGTTATAACCTCTCATGGACAAGGCAAGAAAAATCAGAAAAGCATTGATTTCAGTCTACGACAAGACAAACATCTTAGAGATTGCAAATCAGTTAGTTAACTTAGGTGTAGAAATACTCTCGACCGGTGGTACCCAAACATATCTGGAATCCCATAACATTTCTGTTACTCCAGTTGAATCGGTAACCGGTTATCCGTCAATATTCGGAGGACGGGTAAAGACACTGCACCCGAAGATAATGGGAGGGATCCTGTTCCGCAGAGAGGAGGAAGGAGACCTGACTGAGAGGGAAAAATACGGAATTCCCGGTATCGACCTTGTGATTGTAGACCTGTATCCTTTCGAAGAATATGTCGCTAAAGGAGCCAGTGAATCCGAAATAATCGAGAAAATAGATATCGGAGGCATAACCCTTATCAGGGCCGCAGCAAAGAACATCTCCGATGTAATTATAATCCCCGGCAAAGAATACTACGGAGAGCTGATTGCCCTTCTGGAGAACAAACACGGCGAATCAGACCTGAGTGACAGACGCAGATTTGCCGCTGCCGCCTTCCTGAAAAGTTCAAATTACGACACACATATTTTCAATTATTTCAACCGGAAAGAAAATCTGCCTGCAATAGCCGTAAGTGAAACGGTTCCCACACATCTGCGCTATGGCGAGAACCCCCACCAGAAAGCTTCCTATTTCGGATCCCGGGACACATTGCCCGAGCAGTTGCACGGAAAAGAGATTTCATACAACAATCTCCTTGACATTGAGGCAGCTGTAGAACTGGTTACAGACCTGGACGGAACAGCAGTCGCAATAATAAAGCATAACAACGCCTGCGGCTGCGCAATAGGGAACACCCTTAAAGAAGCCTGGACATCCGCACTGGCAGCGGACCCTGTATCAGCATTCGGAGGCATTATCGCCACCAACAGGACGGTAGACAAGGAAACCGCTGAAGAAATGAACCGCATTTTCTTCGAAGTCGTGATTGCCCCGGACTATGATCCCGAAGCTCTCGAAATCCTGAAAAGCAAGAAGAACCGCATCATACTACGGAAAGCAGGTGCAACTCCATCATGCATCAAGCTGAGATCCATGATGGGAGGGTATCTGGTCCAGGAAAGGGATGCATACCGTGAAAGTCCAGCCGATCTCAAGGCGGTCACAGAAAAGACCCCGACTGAGGCCCAGCAGAAGGATCTGCTTTTTGCAAACATAATCGTAAAACATTCCAAGTCCAATGCCATTGTCCTCGCGAAAGACAATATGCTTCTCGCGAGCGGTATCGGACAGACCTCCAGAGTCGATGCCCTGAAACAGGCCATTGAAAAGGCCAGAAGTTTCAACATGCCTCTTGAAGGTGCAGTAATGGCTTCCGATGCATTCTTCCCTTTCCCTGACTGCGTGGAAATAGCAGGAAACGCAGGAATCGAAGCCGTCATACATCCGGGCGGATCCATCAGGGACCAGGAAAGCGTGGACTATTGCAACGCACATGGTATGGCTATGGTAATCACCGGGCACAGACATTTCAAACATTAACAAACGGAATAACCCACATCACATAAATGGCATTCTCATTTTTCACACAGGAACTGGCCATCGACCTCGGAACAGCCAATACGGTCATTCTGATGGATGGCAAAATCGTAGTGGACGAACCGTCCATAGTAGCATTCGACTCCGTAACCAACAAGCCTATCGCTTTCGGTCAGAAAGCCAGGCTGATGCACGGAAAGACACACCCGAACATCAGAACCATAAGACCGCTGAGGGACGGGGTGATTGCCGACTTCAACGCTGCAGAACAGATGATACGCGGCTTCGTGAAGATGATTAACTATAAACGGTCATTCTTTACTCCCAACATAAAAATGGTAGTCTGCATACCTAAGGGCAGTACCGAAGTGGAAATACGTGCTGTCCGCGACTCTTCCGAACATGCAGGCGGCAGGGACATTTATATGATCTACGAACCCATGGCAGCTGCTATGGGTATCGGTCTGGATGTGGAAGCCCCGACAGGGAACATGGTTGTCGACATCGGAGGCGGCACGACCGAGATCGCTGTCATCTCTTTGGGCGGTATAGTGACAAACCAGTCCATCAGAGTGGCAGGGGACGTATTTACATCCGAGATACAGCAGTACATGCGCCAGCAGCACAACATCAAAGTAGGAGAACTCACATCTGAAGAAATCAAGATAAAGATAGGGTCAGCCCTTGCCGACCTTGATGACGCACCAGAGCCGTTCATCGTAAGGGGTCCGAACCTGATGACCGCCCACCCTGTCGAGATTGCTGTAACCAGTCAGGAAGTCGCACACTGTCTGGACAAATCGCTTGCAAAAATAGAAGCGGCAATCCTGCAGGTACTTGAGCAGACCCCCCCGGAACTGTATCAGGACATAGTACAGAAAGGTATTTTCCTGACAGGCGGAGGTGCTTTGGTAAGAGGACTTGACAAGAGGCTGTTCGAAAAGATCAATATTCCGTTCCATGTTGCCGAAGACCCGTTGCGCGCAGTGGCAAGAGGTACCAGCATAGCCCTCAGGAATCCTTCCAAATATCCATTCCTGATGAGGTAACACGTCTGTCATGAGAGGAGGCAGGAACATTTTCATAAGCATCGTTGCGAATATTTTCGTCTTTGCATTGCTTGAAGCTGCTGCTCTTATGCTCATCTCCGGACACAGCATCGTGCAACGGTCAAAGATAATGGCAGGGCTGGATTTCATCACATCCGCTTTTGTAAGTTCGTCAGATGCTGTCACAGGCTTCTTCGGGCTCAGGAAGGCAAATGCAGTTCTGGCACAAGAGAATGCCCTCCTCAGGGCAGAAAACGGCAGACTTGCAGCAATGCTGGAGACGGTACCGGACAGCACTTTCTCACATGAAGGGAACGGGACATTCAGTTTTATTCCGGCAAAGTGATTGCAAACAGTTCGGACAGCAGACACAACAGCATTATAATAAACAAAGGTACTGCAGACGGGATTGAAGAAGGGATGGGCGTAGTCACGGACAAAGGCATAATAGGGTATATCCTGAAGGCCGGGGAGCATTACTCTAAAATATCCTCGCTGATGGATACGGACAATATGGCAAGCGCAACCCTGAAAAGGGATAACACATTCGGAGTACTGCAATGGGACGGGACCAGGATGAACGAACTGACCTTGCACGATATTCCTGTCCATACCACTTTCAGTACAGGGGATACCGTGATTTCAAGCGGATACTCCCTGATCTACCCAGCCGGTATACCCATAGGCACAGTATCCGGAAAGGAACTCAGGGACGGTGTAAATTACAGCCTCACCATCAGTACCTTCGAGAAATACACCAGTCTGTCTTACGTATACGTTGCAGTACGGAATGACATTGAAGAATTAAACCGGTTAATGGAGACAGAAGATGAAGAATAACTGGAGCCGTATAGTCATCTGCATACTGCTGCTGATAGCTCAGGCAGCCATCGACAACTTCATAAACCTCAGCATATACGTGGACATAGCACTGTTCCTGTTTGTATTGGTCATGCTTCCATACAGGACTTCCACAGTCACTGCCATGGTAACAGCTTTCCTGCTCGGTCTCTGCGTGGACTTTCTGGGGAATACGATTCTTGGCATGACATCAGCAGCATTGGTAATGGCTGCGCTGGCGAGAAAAGGCATAATATCCCTCACGATAAGTCCTGATATACTGGAGAAGCATAACTACCCTTCTTTGGGAAGCCTGGGAATAAGGCGCTTCGTATCATATGTCCTGCCTCTGGTCCTGATTTACAATCTGGGCTTTATACTTGCAGACTGCTCCGGCTTTGCTCCATTCTGGCACAATCTGCTGCGTCTCGGTATTTCCGTCACCGTAAACTTGGGAATAATACTGTTTCTCTTTATCATATGCAGTGACAGGAGAAGATGACGATGGACAACGGAGGACAGATAAAGATACATCTGATTACGGGACTCGCCGTATGCTTCCTGCTGCTGGTTGTCCAGCTTGCAAGGCTGCAGCTCATCGACAAAAGCTTCAAGGTGAGTGCTGACAACAATGCGTTGTTCTATCAGACGAGATATCCCGCAAGAGGTCTGATTCTTGACAGGAACGGAGAAGTGCTGGTAGGCAACAGGAATTCCTACGATATCTTCGTTACCCCGAGATACGTAAAGGGATTCGACACTGCTGCACTCTGCAGCATTCTGGACATGGAAAGGGAGGAAGTCAGGGAAAAGTTTGCATATTACCGCAAATACAGGAGCCGCATAGGCCACAGGTCTGTCCTCTTCCGCAAACAGGTGCCGGAAGAACGGTATAGCCGTTTCATTGAAGCACACTATAAGTTTCCGGAATTTTACGGTACTCCACGGACCACACGGATGTATTCCCTCAATGCAGGAGGGAACCTGCTCGGCTACGTTACGGAAGTAGACCAGGAATTCCTGGACCGCCACCCTGATTACAGTCCCGGAGACTATACCGGAAGGACCGGGATGGAAGAATCCTGTGAATACATGCTCAAGGGTGAAAAGGGCTACAGCATATTCCTGAGGGACGTCAACAACAGGATAAAGTCCCCTTATGAAGAAGGGCGGTTTGACAAACCTGCCGTCCCGGGGAAAGACGTCGTTTCCACCATTGATGCAGAGCTTCAAAGGTACGGGGAAAGACTTATGCAGAACAAAGTAGGTTCTGTAATTGCAATAGAACCTGCCACCGGTGAAATCCTGTCCATGATTTCATCCCCGGGAATTGACGTTTCGGTACTGGGGGAAATAAACAAACATTACAACGACCTCTCCAACGATCCGTTCAAGCCTATGTTCAACAGGGCCGTAATGTCTCCCCAGCCTCCCGGATCTGTATTCAAACTCGTAAATGCATTGATCGGACTGCAGGAAGAGGTAGTCACCGCCGACACGAAATACCCGTGCAGCAACGGATTCAGGGCAAGGAACCTGACTGTCGGTTGCCATGCCCACAAATCCCCCGTGAATTTCACAGAATCCATAATGGTATCATGCAACGCATACTACTGTTACCTGCTCCGTTCGTTGCTGGAAAATCCCGAATACGGTTCGGAATCCGAAGCATTCGACCAGTGGAACAGATATGTGAAAAGTTTCGGTTTCGGAACGAAGCTGGGGTCAGACTTCCCCTCTGAAATCGCCGGATTCGTCCCCTCTTCTGCATATTACGACAGACACTACGGGAAAAATGCATGGAAAGCCCTGACCATCATATCCCTTTCAATAGGTCAGGGAGAACTGGGATGTACTCCTCTACACATCGCCAACCTGGCAGCAACCATCGCAAACAGAGGATACTACATCAAACCCCACATCATTCGGGACCACGGGAATGACTCGATAAATGCTGTTTATAAGGAAAGACACTATACGATGGTGGACACCACCCATTTCGAAACTGTAATACAAGGTATGTACGATGCCGTCAACTCAGCCCCAGGAAGCGGAGCTACGGCCAGGGTCGCCGCAGTGGAAGGTCTCGAAATATGCGGAAAGACCGGAACTGCCGAAAACCCGCATGGGGACGAACATGCTGTATTTGTCTGTTTTGCCCCCAGGGAGAATCCGAAGATAGCCATTGCCGTATATATCGAGAACGCCGGATTCGGAGCCACATGGGCAGCACCTGTAGCCTCCCTGATGGTCGAAAGGTACCTGAACGGCAGTATCTCAGAACAGCGCAGATGGCTGGAGGACAAAATGCTCAATACCAACCTTCTGCATAAGGTCCCTGCCAGTCCCGACTATGTTCCACCGAAAAAAGACAAATAGTAAAAATGACACCGGGCATAAACATATACAGAAGATTCGACTGGACTCTTATTGTGTGCTACATTGCACTCACTCTGTTCGGATGGATAAACATATATGCTTCCACATACAGTGAAGAAGCCGGAAGTATCCTTTCACTGGCCAACAGAAGCGGTAATCAGGCAATCTGGATTCTGGCGGGGACAATCACAGCCCTTGTCATAATGTTTTTTCTGAACTTCAAGATAATACGGAGCCTTTCATGGCCACTTTATCTGCTGATGTGCCTGCTTCTCGTAGCAGTACTGGTTGTCGGACGCGAAGTCAACGGCTCAAAGTCGTGGATTGTATTTTTCGGTTCATTCGCCATACAGCCTTCCGAATTTTCCAAAATATCCACAGCATTGTGCGTATCATTCGTCATGAGCCGGATAGGGTTCAGATTTACAGACCCGTCCGACTTCTTCAAAGTCGCTGCAGTCGTGATGGTTCCCATATTGCTCATAGCACTTGAGCCGGACGTCGGCACAATACTGGTCTACTGCGGACTTGCATTTGTAATGTACCGGGAGCAAATGCCCGGCAAGATCCTGGCCTATGCCGGATTCATTATCCTGCTTTTTCTGATCACATTGAAATTCTCCCCCTTTGCATCCATATTGACAACAATCGGAGTCATCGGGATAATCCGGTCAATTACATGCAACCGCAGCATAATGTGTCTGCTCGGCTATGCGGCTTTCATCACCGCAGCATCATTCATTCCAGCATTGTTGAAAACGGAAATGCTTTCAGGACTGGATCTTCCGGAACCGGAATATATACTTCTTATAATACTGTCACCAGTCATCGTGTTCCTCATAGCCATGATGCTGAAGAAAAAGACCGGATTCCCGCCCCAGATAATTGCCGGGTTCCTTATTTCAGTACTCTTTATTTTCTCGACCGAGTTCATATTCGAGAAAGTGCTGAAACCGCACCATAGGGACAGGATAGAAAACCTGTTGGGGATAACCGAGGACCTAAAAGGAGCAGGATACAATGTCAACCAGTCCAAGATAGCTATAGGATCCGGCGGACTTACCGGCAAGGGGTTCCTCAACGGCACCCAGACAAAATTCAACTTTGTACCGGAACAGAGCACCGACTTCATATTCTGTACAGTAGGTGAAGAATGGGGATTCATCGGTACTGTGTCCGTTATCCTGGTATTCTTTATCCTTATTGCCCGTATAATAATTACGGCAGAACGGAACAGAGAGCCGTTTACCCGGATATTCGGATACTGCGTAGCCTCATTCTTTTTCATGCACGTATTCATAAATATAGGAATGACAATCGGAATAATGCCTGTAATAGGTATCCCCCTACCCTTTTTCAGCTACGGAGGCTCTTCATTCCTTACATTCACCATACTTCTGTTCCTGTATATAAGGCTGGATGTAGAAAGATGGAACTAATTTCAATTTCAATAATAATATGAGAAACTTATTGTTTATAGGGGCAATAATACCTTTTATTGCCGCCTGCTCAAGCACAGCAGGAAAACATTCGATAAAATCCCTAAAGACGGATGCCCTTGAGATAACGGTAACCCCGGAAGAAAACAGGGAATATTCATATACGGACAAGAAATCAGGTTACTGGTACGGACGTACGCATCAGGACACCCCCCAGGACTGGTTTGCCGGATGGAATGTCGCCCAAAAGCGGATTCTGTCCGACTATTCCATTTCAGTAGACGGCAAACAGCTGATGCGTAAGGATGCTGAGGTTTCAGTAAACCCGTACTGCCTGACAAGACGGTGGGACAACGCAGTGGAAAAACTGCAGCTCGCAGACAGAATGGAAATACTGTACATCGGTATCTCTGAAGTGGAAGGCGATACTGTAGGCATCACATTGAACGGTACGCTGCTCAAGGATGCGGTAAGGGAGTCCGGAGGAATGCGTTTTACTCCCGTTGAAGCAGAAAGCCGCTTCGTCAAGGTCGTGCCCCTGGGAAAAGCAGGAGTGTCCTTTGATGACAACACCCTGAAAACATCTGCAGAGGCAGGTGGTTTTATCATCGCATACGGTACAGAATCCCGCTGCGATTCCCTCATTGCCAAGTTCCGCAAAAACGGGAATGATATCCTTGCAGCGCGCAAAGCCAGAATGGATTCCCTCATCACCGTAAACAATCCCCTTCACAGCAACCTTCCGGATCTCGACAAAGCAATAGCATGGATTACCCTGACCATGGACGAACTGATTACGGAACAGCAAGGGAAAGGGATCTATGCAGGCCTGCCATGGTTCAATGAATACTGGGGCAGGGACATGTTCATTGCAATGCCCGGTGCCACTCTTGTTACAGGTCAATTTGAATATACGAAAGAAATACTGAAGGACTTTGCCAGACTCCAGGATACGGATCCGGCATCCCCTACCTGCGGAAGAATCCCCAACAGGGCAAACCTTACAACCATAATGTACAACACTACAGACGGCACACCACGCTATGTCATGGAAGTGGAAGAACTGCTCCGGTACTCCGGTGACCAGAGTTTCCTTAAGGACATCTATCCGTCAGTCGTACTCAGCATAGATGAGAGCATAAGCGACCATATGGATGAAAACGGATACCTGCTCCATGCCGATGCCGACACATGGATGGATGTAAAACGCAACGGGATTCCAGGCTCACCGAGGGGCAACAGGGCAAACGACATTCAGTATCTCTGGTACCGGCAGCTTGAAGCAGGCGTACACCTCGCAACCCTGATGGGAGACAATGCACATGCGGAAGCCTGGCAGGAAGTCGCAGACAGGCTCGCCAGAAACTTCGAGAAGGACTTCTGCGACAAAGAAAACATCCTTATCTACGATCATCTGAATGCAGACGGGACTCCCGACCTGCAATACCGTCCCAACCAGCTTTACTGCTTCGAACTTATCGGAGATGACATTTTCAAGCAGAAAGTCACAAGGAGAGTATGGGAAGAACTGGTCTATCCCTGGGGGGTATCTTCCCTTGCCCAGTGGGACAAGCAGTTCCACCCACAGCATGAAAACTGGCACTATTACCATAAGGACGATGCGTACCACAACGGTACGGTCTGGCTGTGGAACAACGGAATTGCCATGCAGCGCATGATAGAATACGGCCAGCAGGAGACTGCCTGGAAACTATTCTGCAACATGAACCGCCAGGCTTTGAAAGAAGGAGCAGTGGGAAGCCTCAGCGAAAATGCGGATGCCCACCCGAGGGAAGGTTCGGAATGGGCCGGAAGATCAGGAACATTCCTGCAGGCATGGAGCAACTCTGAACATCTGCGCGTATGGTACCAGTATTTTCTTGGGATACGCCCTGACATGATGCAACGGACCATAACAGTGGAGCCCAGACTGCCCTCGGAGATCACAGAACTGGAAACTTCTGTCAAGATCGGGAAAGGGACACTGTACTATACATACAGAAACGGAAAGTTCGACATCAGGCTGGAAGGGGAGGACGCAAAGGTGAATCTCATACTGCCTGAAGCAGGAAACGGAAAAAACCCTATCTTTGAGGGCACGGAATTCTGTATGCCTGATCCCCTGGACAGCTATCCATGCTTCGGAACATACTACGAGACTCCGCTCACCTACTGAAACGACAAATTACAGACAACTTATGCCCAAAGCAAAAAGCAAAGTAGAGATAAAGAACAAAAAGGCCTCCTTCGAATATGAATTCCTGGAGACTTTTACTGCAGGAATAGTCCTTACCGGTACCGAGATAAAATCCATCAGGGCCGGTAAGGCTTCTTTGGTTGACAGCTATTGCTATTTTGCCAACAATGAACTGTATGTAAAGAACATGCATATTGCGGACTACTGGTGGGGCAGTTTCAACAAACACGATCCCAAAAGGGACCGGAAGCTTCTGCTCACGAAACGGGAGCTACGCAGACTGGCCAGAGCAGTAAAGGAAAAAGGCAATACAATCGTCAGCACCAGACTGTTCATTTCCGAAAACGGATATGCAAAGCTCAATATAGCACTTGCACGCGGTAAGAAAGAATATGACAAAAGGCAGTCAATAAAGGAAAAGGACATGAGGAGATTTTCAGAACCTTACTGATTTTTTCCACCACTGCCTGAAACAAAAAAGACCCGGAAGCACGAAGCCTCCGGGTCTTATATTTTGATGGTGCTTTATTAGAGCAGTTCTCCACGTGAAGTCGAAATGGAACCTTTGAGCTCCAGAAGCTGGTCGCGCAGTTCGCTGACACTCATGGCATTGATAACCTCGAGGGGTTTCAGGATTGTTTCGAGGTTCTTCATTTCAGGATGGTAGGGAATGAGAGATGTGATTCCGTTGTGAACCAGCACAAAACGGTATGTAACATCCGCTGCGGACTTGTCATCGAAGCAAGTGATGAACTTGTCGGTATTCTGGGTCACGATATAAAGCTGCTCAACCATTGAAGAAACAACGATATCCCAGAAAAGATTCATGGTACTGTTCTTCATGCATTCGTCATAAAGGTCCTTAAGGGCAGCATCGATATTCACGGATTCACCGTCTTTGAAAGAGGCAGTGAGCACCGGGCTGTTTATATCTGCAAGCAACTTGGTGATTGTCTGTTTGTACCCATCGGTAGGCATATCATACATCTGGGCGACTGCCATATCGGACATATATATAGCAACTGCTCTGTACTTTTCGCTCAATGTCGCAGCTTCCTGTGCCTTTTCAAGAGGCATAAGGTAATTGGGCTTTACCTTCTTTTCTTTTTCGGTAAGGGTAATCTTGCCGTTTTCGATGCTGTTGGTGATGATGCCTGACTTGAGTTTCATGAGCTCTGCAACCAGAGAATCAAGCTGTATCTTCAGGTCAGCTTTCAGATACTGGTCTGCTGTTGTGGCCTTGGTCTCTGCTTTCTTCTTGTTTTGCTGATTGCCGCATGCTCCTACGAGAAGAAGGGATGCAGCAATAAGAACGAATGTAATTTTTTTCATATCAGTATTAAATTTGAATATATATCATGTAAAATAACGTACAAATATAGAATCTAAAACATACATTTACAAAAATAATGTGGCTAATTGAGTTTTTTTCTTATGTATCTGCCAGGGAAATCACAGAACAGGGCAACAGAAACCAATATGCACATAACTAACAGGATAGCCGTGTTGAAATATATTGTTTTGATTTTAAGGGCACCTACAATCTTTACTGAACTGTAGAACGGAGCCCTGCCGTTATGCGAAACAGGATCAAGGTATATCCTTCCTGCATTGGGCACAATCCTGTTTCCGGCAAGTCTGAAAGGAGCTTCGGCAACCGGCCCTGTTACAAGGTTTTCCAGGAACAGGTTATAATTGTCTCTTTTCAATTTGAGAAGGCTGGCCTTGCCATTGGCGGAAATATACCCGGTCAGGACACGGTCTGCTGCAAGAGTATACCCTGTCCCTATTCCGGCAATCGTATCCTTTGCTCCGGAAAGGTACGACATAACTCCGGCATATGCAACTGAATCATAAGATGCAGGAGTAAGGTCCGCAATCCCCTGAAACCTTGACAAGCCATATGCTTCATACAGTTCAGGGATAGTATTGCGTACTACAGCCAAATCCTTTTCCATTGCTGCAGAGTCTGCAGAAACACGTGCGGTTTCCAGCCTTGACTCAAGTTCAGGAATAAGCAGTTCCCTGTAATACAATGCCTTGAATTTCCCTTTCTCTTCCTCGAAGACCATACCTTCATAAGCATTGTAGGCAAACGAATTTACTGCAAGTGCTTCAAAGGCCCAGCGGGAAGGTATGATATCCCCTATCAGAGGCACATTGCCTGTCTCGGATTTAGGTGTCAGGTCCTCAAATTTGACCACAAGTCCGCACAACAGTATCTGAGGGATAAGAAGAAGGGGAATAGTGATGTATATTGCTACAATCGAGTTCATGGACTGAGACAATACCAGTCCTGTAAGATTGGCAAGCAACGATGATATGAAAAGCAGTATCCACCATGTGAAGAACTGGAATCCGATACCCATTATTGCATTCCCTACCAGAATGAAAAGCAATGACTGGATCAGCGAAATTCCTGCCATCATCACAATCTTCGACCAGATATATGAAGAATAGGACAGCCTGAGGAATTTTTCCCTCTTCAGAAGCGCCCTGTCTTTGAATATTTCCTCAGCACTTGCGCTCATTCCCAGGAATATGGCTACTATGACTGCCATGAATATATATGACACCAGATTCTTGTTGTCCATTACCGAATATCCAGCTTCAGGTGCATATCTGGTAAGCATGGCCACTATTACGGCAAGTAAAGGTGCCTCGAGGAGCGTTATGAGCATATACTGCGTATCAGCCATCTTGGTGGCAAGATTGCGCCTGAGAAAGATCCAGAACTGCCTGAAAGGCGATGGCCGCTTCTGCTTGGATTCCGGCAGTTCAATTCTCGCAGGAGAAGACCGGTCATAGGCCCGGTCAAGGTATTTCCTGTGCCATTCCTGGGGAGACACTTTTCTGGTCCCCGTAATCCGTCCGCTGTCATCCAAAGCCTTCTCGTCCACAATGTTCAGAATGATTTCCGGATTTACATTCCCGCACAGTGAACATGTACTTATCTCCGCATCCGCATAATTTGCGGCTCTCTTGAAATAGGTTATTGCCTCTATGGGATTTCCGTCATAAATCGGATAACCGCCTTTATCCAGAATCCACAGGCGGTCGAACAGTTTGAAAATGTCGGATGACGGCTGGTGTATAATCGTAATTATCAGCCTGCCTTTGAAAGTCTGCTCCTTTAGCAGGTTCACTACCTTTTCGGAATCGGCGGAAGAAAGTCCCGAAGTCGGTTCGTCCAGAAAGAGTACAGCCGGTTCCCTTATAAGTTCCAGAGCGATATTGAGGCGCTTGCGCTCCCCTCCAGATATGAACTTGTTTAAAGGAGACCCCACCTTTGAATCCCTTATCTGCTCAAGTCCCAGATCCCGCAGGACATTGTCAACTCTGGCACATATTTCTTCCTCACTCAGTTCCGAAAAACAGAGCCTGGCCGTAAAAAGAAGATTCTGATAAACTGTAAGTTCCTCAATGAGAAGATCATCCTGAGGGACATATCCTATAAGATCCTTTACCTGAGGATCAGAGATATCATATCCGTTCAGGGTTATCCTTCCGCTTTGCGGCCTGAGACTTCCGTTAAGAAGGGAGAGGAGCGTGGACTTTCCTACACCGCTGCCACCCATGACAGCTACCAGCTGCCCGTCCTTAAGGGTAAAGGAAAGGTCATGCATGCCATTGTCACTGCCGGGGAACCTGAAATTGACATCCCTGCAGGCCAATACTGTATCCTTCTCTTCTCCGGCTTTTGAATAAAGCGAAGCAATGTTGCTGTAATACAGCGGGGTCATTTTCTGACTCTTGAGGACACCGCTCTGCTGAAGCAGCAGGAATGTTCCCGGCAATACCGGAATGTCATTCAGCAGCAAGGTACTGTTTCCATGATAGCTGAACAGTATCTTGTTGTACTCCTTCAGGTTTATTATGCGCAGTTCCCCGTCCAGCCCGCTTCTGGTCAATGTGATAACGGAAGAATTCGTAGAGCCTGATACATAACAGAGGAAATCTTCGAAAATATCAGAAGGTATCTCGAACAGCTCTGACACCTTCTTGAATATGAACAGGTTTTCCTCGCTTACGAAAGACTGTTCAGCACTGCCTGGAGTCGGGTCGCAGAATTCCATGAAGCGCAGGAGCATCAGGGTCTGGTCCTCCTTGGATATACGGTGCTTTATGGAAGAACAGATACTTTCTATTATCGAATCCTTATCCAGGTCCGGGAATTCGTCATAATACTCCCTCAGATCCCTGTACAGGGACAGGTAGTCATCCAGGACCCTTACTCCGAAATGACGGGTCAGATAGTTTGACAGAATTTCAAAAGACCTTTTCCTGTCCGTGCTGTTCACTGCTCCGAACAATGCAAAAAGGTTAAGAAGGCTGGATAATAGAATATCGTTCAAAGTATCAGGTTAAATAACAATTCTGCCCGGCAGCTTTACCTGTCTGTGACAGGGAAAGTTCCCGGGCAGAATAATGGTTATATTATTATTTTACTGTGGGAACAAGGTTCCTGTCACCGTATCCGTTGTCCACTCTGGATGATGCAGGCCAGAACTTGTTGTCACGTATCCACTCAAGCGGATAAGCTGCCTGTTCACGGCTGTAGGGATGGTTCCATGAATCGGAGCATACTTCTTCTGCAGTGTGGGGAGCCATCTTCACCACATTGTCAGCCTTGTCAGCCTTTCCGTCCCTGATTGCCTCGCATTCCCTCTTGATGGAAATCAGAGCATCGATGAAACGGTCAAGTTCCTCGAGGGATTCACTTTCAGTAGGCTCGACCATAAGTGTTTCATGTACCGGGAATGACAGTGTGGGTGCGTGGAATCCGTAGTCCATAAGACGCTTTGCGATATCGGTAGCATCCACTCCGTAATCAGCCTTGAAGTTCTGGAGATCCACAATACATTCGTGGGCTACGCGTCCGGTAACTCCGGTATAAAGGATATTGAATTCCTTGGAGAGGCGTGCTGCCATATAGTTCGCATTCAGGATAGCCATCTCAGTAGCTTTGCGGAGTCCGTCGGGACCGAGCATCTTGATATAGGCATGCGTAATCGGAGCCAACAGAGGACTTCCGTAAGGAGCTGACGATACGGCTGTTATATTCTCACCGCCACATTCCTTGACAACGGGGTGGCCGGGAACGAACCTGGACAGATGCGCTGCAACGCAGATTGCACCGACTCCAGGACCGCCGCCTCCGTGAGGCATTGCGAAGGTTTTATGTAGATTGAGGTGGCACACATCGGCACCGATGAATCCCGGATTGGTAATGCCTACCTGTCCGTTCATGTTTGCACCGTCCATATATACCTGACCTCCGTTTTCGTGGATAATCCTGCAGATTTCCCTGA
Organism: uncultured Muribaculaceae bacterium; assembly: GCA_964640305.1. Lineage (GTDB taxonomy): Bacteria > Bacteroidota > Bacteroidia > Bacteroidales > UBA932 > Coprenecus. The sequence continues at coordinate 8,824 of CAZXFF010000011.1, read as the reverse complement.
TCTGCACTTCGAATACACCGTGTGTTGAAGGATAGGTGATCATGATACCTGCCAGGTCTTCCTTGTGGGCTACAGCCTTCTCGCGGAGTTCTTCCACATTTATATTGCCATGCGCGTCACAGCCGACCAATACGATCTGAAAACCTGCCATGGCCGCACTTGCCGGATTGGTACCGTGTGCGGATGTCGGTATGATGATAGTGTTGCGGTTGCCTTCCCCGATGGATTCTAGATAGTTCCGGATTGTCATGAGCCCTGCATACTCGCCTGCCGCACCGGAGTTGGGCTGCAGTGAGCATCTGTCGAAACCGGTAACTACAGCAAGATCGTGTTCCAGTTCCCCGAGGAGCTGGTTGTATCCCTCTGTCTGCCATGAGGGGGCAAAAGGATGTACATTGGTGAGCTTGCTCCAGCTCAGGGGAAGCATCTCTGCTGCGGCATTCAGCTTCATCGTACATGATCCCAGAGGAATCATCGAATGTGTAAGGGAGATGTCCCTGCGTTCCAGTTTCTTGATGTAACGCATCATCTCGGTCTCAGAATGGTATTTGTTGAATATGCTTTCGGTAAGGATTGGAGTCTCCCTGTGCATGGGCACGGGCTCTTCGCCGCAACCGCAGCATTCCAGTTTAGCACCGAAGATTTCCACAATCTTTGCAGCTTCTTCACAATCTGTAAGTTCATCCACGGAGAACTGTACGCATTTCTCGCAAGGATAGTAGAAGTTTATGCCGGCTGCTTCTGCTTTTTCACGGATTGCCGAAGCATCCACTCCTTTCACACGGATTGTATCGAAGAAGTTTTCATTTGCCAGTTCGTATCCCGCTTTGCGGAGTGCTGCTGCGATTGCATGCGCATAATTGAAGCAGTGCATTGCAATCTCGGTGATTCCCTGAGGACCGTGATATGCAGCATACATACCGGACATTACTGCCATGAGGGCGGTAGCGGTACATATATTGGATGTGGCCTTTTCCCTCTTGATATGCTGTTCGCGGGTCTGGAGGGCAAGACGGAATGCAGGCTTTCCGAGTCTGTCTACGGACAGGCCGATGATCCTGCCTGGAATGTTTCTCTTGTACTGGTCACGGGTAGCCATCCAACCAGCTGTAGGACCACCGAATCCCATTCCGAGACCGAAGCGCTGTGCCGTTCCCACTGCAATGTCAGCACCCCACGCAGCCGGTTCTTTCATTACCGCAAGCGAAAGGATATCGCAATGAGCAGCCACCAGCATTCCTGAAGCATGGGCCTTTTCACAGAATGCAGTATAGTCGCAGACCTCGCCGTCAGCTGCAGGATACTGTACCAATGCACCATAGCACATGGGATCGAATCCTTTTTCAACGCATTCCTTCCAGTCTCCTGTCTGGATCTTTATCTTCAGCCCCTTTGCCCTGGTCTGAAGTACGGAAAGTACCTGGGGGAAAATATTGTTGTCCACGAAGAAGACATTTTTCCCGGCTTTGACTGCATCACGGGAACGCAGTTCATATATCATTCTCATTGCCTCACCGGCTGCCGTAGCATCGTCAAGCATTGAGCAGTTCGACATGGGGAATCCGGTCAGGGATGAAATCATTGTCTGGAAATTGATAAGCGCTTCCAGACGTCCCTGGGAAATCTCTGCCTGATACGGAGTATAGGAAGTGTACCAGCTGGGATTTTCGAAAATGTTCCTCTGGATAACCGGCAGCGAAGCTGTGCCGTAGAACCCCATTCCTATAAGGGAGCGGAAATCCTTGTTCTTCGAAACCATCTTCTGGAGCCTGTCCAGATAACTCTGTTCTGAGACGCTTTCGTCAAGAGGGAGAAGTTTATCCAGCAGAATATCCGAAGGGATAGTCTGCCTGATGAGTTCATCCATCGATTTAACACCGACGGTTTCTAACATATATCCGATCTGAGAAGCTCTCGGACCATTGTGTCTGTCAACGAATTTGAGTGGCATAATCTATTTTGTATTAATATAGTTGGTGTTTGTTGGTTCAAGCCTCAAATATATGTATTTTCTACGGAAAAACCTCGAAAAAAAACATATCTTTGGCGAGTGAAAACCATAGGAATGAGAAACAGCGCATTAAACGGGCATCTGGCCATGCTTGCCGCAAGCGGCATGTGGGGACTTATGGCCCCTGTTTCCAAATACGTAATGTCTGCCGGGACAGTCAATCCGCTCGCCGTCACTGACGTAAGGATCTTCGGAGGAGCAATCCTGTTCTGGATTTTCTCATTGTTCGCAAAGCGGGAGAAAGTGGAAAAGAAGGACTATTTCCGCCTGTTCCTCGCCGGAATGTTCGCCATAGTGATGAACCAGGGGGTCTACATTACAGGAATTTCCATGACATCTCCGGTAGATGCCTCTGTCATAACGACATCCCTGCCTATCATAGCCATGACAATATCGGCGCTGTACCTGAAAGAGCCCATAACCGGAAAGAAGGTATCCGGAGTGCTGCTGGGAGCCACCGGTGCCTTGATCCTGGTATTCGGGGAAAGCCTGACACCCGGGGTTCAGCCCGGCTCCCAGGTTCCTGTAAGGACGTCAAGTCCCGGAGGCAATCTCATGTGCTTCCTTGCACAATGCTCGTATGCTGTATATCTGGTCATCTTCAAGGACCTCATTTCCAGATATTCTCCGGTCACCCTGATGAAATGGATGTTCCTCTTCGCCTCGGCCGTGATGATACCGCTTACAGGCAGCAATTTCATCAGAACAGACTGGGCAGCGGTTCCCGCCTTGGAGTATGCCGCCCTCGGATTCATCCTCCTTGGAGGGACATTTTTCTGTTACCTGCTTGTACCGATAGGACAGAAAGCCCTGCGTCCCACCATAGTAGCAACATACAATTACGTCCAGCCGGTGGTAGCCTCGTTTGCTGCCATCCTGTGGGGAATGGACAGATTCAGCATCCTGAAAGCCGTTTCCATAATTCTTGTATTTTCAGGAGTATTTCTCGTAAACAAAAGCAGAGCCAAAAACCAGACATGAACCAGCACAGTTTCGACAACTACAAATTGATTGCGGTACTCGGACCCACGGCATCCGGCAAGACCCGGTTTGCCGTAAGGCTGGCCGATATCATAGGTGCGGAAATCATTTCCGCAGACTCCAGACAGATTTACCGGGGTATGGATATAGGGACAGGAAAAGACCTTGCAGACTATATCATAGACGGAAAGGAAATCCCGTACCACCTAATAGATATTGCAGATGCCGGTACCAGATATGATATTTTCAGATACCAGCGTGCTTTCGCAGAAGCATACTCGGACATTGTATCCAGAGGGAAAAAAGCAATACTGTGCGGAGGCTCCGGCCTGTATCTGGAATCCGTCACCAGAGGCTATTCCATCCCGGACGTCCCGTCAGATCCGCAACTCCGGGAAGAGCTCGAAAAGCACAGCGATACGGAGCTCATAGCCATGCTGCAGTCCCTGACCACCCCGCACAACACCACGGACTACGACACCCGAAAAAGGCTCATACGCGCAATAGAAATAGCCGTATACCAGAAAGAACATCCCGAAGACACCGGTGTATTTTCGGATAAGGCATCCGGAACCGATGCCGCCGCAATCCGGAAGTTCGGTACGGATGAAGTCAAATATCTGGGTATCTCCGTCAGCCGCGAAGAAAGAAATGCCAGAATAGACCGGAGACTGGATGAAAGGCTGAAGGAGGGGATGGTAGAAGAGGTTCAAGGCCTTCTGGACAAAGGTATTCCTCCCGAAGACCTGATCTACTATGGACTGGAATACAAATTCGTCACCCTGTACCTTACAGGGCAGATGACATTCGACGAAATGAAGTCAAGACTGGCTATTGCAATACACCAGTTTGCCAAAAGACAGATGACATGGTTCAGGGGAATGGAACGGAGGGGAATCCCGATCGAATGGATTTCCGACACTGGTAAATTTCTCACCGTAGATTGACAGACATTATTATATTTTGTTTAAATTTGGAACATTATTCATATACTTAATAAGGTTCATTCTATGAAATATTATCTTTCTATCATTCTCATGTCATTATGCGGGATTTTCGCCTTCGCACAGAACGGAGGGATAACCGAAGACATGATGACCGCCATCCGCAAAGGATACGGCGACACACCTGAAGAAAGGGCCCTGAGAAATGCAATCTCTGCAAACAGCATCAGCAGGCTTGCCGTAAGACAGGGTATCACCTCCACCTACGATTTCCATTTCTCAGACGAGGTTCCTTCCAAAGGCATCAGCGACCAGAAATCCAGCGGACGCTGCTGGCTCTTCTCCGGACTCAATGTCCTCAGGGCAGATTTCATCCGTGAAAACAATCTGGGCGCTTTCCAGTTCTCACAGAACTACAATTTCTTCTGGGACCAGCTCGAAAAGGCCAACCTTTTCCTGCAGGGCATAATCGACACCCGTGATCTGCCCATGGACGACCGCAAGGTAGAATGGCTTTTCCGCCATCCTATCGGGGACGGAGGCCAGTTTACCGGTGTTTCCGACCTCATAATGAAATATGGTGTAGTACCTGCACAGGTAATGCCCGAAACCAACTCATCCAACAGCACTTCCGGGATGTCCAATCTCATCGGACTGAAGCTGAAGGAATTCGGTCTCGAACTGAGGGAAATGACTGCTCCCAAGAAAGAACTTGCAGCCAAACTGCAGGAGCGCAAGGTAGAAATGCTCGCTTTCATATACAGATTCCTCGTACTCAATCTTGGCGAACCTCCCACAGAATTCGAATGGACTATGTACGATGCTTCCGGAAAACCTGTAAGCACTAAGACCTACACTCCGAAATCATTCTATCAAGAATACATCGGAAAAGACCTGAAGTCATCATACGTCATGCTGATGAACGATCCTACCCGCGAATATTACAAGGTATACGAGATAGAGTATGACCGCCACGTATATGACGGAAAGAACTGGCTCTACATCAATCTGCCCATAGAAGAAATCAAGAAAATGGCAATCGCTTCCATCAAGGACAGCACCATGATGTATTTCTCATGCGACGTAGGCAAATTCCTCGACAGTCCCAACGGAGTCCTGGATGTGAACTACTATGACTACGGCTCACTTATGGGTACAACCTTCGGCATGGACAAACGCGAAAGGATCCTGACCGGCTCCAGCGGTTCGTCACACGCAATGACCCTTATGGCCGTAGATCTGGATGCGCAAGGCAATCCGAAGAAATGGAAAGTGGAGAACTCGTGGGGTATGAGCGGACACAAAGGTCATCTTGTCATGACCGATGAATGGTTTGAAGAATACATGTTCCGCCTGGTAGTGGAAAAGAAATATGTACCTGAAAACATTCTCCGCCTGCTTGACACCAAGCCTATCATGCTCCCGCCTTGGGATCCCATGTTTGCCGAAGAGCTGTAATTCCCTGTAGAATGGGAAAACTCCGTCCTATATGGAGGCTGTATTATGAGGGCTTCCGGGACTTGTCTCCATTAGGCAGAACCCTATGGATACTTGTTCTCGTGAAGCTCTTTATAATTTTTGCCGTACTCAGGGCTATCTTCTTCCGGCCGGCCATGGCAGATTGCCGGACAGATGAAGAGAAAGCCCGCACGGTAATAGAAAATCTTACAAACTAATAAATTCATATGCTATCGACATTGGTTGACCTCTCCAGATGGCAGTTTGCAGTAACTGCCATGTACCATTGGCTGTTTGTTCCCCTGACCCTCGGCCTGGGTTTCATAATAGCGATAATGGAAACGATTTATTACAGGTCCGGAGATGATTTCTGGAAACGGACTGCAAAATTCTGGATGAAGCTGTTTGCCATCAATTTTGCAATGGGCATCGCAACCGGGATTATACTGGAATTCGAGTTCGGAACCAACTGGAGCAACTATTCATGGTTCGTAGGGGACATCTTCGGGGCGCCTCTTGCGATAGAAGGCATTTTTGCATTCTTCATGGAAAGTACATTCTTCGCCGTCATGTACTTCGGATGGGAAAAAGTAAGCAGAAAGGCCCATCTCGCATCAACCTGGCTTACAGCAATAGGGACGAATCTCTCCGCTGTCTGGATTCTGATTGCAAACGCATGGATGCAGTATCCAACAGGCATGACCTTCAATATCGATACTGCAAGAAATGAAATGACCGATTTCTGGGCAGTCGTAACTTCTCCAGTAGCGATAAACAAATTCTTCCACTCCGTTACAAACGGCTACGTACTCGCCTCCATCTTCGTCATAGCCGTTTCATCCTGGTTCCTGATCAGGAACAGAGAGCGGATGCTGGCCCTTAAATCCATCAGGATAGCATCAGTATTCGGCATTGTCTCCCTCATTGTCCTGATCTATACAGGCGACGGCTCCGCTTACAATGTAGCGAAGGTACAGCCCATGAAACTTGCGGCAATGGAAGGTCTTTATGACGGATCATCCAATGCCCCCCTTGTAGGTTTCGGAATACTTAACCCCAAGAAAGACATAACCGGAAAAGAAGGGGAAGATGAAGATCCTTTCCTCTTCCAGATCTCATTTCCCAAAATGCTGTCCCTGCTGGCCACAAGGGAATCCGACGGCTTTGTTCCCGGGATAAACGACATTATCAAAGGAGGCTATGAATTTACCGACATGGAGGGCAATACATACATAGAGCCATCCTTCCAGGAAAAAAAGGAAATGGGGACTGCCGCAGTAAATGCTCTCGCAGGATACCAGGAGGCAAAGGATTCCGGAAGCGCTTTCTTCATGGAACTTAACAGACTGTTCCTTGAAGACAATTTCAAGTATTTCGGATACCACTATGTAGAAAACGAAGAAGACCTTGTCCCGAACGTTCCTCTTGTATTCTACGCGTTCCACATAATGGTAATGTTAGGAATGTTCTTCTTCCTTATTTTCATACTGTTCATCTTTTTTGAAAGAAAGGGGAAACTCGAGGCCAACAAATGGCTGCTCTGGGCAGGCATTATAAGCGTACCTCTTGTTTACATCTGCTCTCAGTCCGGCTGGATTGTGGCTGAAGTCGGCAGGCAACCATGGACAATACAGAACCTTCTTCCTGTCAATGCTGCTGTATCCGGAGTCAGCTCCGGCAATGTACTGACAACTCTGATACTGTTCATTGTCCTGTTTACATCCATGCTATGCGTGGAGGCAAGCATCATGTGGAAACAAATCAAAAAGGGGGCCTGATTATGGAAACACTGAATTTTCTGCAACATTACTGGTGGGCACTGGTCTCCATCCTAGGATCTGCCCTCGTATTCCTGCTTTTCGTGCAGGGTATGCAGGGACTGCTGCTGCATACTGCTTCAGCACCATCCGATAAGGACACTGTAGTAAAATACGCCGGACATAAATGGGAGATAACGTTTACGACACTTGTTACTTTCGGAGGTGCTGCATTCGCCTCATTCCCCCTATTCTATTCCACTTCATTCGGAGGCGCATACTGGCTATGGATATGCATACTGCTGCTATTCGTCATTCAGGCATTCTCATTTGAATACAGGGATGACGCAGGGAACATCTTCGGAAAAAGGACATTCGAAATCTTCCTGTTCCTGAACGGAACGGCAGGCACGTTCCTGCTCGGTGTCGCAGTAGCGACATTCTTCACGGGAGGAGCCTTCGGAATAGACAAGATCGCCATTACCGATTCTGCTGCCCCGGCCATATCCAGATGGAGCAACGGATGGCATGGTCTGGATGCACTCGCCAATCCCATCAACCTGCTGCTGGGCACCGTAGTATTCCTGGCTGCACGCACATTGGGACTGCTTTACCTGCTTACCAAACCAGACATAGGGGACTTCGCCGCGAAATGCCGGAGGAGACTTGTTTTTTCGGCACCGGCATTCGTCCTGACATTCGTTGCATTCGTACTATGCATAATGCTTATGACAGGATACGGAACTGATCCTGCAACGGGCACAATATATCCGGAAAAATACAAATATCTCCACAATATGCTGCAGTGCCCATGGATTGCAGTCATCTTCCTCGCCGGAGTTGCCGCAGTACTGACAGGACTGGCAAGGCAATTTATGTCCAAAGGAGAAAAATACAACTTCTATATAACCGGTGCAGGCACATTCCTTGCCGTTTGCTCCCTGCTCCTGTGCGCGGCATTCAACAATACCGCCTACTATGTATCCACCGTCGACATACAGGACTCCCTGACTCTCTACAACAGCTCCTCAAGCCTGTTTACATTAAAGGTCATGGCATACGTATCTGCAGCCATCCCGTTCGTAGCCGCATACATAGTCTGGGTGTGGAGAAAGATGAAGTAACGGACACACAAGTAAATAGTGAATGAGGCTGCTTGACCAAGGTTCCAGGCAGCCTCTCTTTTTCCCGGCAAATTTCTTTCCGGCACCCTACTCGGAAGTTTCTTCACAGCTCCCCTACAATCCCGCCACCACGGCAGCCCCTTTACATAAAGCCATTCCTGTATGCTAGCCTCCCGAAGCCTGCCTATCCCCGATCCATTTCCCGCCCAACACTGCGAGAAAACCACCTCGAGTACATTCTCGCCCGCCCCCTCTTCCACACCGCCCTCTGGACAGCATTCCTCCCAGGCCTCTTTTCCACACCGCCCGAAATCTGCCGAATAACGGGCGTTGTGGCAGTACGTACACTGCCCACCCCCTGCGAGAAGGCTTCCCGCAGGACACTTTGCATAGAATCACTATGATATCCATCTAATAACCAGAGTGATACAGGTTTTACACTATGCAAAGTCTGAGGTGTACCCAAAAAGTTGGACAGGTTAATAACTGTCAGTAGATAGGTAATCTACTGATTTACAATGTTTTATATTGAACGGCCGGTTTTTGGCC
>CAZXFF010000010.1:0-50416 GCA_964640305.1 uncultured Muribaculaceae bacterium | reverse complement strand
TAGAATCTATAAGATCTTTGGATAACTTAAACACGGAACTTTGCAGGTGAGCCTTTTTTTCATACGAATAGGAATTTAGTTAGTAAAATGAATAGTTACGTAACGGAAATCCTTGATGGAATCCGCACAGTTGCAAGTTCTGGTTTCTATAGGATGGAATAAAGTTTTCATAGTCAAATAGGTTGTTGTTCCGGTCCTTAATGTCGGAGAGGACTTAATGTGACACCTGCCCGTCCATTCACAATCCTCTCAAATATAATAATAATTCCTTTCTTATCAAAAACCGATGCTCAAATAATAGAAGATTCGTATATTTGTACTATATTTGTAACGGAAAAGAGGGGTGCTTCTGTGTCTTCAGAGGCTGAGATCATACCCGATGAACCTGATACGGTTAATACCGTCGTAGGGACCTTTCCAGGCATCTGTCCAGATGCAAGGCATCTCCTCATATCCAGTATAATTCAGACAGGATATGTTTCAGGTACAGTTTATATCACATTTCACAACGGATATTTCATATCTGGATTCGGTCCGCATCGCATTGGAAGGAGGATGCAGATGGATTCAATTGAGGATGAAAAATGCCTCTGACATGGAATTTGAAGAGACTGCCGTCGCAGCCTTACGTCTTTGCCGCGAATACCATGCAACTCTAATTCTTGATGACAGGGTAACCATGGTCAATGAAACAGGTGCCGACGGAGTACATCTCGGCATGGGCGACATGCCGGTAGCAGAAGCCAGGAAGATTCTCGGACCGGATAAAATCATAGGAGGTACGGCAAACACTTACGGAAACATACGTTATCATGCGGAGTCCGGGGCAGACTATATCGGATGCGGCCCTTTCCGTCATACCACTACCAAAGAGAAGCTGGCACCGGTACTTGGTACGGAAGGATACAGAAGCATCCTGGCGGAAATGCACAGGGACAGACTGACTCTGCCAATAGTAGGGATCGGAGGGGTGACAGCGGATGACATGGCCACCCTGCACGATACCGGCTTGAGCGGCATAGCATTGAGCGGCAGCATCCTGCGGGCCAGGAACCCGGTAGAGGAAATGCGCAGGGTAATGCGTATGGCTTCCGAATTGCAATAATCAAATTATCTCAAAAAATACACATAGCATGAACGAAAAGATCAAATTCACTTATCCAGATTCCGAAAAGGTATATCTGAAAGGGGTACTGCATCCTGATGTGGAAGTAGGCATGAGAAAGGTCAGTCTCACCCCTACGGTTACAGTCCGCGGAGGAAAGAGAACCGAGACACTGAATGCACCGGTATATATATACGATACCAGCGGACCGTACAGTGACCCCGCAGCAGAAGTCGATTTGCGTAAGGGCCTTCCGCGCCTAAGGGAAAAATGGATTCTGGAAAGGGAGGTGGAGCAGTTGCCGGAAATATCTTCGGAATACGGCAAGGAGAGACTGGCAGACCGTTCCCTCGATCATTTGAGATTCGAACATATCCGCCTTCCGTACAGAGCCAAAGAGGGTTCACAGATAACCCAGATGTACTATGCAAAGCAGGGCATAATTACACCAGAAATGGAATACGTTGCCATAAGGGAAAACATGAATTGCAGGGAGCTGGGTATCGAAACCCATATCACTCCTGAATTTGTCAGGGAGGAAATAGCGGCAGGACGTGCAGCTTTGCCTGCAAATATCAATCACCCTGAGGCGGAACCAATGATAATCGGAAGAAACTTCCTCGTAAAGATCAATACCAATATAGGAAACTCCGCAACCACTTCCACCATAGAAGAAGAGGTTGAAAAAGCGGTATGGAGCTGCAAGTGGGGAGGCGATACCCTGATGGATCTCTCGACAGGGGACAACATACATGAAACCAGAGAATGGATCATACGCAACTGCCCTGTGCCGGTCGGAACCGTACCCATGTACCAGGCCATGGAAAAAGTAAAAGGCAAAGCCGAAGACCTTACCTGGGAACTTTTCAGGGACACACTGATAGAACAGTGCGAGCAGGGAGTAGACTATTTTACCATTCACTGCGGTATCCGCCTGAAGAATGTAAGGCTGGCCGATGACAGGCTTTGCGGAATGGTCAGCAGAGGCGGAAGTATAATTTCATCATGGTGCCTGGCCCACAATCGGGAGAGCTTCCTTTACGAGCACTTTGACGACATATGCGATATCTGCGCAAAATATGATGTAGCACTGTCTCTTGGAGACGGCCTGAGACCTGGTGCCATAAAGGATGCAAACGACAGAGCCCAGTTTGCAGAACTTGACACTATGGGAGAACTGGTAGAGAGGGCTTGGGCAAAGAATGTCCAGGCTTTCATCGAAGGCCCCGGACATGTCCCGATGCATAAGATAGCCGAAAATATGGAACGCCAGATCGTCAAGTGCCACAATGCTCCATTCTACACGTTAGGTCCGATTGTTACGGATATCGCACCCGGATATGACCATATTACCAGTGCTATCGGAGCAGCTCAGATAGGATGGCTGGGGACTGCCATGCTTTGCTATGTGACACCTAAGGAACATTTGGCTTTACCGAAGAAGGAAGATGTAAGGGTCGGGGTCGTAACATACAAAATAGCCGCACATGCCGCGGACCTGGCGAAAGGGCACCCCGGTGCCCAGATCAGGGATGATGCGCTCAGCAAGGCCCGATTCGAATTCCGCTGGAAAGACCAGTTCAACCTGAGCCTTGATCCCGAAAGAGCTTTGGAATATTACAAAGAAGCCAACCATGTCGGCGGGAAATACTGCACCATGTGCGGACCGAATTTCTGCGCCATGCGGATAAGCGGCCGGCTCAGGGAATGCTCTGAAACGGAAGAAAACCAATAACAAAACCATAAACACACATAATATGATTGAAACGAAAGTATCCAGAGGTATTGTAAGTACCTATTTCGAGAAACTGCAGAACCATCTCGAACTTGATGTTGCTATCGTCGGGGGCGGTCCTTCCGGCATAGTAGCAGCATACTATCTTGCAAAGGCAGGCCTCAAAGTGGCCCAGTTCGACCGCAAACTGGCTCCTGGCGGAGGCATGTGGGGCGGTGCCATGATGTTCAACCAGATAGTAATCCAGGAAGAAGCCATGGATATCGTAAAGGATTTTGAAATAAACTATGCACCTTTCGAGGACGGGCTTTTTGTAATGGATTCGGTGGAGAGCACCTCATCCCTCCTGTATCATGCAGTACATGCCGGTGCAGCGATTTTCAACTGCTATTCAGTAGAGGACGTCATTTTCAAGGACAACAAGGTAAGCGGTGTCGTAGTAAACTGGACCCCCGTACTCAGGGAAGGGCTTCATGTAGACCCCCTGAACATTCTGGCCAAAGTGGTTATCGACGGGACAGGGCATGACAGCGAAATCGCTGCTACGGTAGCCCGCAAGAACGGAATCCGCCTTGCCACCGAGACCGGAGCTGTCATAGGAGAGCGTTCTCTTGACGTTACTGCAGGAGAGCAGGAAGTGGTGAACGGCACAAAGGAAATCTACCCAGGACTGTATGTCTGCGGTATGGCAGCATCTGCTGTGTCCGGGACACCGCGTATGGGACCCATTTTCGGAGGAATGCTCATGTCAGGGAAAAAAGTCGCGGAGGAAATCATTTCGCGTCTTAAATGACAATACTGAAAAAAGGCCGGATTTCTAGTCCGGCCTTTTCAATTCATCGAATCTCGACAGTAATGCTCTGACATCCCTGTCTTTCTTGAATTCTTCCCAGATATAACCGAGCACTGCTGCACCTCCGAATCCGCAGCGGTAAAGCAAAGGAAGGCCGGAAGGAGTAACACCGCCCAGGGCAATCACTTTTGCATCTACCGTTCCGGCTTCTCTTGCCCGGAGCAGATCGGATTCAGGGAAAGCAGAAAGATAGCCCTGCTTGGAAATGCTGTCGAAAACAGGGCTCAGGAACATGTAGCCGAACGAGTTTCTGCTATCCAGCAGTTCCTGGAGCGTGTGGCAGGAGCGGCTGTATATGAGACCGTCCCCGTCTGTCCGTTGCCATGTATTCCTTCCGTTCAGATGAATTCCCCCTATCCTGTACCTGACTGCAAGCCCATAGCTGTCATGGAGCGAGATTGCGGGATAATGTCTCTCAGGGATGGATTCAATAAGAGAAGCGACTGCATGGTCATCCGCATGCGGCTTACGGATATGGAGTCTCCAGCACCCGGCTTCAAGCAATGCAGTACAGGCCTCGGCTTCTCCTTCGAGAAATTCAGGGTCAGTAATGACTATAAGTTTCATTTGTGCATCTTTTCCGGATGAAAATGCCTTAAAGGACCGTTCCCGTGTCCTATCTTCAGACCTGCAGCTCCGACAATGGCTCCATGCACATAATCTTTGGCCGCTTTGACGGCATCATGCATATCCATTCCTTTTCCAAGCAGGGTGGCTATGGCCGAAGACAAAGTGCATCCCGTACCATGGAGGTTGGAAGTATTTACACGTGGAGCTTCATAAGCAGTTGTTCCGTTCGCGTCACAAAGGATATCCAGGGATACCTTCCCCCCTTTCATATCTCCGCCCTTGACAAGAAAAGCACATCCATAACGTTTATGCAATGCCTCTGCAGCCGCTTTCATCTTTTCCGGAGTATCCACCCTTTCCCCCACCAGAACCGATGTCTCGTCCAGATTCGGGGTAGCGATACAGCATAAAGGAAATATCTCCCGGATCAATACTGCCACTGCTTCCGGCATAGTCAGCCGGTCCTTTGAAGTAGCTACCATCACCGGATCGCATACAGTGTTCCTGGCGTTGAAGCGCTTCAATTCTCCGGCGACTGCCTCTATTACCGGACCTGTACCGGTCATTCCTATTTTCACCGCATCCGGTGAGAGGTCTTCGAACACCGCTGCTATCTGGGATGCGACAAGGCGTGGAGGCATGTATTCCACTTCCCTAACTCCCATTGTATTCTGCACAGTCACGGCAGTAATCGCAGCAGCTGCATAGCCGCCCATTGCCGAAATAGATTTTATGTCAGCCTGGATTCCGGCTCCGCCTGACGGGTCTGATCCTGCAATTGACAGGACTACCGGATAAGATTTGTCCATATATTTTTCTTTGATTGCCACTATATTGAAAAAGAGCGCAACGGCACCTTTTATGCGGGTCGTCACGCTCCATGATATTGCTGCCGGAAACCGGTATACTACCAAACGTTGAGAGGTCTGCCTGCCATAAGGGCTCTTGCAGAGTTCCTTACCTTTTCGATAACTGCTTCGTTCTCAACATCTGCAAGTACTTCATCAATCATGTCTACGATAGTCTCCATATCTTTTTCCACGAGACCGCGGGATGTGATGGCAGGTGTTCCTACGCGGATTCCGGAAGTCGTGAAAGGAGTGCGGCTATCGAAAGGCACCATGTTCTTGTTGATGGTGATGTCTGCACGTACAAGGGTCTTTTCCGCTACCTTACCTGTCAGGTCAGGATACTTCGTGCGGAGGTCGATAAGCATGAGGTGGTTGTCTGTACCGCCGGAAACGACCTTGTAACCTCTTGCAATGAATGCTGCTGCCATAGCTGCCGCATTTTTCTTTACCTGTATCTGGTATTCCTTGAATTCAGGCTGGAGAGCTTCGTAGAATGCAACAGCCTTTGCTGCGATGCAGTGTTCCAGAGGTCCTCCCTGGATACCGGGGAATACGCTTGAGTTGATGATCTGGGACATCATCTTGATCTGACCCTTAGGAGTCTTCAGGCCCCAAGGATTCTCGAAGTCCTTGCCGATAAGGATGATACCGCCACGAGGCCCACGGAGAGTCTTGTGGGTGGTAGAGGTTACGATATGGGCATACTTGACAGGGTTTTCAAGCAGACCTGCTGCGATAAGTCCTGCAGGATGGGCCATATCCACCATAAAGATGGCACCGACTTTGTCAGCTATCTCGCGCATCCTCTTCCAGTCCCACTCGCGGGAATATGCAGAAGCACCTCCTACGATAAGTTTGGGTTTGCACTCGAGAGCAGTTTTCTCCATCTGGTCATAATCAACGAGTCCGGTCTCTTCATTAAGCTTGTATGCTACCGGATTGTAGATTATACCTGACATGTTAACGGGAGATCCATGTGTAAGGTGTCCGCCATGTGCAAGGTCCAGACCCATGAATGTATCACCGGGTTTCAGGCAAGCCGTGAATACTGCCATATTGGCCTGTGCTCCTGAATGGGGCTGTACATTCGCGAATTCCGCACCGTATATTTCTTTCAACCTGTCTATAGCAAGCTGCTCGACCTGGTCAACAATCTCGCATCCGCCATAGTAACGTGCTGCAGGATATCCCTCAGCATATTTGTTTGTCAGACACGAACCGAGAGCGGCCATGACATTGTCGCTTACAAAGTTTTCAGAGGCAATCAGCTCTATTCCATGGAGCTGTCTGTTTTCCTCTTTTTTGATAAGTTCAGATATTTGCAGATCTTGTTTCATGTTTGTATAGTAAATTAAGTTCTGCGAAAATAGAGAAAATAATCCCCACAGGCAAATGTTTTGGTATATTTTTTAAATTTGCGGCTGCTCAGACACTTATAACACGATGCAAAGGAAATTATTGAACAGTGAATTGGGGCGTATTTCCATTGAGGAGTACAAACGGCTGCCCGAAAGTCCTATCGCTGTAGTGCTGGACAATGTACGCAGCCGCCATAACATCGGTTCTGCTTTCCGCACTTCGGATGCATTCGGCATTACAAGGATGATTCTATGCGGCATCAGTTCCACTCCTCCCTCTCCGGAAATACACAAATCCGCCCTTGGGGCCGAATTTTCGGTAAACTGGGAATACTATCCCGAAACAATGGAGGCAGTAAAGAAACTGAAGGAAGAGGGATATACCCTTATCGGAGTGGAACAGACCGAGAACTCTGTCTCGCTGGATGAATTCCTGAACGGGAAAAGGCATCTGGACCTTCCCGGCAGATATGCAGTGGTGTTCGGCAATGAAGTCCACGGTATCGGTCAGGACATAATAAATATGTGCGACTTCACGATTGAAATCGCACAATACGGCACAAAACACTCCCTTAACGTCTCTGTAGCAATAGGGATAGTCCTGTACATCCTTTGTGCCAGGACCACCGCAGCCCGTTAAGGATTCATAAGGTCCTTGTTCACAAAGCCGAGGATATCGTATATGGACTCTATGGCAGCATCAGCCGGACCTTCCGGGTCAATAAGCTTTGCCCTGTTGTATGCATTTATCGCATCCCCCCACATCTGATGCCTGCGATATAGCCCTCCCATAAGGAACCAAGCATGCGCGTTGTCAGGATACTCTTTTACAAATGCATCCAGCAATGCCTTTGATTCGTCCATCTTACCGGAGGCTATCATTCTTTCTATTTCAGCAAGTGTTTCCATAATTCTCTATACCAATCCGCTAAATCCCATAAATGCCATCGCCATGATTCCTGCTGTCACCAGGGCAATGGGAATTCCTTTGAATGCTTCGGGGACAGTGTTGATTTCCAACTGCTCCCGTATTCCTGCAAAGAGCACCATGGCCACGCCGAAACCCACGGCACTTGAAGCCGCATACACTACTGATTCCGCCAGATTGAGCAGATGTGCTTCTCCCCCGAAGGTAAATTCCTTTGTAACCACCATGATTGCCACCCCAAGGACAGCACAGTTTGTAGTAATCAGCGGCAGGAAGATGCCCAGAGCCTGATAGAGGGATGGAGATATCTTCTTCAGTATGATCTCGACCATCTGCACCAGGGCTGCAATGACCAGGATGAATGCTATGGTCTGCATGAATTCAATCCCGAAAGGAACCAGGACATAGTACTGCAGCAGATATGTAACCAGCGTAGCAAGGGTTATGACGAATATAACGGCTGCCGACATTCCGGCCGCAGTGGTAACCTTGTTCGACACACCCAGAAACGGACATACTCCGAGGAATTGGGAAAGCAGGATATTGTTGACAAATACTGCCGATATGATTATTATCAGATATTCCATAACTACGCTTTTTTATTGGTCAGTTTCTTAAATATCACCATAAGGTAACCTAACACCAGGAAGGCACCAGGAGCAAGTACGAATGCCAGAATGCCGTCTCCTCCGGAGAACTTCCATCCGAACATCGACAGACTGCCCAGAATCTCCCTTACGAGTCCTATTACGGTAAGGGAAAGGGTAAAACCAAGTCCGATGCCTATTCCATCGAGGGCAGAATCGAGTACTGAATTCTTGTTGGCAAATGCCTCGGCCCTCCCAAGGACAATACAGTTCACCACAATAAGGGGAATGAACAGCCCGAGTGTCTCATAAAGGGAAGGCAGATATGCCTGCATGACCAGCTGCAAGACTGTAACGAAAGAAGCAATAATGACTATGTAGGCCGGTATCCTGACCTTGTTCGGTATAAGACCGGCAAGCAGGGAGATGAATACGTTTGAAAGAATCAGGACAAATGTAGTAGCAAGTCCCATACCCATTCCGTTGATGGCGGAAGTGGTCGTTCCGAGGGTAGGACACATGCCGAGAACCAGGACAAATGTCGGATTCTCCTTGATTATACCTTTTGTTATTATTCCCAATTTACCCATAATCCTCTATTTTGAATTTCCATTAATCTGTCCGAACACCCTGTACGCCTTTTCAACAGCATCACAGAATGCTACGGATGTTATCGTGGAGGCAGTGATGGCGTCCACATCCCCGCCGTTCTTTTTTACCTGCAGTTTGAAATCAGCAGGATTCTTGCCGCGGAACTGGTCTGAAAAGGCCGGCTCGGTCATCTTTGCACCCAAACCTGGCGTTTCAGAATGGGATATGACGGATGTATTTACAATATTCCCTTCAGTATCAAAGCCCACCATCAGTTTTATAGTACCTGAAAAACCTTTGGATGTGGATGTCTCTATTGCATATCCGACAATTTCCCCTCCTTTCATGGCTGGATATACTTTCACTGAATCCCCATCGACCGCAACCTTCATAATATCATTGGAAGGGACATTATCGAACTCAGGGGTAACCAGGGCTATCGCATTGTTGGTCTTGTCCAGTGCAGCCTGGTCTATTGCGTCTTTAGTCATGATGTAGACACCACCAAGAAGGGCCGAACAGAAAAGACAGACAGCCCCAAGGCAGACCACCATATTTACGAATGTGGATTCTTTAGCCATTTTTCACCTCCTTCCCAAAACGTTTGGGCTTGACATATTTATTGATAAGCGGAACAGTTGTATTCATAATCAGTATGGCAAACGATATCCCTTCGGGATAAGAGCCGAAATATCTTATCATCATGGTAATAAGGCCTATTCCTATTCCGAAAATGACCATTCCCTTAGGGTGCATGGGGGAAGTGACATAATCGGTGGCCATGAAAATGGAACCAAGCAGTACACCTCCTGTAAGTACATTGAAAACCGGATCGGTAAACCTGCCTGGATCAATGAGCCAGAAAACACCCGATACCAGAACGACAGTGCCTATGACTGCCAGCGGTATATGGGGACGGATAACCCTTCTTGCCAGAAGATACACGAATCCGAGTATCAGGGCAAATGCCGATACTTCACCTGCCGATCCTCCGACTTTTGTGAAAAGCATCTGCCAATAAGACAAGTCAGGATGTGCCGAAAGGATTTCCCCGACAGACTGTCCTGCTGCAAGCCCCTCGTTGACCAGCGCCAGCGGAGTCGGGCCGGAGACAGCATCCATTCCAGGACGGAACCATGAAGACGGTATAGTCCAGTCCGTCATGATTACAGGAAAAGAAATGAGAAGAAAAACACGCCCGACGAGTGCCGGATTGAAAATGTTGTGACCGAGCCCTCCGAAAGTCATTTTCGCGACACCTATCGCAACAACCGAACCTATCAGCATTATCCACCACGGGGCACTGGGCGGAAGGTTCAAAGCCAGCAGGACACCGGTAACTGCGGCCGACAGATCATTTACCGTGGGTTTGACCTTAAGAAGGTATTTCTGGATAAGATACTCGACCCCGACACAGGTAACTGCTCCGACAAGTACCAGCTGTATTGCCGAAAAGCCGAAGAAATAGATTGATACAAGGAGGGACGGTACCAGCGCTATAAGGACATCCATCATAATCCTTCTGGTCGTCTCCTTACCGTGGATATGGGGTGCAGGAGAAACTAACAGCTTTCTCATATTTCTTACTTTATTATAAATTTATTTCTTTGGACGTCCACGCATGATCTTCATGACATCCGCCTTTGCAATTCTTATATAATCCAGCAATGGTATATATGCCGGACATGTAAACATGCAGCATCCGCATTCAATACAGTCATATACCCTCTCGTGCTCGAGATCATCATATCTTCCGGCACGGGAAAGCTTGTTGAGGAGATACGGTTCCAATCCCATGGGGCAGGCCTCAACACACTTGCCGCAACGTATACATTCGCCCGCTTCCCTACGTTTTGTCTGTTCATCCGTAAGGACAAGAAGAGAGGATGTGCTTTTGACCGAGGCTGCCGACATGTTTGCTACAGCCTTTCCCATCATCGGTCCACCGCTTATCAGTTTTGCAGCCTCGTCAGGAAGCCCGCCGATAGCATCCAGAAGTCTGTCAAACTGAGTTCCTACCCTCAGCATGAAATTCCGTTGCTGCGTAGCGCAGTCACCAGTGACAGTAACCACACTTTCAAAAAGAGGCTTGTTCTTCTGTACCGCCTCATATACGGCAAACGCCGTACCGCAGTTCTGTACAACACATCCAGCATCTATCGGAAGTCCGCCAGACGGGACCTGGCGTCCCGTAACAGCATCTATCAGTTGCTTTTCTCCTCCCTGAGGATATTTTTTCTTCAGAACCATAACCGAAACTGAAGGATGGGATGACGCTGTCAAAGATTGCATCCTGTTTACCGCTTCCGGTTTGTTTTCCTCTATCCCTACAACACATTTTGCCACACCCAAAGCTTTCATCATTATTTCAGCACCTATCAGAATCTCTTCGGGATGTTCCAGCATAAGCCGGTAGTCAGAAGTGAGATAAGGTTCGCACTCTGCACCGTTGATGATCAAGGTATCAGCCTTTTTGCCGGGAGGAGGGGAAAGTTTGACGTGAGTAGGGAAAGAAGCACCGCCGAGTCCCACCACCCCGCAATCGGAGATACGGGTTATTATCTCGGAAGGTGTCAGTCTGATTTCCCTCACGATATCAGGTGTCCTGTCTATCGTATCAACCCATTCATCGCCTTCCACATCTATTATGACATGCATTACCGGATTGCCGGCAAGGTCATTGAAGGGCTCCACGGCTGCTACGGTTCCGGAAACCGAAGAATGTATATTCGCGGATATGAATCCGGAGGAAGCCCCCACAAGCTGTCCTGTCTTCACTTTGTCCCCTTTCGCCACTACCGGCTGTGCAGGTGCCCCCAGATGCTGGGACATCGAAATGTATGCCCTCTCCGGAAGAGGAAAACGTTCTATTGCCGAATCGGCTGAAATCTTACGGTCTGCAGGGTGTACACCACCCATATGGAATGTTCGTTTCATCTGTTTCCTATTTTGCTTCGTTAGATTCTGCGACGGGTTCCGGCTTCGGCACCCTCACTGGAAAATTGACTGCCCATATTGCATGAGTAGGACACTCGTCCACACACTTGCGGCACATCTTGCATTTGTTGAAGTCAATGTATGAAAGATTGTTCTCTACCGTTATGGCTCCGAAAGGGCAGACCTTTTCGCACTTGCGGCAGCCTATGCAGGCTACCGAACATGCTTTCCTTGCCACAGCTCCCTTATCCTTGTTGACACAAGAGACATAGACTCTTCTGTTTTTGGGACCTTTGTTCCGCAATTCTATGATTCCTTTCGGGCATGCTTTCACACAGGCTCCACATGCAGTACATATATCTTCATCCACTTCCGGAATATGGGTCTTCGGATTCATCTTCAGTGCTCCGAATGAACATGCATCCACGCAATCGCCCCCTCCGAGACATCCGTACCTGCAACCCGTGTTACCACTGTAAAGACTGCTCATTATACGGCAGGATGCTGATCCGTCATAAATATTGGTCAGAGGACGGTTATCGCATGTGCCGTTACATCTTATTACAGCAACCATCGGAGCCTTCTCCTCTACGGTGACACCGAGATTTGCAGCCACTTTCTTCATTACTTCATTACCTCCTACGGGACAATACTTTCCGTCAAGGGAGGCAGACTTGACACATGCCTCCGCGAATGCCCTGCAGCCGGCATAGCCGCAGCCACCGCAATTTGCCCCGGGCATAGTCGCTTCTATTACATCAATAAGCGGATCTTCCTCCACTTTGAACTTCTTGGCCACCAGATACAGAACAACGGCAAGAAGCAGACCCAATACGGTGAGAATAGTCACCGTGAAAATGAATGTAGTACCCATTTGTCAAATCTTTGCTACTATGTTAAATTTAAATCCTGAATCAATTCTCTTCCTGAACAATGCCAGTACAACATAATACAATGCCAGGACTCCAATGCATACAAGCCCGACGTAGAGCTCATTCTGCATAAGTAAAGGCAAAGTTAATAATAAAACGAATAGAATAGCAAAAGGATATACATAAGCCAGAAATACTGCTCTGAATCCCATATCCCTTGTAATGGAAACGGTCACCCTGTCCCCTGGCCTGTATATTCCGTCATTTTTCCTGACAATCCTGACTGTCCGCACATCTGCGGTTCCGGAACCGCAGACTGACTTTGCATGACAATGCGCACATGCGGAACTCACCGGTATCTCCACTGTAAGGACATCTGCTTCTACAGACTTGACAATGCCCTCATGTCTCATATCCATTTTGGATGTTTTCATTGCCTTTTATTATCTACTTTCGATTCGAACGGATACTTTATGTTTTCCCAGCCGGACAGCCTTCCGAACACCGACCCCACAAGTACAGGGGCTTCGAACATAAGCGGGATACGGTTGGAATCATCGGAAACCCAGATCGTCATTTCCTGCTCTCCGGTAAACACCTCCCCGGCCACTACCTTTGCTGCGAACTTCATTGTCCTGTAATGTCCCAGCCCCGGAATTCTTTTGGTTTCCCTGCCGATATACCTGAAATATATGTCAAAAAGTTCCTCGTCTATTGCAAATGAAACCGGATTTTTTGTCCCGTACTCCAACGCTTCGAAATCGAAATTCCGGGCATTGTAGAACAGGGTGAGTATATCAAACGAACATTCCTTTCCCGGCAGGACCGTATCGATTACTTCATTCTTCTTTATGACCTTGGCGGCTATTTCGTGGGTAGAATCATTCCAGTGATAGTAATTTTCGATAAAATATTTACCCTCATGTATGTCCCTGTGAAAATACAGAGGCTTACGGCTATCTTCGTAGAACTGTGATTCATACAGGTCATCTACCTTGAAGAATGCATCCCAGAACCTGTAGGTCTTCCCTTTTGCCACAGGATGCAGGATCCTGCGGCCGTCCACGGTACCGGCGCTGCCGAGCACAACTTCGGCAGATCCGACATCAGTGCGGATTCCGAGCCATTTGTAATGAATTACATATGTCAGCTTTTCTCCCGCGCGGAATGCATTTTCGGAAACATATTCAGGAGCGACAGGATAGCATTGGGCGGAAGCGTTCCCTGAAGATGCCAGCAGCATTACCGCAAATATGAAAAGCATCCTATATTCCATTTCCCTCGAAATCATTGAAGCCCGAAGACATGCTGTTCATGGATGATTCGTAGTAGCTGTCTTCTTCCATATCGAACGGTGAAATGTCATCCCCGTCATTGACATCCACAAAACGGGTTTCGGATTTGCGGAACCTCATCGGTACGTCTTCCGTAGAGCCGTTCCTGTGCTTGGCAATGATTATTTCCGCCAGTCCCTTGACTACCGTCTCGTCATCCGTCGTTCCGGAATAATAATCAGGTCTATGGATAAACATTACGATATCCGCATCCTGTTCGATTGCACCTGATTCCCTTAGGTCACTGAGCTGGGGACGTTTGTTGCCGCCTCTGGTTTCAACGGCACGGCTCAGCTGCGAAAGGGCGATCACGGGTATATCCAGTTCCTTTGCAATGGCCTTCAGCGATCTGGATATCGTTGCGACCTCCTGCTCCCTGTTCCCTCTAAGTTCAGGAGGTCCTGCCATCAGCTGCAGGTAGTCTATAATGACCAGTTTCACTCCGGCACTCCTTACCAGTCTTCTGGCTTTGGAACGGAACTCGTATATTGACAATGACGGAGTATCATCTATATAAAGCGGAGCCGACGCAAGGTCCTTTATACGTTCGTGCATCTGTACAAGTTCATGCTCCTTGAGCTTGTCCCCTCCACGGATCTTTTCCGATGACAGTCCTGTTTCCGAAACAAGCAGGCGCTTCACAAGCTGCTCCGATGACATTTCCAAAGAGAAAAAGGCCACCGGAATTTTATGGTCGACTGCCATATTCCTGGCCATGGTAAGTACGAAAGCTGTCTTTCCCATTGCAGGGCGGGCGGCAATGATCACAAGATCAGAAGGCTGCCATCCCAAAGTCACCCTGTCGATACCAGTATATCCGGAAGCCACCCCGCTCAGGCCGTCCGTCCTTTCCTGGTTCTCCTCTATCTTGGCAATGGTTCTCTTGATCACATCCTGGATAGGCTGTGTCTCTCTCCTCATGTTTCTCTCAGCAAGGGTAAAAAGTTTGCCCTGCGCCTCATCAAGAAGGTCATCCACGGGAATAGCATCATCGAAGGAGTCCCTCTGTACTTCAGCGGAAATCTTTATCAGCTCCCTTTGGATATATTTCTGCAAAAGAATCTTCACATGATAATCCACATGGGCAGCCGCACCCACCTTCGCAGTAAGGCGGCTCAGATAATATGGTCCTCCGACCTCTTCCAGATCCCCGTTTCGTTTCAGCTGTTCGGTAACGGTATATATATCGACCGGATCGTGATTCATGGAAAGCTGGGATATCGCCGTAAATATCTTTTTGTTGACATCCTTGTAGAAACAGTCCGAAACCACACTGTCCAGTACATCGGGAATAACATGGGGCTCTATCATAAGCGCACCCAATACCGCCTCCTCGATATCCACTGCCTGGGGAGGGACCTTTCCGGATTCCATTCCGAGCGAATCAATAGAAATTTCCTTCGCTTTTGATTTCTGTGCCTTAGCCATGTTCTATATACTATTAAATTGTATCCAAAGCCTTTTTTACAGCCGCTATGGAAAGCCTTATCTCATCCTCGCTTATACACAGGGGAGGAGCAATCCTGAAAGAAGTCGGATTGAACAGGAAATAGTCGCTGACCACCCCCTCATCCAGCAGCAACGGCAGGATACGCGAGGCTTTCTCCACGTCCCCCAAATCCACTGCCAGCAGAAGGCCGGACCTGCGGATACCACGCACCTGAGGGTGCGGAAGCAATGCCTCCTCGAACATTCGCCCTTTCTCTTCTGCCTTTGCCACCCAATCCTTCTTCAGAAGCAGTTCCAGTGACGCCAATGCTGCAGCACAGGACACAGGATGTCCTCCGAATGTGGTAATGTGTCCCAATACCGGATTTGAGGTAAATGCATCCAGACGTTCTTTCGAAGACACTATTGCACCCAGAGGCATACCACCTCCGAGAGCCTTTGCGAGAACCAGAATATCAGGAACCGCACCGTATTTCTGGAATGCAAACATCGATCCGGTCCTGCCGAAACCGGTCTGTACCTCATCGAAGACCAGCAGCGTTCCGGTCTCATCGCATTTCTTGCGGAGCCTGGTCAGGAATCCGTTTTCGGGAACAATGACCCCACCCTCTCCCTGGACAGGTTCCACAACCACGCATGCATCTCTTCCGTCTATAAGTTCCAGATCCTCAACCGAATTGAACCTCAAATGCTTTACCGCAGGCAAAAGTGGACGGAAAGCGTTTTTCCTGTATTCGTCATCCATCAGGCTCATTGAACCATGTGAGGAGCCGTGATAGCAGTTCCGGAAACTGACAATACCACTCCGGCCGGTAATGCGCTTTGCCAGCTTGAGCGATGCCTCAATGGCTTCTGATCCGGAATTGAGATAGTACACACAATCCAGAGAGGGAGGCAGAATGGAGGTAAGAAGCCTGGCATGAAGGACCTGCGGCCTTTCTATCATTTCCCCGTAAACCATCAGATGGAAATAATCTCCGGCCTGCCTGCGCACAGCTTCAACGACTTCAGGACGCGAATGTCCTACATTGCTGACAGAAACTCCTGAAACAAGGTCTATATACCTTTTCTCTCCCGAGTAAAGAAACACACCATCCGCCTTTTCTATCTGGAGTGCCAAAGGGGATGGTGATGTCTGTCCTATGTGTCTGAAGAACAATTCCCTCATTGCGGGACTATTCATTTGCATTCCCGGAGTCGAAATCCGAGCTGACAAGGATTCTTCCGCAGTACTCGCACACGATTATCTTCTTGTTCATTGCAATATCAAGCTGTCTCTGGGGAGGTATCTTGTTGAAACATCCTCCGCAGGCATCCCTTTTTACTGTAACGACTGCCAGACCGTTATGGGCATTTGCGCGTACCTTCTCATATGCTGCAAGTGTCCTCGCATCGATGGATTCCTTCAATTCTGCAATTTCCTTTTTCAGGGTTTCCTCCTCTTTGGCTGTATCCACGGTTATGGACTCCGCCTCTTTTTTCTTCTCTTCAAGATTTGACTCCTTAACCCCGAGGTTTGCGAGTGTGGACTCGATAGTCGCTTTAAGTTCCTTGATCTGGGCATTCTTCTCATTTATCCTCTTGTTTGCCAGTTCAAGCTCCAGCTGCTGATACTCGATCTCGCGGGAAATGGAAACATACTCCCTGTCATTTTTCACATTGGCCTGCTGCTCCTGATACTTTGCAATTGCATTCTTGCTGTTATCTGCCTCGATCTTCTTCTGTGCCATAAATTTTTCAGCTGCAGATACATCCTCGCGCAACTTGGCTATACGGGTCTTGAGACCTTCGATTTCATCCTCAAGATCCTTGATTTCGTCCGGCAGCTCTCCGAGCAGCATATGAATCTCGTCTATCTTGGAATCCTTCTGCTGAATCATGTAAAGGGTCTGGAGTTTCTGCTCCATGCTGACATCCGAATCACTGATGGATTTCGAGAGGGACATGAACGTCTCACGTCTGTCGATAGGGGTATCAACCACTGTTTTCTGTTTTGTAGTCACCATATTTGTATCGATAAAAATATTCGGTTAATCATTAAAAGTAATGTACAGGATTCACAACCCTCTTCCCTATACGGACGGCAAAGTTAGGAAATTTTTCCATAACTAATCTACAGATTACATCCGTTATCATCCTTTCTCCCTCGAAATGTCCTATATCCACAATCATCATCCCGTCAGGTGCATAAAAATCATGATATGAAATGTCTCCCGTCAGGTAAACATCTGCCCCGGCCGCTGCTGCAACATGGATGAACGAATGCCCGCTTCCTCCACAGGCCGCCACTCTGGAAACCGGCCGACCCGTAGGGGACGAATGGCGGAGAGCCGCCACTCCCAGCTTTGACTTTAGGTTTTCCAGAAATGAAGTGCAAGTTTCGGGGGAAGGCAGAGTGCCTATCACACCCAATCCGTAACCGTCCGTATCTTTGTCCAGAATCTCCACATCGCATAGACCTAGGACACTTGCCAGCGTCCCGCTGACACCGCCCGGCACCTTGTCCATATTGGTATGGCAGGCATAGACCGTAATGCCGTTTTTTATCGCAGTCATCACAGCCCGTCCCACATAATCGGATGAAGAGATCTTCTTGAGTCCACTGAAAATGAGAGGATGATGGGTTATTACCATATCCGCACCTGTCTCTGCAGCCTCTTCCAGAAGTTCAGGAGTACAGTCGAACCCGACCAGCACCGATGTCACTTCCGAATCAGGACCACCTATGCAGAAACCGGAGTTATCCCATTCTTCCTGAATATCAAGAGGGGCAAAAGACTCTATTGCCGCAGCTATCAGTCCTGCTTTCATTCCCCGATCATTTTAGAAACCTCAAGCAGAGACTCCTTGATTACTCTCAGTCGCTCTGCGACTTCTGACCTATTGTCCACTTCATGCCTTGCATTCTTCATCCGTGCGGCCGCTCCTTCCAGTGTCATTTTCTCGTCTTTCACGAGATAATGTATCATTTTCAAAGCCTTGACATCATCCGGAGTGAACTTTCTGTTTCCTTTTTTATTCCGGACCGGTCTCACGAATTCCGTAAAGTTGTCCGACCAGAAACGGACAAGGGATGTCTTTTCTCCGAGTATCTCGGCGACTTCCCCGATACTGTAATACAGCTTTTCCGGTTTGTACTGTTTGTAAGGCATATCCAAATATATTAATCAAGTGATTGTCCTGAATTCAGTGCATACATAATCAGACGTCCGAACCTGTCGGTATCCAGTTCCCCGTTCAGGAATGTAAGAGGGTCCAGCTTCTCCCCGTCTAGGGATACTTCATAATGAAGATGCGGAGCAAATGAAGTACCGCTGTTTCCGACCCTGCCTATCACAGTCCCTTTCTTCACCTTCTGTCCGTTTCTCACAAGGATATCCGAAAGATGGGCATACACGGTGCGGTAACCTCTCTCATGTGAAATTATAACCCGGTTCCCTTCCAGTTTCTGTGCCCTGGCAACAGACTCCACCACCCCATCGGCAGTAGCGATGACATCCTTTCCCGTAGGTGCGACCAGATCCAGTCCGTCATGAAAGACCAGTTCCTTGTAAAACGGATGCATTTTCCTTCCCACAGACGCTCCTATATTGCCGATAGGGAAATCCGCAATGGGCAATACCGAGGGAACCTTGCCGGTCATAGATGCAAGCACCGATGCAGAGTCCGTCACACTACGGAGAAGTGACTCCAGATTGTCAATGTCTTTTGCAAGGAGTCCGAGACGGTTCTTTTCCCTCTGCATGGCCGGTCTGGTATATATATTGTTCACATCGTACAATGACGATGAATCCTGCATATCTATCCTAGGATAAGGGGAATTGAAAAGTTCCAGATATATATTGCCGTCCTTGACCTCCAGATCCGACAATGCCTCTTCAAGCAGGTCTGCCTGACGTGACAAAGCTGCATATTCTTCGGAAATCAGCCGTGAATCCGACATCAGCCGCTGGTCTTCTTCTGTGGAAAAGACAAGCGAGTAGACAATATAGTATACTAGAACGAGACCAACCGTATATCCGGCAAACTTAAGGCATCTGAGCACTATTTTACCTACGGTGTTTTTCTCCTCCACATAATCCAGAATATCCTTATCGTATTTAAGCTTACCCATAGCGGAACCACTAACTCATAGGACGTTCATTGGAAGCATTTATCATTGCCTCATAATCCTCAGGCAGCATATCCTTATTATAATAGTTGATTGGATTCACATGCCTGTTCATGTATATGACTTCATAATGCAGATGTGTTCCGGTCGACCGCCTGCCGGAATTCCCCATTTCCGCAATCTGCTGTCCGCGCTTGACCTGTTGGCCTTCAGTGACAAGCGCCTTGGAAAGATGTGCATATCTGGTCTTGTAGCCGAAACCATGGTCAATCGTGACATAGCGTCCGTAACCTGCCGCATCATAGCCTACGAAAACCACGACCCCGTCCCCGGTAGCATAGATTGGCTCACCATCCTTACCGGATTTCGGAGCAAGGTCAACTCCTTTGTGGGTCCTGTATGCATTTTTGAGGATGGGATCCACGCGCATCCCGAAACCGGAAGCCTGTCTCACATTCGAATAGTTTACCGGAGGTATTGCCGGAACACACAATGCCATCTCTGCCGCATTGCGTGAGAACACCTCCACCTGATCGAATGATTTGGACTGAAGATATGCCTTTTTCAGCAATATGTCAGAACGCATTACCGCAGCGGTGACATTACCGTAATAATCCCTGTCACTCAGATATGAATACCTGTCAACCCCTCCGTAGCCGGCCTCCCTGACATCCGAAGGAATAGGCTCCATCCCGAATACCGAGCGGTAAAGCATATTGTCCCTGCGCTCCATCTCATCAAGGGAAGCCTGTATCTGGTCCATCCTTCTGTTCAGGACCTCCATTCTGGAAACCCATTCCCTATGTGCACTTACGATGATTGCGCTTTTGGGAAGCCTGGCATCGAACACATCGGTAATCAGATATAAAGAAAAGAGGAACAAGGA
This sequence comes from uncultured Muribaculaceae bacterium, assembly GCA_964640305.1. Lineage (GTDB taxonomy): Bacteria > Bacteroidota > Bacteroidia > Bacteroidales > UBA932 > Coprenecus. Next base: position 30,249 of record CAZXFF010000010.1, on the reverse strand, counting down.
AACGCTGGACAATCCGTACAGCATGAATCTCTTGAAGTAAAGGCGCCCCCTGGATGGCTGTGCCACTTCTTCATAATCAAGTGTATCGCGGTTCAACCTGTATTTCCTTGTAACTTGTTTCATAATACTACTCCGGCATTCAAACTACAAAAATACAAAATTTATCCGTTCAATCTTCCTTTCATCAAAAAGATTTGCATTTTTGATGAAAAATGGAACGGCAACATAAACATTGTAATACGCAGAAGTACTGACGGAGGACTCACATGGTCCGAACCTGAGGACATTACAGATTCAGTCGTTCCCGGATCATGGCAAAAGGAATGGACGACGGCGTAAGGAAGGATACACTTCAATATCCGCTGCTTCCTTCCCGCTCTCAAGACTTCTTTGAGCCTTTTCTCTTTTCCAGCCTCCACAGCTGCCATCCGTTGAAAATGTTCTGCCACAGCACATAAGTTCCCGGAGCGAGCGAAGAAAGGGGATTAAGGTACGTATAGGCCATCCAGATTGCAAACACAGTGTTTTTCTGACCGAGGGCCTGCCCCGCAGTAATCCTGTCCCCGTATCTTCCGCCCACTTTCTTGCCGAGGGAAAACTGTATTGCGCAGCAAAGGACGGAGACGCCGGCCACCGACCATATGATCAGCGAGGGAGCAGTGCTGTTGTGTAATGACCTGACGGTCTGTCCTGTAACCAGAGCCAGGGCTATTGCCCAGATATAGAATGCCCAGTGGGATCTGTCCCGGAAAAAATCATGCACTTTGGGCAGTATATACTTCAGCAGCAGAGCCAGCAGGAAAGGACATATCAGCAGAGGAAACACCTTTGACAGTATCCTGAAAAATGCCGCAGCGAACCCCATTTCCGAATGAACCTCGACCAAAGGGAAAACCACAGGCACGAAAATAGCCGTCACAAGATTCGAAATAAGCGTATATATGGTTATTCTGGCAGCAGACCCTCCCATCTTGTCCGTTATCACCGCTGCCGCCGTAGCTGTAGGACAGATCAGACATACCATAGCCCCCTCGAATACTTCCCGGTATATTTCATCCATAGGAACAAAGATCAGCACAGATGCAACGGCTGCGGAAGACAGTATCTGAAACCCGATCAGTATAAAATGCCATTTCGTCAATCGCAGAGAATCCATCCGGACCTTGCAGAATGTAAGGAAAAGCTGGGCAAAAATCAGAAGTGGAGTAAAGACTTCAACCACCTCCCATACAAAAGGCTTCGCCGGTGCAAGGAATTCCACCTTATGGAAAACAATATACCCGAGAGTTCCCGCTACCATGGAAACCGGCAGGGTCCATTTTTTGAAAAATTCTAAAAGTACATGCATTTCGGGTTGTTTATAAAAAGACCGGGAAGATAAACCAGGGCTTTGGCCGGATGATTGAATTCCAGCCTGACCTTCTCTGAAGAGACCGAATTCAGGGTTGCCTTCCACCACATATCGAAACGCACATCCTCCGTAGGATAGGCCAGTCCCTCACTTCTGATTCTGAGACTCTCATCGAATGCGAAAATCGAGATGGGACGTCCTACCGGCAAACTTAATCCGCATGAGCCGGTTACAGGGAAGAATGTCCCGTAGTCAGTAAGCATAGATATTGTCCCTCCGAGTCCGTATGAGTCCAGAACCGAACCGAAATCTGCCAGAAGCGAGATATTGCCGACCGAATGGTCTTCCCTCTTTCCGGTAGCACCGAAAACAGTTATGGTAAACTCAGGCAGGGCATGTCCTTTTCCTATCCTGAGGATTGAGCAGACCCAATTGAAAGCTTTCGACAGGTCATTGCTTTCCTGTTCATCCACAAGGCATATCAGATCCGATATGGGTTCCCGGTCTTCCTCCGGGAGCGAATCCATATCCCCTACTACGAATTCCGGCTTCCGGAATTTCATGAAATGGCGGGCAGCCCCGTCACAACACACGACGACATCACATGACAGCAGCCTGTCCCTGACATCCGGATTCGTAGGGAAGGTTCCGTCACACAATATCGCATAAGAAACTGGCGGTCGCATATGTTATTATATAAGTTGAAATTTCGGTGATTCGCCCCTCCATCCTGCCAGAAAGTCCTTTACGGGCAGCCTTTTCTTGCCGGGAGCCTGCAGCTCTTTCAGAAGAAGTACCCCATTGTCCCCACATCTTACTGCCAAGACTGATTTGCCGTCAGTGAATACAGAACCGGGAAGGTCCCTAAGCACACCGGTAAACTTATCAGTCTCAGTACTTACTTCCGATACATATATTTTCAGTTCCATCTCGTGATGTGAGACACCTCCTTCCCCTGGAAGAGTATATTTCAGGACACTGTGGGCCCCTGGACGCGGAGACAGACCTCTGGTAAGATTATGGATAACGGAGGCGGAGGCAGACCAGTCTATTTCCCCGGTACTCCTATCCAGCTTCGGTGCTTGCCTGCATCTCTCCGGCACAGAAGACACATCCTGTGGCTCCGGCTGTACAAGCCCGTCTTTGAGTGCCCCGACAGTCTTTAGCACCAGAGCTGCACCACGTTCCATAAGACGGTCATGCAAAGCGCCTGCATCATCGGAGGGAAGAATTTCCACTTCTTCCCTGAAAAGGATTCTACCGGTATCTATTTCCTCATCCAGCAGGAATGTGGTGATTCCTGTAACGGTCTCCCCGTTTATAATGGCCCAGTTTATCGGAGCAGCGCCTCTGTAACAAGGCAGTAGGGAAGCATGCAGGTTGAATGTCCTCAGGCGCGGCATACTCCATACCGCCTTCGGCAGCATCCTGAAAGCAACCACCACGAACATATCCGCATCTGTCTTTTCCAGAGCTGCCAGAAATTCCGGATCCTTCAGGGATACCGGCTGTAAAACAGGGATAGAGTGTGATTCGGCATACTGCTTAACCGGACTGCTGATGACTTTCTGTCCCCTGCCGGCTTTCTTGTCAGGGACAGTGACTACTGCCGCGACATCATAACCTGAATCCACCAGCGCAGAAAGGGATGAGACTGCGAATTCCGGTGTCCCCATAAATACTATTCTCATATTTCTTTTTTTCCTTGTGATTTTTGCAAAAAAGTTCTTGACAGGAAGAATATAGGTCTCGATATTGAATATGGTAGAGTCTTTTGTCGACTTCCATGTGAGGAATACCCCTATGGGCAGGAGCACGATTGTAGATGCAAAGGCCCCCAATGCCGGTGCAATGACTCCGTCCCTGGCGAGTTTGTTTCCGGTAATGTCCACCACATAATAAAGTACAAAGAAAAGGGCGGAAACAATTACCGGAGTACCCAATCCCCCTTTACGGATAATGGCTCCGAGAGGCGCTCCGATAAAGAAAAATATGAAACAGGCAAAAGAAAGCGTGAACTTGCGGAGATATTCCACATCTATACGCCGGAGATAAAACGTATATTGCAGAGCCTCCCTGTCATAGCTTTCCATTGTCGATATCGCCTTTTCCACAGATGCCAAAGCTCTCTCCACGGCAAACATCTCTGCTTCTGTATCTTTCCATTGCGGCAGGGAATCAAGCGGATAGTCTTTCCTCAACCCCTTGTTGCGCAAAGTGTCAAGCTGTGCAGGAAACTGAAGGGAAATATTGTAGTTCACTTTCCGTCTCTGCTCCCTGGACGTCACCTGGTATTTGCTGTCTATGGAATCCCTGTCATGTTCCAGTTGTCTGAGGTTTCTGGCCATTATATCATTTCCGTAACGCTCTTCCTCCGATTTCTGGAAAGAATAGTTCTCAAGGGCTATCACTATCTCCTGCATTCCGAAATCGACCTGCTGCAACGAATAGGAAGTATCCTTGAAGGACTTGTTGTTGGTCTCTTCGTACGAGACACCGTTGTACAGGGTAAATTTCAGGGATTTCTTGTCAGGCGTCATCTGTATTTTCCCGGAATCCGCCACTGCCAGAGATACATTCCCCTTCTTCCCCGTATGGTTGTACACCATCACATCATACATCATGCCGGTCTCCTTGTCACGGGACTCCACCCTCAGGGAATAGCCCTCAATCCCATTATAGAATGTGGCAGTAGGGATCTTTATTTCCTCCTTGGTTCTGGCAATGTCATACCTGAACGTGAAAATCTTGTTGTATGCTACCGGAATGAAGTTGTTGGTGACGAAGAATGCTGCTACACTTATGACAAATGCCACAAATACCAGAGGACGGAATATGCGGCCGAGTGAAATGCCTGCGGCCTTCATTGCCAACAGTTCATTGTTCTCCCCGAAATTCCCGAAAGTCATGATGGAAGCAAGCAAGGTTGCCAACGGCATGGCCATAGGCAGGATCGTTGCTGTCCCCCACCCGAGAAACTCCATTATCACCCAGAAACCCAGACCTTTTCCTACCAGATCGTCAATGTACATCCAGAGGAACTGCATTATCAGTATGAATACTGTAATGAAGAACGTCATCAGGAATGGTCCAAAGAACGACTTGAGTATGAACAGGTCGAGTCTCTTCATGTCACAATAAGTCCCCGGTTACTGAAGAAGATGTGTTGCCGTCTCTATCATATTTACAAGAGCAGCTGCCAGACCTTCCGGATTCTTTCCTCCAGCTGTTGCCAGGAACTTCTGCCCGCCGCCGCCGCCATTTACAAGTCTGGCTGCCTCCTTGATGTCCTTGCCTGCATTTGCACCGTTCTCAACAAGGTCATCAGTGTACATCAGGAGCAATGAGGGTTTGTTGTCCGTAGTCATATATGCTGCCGCCAATGCAGCTGAAGTATATTCCCTGTGCAGTTCGAAAGCCACTTCTTTCATTACCTCATTGGCACATATGATGTCTCTGGCCACGAAAATACGGATTCCGTTCACTACCTCGCTCTTCTCTATGAGTTCTTTCTTTATAGCAGCCACCCTGGTCTTCTGCACTTCGGCAATGGCTTTCTTGAACTCTTCGTTTTCCTTGAAAAGTTTGGCAATCGCCATTACCACGTCAGGTACATTATCGAAAAATTCCCTGATACGGTTCATTCTTTCTTCACCCTCATCCATAAGCTGCTCCACATATTTTCCGGTAACGGCCTGAATTCTCCTGACACCGGCGGCAACGGCTGACTCGGAAATGATCTTGAGCATACCGATGTTTCCGGTAGCCGAAGTATGGGTACCGCCGCAAAGTTCAATGGAGTCCCCGAAACGTATGGCACGCACCCTGTCTCCGTATTTCTCGCCGAAGAGGGCCATTGCACCCATGGACTTTGCTTCATCTATAGGAATATTGCGGTACTCCTTTCTCCCGTAATTGGCCCTGATCATGGAATTCACCATTCTCTCCACTTCTTTAAGTTTGTCGGCAGGAATCTTTTCGAAATGGGAAAAGTCGAAACGGAAATAGTCAGGAGCCACATAGGAACCTTTCTGCTCAATATGTTCTCCTATGACACGGCGTAGGGCAAAATGCAGCAAGTGTGTTGCCGTATGGTTGTTGGCAGTCTCCTGACGCCTCTCTTCATTGACCTGCGCATGGAAAGAAGATGCGGGATCTGACGGGATCCTGTCTGCAATATGGATACTCAGGTTGTTTTCCTTCAGTGTATTGAGGATATTTATCTTCTCACCGGATTCTGACACGATGTAACCGCTGTCGCCTACCTGACCGCCGCTTTCCGCATAGAAAGGGGTATTGTCGAAGACTATCTGATACAGATCCTTGTTCTTGGAATTCACCACACGGTATTTCACGATATTCACATCCGCCTCAAGAGTATCGTACCCCAGGAAAGTGTGGCTGTCGCATGAACGTACTTCCACCCAGTCACCGGTCTTCACAGCGGCTGCATTCCTGGCCCTTTCCTTCTGTTTCGCAAGTTCGGATTCGAAGGCGGGGATATCGATTGTGAATCCGTTTTCCCTGGCAATCAGCTCACTAAGGTCAATAGGGAATCCGAAAGTATCGTAAAGTGTAAATGCATCCTTTCCGGAAATCACATTGTCCCCGGTATTGGATGCCATTATTGCGTTTATCTGCCCGATACCTTTTGCAAGAGTACGCAGGAATGCTTCCTCTTCTTCCCTGATGACATTTACAATCAGATTCTGCTGCTTTACCAGCTCGGGGTATGCCTCGCCCATCACCTCTACCAGAGAGGGGACAAGACGACACAGGAATGGCTGGTCAAAACCGAGGAAAGTGTATCCGTAACGTACAGCCCTGCGCAGGATCCTCCTTATCACATAGCCGGCTTTCACATTGGAAGGAAGCTGTCCGTCCGCTATGGAGAAACTGATAGCCCTTATATGGTCTGCAATGACCCTCATCGCCACGTCAACATCTTCATTGGTGCCGTATTCCTTTCCGCATAGACGGGATATTTCAGAGATAATGCTCTGGAACATGTCTCCGTCATAGTTGCTTTCCTTGCCGTTGATGGCCATCACAAGACGTTCAAGACCCATCCCCGTGTCCACATGTTTCATAGGAAGAGCCTCCAATGACCCGTCAGCCTTGCGGTTATACTGGATAAACACCAGGTTCCAGATCTCTATCACCAGCGGATGGCCCTGATTCACCAGCTCCACTCCGGGTACCTTTGCCCTTTCCGCATCGTTCCTCAGGTCAATGTGGATCTCACTGCAAGGCCCACATGGACCTGTCTCGCCCATCTCCCAGAAATTGTCTTTCTTGTTGCCGTAGATTATACGCTCCTCAGGAAGATACTGCTTCCATATCTCCAGAGCCTCATCATCCGGAGCCAGATTGTCTTCCTTGCTGCCCTCACACACCGTAGCATACAGCCTTTCCTTATCCAGACCGTAGACTTCTGTAAGGAGCTCCCATGCCCATGCTATTGCCTCTTTCTTGAAATAGTCTCCGAAACTCCAGTTCCCGAGCATTTCAAACATAGTATGGTGGTATGAGTCATGTCCCACCTCCTCCAGATCATTATGCTTTCCACTGACCCTCAAACACTTCTGACTGTCCGCCACCCTGTGGTACAGAATAGGGGAATTGCCAAGGAACCATTCCTTGAACTGGTTCATACCTGCGTTTGTAAACATGAGGGTAGGGTCTCCCTTCACAACCATCGGGGCCGAAGGGACTATCTTGTGGTCCTTGGATGCAAAAAAATCCAAAAACTGTTTTCTGATTTCTTTCGATGTCATATCTTGTCTGAATATTAGTCGGTAATAATCTGCAAAAATACACAATATTTTTATTTGGGAGCCAGGCGGTACAGAATAGCTCCTATAATGGCATACAGAATATTCGGCAGCCATATTGCCAGAGCCGGAGGGAGAGTATCCGTAAAGACGAACATTTCACTGAAACGCATGAAAAGGATGTAGGAAAAACTCAAAGCTATGCCGATCCCGAGATTCAGGCCTATACCTCCACGACGTTTTTTAGATGAAAGCGAAACTCCTATAAGCGTAAGAATAAAGGCAGAAAATGGCATGGAGAAGCGGGTATTCTTCTCGATAAGCGAGTATTTGACCATACCGTCCCCTCTCATCTTCTGGGTTTCGATCAGATTGTTCAGTTCTCTGTAACTAAGTGTCTCTACAGTATTTCTCCTTCTGTAGAAATCCTCGACTGTCAGATTGATGACGGTATCCAGCTGTTTACCGAACACAATAGGCTGATTTGAAACCGAATAGTCCCGGATAGCATAGTTCTTCAGTTTCCATGACCCGCCTGCAGAATCCCAGACCGCACTCTCTGCTGTAATTTTGGAAACAAGTTTGTGCCCGTTCGTCGTTTCCAACGTAAATTTATATGCAGTATTGTTCCATGTACTGAAGGATTCCACATACACGAACTGTCCTGGGGAGATCTGATAATGGATATTCCTGTTTGTATTGTAATATTTGCCGCCTTTCAGGTACTGCTCTTCAAATGCTATACGGTTGGTATTTGCCTCCGGTATGATGAAGAGGTTCAGTGCAAAACTCATTATGGCGATTATCAGAGCAGAAATGAAATACGGATACATCAGCCTGGAGAAACTTATCCCTCCGGAAAGCATGGCAATTATCTCGCTGTTCCCAGCAAGCTTCGAAGTAAAGAAAATCACCGTGATGAATACGAACAGGGGGCTGAACATATTCATGAAATACGGGATGAAATTGAAATAGTAATCAAAGACAATTGCCTTGAGCGGCGCTTCCTTATCTACAAAATCGTCAATTTTTTCAGACAGGTCGAATATTATAACAATGACTATTATCAGCAATAGGGCAACAAAGAAAGTCCCTATGAACTTCCTGATAATATACTTGTCCAGTAGCCTGATCCTTAAATCCATCTATATCAAAGCCTGTTTTGCAGTTTCTTTACGGCAGCATCCTTCCATGAAGAAAAATCCCCTGCCTCGATATGTTTGCGGGCCTGCCGCACCACATCAAGATAGAAAGCGAGGTTGTGTTCGCTGGCAATCTGCGCAGCAAGCATCTCTCCTGCCACAAATAAATGACGAAGATACGACTTTGTATAGTATTTGTCAACAAAAGATGTACCGAGCGGATCTATCGGAGAGAAATCAGACTCCCATTTCCTGTTGCGGATATTTATTTTCCCTTCCCACGTGAAAAGCATTCCGTTACGTCCGTTTCTTGTCGGCATTACACAGTCAAACATATCTACCCCCCGGGCAATGCCTTCAAGCAGGTTTTCCGGAGTACCGACCCCCATAAGGTAACGGGGTCTGTCCTGAGGCAATACCGGATGCAGCACCTCTATCATCTCATACATGACCTCGGTAGGTTCCCCTACAGAAAGTCCCCCTATTGCATACCCCTCCATATCGAATTTGGCAGCATGTTCGGCTGCCTTGCGCCTCAAGTCCGGATATACGCAACCCTGCACTATCGGGAAATATGTCTGATGGTAACCGTAAAGCGGCTCCGTCTCCTTGTATCTGCGGATTCCTCTTTCCAGCCATTTCTGGGTCAGATCCAATGACTTGGCGGCATAGTTACGGTCAGCATCCCCGGGCGTACATTCATCAAGTGCCATAATTATATCAGCACCGATGATACGCTGAGTCTCCACGTTGTTCTCAGGTGTGAAACAATGCGGGGAACCGTCGATATGCGACCTGAATGTACAGCCCTCTGCCGTCAGTTTCCTGTTTGCAGCCAGGGAAAACACCTGAAATCCACCGCTATCGGTCAGGATTGGCCTGTCCCAATGTATGAACTTGTGCAGTCCTCCTGCTGCCCGCAGGATTCCGAGTCCAGGACGAAGATACAGATGATATGTATTGCCAAGTATTATTTCTGCATGAATGTCATCAGTCAGATCCCTGTGGTAAACCCCTTTTACCGAGCCCACAGTACCGACCGGCATAAATATGGGTGTTTCTATGACTCCATGGCCCGTTGTAATTCTTCCACGCCTGGCATTGGAGCCGGCATCCTTGCATAATATTTCAAATTCCATAAATTCTACTCTACTGCTTTCTCTTCATATACAAAATCAATTACCCTGTCTGACGGCGAACCTGAGATACAGACCTTCACAGAACCGGAATAACCGTTTTTGCGTCCGATACTGAAATCCATCTGCATCTCTCCGCTGTAATAACAGAAAGAGCCGATGCCGGGACTTTTATCCCCGGCGTGGGCCAGAAGATACACATGCAGAGGTGACACTATATCAAACCTGACATCCGTAACGGCCATACCCGAATCGTAATCATTCTGGGTATAGTGTCCCGACCCTTTGACAAGATATATGAATTCTCCGGCAAACCTCATCGGGATGTCTCCGTCATATTTGCGCGAAACAGAGAGGGTCTTGTTCCTGTCCCAAGACAATGCCCTGATGAATAATTCAGATTCTGTCCCCAGACTCCATTCACCGGGGGCGGAACATGAAATATTGATGACGTATTCATTCTCTTCCAACTGCACACGCCACTTCGCACCAGGGACATTTATATCCCCATGCCCGTCGGTATATACGTTTGCAAAATTTATTATGGAATACTTATCACCGTCCCTGCGTATCTTGTAATCGTAAAAATACAGATCCTCTATTGAATCCCTCTGCGCTTCAGTCCCGGCCCCGGCATCAATATACTCCTGAAGCTTAAGGGCAATGTCCAATGCATCCAGCATAGGCGACATGACCAGATCTGTCGTATATCCGTAAAGGAGAAGTGCTTTAGTCTCTTCACCTGTAGGATAAGGAGCCTTTCCGCTGTCAACCATGCATGACACGGCAAGCACAGCGGCAATCGAAATTGATATTATATACCTGATTATCCTTTTCATTACACAGATCCGTTCTATAGTTTAAAACCGATTCCGGCCGTAACCAGTCCGGTTGTTCCCAATGACAACTCTAAAATACCGTAAATCCTGTCCCCGACAGTCATCCCTATCGGATTTATCATGGCCGCAGCATGGACCTTGAGTGCAGAATGATACTCTGAATAGACAACGCTCATCCCCAGACCTATGCTGCTGTACATGCGTATATACTTCCGGTTCAGCCACACAAAACGGGCAATGGGCATGACAGATATGGAATGGTAGCTCACAGGGGCCATATATTCTCCGGAGAATTTATCGTAGGCAGAAGAATAGCATCCTGAATACACTAAAGCCGCAGAAAGTTCAAACCACTTCCTGAACCGGTAACTATAAAGGAAAGAATAGGCCCCGCTGATATAAGTGGGGCCCATATATTCGTTGTCCTTGAAGAAACCCTCTATGGATGAAGGATAACCGCCAAAATTACCTGGGGTATTCACATTGTCGATAAACATGTCGAAACCTAAAAACGGTCTCGAACCGGAGGAAATACCGATAATCGTCGGATAATCTATAGGCAGAAGTCCTGCCGTAAACCGCAGTTCCCCACCTTGGCGGAACTCATAGTCCTTTCCTTCAAGCGAAACAAATGCGTACAACAGAATGGTCAGGCATATTGATATGCGTAAACCTTTCTCCATCAAGCTGTTATTTTATTTTAGCAGCTATCGCCTTAAGCATGTCATCCACCATAGCATCGATATGCCACTGAGGATTCCATCCCCATTCTTCACGGGCACAAGAGTCATCCATCTTGTTGGGCCATGAATCAGCAATGGCGGCCTTTACAGGATCTACATCGTACTCGAATGTAAATGAAGGTATTCTTTCCTTGATCTTTGCAAACAGTTCGCTGGGACAGAAGCTCATGCAAGTGATGTTGAAGCTGTTGCGGTGTTTCAGTTTGGCAGGGTCCGCTTCCATCAGCTGTATAACAGCGTTCAGTGCATCAGGCATATAGAGCATATCCATATATGAGTTTTCAGGAATGGGGCATGTATAGTGTCCTGTCTTCAGTACCTCATAGAAGACTTCCACTGCATAGTCAGTTGTACCGCCACCAGGAAGGGCTCCGTTAGAAATGATACCGGGGAAACGCACACTGCGGGCATCCACTCCGAACCTGTGGAAATAATAGTCGGAAAGAAGTTCTCCGGTAACCTTGCATACACCGTAAATGGTATCAGGACGCATTACTGTATCCTGAGGAGTCATATCGTGGGGAGTGCTTACACCGAAAGCACCGATAGAACTGGGAGTGAAAATTGCAGTCTTGAATTCCTTGGCAAGGGTCAGGGAATTAAGCAATGCACCCATATTGATTTTCCATGCAAGCTCGGGATTCTTTTCCCCGGTTGCGGAAAGGAGAGCTACGAGATTGAAGATGGCATCCACTTTGTGCTTCTTCACGATTTCACCGTAAGCATTGAAATCGGTAACATCCAGTTTTTCTGTTCTCGCAAATGTTCCAAGACGGGCAAGTGCCTCATCTTTCAGGTCTGCTGCAATGACATTGTCCTCACCGTAATGTTTCTGAAGATGAGGCACCAGTTCTGTACCGATTTGGCCACCGGCTCCAACTACTAATATGCGTTTCATGGTATAAACTTGAATTGTTAATTAATGTAGCCGCAAAAATAATGTTTTTCTTTCAATATGTATCCGTTTTGTTTCATTTGTGCATTTCCTCCAGCACCTACTCCCGAGTCACATACTCCCATCCCGGAACCCGGGTTCCCGTAATCTCCCCTCTCCCGCACAGGTCCCCCTCCACACGCCTCCGTAAGTGAACCAGTCCATTTAGGCATCTTTCCGCAATCAGCGCAATTCACTATAAAACACTTCAATCCACGCAGTTCCTAGCACTGCTACAACGCCCATTATTCAGCGGATTCCGGGCGGTGTGGAAAAGAGACCGGGAGGAAATGCCGTCCAGAGAACGTTCTCGCTGGGGTTGTGCGGATAAGCCATTGCTACACCGCCCGTGATTCCCGTGTTTCGGTGGCGGTGTGGAAGAGGGGCGGGGGGAATGCGGGATTTCCCAGGAGACAGGACGAGGCCTTTGCATATGGGAGAATCGGTAACAAGCTGGGTGTGAGCGAGATACAAAAGCGCTTCTATGCAAAGGGTCGGCGAGTCCCGTAAGAATAGCCCACTTTGGGGTGAGTTTGCATATGGCGCGAAATCATAATACACTGACTACAAGCAACATATCAAAACAGCCGAATGCAAAGCCTACCGGAAGAGGTCCGGATATTTATTGTGAATCCTTTCCGGATTCATGCGGCTTTGCCTATATTTGTGTCATGGCAAGCAATAAAACAGAAGTCCAGACCGGACACCTCCCGGACCCTCTGACAATAAACAGCAGAATTGTCTCACTAGGTTCATGCTTTGCAACCGAAATCGGTGCAAGGCTGAAAGAATACTGCCCCTATACGGCAGTAAACCCGTTCGGAGTACTGTACAATCCTGTTTCTGTCGCCAATTCGGTAAAGATGCTCGGTGGACTGTGGCCCAAAGCGGCATTTACAACAGATGACGTTATCCTTAGGGACACAAATCCCGTATATCAGAAAACTCAAGGCAGGGCTGATGTTAAAGCCGCAGCCGAAACAGGACACAGACAAATTGCCCCGGAAGGAGGCGGATATGTTTCATTCTACCATCACGGTTCTTTTGCAAGAAAGACTGAAACAGAGTTTCTGGAAAATGCAAACGCTGCTCTGGCAGAAGGTAAAAGGCAATTTACGGAAGCGGGCACTGTGATTATAACATTCGGGACATCATGGACTTACAGACATATAGAAAAGGACATGATCGTTTCCAATTGCCACAAACATCCCGCATGGGAGTTCCGAAGGGAACTTCTGGATATGGAAACAATATACAGGCTTTGGAGTGACATACTGTCCTGGTTCCGGGACAAACAGTGGATATTCACCGTGTCTCCTATCAGACACAAGAAAGACGGAATGCACGGAAACCAGATATCAAAGGCAATCCTGCTTCTTTCGGTTGAGCGTTTGGTCTCCGGCTTCGACAATGCGCATTATTTTCCGGCTTACGAAATCGTACTTGACGAGCTGAGGGACTATTGCTTCTATAAAGAGGACCTGGTCCATCCGTCAGATGCTGCTATCGAGCATGTATGGAACAGATTCAAAAAATACGGGATGATATCCGGCTGATGCCAGATACCATCCCGTAATTCTTCAAGAGCATTTCCGTTATTCGGCCTTGGGCGCTTCTTCTGCTTCTGCTGCAGGAGCGGCTGCTTTCTTGCGGCTGCGGCGGGTTGTAGTCTTCTTCTCGGCAGCCTTGGTTGTTCCAAGTACTGCTTCATTGAAGTCTACAAGCTCAATGAATGCCATCTCAGCTGCATCGCCCTGTCTGAAACCGATCTTGATGATGCGGGTATATCCGCCTGGACGATCAGCAATCTTGGGAGCCACATTGCGGAACAGTTCGCTGACAGCTTCCTTATTCTTCAGATAAGCGAATACGGTACGACGTGAGTGTGTCGAATCATCTTTAGACTTGGTAATGAGGGGTTCTACATACTCCCTCAATGCCTTTGCCTTGGCAAGTGTGGTCTCAATGCGTTTGTGCATTATCAGGGACGAAGCCATGTTTGACAACAAAGCTTTGCGGTGACCGCTCTTGCGACCTAAGTGGTTGAATCCTTTATTGTGCCTCATTTTCTACTTCTGTTTTCTTCTTTTTAACTTGAATATTGTATTTGGTTACATCCATCCCGAATGTAAGTTTCACCCTTTCCATAAGAAGGTCGATTTCGTTCATGGATTTCTTTCCGAAATTCCTGAAACGTATGAGCTCTGAACGCTGGTGCGAAACGAGATCTGCGAATGTCTCGATATCAGCTGCCTTCAAGCAATTCAAGGCCCTTACGGAAAGTTCCATATCGGAGAGTTTCGTAAGGAGAAGGTGACGCATACGGAGTGACTCTTCATCCAGTGCCTCAGGAGCATTCTTTTCCATGGGTGCCTCGAGGGTTATCTTCTCGTCGGAGAAGAGCATGAAGTGGTAAATAAGGATCTTAGCCGCCTCGGTAAGAGCATCCTTAGGATGAATCGAACCGTCAGTCGTAATCTCTATGTTGAGCTTGTCGTAGTCAGTCTTCTGTTCCACACGATAGTCATCCACATAATAATTCACATTCTTGATAGGCGTGAATATAGAGTCGATGGGAATCGTGTTCATAGGAGCAGACTCGACTTTATTCTCATCAGAAGGTACATATCCCCTGCCTTTGCCGATATGAAGCTCGACATTGAGTTTCACATTCGGTTCCATGGAGCAGATATGGAGTTCCGGATTGAGAATGGAAAAGCTGCAGAGATTCTTTGAAATGTCTTCTGCTGTAAATTCCTGCTTTCCGGTTACAGTGAAGCTGACTGTCTCCTCTTCCTCTTCCTTGACTTCCCTTTTGAAACGTACTTGTTTTAGATTCAGAATAATATCGACAACACTCTCGATAACGCCCGGGATAGTGTCGAACTCATGGCTTACACCCTCTATCCTCATAGAGGTGATTGCAAACCCTTCCAGCGATGACAACAATACCCTGCGGAGCGCATTTCCTATTGTTATCCCGTATCCGGGTTCGAGTGGACGGAATTCGAATTTGCCGAAAGTATCGGTAGATTCGAGCATTATTACTTTGTCCGGTTTTTGAAATGATAATATCGCCATGACTTTATTTATTATTTGGAGTACAATTCGACTATCAACTGCTCGTTAATGGTTTCAGGTATCTCTGTTCTTTCAGGCAGGTTAAGGAACTTTCCTGTAAGTTCGGAACGGTTCCACTCAATCCATGAATATTTGCAGGTATCTGCAACACTGTTCTGGATAACTTCCAGACTCTTTGACCTTTCGCGTACACCGACTGTTTCACCGGGTTTGACGATGGTTGAAGGGATGTTGCATACTTCACCGTTCAGCACGATATGGCAGTGTGAAACAAGCTGCCTTGCTGCTGCACGTGTAGGAGCGATACCCATACGGTAAACTATGTTGTCAAGTCTGGATTCGAGAAGGAGGAGGAGGTTTTCACCTGTACGGCCTTTCATTTTCTGAGCCTTGGCGTATGTGTTGCGGAATTGTCTTTCCAGAACACCATAAGTATATTTAACCTTCTGTTTTTCCTTCAGCTGAATTCCGTACTCGGAAGTCTTTTTGCGTTTTTTAGCAAGCCCATGCTGTCCCGGGGGATAGTTTTTCTTTTCGAAATACCTGTCCGGTCCATAGATCGGTTCGCCGAATTTGCGGGCAATTTTTGTTGAGGGCCCTGTATATCTTGCCATATTCTAAATTTTTAATCAATCAAATTAAACAAATTATACCTTACGGCGTCCTTTGGGACGGCAACCATTATGGGGAAGGGGAGTAACGTCTATGATTTCGGTTACTTCGATACCGGTTGTGTAAATCGTACGGATTGCAGATTCACGACCTGCACCGGGACCCTTCACATATGCTTTAATCTTGCGGAGACCCAGATCATAAGCAACCTTGGCTGCATCTGCAGCTGCTACCTGTGCAGCATACGGAGTGTTTTTCTTGGATCCTCTGAAACCCATTTTACCAGCTGACGACCAACTGATTACCTGGCCTAAGGAGTTAGTCATGGTAACAATGACATTGTTAAAGGTAGATGAAATATGGGCTTCGCCGTAAGCATCGACCTTAACGACTCTTTTTCTATTCGTTGTTCCTGTTTTCTTTGCCATAATTCAGTTACGTTTACTTGGTTGCTTTTTTCTTGTTAGCCACAGTCTTCTTCTTACCCTTACGTGTACGGGCATTGTTCTTTGTGCTCTGTCCGCGCACAGGGAGTCCGATACGGTGGCGGATACCTCTGTAACATCCGATATCCATCAGACGCTTGATGTTCAACTGTACAGATGAACGAAGTTCACCTTCGATTTTGTACTGCTCAGAGATGATTGCCCTGATAGCTGCGATCTGGTCGTCATTCCAATCGCTTACCTTGGTGTCGAAATCGATACCGCATTCGGTAAGTATCTTTCTTGCAGAACTGCGACCGATACCGTAGATATAGGTAAGACCTATCTCTCCTCTTTTGTTTTTAGGTAAATCTACACCGGCTATACGTGCCATATTATATTACTTTTTTATTTGTTTTACAATTTATTATCCCTGGCGCATCTTGAATTTGGGATTCTTTTTACAAATTACGTAGAGGCGACCTTTGCGTTTAACAATCTTGCAATCCTCGCTGCGCTTTTTAATGGATGCTTTGACTTTCATATCTTAATTTTTTATTTGTATCTGAAAGAAATTCTTCCTTTTGACAAATCATAAGGGGACATCTCAACTCTTACCTTATCGCCGGGCAGGATACGGATGTAGTGCATACGCATCTTGCCGGAAATGTGGGCGATGATTACATGGCCGTTATCTAACTCCACACGGAACATGGCATTGGACAACGCCTCGATAATCGTACCTTCTTTTTCTATTGCAGCTTGTTTTGGCATAAGTATTAATTGTCTCTTATAATTCAATATTGTCTTTTACCTTCTATAAAGTCGAAAGTTGACAGAACATCGGCTTTATCGTCACCGACAGCGACCGTCAATTCGAAATGTGCGGAATTCTTCTTGTCATTGGTACTTACCGCCCATCCGTTGTCGTGCAGGTAAATTGCTTTACCGCCCGCATTGATCATAGGTTCTATACATATCGTCATACCTTTGACCAGTTTCTTTCCGGTACCCGCTTTTCCATAATTGGGGACCTCGGGATGTTCGTGCATATTCCTGCCGATACCGTGGCCTACCATTTCGCGGACTACTGAAAATCCGAAACCTTCGCAATAGGACTGGATTGCATGACCTATATCCCCTATCCTGTTTCCTGCAACTGCTTTTTCTATGCCGCGATACAAAGATTCCTTGGTGACCTTAAGAAGTTTGGCTGTTTCTTCATCTACCTCTCCAACCGGGAAAGTGTAGGCAGAATCACCGTAGAAACCTTTATATATAGTACCACAGTCCACGGAAACGATATCTCCCTCCTTGAGTTTGTAGTCCGAAGGAAAACCATGGACCACTACATCGTTTACGGAAATACACAGCGTATAAGGGAAGCCGCCGTATCCCAAGAAGCCAGGTTCCGCACCATTGTCACGGATGAATGTCTCAGCCACCTTGTCAAGCTCCATAGTCGTAACTCCTGGAGCTATGTGCCTGCCGACTTCAGCCAGGGTTTTTGAAACCAGAATCGCATTCTCCCTGAGAATTTCGATTTCTTCTTCGGATTTTATTCTTATCATACTCAAAGAACTTTTGAGAATTACATTCCTGAACGTCCTTTAAGACGTCCTGTCTTCATCAAACCGTCGTAGTGGCGCATGAGCAGATGGGATTCGATCTGCTGAAGGGTATCCAACACTACGCCTACGAGAATAAGCAACGAGGTTCCTCCATAGAACTGGGCGAACTGGTTGTTTATTCCGAAGATCCTTGCAAATGCCGGGAGAATCGCCACTATTGCCAGGAAGAATGATCCAGGCAGGGTAATTCTTGACATTATCGCATCCAAATAGTCGGCAGTTTTCTTACCGGGTTTCACACCGGGAATAAAGCCGCCGTTCTTCTTCATCTCCTCAGCCATCATGGTAGGGTTCACTGTTACCGCCGTATAGAAGTAGGTGAAGGCTATCACGAGGATTGCGAAAATGAAGTTGTACCAGAATCCGGTGTAGTCACTAAGGGTCGCAGCCAATCCCCTTGACGCATCAAAACGTGAAAGGAGGAGAGGGAACATCATCAGCGCCTGTGCGAAAATAATCGGCATTACGCCGGCCGCGTTTATTTTCAGAGGTATATACTGACGGACACCACCGTACTGCTTGTTTCCTACAATTCTCTTCGCATACTGTACAGGAACTTTGCGCTGACCCTGTACAAGGGCAATGGTAGCAACGAAAACAAGGAAGAGTATAACCAGTTCTATGAGGAACATGAGAGGTCCTCCGTTGGTCTGGTTGAATCTCTGTGCTGCTTCCGCGAAAAGTGCAAAGGGCAGACGTGCGATAATACCGACCATAATGATCAGTGAGATACCGTTACCGATACCCCTGTCGGTTATGCGCTCGCCAAGCCACATGACAAACATTGTGCCCGCCATGAGTACAATCGTTGCAAAGATATTGTATCCGAAACCTTGTATGAGAAACGCTTCTGCAGGCAACTGTGCGTGAAGGTTGGTAATGTACGCAGGTCCTTGCAAAAGAAGGATTGCAATTGTGAGATAGCGTGTCCACTGGTTCATTTTTCTACGTCCGCTTTCCCCTTCCCTCATCATTCTCTGGAAATAGGGAACCATCACTCCAAGAAGCTGGATGACGATGGAAGCGGAGATATATGGCATAACCCCCAATGCAAAAATGGAGGCATTACCGAACGCACCGCCGGAAAACATATCCAAAAGACTGAGAAGACCGGAAGAAGCCTGCTGCTCCAATGCTGCAAGCTGGTTCGGATCAATACCGGGAAGTACCACAAAACTTCCGAAACGGTAAACAATGAGGAGAAGGAAGGTATAACCTATCCTTTTCCTCAGTTCCTCAATCTTGAAGATGTTTTTGATAGTTTGAAAAAATCTCTTCATCGTTGTTCCAGGATGTTAAGCTTTTACAGTACTATCGCTTTCCCTTCCAAAGCCTCGATCTTCGCGATTGCAGACTTGGAGAAAGCATCAGCGGTCACTTCAAGTTTAGCCTTCAACTCTCCGTTGCCGAGGATTTTCACCTTGTCATTCTTCGACACCAGGCCAGCCTCGATGAGAACGTCGAAATCGATAACATTGATGTTTCTCTTTTCGCTCAGTTCTTGAAGGGTTGAAACGTTGATTGCCTTATATTCAATTCTGGTGGGATTCTTGAAACCGAATTTGGGAAGACGTCTCTGGATAGGCATCTGACCTCCTTCAAAGCCTATCTTCCTGCTATAGCCTGAACGGGATTTTGCACCGTTCATACCACGTGTAGACTGTCCGCCATGACCTGAACCTTCGCCTCTGCCGACACGTTTTACATTCTTTGTAGAACCCTCAGCTGGTTTTAAATTATGTAGTTTCATCTCGATAACCTCCGTTTTTAATTGATTTCTTCTACTTTGACGAGGTGGAGCACCTTCTGGATCATTCCGTTGGTAACGGGGGTGAGTTCAATCTCTACCGACTGGTGCAAACGGCGCAGTCCGAGTGATTCGAGGTTTGCCCTCTGTCTCTGTGTTGAACCGTTTTTGCTTTTAATCTGTGTAACTCTTACTTTCATGACTTTCACCTCCTTATCCTTTAAATACTCTTTGCATGGGAATACCGCGTACTCCGGCTACTGTATATGCATCGCGAAGTTCTGCAAGGGCTGCAATGGTAGCCTTAACGAGGTTATGAGGGTTGGAAGAACCTTTTGACTTAGCCAAAACGTCCTGCACGCCTACTGATTCAAACACAGCACGCATCGCACCACCGGCCTTTACTCCGGTACCGGGAGCTGCAGGTTTCATGAATACTTTGGCACCGCCGAACTTGGCTTCCTGCTCATGGGGAATGGTCCTCTTGTTCAGAGGCACCTTAACGAGATTCTTCTTAGCGTCCTCTATCCCTTTTGAGATAGCGGTAGTAACTTCGTTGGCCTTACCGAGACCATAACCTACGACACCTTTTTCATCTCCTACAACCACGATTGCAGCGAAACTGAAATGGCGTCCACCTTTGGTCACTTTCGTAACCCTCTGTACTGCAACCAATCTGTCTTTAAGTTCGAGATCGGTGGTTTTTACTTTCTTTACATTTATATCTGCCATAGTCTCTTAGAATTTAAGGCCTCCCTCACGGGCTGCATCTGCCAAACTTTTAACTCTTCCGTGATAGAGATAACCTCCGCGGTCGAAAGCCACGGTTGAAATCCCTTTTTCGATAGCACGTTCAGCTGCAAGCTTACCGACCAGGGCTGCAACTTCAGTTGCGGTCTTGCCCTTTACGGCTTCTGCCAGAGCTTTATCATTTGAACCGGCGTAAACAAGGGTATTTCCCTTCACGTCGTCAATGATCTGAACATATATCTGCTTATTGCTTCTGAATACTGACATCCTGGGCTTTTCGGCAGTACCACTTACCACCTTGCGGATGCGGTAGCGTATTCTCTGTCTTCTTGCTATTTTAGTCATTGCCATACTCTTGTCCTCCTATTATTTAGCACCGGCAGACTTACCGGCTTTGCGACGAAGCTGCTCGCCGACGAATTTAATACCTTTACCCTTGTACGGTTCAGGAGCGCGGAGTGAACGGATCTTCGCAGCTACCTGGCCGAGAAGCTGTTTGTCGCAACTCTTGAGAACAAGAACAGGGTTCTGTCCTTTCTTTACAGCCTCTGCTTCAGCTTTGATTTCCGAAGGGAGCTGGAAATGGATATCATGGGAATAACCCAGGGAGAGTTCGAGAATCTGACCTTTGACTTCCACGCGGTAACCCACGCCGATCAGTTCCTGCTTGATGGTGAATTGTTCTGTCACGCCCACCACCATATTGTGGATAAGAGCGCGGTAAAGACCATGCATCGAACGGTGACGAGGCTGGTCTGTCGGACGGGTTACTGTTATTATGTCCCCGTCAACGGATACTTTGATATCAGGGTCAACTTTCTGACTCAGTTGTCCGTGCGGGCCTTTAACCGTTACCACATTGTCAGCGCCGACTGTAGCAGTCACGCCCTGCGGCAGGTGTACAGGCAATTTTCCGATTCTTGACATTTTCTATTCGTTTAATTATGTTTATAAATATTAATATACGTAACAAAGCACTTCTCCGCCTACGTTCATATCCTTTGCTTCCTTGTCGGTCATCACGCCCTTGGAAGTGGAAATGATGGCAATACCCATTCCGTTCAATACGCGGGGCATATCCTCAACGCCCACATATTTACGGAGACCGGGAGTTGATACCCTGGTAATCTTCTTGATAGCCGCCTGCCTGGAAACAGGATGATATTTGAGCGCTATCTTGATTGTGCTGGAAGGAGTTCCTTCAACAAGCTTGTAACTCAGGATATAACCCTTCTCGTGGAGAATGCGGGTAATTTCCATCTTGATTTTTGAAGCGGGTATCTCAACGATCTTGTGTTTTGCGAGATACGCATTCCTGACTCTGGTCAGGTAGTCTGCTATTGGATCAGTCATTTCTTTAATTGTTTTTTTGGTTCGACACCCGGACGGGTGCCCGATATCCAATGGTTAATAATCTATTGTTTTGTTTCGTATTTACTACCAGCTTGCCTTCCTTACTCCGGGAATAAGACCTTTGCTGGCCATTTCACGGAACTGGATACGGCTGATTCCAAAGATACGCATATATCCTTTAGGACGACCGGTCAGGGAGCAACGGTTGTGCTGACGGCAGGGGCTTGAGTTCTTGGGAAGTTTGTCAAGAGCTGCCCAATCTCCGGCTTCCTTCAAGGCTTTACGCTTTTCAGCGTATTTTGCGCACATCTTTGCACGCTTCACTTCGCGTGCCTTCATTGATTCTTTTGCCATATTGTGTTATTGTTTTTTGTTCTTAAAAGGCAATCCAAATTCACGGAGGAGAGCATAAGCCTCTTCATCCTTGTCTGTAGATGTCACGAATGTGATTTCCATACCGAAAATCTTGACGATCTTATCGATATCTATTTCAGGGAATATAATCTGCTCCTTGATACCGAGGGTATAGTTACCGCGTCCGTCAAATTTCTCGTTGATACCGTTGAAGTCCCTGATGCGGGGCAGAGAAACGGCGATCAGCCTCTCGAGGAACTCGTACATCCTTGCAGAACGGAGAGTGACTTTAACACCGATAGGCATGCCGCGGCGCAGTTTGAAGTTGGAAATATCCTTTCTTGAGTATGTCGCAACCGCTTTCTGACCAGTGATGGCTGTAAGCTCCTGCTGAGCGACTTCTACAAGCTTCTTGTCTGCAGTAGCCATACCGAGACCCTGGTTGATAGTGATTTTCTCCAGTTTGGGAACCTGCATGACAGTCTTGAACCCGAATTCTTTCTGGAGTTTGGCAACTATCTCTTCCTTATACTTTTTCTGAAGATTAGGAACGTATCCTTTCAAGCTAACTTGTTCTTCAATTTTAACTTCAGCTTTCTTTGCCATTACTTAATCTCCTCTCCTGATTTTTTAGCGTAACGTACCAGTTTTCCTTTTTCGCCCATTCTGCGGCCGATCTTTGTAGGACCGCCCTTAACAGGATCCACTACCTGAAGATTGGAAATATGGATACCTGCCTCCTGTTTGATAATACCGCCCTGAGGATGCTTGGCATTGGGTTTGGTGTGTTTGCTCACCATATTGACACCCTCAACGATGGCACGGTCTTTCTTGGTAATGATCTCCAGGACCTTTCCGGTCTTGCCCTTGTCATCTCCGGCATTTACGAAGACCATGTCGCCTTTCTTGATATGTAATTTCTTGTTCATGTCTGTACCTCCTAATTATAATACTTCGGGTGCCAAAGAGACAATCTTCATATAGTTTTCACGGAGTTCACGTGCAACAGGTCCGAAAATACGGGTACCGCGCACTTCGCCCTGGTTGTTCAAAAGAACACAGGCATTGTCATCAAAACGGATATATGAACCATCGGGACGACGGATCTCTTTCTTGGTGCGTACTACTACGGCTTTGGACACCGATCCTTTCTTGGCATCACCATTCGGGATTGCACTCTTCACGGCAACAACGATTTTGTCACCTACGCTTGCATAACGGCGGCGGGTTCCTCCGAGAACACGGATGCAGAGCACTTCCTTAGCACCGCTGTTATCAGCTACCATTAAACGTGATTCCTGTTGTATCATAGCCTATTTAACTTTTTCTACGATTTCTACTAATCTCCAGCATTTGGTCTTACTCAAAGGACGAGTCTCCATAATGCGTACTGTATCTCCTTCGTCGCATACATTCTTTTCGTCATGAGCAACGAATTTGGTGGTTTTATTTACGAATTTTCCGTAAATAGGGTGCTTTTCCTTGATCTTGACTGCAACCACGATAGATTTGTCCATCTTGTTGCTTACCACCACCCCGATTCTTTCCTTGCGTAAATTCCTTTCCATAAAATTTTACTCTTCGACGTTAGCTTGATTTTCCTTCTGAGCCAGGATGGTAAGCATACGTGCAATATCCTTTCTGCTTTTTGCTATTTTGGAAGTGTCCTCAATGGGAGAGACAGCATGGTTGAGCCTCATCTGAGAGAGGTTTGCCTTTTCTGTTTCGATACGGTCGCGGAGATCCTTGACCGACATTTCACGGATTTCATTTGCTTTCATCTTTTCTCCTCCATTAATTATTGTTCCACATAGTCCCTACGTACCACGAATTTGGTAATCACAGGCAATTTCTGGGCTCCCAGACGAAGAGCCTCCTTGGCAACTTCCAAGGGCACGCCTTCAGCCTCAATAAGCATACGGCCCGGAGTGATGGGGGCAACGAATCCCTCAGGATTACCTTTACCTTTACCCATACGCACTTCAGCCGGTTTCTTTGTGTAAGGTTTGTCAGGGAAAACGCGAATCCAAATCTTACCTTCACGCTTCATGTAACGGACTACAGCCTGACGTGCAGCCTCAATCTGCTGACCTGTCAGCCAAGCTGATTCCAAGGTCTTGATTCCGAAAGATCCGAAAGAAAGCTCAGTACCACGGTGAGCATTCCCTTTCATGCGGCCTTTCTGCTGCCTTCTGAACTTAGTTTTCTTTGGTTGTAACATTGTCTATACGTTTTAACTGTTTTATTTTCAATCAAATAAGCACAATTATCCCATAATTGTGGGTTGCAAAGGTATAATAAATATTCATAACACCAAACTTTTTTCACTATTTTTTCACAAAAAAACAATTGTTTTCGACACATGAATTTTCATGTTAAACACTCATTCATCAACAAGTTACAAAAATCAAAGCAATACCGGAACTTGCATTTTCGACACAACGGGGACCGGTACAGGAGCGCGAATCCGTACCAGGTTTCCCGCACACAGAAACAAATAGCATATTCTGATATTTTTCGTACCTTTGTATGTTAGAGTGAATGGAAACATCAAAAGATGATGACATTATAATCACATATTATATGCAGCAGACAAATTTCACAAAAGTCGAGCAGGTCTTCAATGGCTGTGCTGAACATCAGTTCAAGACAAACATTCCCTACATCACAGTAGAGAATTTCCCCCAACTGGGAAAACTTACAGCTCTCAGGTTCCTCGAATGGGTCGGAGAGAACCCGGAAGGAGTAATCAGCCTTCCAACAGGAAAAACACCTGAATACTTTATACAATGGGTCCGCAGGATTCTGAACGAATGGGACTCCAAAGACGGCATGCAGATGAGGGAAGAAAACGGATTGTTTCTGAAAACAAAACCCGACCTTCGCGGTCTGCATTTCGTACAGATAGACGAATTTTACCCTATCGATCCCAGGCAGCACAACAGTTTCTTCAATTATGTCCAGAAATACTATGTGGCAGATTTCGGACTTGATGCATCAAAAGGACAATTCATAAACTGCGAAAGTATCCCCCTGGCAGGAGGCCGCCATTTCAGTGAGGTTTTCAAAGACGGAATCATTGACCTGGGTCTCCGCTACAGAGAACCCAAATCCGAAACCGAGAGACTGCAGCAGGAATCTATATTCATGATTGACAACTGGTGCGCCGAATATGACCAGAGAGTAAGGGACCTTGGAGGTATCGGATTCTTCCTCGGAGGGATCGGACCTGACGGGCACATAGCATTCAACACCAGAGGAAGTGACCAGCATTCTACCACCAGGTTAACCCATACAAACTTCGAGACCCAGGCAGCAGCGGCAAGTGACCTCGGGGGAATAGAAGTATCCAGGACAAAACCTGTCATCACCATAGGACTGGATACCATTACATATAACAAAGATGCCGTAGCCATCATCTTTGCTGCAGGAGAAGCAAAAGCGCCCGTTGTGGCAGACGCTTTGGAAAAAGAGCCCTGCAACCTCTACCCCGCTTCAGTCCTGACAAAACTCCCTAATGCCCGCTTCTATCTGACTGCAGGGGCCGCATCCATGCTGAAAGAATCAGTATACCATTATTATACGGACACCCCTTGGTCCCAGGAAAAAACCGACAGGGCGGTAATCGACTGCTGCAACCGGATCGGGAAATACGGAGACAAAGTCACAGTGGAAGACCTCAGGAATGATGAATACTGCCGACTGATTCCAGACCTGGGTCCCGACACTGTCCAGAGTGTGGTAAACTCAATGACCAGGAAAATCGCTTTGGGTACATCCACATGGCAGAACCAGATGTTCTACCACACCGGCCCCCACCACGATGACATCATGCTTGGCATGCTTCCCCATATCCACAGGGTATCACGCAACGAGACGAATGATTCCCACTTTGCAGTAATGACTTCCGGTTTCAACGCCGTAACCAACCGCTTCCTTATCGAAGCCCTTGAAAATACACTGCAGCTGCTGGACGAAGGCCGCATACAGATGACCGCATATCCTGACTTCTTCAGTAAAGGATACAATGAAAAACGTGAGAAGGACATTTACCATTACCTGATCCATGTAGCATCAGGAAATACCGAGGAGCGCAAACGCGGTTTTGCCCACAGACTCGTAAGGAACTTCATCGAGATCTGGGGCGTACAGAACACCACGGAGCTCCGCACCAGGATCCTTGAAGTCATCGAAGAGACCCGCAACAGCTACGATGGGGAGAAGATGTCTGCGGAGATCCGTCTTCTTAAAGGCATGATCAGGGAATTCGAGGAAGAACTTGTATGGGGATTCTTCGGAATAAAGAATGAAAATGTCCATCACCTGCGTCTGGGTTTCTACACTGGAGACATCTTCACTGAACAACCCAACAGGGAACGTGACGTAGAGCCTATCCTTCAGCAGCTGAAAGCCATCAGGCCAAGCATTATCAGCATCGCTTATGACCCGGAGGGCAGTGGTCCGGACACACACTACAAAGTGCTCCAGGCAATTGCTGAAGCAATACGCGAATGGAGAAAGGAAGAAGATCTTTCCCACCTCAAGATCTGGGGATACAGAAACGTATGGTACAGGTTCCTTCCTTCTGAAGCCACCCATATTGTACCCGTCTCCCTGAATGCAATGGCAGTATTCGACAATGCATTCTGCAACTGCTACTCAAGTCAGGTGGATGCATCTTTCCCCAGCTACAAGCTTGACGGGAAATTCAGCGACCTTGCAAAGAAAATATGGGTAGAACAGCTTAAGACAGTACAATGCGTACTGGGCAAACCGTTCTTTTACCAGAACACAAGCCCCAGGTTGAGAACAACCCACGGCTTGCTGTTCTTCAAGGAAATGGGAATAGACGAGTTCCTGGAATCAGCCAGGGAACTGCAGAAATCCATGGGCGGCAACTAACCGATCCGTGCAGGCACACCGTACTCCCCGAAAATGGAAAGGATACGGTCGATTTCGGAAGGGGCAGGGGTAAACATCTCCGCCCCTTCCTTATTATATACTGAACCTAATTTCACATGCTTGTTCTTTCCGATATCGTGGTAAGGAAGAAGTTCCACCAGTGGCTTGCCGCAGACGGACAGAAACTCGGCAGAAGCCCTTATGTTCCCTTCATCGGCATTGACTCCGCCAATAAGAGGGATACGTACAATATACTTAACCCCCATTTCCGATATCATCCGGATATTTTTATGAATCAGTTCATTCGGGACACCACAGAACTTGCGGTGCTTTCCGGAATCCATATGCTTTAGATCCACCATAAACAGCTCGCATTTCCCGGCGACTTCAGCAACCAGGTCAGAATCGGCATAAAGAGTGGTATCAACCGTCCTGTGCAGTTCGTAACCGTCCTGTGCAGCCTGTTCTCCGATATACTCGAGAAGCCGTACCAGGCTTTTCCCTCTGGCCAAAGGCTCTCCGCCACTGAAAGTCACACCACCGCCGGAGGTCGTGAAAAAGGGACGTTCCTTTCTGATCTGTCTATAGATCTCCTCTGCAGAAAGACTCCTTACAGCCATCTCCATTGCCTTTGAGGGGCAGACCTCTGCACATGTGCCGCAAAGCCGGCAGAGGTCCCGGTTTATATTCAATGTACCTCGGGAAATGGATATAGCCCCTTCAGGGCATGCCCTGACACATGTTCCGCACTTCAGGCATTTTGATTCAGAATACAGCCTGGTCTGTGAAAACGATATTCCTTCAGGATTATGGCACCAAATGCAGGACAGGGGACAGCCTTTGAGAAAGAAGGTAATTCTGATCCCCGGTCCGTCATTTATGGAATACCGTTTTATATCGAAAACGGGGTATTTTTCCATGATGTAGTCTTACATGGAGGCGTTCTCCGTCCTTGCGATAATCTCTTCCTGGTAATCGGCGCAAAGGTCATTGAAATAATCACTGTAGCCGGCTACCCTGACCATCAGGTCCCTATATTGTTCCGGGTGCTTCTGGGCATCCCTCAGAGTATCCGTATCCACAATATTGAACTGGATATGATGACCGCCGAGACTGAAATATGCCCTTATAAGCTGGCCGAGTTTCATAAGGTCTTCTTCTTTCTTGAGTATCTGCGGTATAAGTCTCTGGTTCAGCAAAGTTCCACCCGACAGTGTCTGGTCCAGCTTGCCGAGGGACTTCACCACGGATGTAGGACCGTTGGTATCGGCTCCGTGCGAAGGAGATGTCCCGTCGGAAATAGGGAGAGAAGACAGACGGCCGTCCGCAGAAGCTCCAAGCATCTTGCCGAAATATATGTGGCATGTCGTGGAAAGCATGTTCATATGATATACCGAACCCTTTATATTCGGCCTACCGTCAATAGCCTTGAACAGGTCATTGTAAACTGCAACCGCAATATCATCGGCATAGTCATCATCATTCCCGAAGAAAGGCGTATGGTTCAGGATATACTGACGTTCCGTCTCATATCCTTTGAAGTCTGATGCCAGCATCTTCAACATCGATGACATTGTATATCGTTTGTCCTCAAACACATGCTTCTTGACGGAAGACATTGCATCGGTCACCGTACCCAGACCGGTACACTGTATATAATTCGTATTGTATCTCGGACCTCCGTCATAATAGTCTTTGCCTTTTGCTATGCAGTCGTCTATAAGGACCGACAGGAATGTGGCAGGAGCATATTTCGAGAACATCCTGTCAATATAATTGTTTACCTTCACCTTCTCGGTAACCACATAATCCAGCTGCTTGAGGAAAGCGGAATAAAGTTCATCGAAAGACGTGAAGCTGCACGGGTCACCGGTCTCCAGACCGATCCTTTTTCCTGTCAGAGGGTCTATACCGTTGTTCAATACCAGTTCAAAGATCTTCGGGACATTCAGATAACCCGTAAGGAGATATGCTTCCTTACCGAATGCACCGACTTCGATACAGCCGCTGCACCCGCCTTCACGGGCATCTTCAAGAGTCTTGCCCTGACGTACAAGCTCCTGCACGTATGTGTCGGGATTGAACAGGGAAGGATATCCGTATCCCAACCGTATTACCTTGCAGGCAGCCTTGACCAGATCATCGGAAGTCTTCTCGCTCACATGTACAGAACATCCTGGCTGCAGTATATGCAATTCACCGAGAACTTCCAGCAATATATATGAAACCTCACTCTCTCCGGAAGTCCCATCCACCTTTACACCACCTATATTGATATTGGTAAAGTCGTTGTAGGTACCGCTCTCCTTTGCCGTGACACCGACTTTGGGAGGAGCTGGCTGGTTGTTGACCTTTATCCAGAAACATGATATCAACTCCTTAGCCCGTTCCCTGTCAAGTGTCCCGTCCGCCAGGCCCTTTTCATAGAAAGGTGCAAGGTGCTGGTCGAAATGTCCGGGATTCATGGCATCCCATCCATTCAGTTCAAGAATTGTCCCAAGATGGCAGAACCAGTACATCTGGATAGCTTCGTGGAATGTCACGGGAGCATTTTCGGGAATCCTGTCGCATACATCAGCAATCATTCCAAGCTCTGAAATCCTCCTTGCAGCCGCATCATTGAGAGACTCCCCTTCGAAAGGTTTCACTTTAGGGGCCTTACCCTCATCAAGAGCCTTTCTGATAGCAGAAATCTGCCTTCTGGCTTCCTTCGCATGCCTTTTGCCGAGTAGAATCAGAGCATCGCAAGAGATGTACATGGCTCTGAGTTCATCCTGCTTGTCGGTAGCTTCCGGATCGTTAATGAAATCCAGTTCTTCAAGACGGGCCGCGATCTTCGCCTTGAAATCCTTCATACCCATACGGTACATCTTGCCGTCCAGGGCAGTATGGCCAGGTGCCCTCTGTTCCATGAATTCGGTAAAAACGCCGGCTTCATAAAGGGACTTCCAAGTCTCGGGAACATGGTTGAAAATCCTGTCTCTCTGCGTCTTGCCCTTCCAATATGGAATAACCTCGCGGCTATAGGTCTCGATATCACGGTCGGAAATCGAATAATGCTGGATTTCCCTGCTTCTCAACACCTTGAAGTCATTAACGGTATGGCAGTTAAGTTCAGGGAATGTCGAGACGGATTTAGGTTTGGGTCCCCTTTCCCCTACTATAAGCTCATCATCCCCGATATAGATTTTTTTCTTGGCACACAGATTATAGAAATTCATGGCCCTCATCACGGGAATAGGATACTTCCCTTCATTTTTACGGTAAAACTCCGTTTCTATCAAAGCCCTCTCAATGGAAAGGGACGGCTGCGTATTGACAGAAAGTTCACGTAGCCTTTCAATTCTTTCAGTCATGATTGTATCGTATCTTTATATATTATTTGATTACCTGTAAATAAAAACTTTGCAAAGCAAAATAGGCTTGAGTTCAACTTATAAATGCAACTTTTTGGGTGCGGATAATAAGCAATAAA
>CAZXFF010000009.1:16210-53602 GCA_964640305.1 uncultured Muribaculaceae bacterium | reverse complement strand
TTTTGCTCCACCTTTTATCTCCACCTTTTGCTCCACCTCGAACGGTAATATTTTGCCGTTTTTTGCGTGTCGGGGGAAAACAAAAAATCCCGATTTCGCTTGGGAATCAGGATTTTACTATCTTTTGCTTTTCTTCAAAGTGGTGCCACCGGGAATCGAACCAGGGACACAAGGATTTTCAGTCCTTTGCTCTACCAACTGAGCTATGGCACCTTCCGTTTTGGGATTGCAAAAGTAAGAGTATTTTCTGAATTTGCAAAATTTTCTGCAAACTTGTGGCAAGAATTGTATATATTAGCATAATGATGGAGAATTTGCAATGAAGGAAAGGCTTTATGCGGATGTGATCATTCCCCTGAAATTCAGGGACTACGTGACTTACTGCATTCCGGAGGGAATGGAGGGGAAGGTCGTACCCGGATCGGTGGTCAGGGTACTGCTTGTGGGGCGGGAGTATACGGCTTTGGTGAGGAGGGTAGGACCATGCCCGGCCATTCCTCCTGAGAAGATAAAGCCCATTAAATCTCTGGCACCGTTTCCGCCCCTGACAGAATCGAATATGGTTTTCCTGGAGCAGGTGGCGGAGTATTATATGTGTCCGGTGGGGGAGGTGTTCAGGATCGCGGCCCCTTCAGCTGTGAAAAAACTGAAGGAACCCGCTTCGCAGGGCAGTAAGGACGAGACCTGCAATCCGCTTCCGGAACTGACATCCGTACAGGACGATGCTTGCCGGAATATACAGAAGGCGTTTGCCGACGGCAAGAATGCATTGCTGCATGGGGTGACCGGATCCGGCAAGACGGAGATATATATGAAACTTGCAGCAGAGGTGATGGCAAAGGGGCAGAATGTCCTGCTTCTGGTTCCGGAGATTGCCATGAGCCGTCAGATCCAGGGCAGACTGGAACTTTATTTCGGAAGCCGTGTGCTTACTTACCATTCCAAACGGACTCCTGCCCACAGGCGCTCGGTTTATGTGGAAGTGGCGGAGAACAGGGCCCCATACCTGGTGCTGGGTCTTCGGTCCGCCCTTTTCCTGCCGTTCCGGAACCTGGGGCTGATAATCGTGGATGAAGAACATGACCATTCCTACAAACAGACTGAACCGGCTCCGAGGTACCACGGCCGGGATGCGGCTCTGATGCTCGGGAGGCTTATGGGGGCTCCGGTGCTGCTTGGCAGTGCGACTCCGTCATTCGAGAGCTTTTACAACGTTTCGGTCGGGAAACTGGAATATGTATCCCTTCCGGTCCGTTTTTTCGGTGGGGATGATACCCGGATAACCCTCGTGGACATGATCCGTGAAAAGAAGAAAAATGCTGTCAGAGGTGCATTTTCGCTTACTTTACTGAAGGCTCTTGCGGACCGTTTGGAAAAGGGGGAGCAGGCATTGGTTTTCCGTTCCAGAAGGGCATATGCAACTGCGGTGGAGTGTGATGCCTGCGGGTATATGCCGCGTTGTCCCCACTGCAATATTCCCCTGAGCTACCATAAGTTCAATGATGCCTTGTCCTGCCATTACTGCGGATTCTCGGTTGCCATGTATGAGCGTTGTCCGGAATGCGGAGAGGGTAAGATGAAACTTTTCGGAGCAGGTACAGAGAAAATTGAGGAGGAGCTGCGCAATCTGTTTCCAAAGGCCAGAATCGAACGTTTCGATGCAGATACAGCCGCATCTGCCAAAGAAGAGGAGAGAATCCTGCGTCAGTTTGCTTCGGGACAGACAGATATTCTGGTAGGGACCCAGATGCTTTCCAAGGGGTTTGATTTTGCAAACCTTACCCTTACGGCTGTGATCAAGGCGGAAGCGGTTACTTCGGTGTTCGATTTCCGGGCGGACGAGAGAGCTCTGCAGCTGTTGAGGCAGCTGATGGGGCGTGCCGGCAGGAGAGGCGGACCAGGAGAGATGATAATACAGACGAATCATCCGGATCATCCGGTTTTCCGCAATCTGGCAAATCCATGCGGAGGGATGGAGGAGTCCCTTTTGAAGGAAAGGAGGGAGTTCGGTTTCCCTCCCTATGTCAGGCTTGTGCGTATAACCGTCAAGTCTCCGGATATGTCCGGGACGGAATCCCTTGCGGCTAAGGTTTCTGAGGTGTTGGCCGGATGCGGGGCAGATGGTTTTGACGGCCCGGTACCGCCTCCGGTAGAAAAACAGGAAGGGGAATACTGTCTGCAGTTTATGGTACGTCTGGACAGGAGCGTAAGAGCTGCCGGTATAAAAATGAGAATATATGACAGTCTCCGTTTCCTGCCTGCAGAACATTGTACAATAGATGTGGATCCGCTCTGATTGCCTATTTCCTGGTTCTGTTACGGTATGCCTGGAGGGCTTTCCTGTAGTCTATGCAGCGGTCTACGTATGTATCAGTGGCCTGTCTGAGTTCGGTCTGTGCCTGCAGCAGTTCTGACAGGGGGGACAGTCCTGCTTCGTAATAGGATGTCAGTTTCATTACGCTGGATCTGGCGGCTTCCGCACTTTCGGAGGCTACCGACATCTGTTCCCACGCGGAGTTCAGGTCAAGCCATAGTTTCCGGATTTCCAGGACCAGTTGGGAATCCATGTATTCCTTTTCGTTTTCGGCCTGTTGGATATAGTAGTCGTGCCGCTGCATCTGTTTTGCGGTCTTGCCCCAGTCTGAGATAGGGATCTTTACTGATGCGAATACGGCTCCGTTCATGCTGGCTCGGTCAATGATGTCACTGTAACCGTATGTGGCTCCGATTCCTATTTCCGGCAATGCGTTTCCTGTAGCCATTTTCTTCTCGAGTTTCTTGGCTTCTACCGATATGGCCAGCAGCTTGGCCTCATCTCTTCCGGCCATTGCCTCCTCTTCCGGAATGAAGTATTCGTCCGGGGTCCGGATGGAATCTATCCTGTCCGTCAGAAGGATGTCGTCAAGATACGGTATGCTGTCATTTGTGATTGACCGGTATGGGCTGTAATCCATCCCTATCGAATTCAGCAGATTCATTTTTGACAGTCTTATTCCGTTGTTTACCTGGATTTTCCCGGCCTTGATTTCGTTTTGTTTGAGACGGACCTGAAGCATGTCGTTTTCTGTGGCAAGACCTGCTGCACATGCGGATGAAACATCCTTGTATAATGTGTCTACCAGGCTCTGGAGTTCATCCAGGGTCTTGAGCTTTTCTTCAAGGGACACGACCATCCAGTAACTGTTCTCGGTTTCTTCGAGAATGTTCCTGGTCGTGATGTTTTCCTGAAGGGCTGCCGCTTCCGCTCCCAGTGCGGCAAGGCGGTTGCCGTTTACTATGCGTCCGCCGGCAAACAATGGCTGCATTACCATGACATTGGCTGTGACCCCGTATTTCAGAGTGCTGTATATGGGGTTGAATCCGTATTTGGAGGCAAGGGCATTTATTACGTTCTGCACTGAATTGCTGAATGCCGATTCTCCGAGAATATCCGTTATACCCAATTCCAGCATTGGCTGGAACGCGTAGAATGAAAATGCGTTGAGGGATACTTTCGGAAAGTATTCTGCCAGTGCTTCTCCTTTCATGGCTTCAGCAGCATGCCTTCCCAGACGCGCATTGCGGACATACGGGTTGTTGTCTTCTGCCATTTTCCGGCAGTCTTCCAGTGTCAGTGTCACTTGTTTTCCGGCATCCGTAGCCTGCACTTGTGCATCCAGCGCCTGTGCTGTACCTATCATGAGTGCTGCCGCTGCAATATAGCCTATCTTCAACTTATTCATTTGCAATTGCCTCCTTTTTGGTTTTACCGAATATCAGCCAGTAGGAAACGGGCATGACGAGGGTTATCAGGATTATGGACAGCATTGTCCCGAAACATATTACTACTCCCATAGGCATCCACAGCAGGTCTCCGCTGATGATCATCGGCAGGACTCCGAGAGCTGTGGTGCAGGATGTGAGGAATATGGGACGCATTCTGCGTTTGCCGGCTTCTTCTGCTGCTTCTTTGATTGAAATCCCTTCGTTGGATTTGAGTTCTTCTGCGTAGTCGAACATGATGATCCCGTTCCTGACAATGATGCCGACGAGACTGATGAGTCCGAGCACGGATGTGATACCGAAGTCAAGTCTGAATATCCATAATCCGAAGAATGCTCCGAAGAAGCATAGTGTACTGAGTACGATAGTGAGGATAGCTATGGATATTTTCTTGAAATGGATGAGCAGGAACAGGAACAGGACTCCTACGGCACAGATGAAGGACAGCAGTATTTCGGGAACGACTGTCTTGTTTATCGAGGAGAGACCGCCGTATTCGACCCTTACCCCTTCAGGAAGTTCCGGGACTATGTTGCTGTCTATCCATTCCTGTATCTTTTTCATGGCTTCCGGCTGGCTTCTGCCGTAGCGCATGTCTGCTTTTACTGATATGGCATCTTCACCGCCTTTTCTTGGGAGGTTCTCTATTGACCACTGGGGGGTGACTGATGCGACCTGACGCAATGGAACGGATACTCCAGGCATGTATGTCGGAATCATGCAGTTGGATACGGCATCATATCCCATACCAGGACTGACTGCATCACTGTACAGGTTTACAGGGATTTCGGATTTCCCTTCCCATACGGAGGCAATCTTGCTTCCGTTGAATGTCCCGTTCAGGAACAGCGACAGCATTGACTTGTTGATTCCGAGCCTGGCAGCTTCTTCCGGATACAGCTCTATGTTTATGGATGAAAGGTAGTTGTCGCAGTCTCCGTTTACCCATTTCAGTTCGTCTTGCATGGTGGCCATGTAGCCTTTTATGCTGTCTGCATATGGCTTGAGCACTTCGTGCGGGGCTCCTATTAAGGTTACTTCTACCGGTGCGCTTACTCCCTGGTAGTCCATCTGTTTGAAACGTATGACAGCATTGGGGAAATAATGCTCGTATGTGCCTTCATATTCGGCGAGCATGTTTTCCGTATCTTTTGAGGATACGGTATTCACTATCAGCTGAGCAAAATTTGGGGCGGGTGCAAGCGGGGCGTATGGCGCATGGAAACGCGGGGCACCTGTGCCGATGAAAGCAGTTACAGACTTGACCCTTTTGTCTTCCAGCAGCAGTTTCTGCAGAGAGTCGCTGACTTCCCGGGTATGACTTATGCCGGAGTTTCCGTCCAGATATATTTCGATGGCAAAGCATTCCCTTACGGCTTTAGGCATCATCTGGACATTAAGGTTTGAGAACATCCACAGTCCGAGCCCTACGGCTACAACTCCGGTAGTTATGGTGACAGCAGGATGTCTGAAGCATTTGGCCTGCAGCCACTCGTATCCTTTCTGAATCCCGTTGAAGAAGTGTTTCTGGGCTCTGGAAACCAGGTTCTCGTCAGATACTGACGGAGTTTTGATGAAACGTACCTCAAGGGAAGGAACCACGAAGACTGCGTAGGCAAGCGATGCCCCAAGAGCAATGGCTATTACCCATGGGAACAGCTGTACGAAATCTCCGAGATATCCTGTTATGATACCCTTAATAGGGAAGAACATGGCACTTATGGCGAATGTGGCCATGAACATCGGGAATATCAGTTCCTTTCCGCTTATGCAGGCAGCCTCCAGCCTGTTTCCGGTCTTGCCGAGCTTGTCCATATAGCCGTCCATGGTAATGATCGAGTCATCGACAATCATTCCGAGTACGACAATAAGGGCGGCTAGGGTTACAGTATTCAGATCCATTCCCGTTATGAACATGGCCGCCAAAGCTACAGCTGTGCAGACCGGCACTCCCGAGCTGGCGATGAGTGCGGACCGGAGCGGGAACAGCATGAGCATAACGAATATCACAACGAGTATGGAAATGCTCAGGTCCCTGAGGAATGAGAGCACGGATGTCCTGACGACTTTAGGCTGGTCTGTCACTTTCCGGATATGTACGCTGTCCGGAAGGTTTGAAGAATACTCTTCCAGCACTTTGTCCACTTTCTCGCCGAAAGCCACTATGTCGTTGTTCTGACGCATTACGACAGAGAGGATGATTGCACTGTTGCCGTTGTTGTTTACTATGGAAGAGGATTCTGCGTATCTCCGTTCTATCCTGGCTATGTCTTTCAGCCTGACAGTGTTTCCGGATGGATCTGAATAGACTATCTTGTCGGCAATGTCTGATTCCGATGTGGTTGATGATTTTATGTAGATCGGGGAATGTACATAGTCGGTTTCGAATTTCCCTCCTGGCAGACTGAGCTCTCCCATGGTATAGTCCCACATAAGGGATGAAGGGCTGATACCGTACGATGACAGCTTGGCCATATCCAAAGTGACAGCAATTTCTTCGAATGACGTACCTGTAGATGTTACACTCGCCAGTTCGGGAATGGCCCTGAGTCTGAGGCTGAGTTCATCTGCGTAGGCCCTCATTTCTTCAGGACTCTTGTCCGGTGATTCGAGGGAAAGGATGAGGGACGATACTGCACTGAAGTCATCCAGGACCATGATCCCCAGGACTTCCGGAGGCAGGGCCATCTTCTTTTCATTAAGCTTTAAGCGCAGTTTGGACCATACTTCAGCCTTTTCTTCTGATTTGCAGTTGATGTCGACGTAGATGAAACACATTCCGCTTCTGGAATATGAGGTGGTGTTTTCCCTTCTGACTTCCGGAAATGAGAACAGCAGTTCTTCGAGCGGCTCTGTAAGCTGTTCCTTGACTTCCTTGGAGTTTGCTCCTGGATATACTCCGACCACAAGGCCCTGGGTTATTTCGAAAGACGGGAATTCGTCCTTGTTTATGAAATTGAGCCCGACCAGACCCAGAATGACCATGAAAGCGACAATCAGATATACTATCTTGCTCCGTTCTATAGAACCCCTGATGAGTTCTGAGGTGTTTTCTCTCATCTGCTATTTTTCTTCATTGAAACTTATATCCATTCCGGTGCTTATCTTCTGGATGCCGCGGGTTATTATCATGTCGCCTTCGGCTAATCCCGATACGACTACCACCCCCTGTCCGGAGAAACCGTCAATGGTTACATGCCTCTTGTAGGCCTTGCCGTTCTCGGCTATCCATACATACCGTCCTTTCTCGTCAATCATGACTGATGCGGACGGTATTATGATCCCGGTGCGCATGCTTTGCTCGGTATATACCTTGCAGACCATCCCTGGCAGAAGCCCTTTTACCGGAGTGTCAGGTTTAATGGTGCAATCGTAGCTGTGCGACAGCATGGAGGCTGCAATGCCTTTGGACATTATCCTTCCCTCGAAAACCGATTGTCCGCTGCCATCGAGAGCCGGAACTTCAACGACAGCCCTGTCTCCTGGATTGATCTGGCCTATTTCTCCCTCCGGTACGGGGAAAACGATTTTCGTTTCGGATATGTCCATAAGCCTTGCTATCGGTTCTGAAACCCCGAGTTCTACCCCTTGGGCTGGATAGACATCCCCTATGACTCCTGAAAAAGGTGCTTTGACCGTACAGTCTTCATATGCCTTGTCGGCAGCAGCAACGGATGCCCTGGCTTTCCTGAGCTGAGTCTCTATTTCCACCATCTGTACATCAGCCACACTTCCTGTCTTGTGTACTCTTGAGAGCCTTTCGTACCCGTCTTCAGCCTGTTTCAGTGAAGCATGTGCCATCTCCCTGCTTGACTGCACGGTTCGTGAGTCAATGACTGCAATTGTTTCCCCCTTCCGGATATAGTCTCCTTGGGAAACATTAAGTGATGAGAGCGTGCCGGGATAACTTCCGGTAATCACTACGGATTTGGATGGCTCCACTTTGCCTACATATCCGGCATTCTTTATGTCAGGTGTCATTCTGGCGACCGTGACTTCCACCGGAATGGCGGCTTTCTTCTTCTCCTTCCTGATTGTCAGATGATGCTCCCCGCTACCTGAACAGCCTTGCAGGATGCATGAAATTACTGTCAGTGCAGCAATTGTTCTTGATACTTTATCCATCTGTGGTCAATATAAGATTGGTTGTGAAAATGGTAAACAATAAAATGCTGCAAAATATATGCCGCCATTAATTGTTAGAATCTTCATCAAGTTGATTATCTTTGCACCGTTTTTGCTAATATGATGGTATGTGCTTTAGAGTAAAAATGATTTCCGTGCTTACGGTTCTGATGCTTTTCTCAGGTCTGTGTCAGGATGCATCTGCCCAGTACGATAGGGAACAGTTCATGTTCAGGGGACGCAGGGCTCTCATGGACGGGAAGTACATTGATGCCATCAATAATTTCAACATTCTGCTTAGACTCGAAGACAAAAATTACGAAGCATATTTTTTCAGAGGCATAGCCAAGTATAATCTTGGTGATTTCTCCGGTGCTGAAATGGATTTCGACAAAGCAATAGAGATAAATCCGATATATACTTTTGCATACCATTACAGGGCCATAACCAGAAGCCGGACCGGGAAATATGATCTGGCGATAAAGGACCTGGAGGAAGCGGTGGATCTGAGACCCAACTATATTGGCTTGTATTTCAGCCGTGGAGTTACTTATTTCCTTTCCCAGCAGTTCGAGAAGGCAATAGAGGATTTCAACCGTTTCATACGTCAGGAGCCCAAGGAACCGGACGCATATCTGAACAGGGGCGCTTCGTATCTGTTTCTGGGTGATACACTCAAGGCCCTGGAAGATTACGGGCATGCCATCACTCTTGACAGTATCGAGCCCGAAGGGTATATAAGGCGTTCGCGTATATACCACGCGAGACATGAGTCTGACAAGGCTATGGCAGACCTTGATGAAGCCATAAAGCTGGACACTGCAAATACGTTCGCATATTTCAACAGGGCATTGATCAAATATGAACTCAAAGACCTGCAGGGCGCCCTTGATGATTTCGGGCAGGTTCTCAAACGTGAACCTGGTAATGCCCTGACACTTTACAACAGGGCTCTCCTGAGGACTCAGATAGGGGACTACAACAATGCTCTCGACGATTATGACAGGGTGCTCAACATCAATCCTGACAATGTCCTGGCGTACTATAACCGCTCGATCCTTTTCATTGAATTGGGACGGTATGATGATGCGATAGACGACCTGTCCCGGGCAATAGCCCTGTATCCTGATTTTGCCAAGGCATATATGAACAGGTCTTATGTGAAGAATCTGATAGGGGACAGGGTGTCTGCTGAGCAGGATTATCAGATAGCCCAGCAGAAAATATCCAGATACCGGGCAGCGACGGCAGACAGTACCGGCAGGGCGGCATTTGCGGATACTTCAAGGAAATACGACAATCTGCTGGCTCTTGATTCCGATTTTGCAAAGAAGGACTTCAATGATGAACTTCTCGCCAACAGTAATGTGGCTATAGACCTTAAACCTCTATACCGGTTTGTCCTGAGCGGCAAGAAGGAGACTCCCGATGTTCCGGTACTTCTGGCAGGGAAATATGATGACCCCAAGGTAGATGAATTCCTTGAGTCGGTTCCTCTGGATGTCGAGTTGGCCAGCACAGTTTCAAAGGCAGATATCCCGAATCGGGAAAGGCTGCTGGAAGTGGTGGATGCCTCGATCCGTCAGACAGGTGATGACAGGGCCCTGTTTGCGAAGGCCCTCATTGAGGCCGGAGATAAACAGTTCAATGCCGCGCTTATCAGTTATGAGGATGCCATTTCCAGGAATCCGGACGAAATGTTCTATTATTTCAACAGGGGGGCGCTGCAGGCTGAGATGATAGATTTCATCTCATCCATAGAAAGCAATGTCCAGGTCCTGACCCTTGACAATGCAGGTACAGCCAAAGCAAGGGTGAATGACGGAAGTTCGAGAAACTATGACTATACTGCAGCCATAATGGATATGACGAAGGCAGCATCCCTTTATCCTGAATTCCCCTACGTGTACTATAATCTGGGGAACCTGATGTGTCTGTCCAATGAGTTTCCTGAAGCCATCCAGCAATATACCAAGGCTATCGAACTGTATCCCAGGCTTGCTGAAGCCTATTATAACAGGGGACTGGTCCTGATTTATGTCAAGGACAAGGAGAAAGGCTGTCTTGATATGAGCAAAGCAGGGGAATTGGGCATTCCGGATGCTTACAGGGTTATCGGCAAATACTGTGATTCCGAGAAATAAGTTCAGTTATTTTTTCTTCCCCTTTCTCGAAGGACGTAAATGGGAGGCGGCCATTACCATTGCTTCGTCGCGTGCTATGTATCTCATTGCAATGAATGTGAGTATCGCTGCGCAGACCGGGAAGATTGCGGAAACTGAAAAAATCATTTCCGGCTCTCTTTTGAAAAAGAGTACTGCCAGGTAGATCTGGAATCCGAGCAGAATCAGGGAATTCAGGTTGCACAGACGAATTTGCCTCATTCTGCGCTTGAAAGCGAAGATTGTGGTGATGCACAGTATGGTTGATATCAGCAGCAGAGACAGGCAAGAGGGAAGCTCGAGATATCTTATGCATGTTTCTCCCTCGGGAAATCTGGCCATAGGTACGAAAAACATTGAAACAAGCAGTCCTGCTGCAGCAAGAAGGAAAAGTGTCTGTATCCTTTGTATCATGATATTATGTCTTTTTGAAAATCAGGGCGCAAAAATAACCAAATAACTCAAGTATCGCAAATGCGAACTTATTATTATCTTTGTTGTAACTTAAAATCATATGTTATGGCTAAAATTGGCGAATCGGAACTGATCATCAACCCGGACGGGACGGTTTTTCATCTTCACATCCATCCTGATGCACTGGCAGACAAAGTCATTCTGGTAGGGGATCCTTCGAGGGTTGACCTTATCTCGACATATCTGGATTCTATAGAGACGTCTTCATTTTCAAGAGAGTTCAAGAGTGTTACAGGTACTTTCAGGGGATCTCGTCTTACAATCCTTTCCACCGGTATCGGATGCGACAATATAGATATAGTGATGACTGAACTGGATGCCCTTGCGAATGTGGACTTTGCAACAAGGGAGATCAGACAGGACAAGAGGTCACTTACAGTATTGCGTATCGGTACATGCGGGGCTCTGCAGCCTGATATCCCGATAGGGTCATATATCTTTTCCAGAATATCCTGCGGCTTCGACGGTCTTCTGAACTGGTATGCCGGCAGAGAAGAAATCACGGACAGCAATATGGAAAAGGCTTTTCTGGAACATGTCGGATGGAATGAATACCTGCCGGTTCCCTATTTTGTCAAGGCCTCGGCAATGCTGGCTGATCTGTTCGCCGACTCAACGGTTCAGGGTATCACGATTGCCGCCCCGGGGTTCTACGGCCCACAGTGCAGAATCGTACGGCTTCCTATAGTAATCCCGGACCTTCAGGAAAAGATTGAAAGTTTCCGATACGGGGACCTGCGCTTTACGAATTTCGAGATGGAGAGTTCTGCCCTTGCCGGACTGGCACGCAAGCTCGGACACCATGCAGGTACTGTATGCCTTGCGATTGCAAACAGATATTCCAACAATGCGGATGCCGATTACAAGAAGATGATGGGCGACCTTATAGGATTGGCATTGGAAAAACTTTCCCGGATATAGCACATGCTGAAGAGACAGGAATGTGAAGAGGTCCTATCGCTTATGCTTCTTCTGGATGATTCCGATCCGGAGACCGTCAGTTATGTTAACAGGCGCTTTGCGGAGCTGGGAGAAGAAGCAGTAGTGTACCTCAGCAAGGCTGTAAAGGCAGAATATGCAGGAAGCCGGCAATGTCTCGGTCGTCTGATGGAAATTGAAGACTGGCTGACATTATCGGAACTGGAAAAAAGGTCCGTATCCGGTTTCCCGGATCTCCCTGATGCCATGTATCTGGTCAGCAGGATAGGAGTCAATGGACTTGACCGCCGGTACTTCATGGAGCTTTTTGTCCAGATTGCATTCAGGATGGTGATGGACATCAATGTGCAGAGGACAGGGGTAGAGAATATTGAAATATTCAATTATCATTTTTTCAGGAATTACGGTGTGCTGTCCGCTGCCGGTGGGCGGTCAGAAGACAAATCGGTATGGCTCCCTGAAGTTCTGGAAGCCAGAAGGGCATATCCCGTCCTGCTGTCACTGCTGTACATTATGCTTGCAAGAAATGCGGGCCTTCCTGTGTATCCGGCACTTCTCGGTAATGCCAGGTTTGCCCCGGCATATACAGATGGAAAAGGAAACCCTCTGTTCCTTATGGATATAATGGATAGAGGGTATATCCATCCGCTGGCATCAGGCAGCAATAGCGGTGTAAAGGTGCTGAGCCATGACAGCGCAATAGTGTCGATGTATGCCGAGAACGCCTATGTCCATTTCAGCGGCAGATCCTGGTATCCGCATAAGCTGACCATCCTGAAAAAGGTGATGTCCCTTTGCGGGACCGGACCGGTCCTCAGGCCTTAAGCATTACTCCATCAGTTTCTTGTACTTGAAACGTTTGGGCTCTGTGTCCCCAAGGCGCTTGCGTTTGTTTTCCTCGTATTCGGAGTATGAACCTTCGAAGAAATATACCTGCGAATCGCCTTCGAATGCCAGAATATGGGTGGCAATCCTATCCAGGAACCATCTGTCATGCGAGATGACCACTGCACATCCGGCAAAGTTCTCGATACCTTCCTCCAGTGCGCGTATTGTGTTGACATCCACGTCGTTGGTTGGCTCGTCGAGCAGGAGTACGTTTCCTTCATCCTTAAGTGTCAGTGCGAGGTGCAGTCTGTTGCGCTCACCTCCGGAGAGAATGCCGCACAGTTTTTCCTGGTCAGCCCCGGAGAAGTTGAATTTTGATACATATGCTCTGGCATTGATGTCCCTGTTACCGAGCCTGATTATCTCAGAGTTGTCGGATATTGTCTGGTATACAGTCTTCTCCGGGTCGATGCTTTTATGCTGCTGGTCCACATATGCCAGTTTGACTGTCTCACCGATGGTGATGTTTCCGGAATCAGGCTGTTCCAGTCCCATTATCAGGCGGAACAGGGTAGTCTTGCCTGCACCGTTAGGGCCTATTACCCCCACTATCCCTGCGGGAGGAAGCGAGAAAGAGAGATGCTCGAACAGCAGTTTGTCCCCATAACCCTTGGATACGTCATTGAATTCGATGACTTTGTTCCCGAGGCGCGGACCGTTGGGAATGAAGATTTCCAGTTTTGCTTCTTTTTCCTTGCCGTCTTCCCCTGCAAGTTTTTCATAAGCCCCTAAACGTGCCTTGGATTTCGCATGACGTGCCTTGGGTGCCATCCTTACCCACTCCAGCTCCCGTTCCAGGGTTTTCCTTCGTTTGCTCTCCTGTTTTTCTTCCATGGCCAGGCGTTTGCTCTTCTGGTCCAGCCAGGAAGAGTAGTTCCCTTTCCAGGGAATGCCTTCTCCCCTGTCAAGTTCCAGGATCCATCCGGCAACATTGTCCAGAAAATACCTGTCATGGGTAACAGCGATTACTGTCCCTTTGTACTGGGACAGATGGGCTTCCAGCCATTGTATACTTTCTGTATCAAGGTGGTTGGTAGGCTCGTCAAGCAGCAGTACATCAGGCTGTTTCAGAAGCAGTCTGCATAGAGCGACCCTCCTGCGTTCACCCCCCGACAGGTTTGCTATGATTGCATCAGGCGGAGGACACTGCAGGGCATCCATGGCCCTCTCCAGTTTGGAGTCTATCTCCCATCCGTCGCAGTGCTCTATCTTTTCGGTCAGTTCCCCTTGCCTTTCTATAAGCTTGTTCATTTCGTCGTCCGACATAGGCTCGGCGAACTTCATGTTTATCTCTTCATACTCCTTCAGAAGGTCGGTTACTTCCTGTACTCCCTCCCGGACTACATCGATAACGGTCTTGTCCGGATCCATTACCGGTTCCTGCTCCAGATATCCCACACTGTATCCTGGAGCCCAGACCACTTCTCCCTGATAGGATTTCTCCAGTCCGGCGATGATTTTCATCAATGTGGATTTTCCGGAGCCGTTCAGACCGATTATGCCTATTTTCGCTCCGTAAAAGAAAGACAGGTAAATGTCCTTGAGAATGACTTTGTTGTTGTGGGGGAGGATTTTCCCGACCCCGTTCATTGAAAAAATGATCTTTTCGTCTGACATATGGTGTATAAGAATAGTGTTCGCGTACAAATATAGGACAAACCTTTGAAACAACATTAATGAAGTTGCCAAATGGATAAAATGTCCTATATTTGTATAATTGTATTAACCAGAAAAACATCGATATTATGAAACGGATACTCCCGTATGTGGCTGCAATTATGCTTGTATTCATCCTTGCATCCGAAACTTCTTTTGCCTGCACATCAGTAGTGGTTTCAGGCAGGGTTACACCAGACGGCCGACCTCTGTTGTGGAAGCACCGCGATTCTGATTTTTTCCAGAATGCGATAAAATTCTTCAAAGGGGAAAAATACTCTTATTTCGGAGTTGTAAACAGTGTAGACAAGAATCCGGATG
Source organism: uncultured Muribaculaceae bacterium (assembly GCA_964640305.1). GTDB lineage: Bacteria > Bacteroidota > Bacteroidia > Bacteroidales > UBA932 > Coprenecus. Next base: position 39,275 of record CAZXFF010000009.1, on the reverse strand, counting down.
AGATATGGATCGGTACCAATTCTGCAGGATTTTCCATAATGAATACCCAGTCCTTCAATCTGGAACCTTCAGTGCCTGAGGCAGAAAAGGGTCCCGCCAACGGACGCGTCATGAAAAGGGCTCTGGAAGTATGTGCTACGGTTGAGGACTTCTGCCGTTTTCTGGATACCCTTTCCAAACCTTCTGGACTTGAAGCCAATCTCGGAGTTATCGATGCCAAAGGCGGTGCCGTAATGATAGAGGTAGGGTATTATGGGTATAAAGTATATGATGCAAACGACCCGGCTGTGGCTCCTTTCGGATATGTCGCAAGGACAAACTTCTCTTTCAGCGGAGAGATACATACCGGATACGGGTATGTCCGTTATCAGAATGAGGAGAGGCTGCTTACTCCTGCAGCGGGAAAAGGTATTCTGACACCGGAATGGATATTGCAGGAAGTTGCCCGCAGCTTTGAAAATCCCCTTATGGGCATTGATCTTGAGTCCGGAATGTATAATCCCCCATATACCAGCGGCTGGTTTGTGGACCATGACCTCATTTCAAGACGCAGTTCATGCAGCAGTGTAGTGATTCAGGGTGTTAAGGACGGGGAGTCTCCGGAACTTACAGTTATGTGGACAATCCTGGGATATCCTCCTACAGGTGTAGCTGTTCCGCTTTTGCTTAAGGGCGCTGACAGATTGTTGCCTGCAATGGTGCTGAGGGACAACAAGACAGGTGTGGCTGCAGTATGCGACCATTCCCAGACACTGGCCGACAGGGTGTATTCCTACTCGCAGGGATCAGGTACTGACCGTTATTTCAATTGGGATGCCTTGTTCAATGCTTCCGGAAAAGGATATATGCAGCAGCTGGTGGAATTGGAACACAGCATATTCAAGACATCGGAACCTGTAATCGAAGGCTGGAGAAAAGCCGGAAAGGTCGATGTCAAGGAACTGGAACTGATGTATGGGAAAATAGAAAATGCCGTACTGGAAAAATACGGCACTTTGCTTGGAGATTGATTCTGAGCGGAAAACGGGAGTCGAACCCGCGGCCCTCAGCTTGGGAAGCTGATGCTCTACCAACTGAGCTATTTCCGCAAACCTGTCTGATTAGGACTGCAAAGATATGAATTTAAATTTATTTATCGCCAAAAAAATTAAAGGAAAAGGTTTGAGCAGTGCAAGCAATACCATTGCCCTTGTCTCTGTGGCGATAAGTATTGTGATGATTATCATAGCAGTAGCCATATCAGACGGATTCAGGAAAGAAATCGGGAAAAGGGCTGTCGGCTTTTCCGGAGAAATACTGATGACTGCTCCCGGGATGGAGTACACCAATGATATCTATCCGATGGATGCCGGTTTTTCGTATATGCAGGATATCCGTGATCTTCCGGAAGTGGAATCGGTTAGCGAGACAGCATACAAACCGGGGATGGTCAAATCAGGAAGTGAGGTCCACGGTATGGTCTTCAAAGGGGTGGATTCTACCTATTCTTTGGATTTCTTTGCCGATTACCTTACGGAAGGGCGCTTGCCATCGTTTTCCGGAAGAAGGATAAGCGATGAGGTTCTGGTCTCGGTCAGGTTTGCAACCATGATGGGATATGGAGTCGGGGACAGGATGGATGTATATTTTGTGGGGGAGCAGGTACGGGTACGCAGGCTGACAATAACCGGACTTTACGATATCCGGCTGGAGGATATGGACGAAATGCTGGCGGTGGCGGATATAAGGCAGATACGCCGTCTGAACGGATGGACCGGACATGAATCATCCTGTGTGGAGATTGCCCTTAAGGGAGACGGTACTGCGTCTGATCCGGAGCTGCGTTCCCGGGTGGCCTCCAGAATAGGGGACATAATTATGGAAAAAGACTGTCCGGAAGATGATTCTGTAGTTGTGACAACAATCGACAGTGTCTATCCTTCGCTTTTCGACTGGCTTGCACTTCTGGATCTGAATGTCCTTGTAGTCATGGTGCTTATGATTGCCGTTGCAGGTTTCAACATGGTTTCCGGTCTGCTTATAATCCTTTTCGAAAAGATATCGATGATAGGTCTTCTGAAATCTCTGGGCATGAGGACATCTTCCATTTGCCGGATATTCCTGTACAGAGGGGGTGCTATTGTGCTGAAAGGGGTACTGTGGGGAAATGCAGTTGCGCTCCTGCTTCTTGCAGTCCAGAAACTTTTCAGACCCCTGTCCCTCAATCCGGTGAATTATTTTGTGGATTTTGTCCCTGTGGATCTGGATCCCGTGAAAATCATCGTTACGGATGTGGCTTCGTTTATTGTCCTGATGCTTATAATGACAATACCCTCCCTGTTCATATCAAAGGTGTCCCCTGACCGTACAATCAAAGTGAGCTGATCCGTTCCGTATGTCCTTTTCTGGTCATTTGGCTTGTATTAAGTAAATTGTATTATATTTGCAGGCTATGCGAAAGTGTGGAATAAGAGATATCTGCATATTGTCAGGCTTGATTCTGGTTCTGGCTGCGTCCGGCTATGCGGTCAGGGCAGAGGTTGCAGGCTCCACTTTCCGTACGGCCTTGGCTGTTGCCGATACTGTAAAAAAGGATACAGTGAATGTCAGGGATTCTGTGACTGCAAGAGACACGGTGACTGCGAAAGACACGATGGCGGCAGGGGATACATTGTCAGCGGAAGACACCCTGACAGGAGTGCAGGATACGCTCTCCCGCAGTGATTCCAGAGAGTATCGGGATTCCCTGAGGTATGCAGAAAGGATGCAGAAGAAGATGATCCGCGACAGTCTGAAAGCAATAAAGGACAGTATCCGCTGGGCGAAACCAAGGATCCTGGAAACCGGTTTCATCCCGGATACCATGTACTACAGGAGAATTCTCGCCTGGACTACAGGACCGTATGTCAATGAGTACAAGCCTGCCAGAATCGATACCACTTATAATGACTGGTATTCCGAGTACCCTTTCTATAAGGAGGATGTGGATGCGGTATATTTGGGAACAATAGGCTCAGCTACCAGAAATGCCGATTTTTTCAAATGGCGGAAGTTCGACAGGTTTACGGCATTCGCGCCTTATCTGACGTATTCATATACTCCAGAAACAATGCCCTTCTACAATACCAAGACTCCATATACCGAGCTTGCATATTGGGGGACACTTTTCTCCTATAAGGCAAAGGAAGAGCTTAACGTGCGGTTTCTCCACATGCAGAACATCACTCCGGAACTGAACGTGGCTTTCCTTCTGCAGAACTGGACGGCAGCAGGTATGATGAACCGTGAAGAGACATCGAACTCATCTCTCAGCCTTACCGCAAACTATCTGGGCAAGAGATATTCTGCAAACGGAGGATTTATCCATCAGAAAATCAGCCGTCAGGAAAATGGAGGGTTACAGGATTCATTTCTGGTAAGGGATACGACAGTGGATGCCAAGACGATCCCGATCAATCTCCAGGATGCTGAGAATACCCTTTCCAGAAATACGTTTTTCATAACCCATTCCTATGATATACCCTTGGCCCCTCAGAAGAACCCGGCCGATACGCTGCTTCCTGCGGATTCTACGGACAGGAATGAACTGGGCGACGGGACGATGCTGACCCTGGGGCATGTAGGGGAAGTCTCGCGTTTCTACAGATACTATACTGACAATATTGCATTGACAGATGAGGTCGGACGAAACTTCTACAACAATGCATTCTATATTAATCCGACTGTCTCATCCGATTCCACCAGAGTGTTTTCGGTCGAGAACAAGTTGTACTTCAACCTTCAGCCATGGGCCAGGGATGCAGTCATTTCCGATATCACTGGAGGAATCGGACACCAGTGGAACAGCATTTACGGTTTCGCTCCCGATATGCTCCTGAAAGGAAACTACAATATCCATCATCACGATCTGTATGTTTATGCGGGTCTGGGCGGAGAGTACCGCAAATATCTCCAGTGGGGAGCAACCGCCCGATATTCTTTCCTTGGATATTACCGTAATGATATGGAAATAGATGCCCACGTCGGAATTTCTTTCTATCCTTTCAAGGATAAGAATGAACCGGTTACCCTGAAAGGACGTTTCAATACTTCCCTCAAGGAACCCGACTGGTTTTCACAGAAATACTATTCGAACCACTATGTCTGGAACAACAGTTTCGGCAAGGTTTCGAATACGGAAGTGAAGGCAAGCCTGGAAATTCCCAAATGGCAGTTGGAGGCTTCATTTACTTATGGTCTGGTAAACAATTACCTGTATTATGACACATTGGGAGTCGCCAGGCAGCACGGCGGTCTGATAAATGTAATGTCTGCATACCTGAAAAAGAATTTCAAGGTATGGCTTCTCAGATTCGACAATCAGGTGCTGTTCCAGTATTCCTCAGACAGGAACGTCCTTCCGTTGCCGATGCTGACTCTCAGGCTCCGATATTACCTTGAGTTCCCTGTTGTCAGAAATGTACTTACTGCACAGCTTGGAGCAAATGCCACATTCAATACTTTGTATTATGCACCGGCATACAACCCTGCGTTGGGACAGTTCCAGCTCCAGACCAGAGAGAAGATCGGCAACAATCCCTATATCGACGTATTCCTGAATCTTCAGTGGAAACGTGTAAGCCTGTTCGTCAAGGTGATAAATGTCGCACAGGGCTGGCCAACCGGGGATATGTTTGCCACTTACCAGTATGTGAAGCCTTACCGTGAGTTTAAGATAGGTATTCACTGGCCATTCTACTTTAATTGATGAAGTTGTATTTGAGAGTGTTTGTCCTTGTCTTGTGCATTTATCTGACCGGATGCATGGCAAGGCATTGTGCGGAACCGGTGCAGTATAAGCCGGAGATGCCGGTATTACGGGATTCCATCCGGGCACATATAAATATCGCCGGCAGCATGTATGCCAATAACGGTTTCCCTTTGGGGTTCCAGTATACAATGCTCAGTGCAATGGCTGACAGCCTTGGAGTCGTTCTGGAGATTGCAGGAGCAAAAACGGATCCGGACTGTTGGGATAGCCTAAGCAATGGAATATATGACATAGTCGTTAAAAAGGATACCGATACGGTTCCGGCAGAATTTGCAGATGTTTTCGTGTACAGCATGCCGTACCGGGATTATGAGATGGTGTTGAGAAAAGATGACGAAGTCCTTGTAAGGAATGTTAACGGATGGATAGGGTATATGCATTCTTCCCCGTTGTATAATGCAATCCAGGACAATTTTTTCCGTTCCTATGACCTTACTCCATATATGATTGCAGGCCACCTTTCCAGAAGAATATCACCTTATGATGCCATTGTCAAGAATCAGGCAAAAAGACTGGGATGGGACTGGAGACTTCTGTCTGCGGTTATTTTCAAGGAGTCAAGGTTCTCGATGGGTGTGACATCAAAACGTGGGGCGACAGGTCTCATGCAGGTACTTAATAGCACGGCGGCCACTTATGGTATCCATGACCTTTATAATCCGGAAGAGAATGTAAAGGCGGGGACTTCATATCTCTCATATCTGAAAAGCCGTTATGAAAGGATGGGAATGGATTCTCTTAATGTTATAAAATTCACCCTTGCCGCTTACAATGCAGGGGAGAGCCGCATCAATGACTGTATGAATTTCACCATGTCATTGGGCCGTAACTTTGTTGACTGGGATGAGGTAGCATCTACAATTCCCCTGATGAGTGACCCTGAATATTACAGTGATGCGGATTTCCTGAGGCACGGCAAGTTCCGCGGTGAGGAGACGGTCGAATATGTCAATAAAGTCATGGATATCTACGGGATGTATTGTCAGGTGGTAAGATACTGACAATCTGTCCTGAACCTACATGTCCTCCATTGGCGTAGGAGCTATGGCAGTGATTTCTTTTCCCAGTGTAGGATGTGGAAATGTGATTTTCCTGGCATGCAGGGATATGCTGCCGTCTGGATTCGAGCGCTTTGCACCGTATTTCAGATCTCCTTTAATCGGGCATCCTACTGATGCCAGTTGGCAGCGTATCTGGTGATGCCGTCCTGTCAGAAGCTCAATTTCCAGCAGGTTGTAGCTTTTGGTGGAACGCAGGAACCTGTACCGGAGGACAGCTTCCTTTGCCCCGGGTTTAGGCAATGCAGATGAATAGGACTTGTTCTGTTTCTCGTTCCGGATGAGATATGTGCGGATTTCCCCTGACAGGGGATCCGGCATGCCGGAGGTGAGTGCCCAGTATATTTTTGATGCCTTTGAGTCCCTGAAGGATGCTGTCAGCCTTTCCAGGGCTTTGGATGTCTTTGCGAATACGACAGCCCCGCTTACCGGGCGGTCCAGGCGGTGGGGAACTCCCATGAAGACTTTTCCTGGCTTGCTGTCCCTTTTGGCTATGAATGCCTTTAGGGTCTCTGGCAGCGGCTCGTCTCCGGTCTTGTCGCCCTGGACTATTTCCCCTGCCTTTTTGTTGAAAACCAGTACATGGTTGTCCTCGTAAAGGATGCGGGAGGCAATATCGGCATATTCCTCCCCGCGGATGTCCCTATAGACTGCAGATTCCTTGTTCACGTCAATACTGCTCTTTCTCGTTGGGGAAATCGCAGGATTTCACGTCCTGTATATATCTTTGGAATGCATCCAGGCAGATGTCATGGACATTGGCATACCTGCGGAGGAATCTCGGGGAGAATTCGGTGGTCAGCCCAAGCATATCATGCATTACAAGTACCTGACCGTCCACATACTGGCCTGCTCCGATGCCGATTACTGGTATCTTCAGAGTCTCGGCCACTTTCTTGCCTAAAGCTGCCGGGATCTTTTCCAGAACCAGGGCGAAGCATCCTGCATTCTCAAGTGCAATTGCGTCCTGAAGCAGTTTGTTGGCCTCTTCTTCTTCCTTGGCACGCACCGCATAAGTACCGAATTTATGGATAGACTGCGGAGTGAGACCGAGATGTCCCATTACCGGGATGCCTGCGGAAAGTATGCGCTCCACAGATTCGAGGATTTCCATGCCTCCTTCCACTTTCACCGCATCGGCTTCGGATTCCTTCATTATGGTAATCGCATTGCTGACTGCGATTTTGGAATTGCCCTGATATGAGCCGAATGGCATATCCACTACCACCAGCGGGTTCTTTACGGCGCGGAGTACGCTTTTGGCATGGTATATCATCTGGTCTATGGTGATGGGCAGTGTCGTTTCGTGTCCTGCCATGACATTGGCGGCCGAGTCACCCACGAGAATTATATCGATACCTGCCTCGTCCAGTATCTTGGCAGAGGTATAGTCATATGCTGTAAGCATTGCTATCTTCTCGCCGTTATGCTTCATTTCCAGTAGCTTATGGGTAGTCATTACCCTGGTTGCTCCTTCTGTGGACATATTTTCAATTATATTATGGATTCAAAACCTGTTTGTCGCTGCAAAGGAATAGAATATTTATGAAATAATCAATATGACAGGTTGTCAGTTTTTTCGATTTGGCACAATCTTCGATATTCCCTAAGCCGTTAGTTTGAATTATAAAATATTAAAAAATCAAAAATATTATGGGAAAGATTATTGGAATAGACCTCGGTACCACGAACTCCTGCGTAGCAGTGATGGAAGGTAATGAGCCTGCTGTAATCATCAACAGCGAAGGCAAGAGAACCACTCCTTCGGTAGTGGCATTTACGGACAACGGTGAAAGGAAAATTGGGGACCCTGCAAAAAGACAGGCCATCACCAACCCCCACAAGACCATATTCTCTATAAAGAGATTCATGGGTGAGCCTTACAGCAACGTGCAGAAGGAAATCGACCGGGTACCTTATAAAGTAGTAAAAGGCGACAACGGTACTGCACGGGTGGACATTGACGGAAGACTTTATTCTCCTCAGGAAATATCAGCAATGGTTCTTCAGAAAATGAAGAAGACCGCAGAAGACTATCTGGGACAGGAAGTAACTGAAGCCGTCATCACCGTTCCTGCATATTTCAGCGATTCGCAGAGGCAGGCTACAAAAGAGGCCGGGGAAATTGCCGGACTTAAAGTAAAGCGTATCATCAACGAGCCTACTGCAGCTGCACTTGCATACGGTATGGACAAGAAGAACAAGGATATGAAAGTGGCAGTGTATGACCTTGGTGGCGGTACATTCGATATTTCCATCCTCGAACTTGGGGACGGTGTGTTCGAAGTGAAGTCCACAAACGGTGATACCCACCTCGGAGGTGATGACTTCGACCACAGAATCATAGACTGGATGGCAGCGGAATTCATGAACGAGAATGCCGGTGTGGACCTGCGCAAGGACCCTATGGCTCTCCAGAGACTCAAGGAAGCTGCCGAAAAAGCCAAAATCGAGCTTTCAAGCCAGACTTCTACGGAAATCAACCTGCCTTACATCATGCCTGTCGACGGTATTCCTAAACACCTTGTAAGGACCCTTACCCGTGCTAAATTCGAGCAACTCTGCGACGACCTTATCCAGAGGACAATCGAACCTTGCCGCAAGGCTGTATCCGATGCAGGCCTGAGCGTATCCGATATCGACGAAGTATTGCTGGTCGGCGGTTCTACCCGTATCCCTGCAATCCAGCAGATCGTGGAAAAATTCTTCGGAAAAGCTCCTAACAAGGGTGTGAACCCTGACGAAGTGGTGGCAATCGGTGCTGCTATCCAGGGAGGTGTGCTGGCCGGTGACGTGAAGGATGTGCTCCTGCTCGACGTAACCCCTCTGTCCCTCGGTATCGAGACCCTCGGCGGTGTAATGACAAAGCTGATCGAAGCCAACACCACCATACCTACCCGCAAGTCCGAAGTATTCTCTACGGCGGCCGACAACCAGCCTTCAGTGGAAATACATGTACTCCAGGGTGAAAGGTCCATGGCACGTGACAACAAACTGATCGGGAACTTCCATCTTGACGGAATCACTCCCGCTCCCCGCGGTGTGCCCCAGATCGAAGTTACCTTCGATATCGACGCAAACGGTATCCTGAACGTTTCCGCAAAGGACAAGTCCACCGGAAAAGAGCAGAAGATCAGGATCGAAGCTTCATCCGGACTCAGCGAGGATGAAATCAAGAGGATGCGTGACGAGGCCAAGGCCAACGAAGCAGCCGACAAGGCCGAGAGGGAAAGGATCGACAAGATCAATGCAGCTGACGCCATGATATTCCAGAGCGAAAAGAACCTCAAGGAATACGGTGACAAGATCCCGGCTGACAAGAAAGGTGCTATCGAAAATGCGCTCGGCCAGCTGAAAGAGGCCCACAAGTCCCAGAACATTTCCGATATAGACCGTGCTACCGAAGCTCTCAACAATGCATGGCATGCAGCATCCGAAGATATGGCCAAAGCAGCTCAGGCAGGTGCCAATGCCGGTACAGCCGGAAATGCAGGCTCTAACGCCGGATCCGGAAACGGTACTTCCAACCAGGAAGAAGATGTCAAAGACGTCGATTTCGAGGAAGTGAAATAAATCCGAGACAACACATATCAGTAAGAGGCACGATTGTAACGGTCGTGCCTCTTTTTTTTTATGTTTTATGCTGCAAAGTACTTTCGGAGAACGGTGGTTTAGGTCGGTCCCCCAGGATCGCATCTCCGCAGTGAACCGGTAGGGTGCTCGTAACTATCTTTGTTTCAATGTATTCCTGTAAAATGTGCGGTGCATCTGCGAAAGATGTCGGCCATATCGTTCTGACTTCAGTGGATTTTAAGACTGAATAGGTTGCACCTGTCGATGTTACTGCCTGCTCGGACTTTGCATAGGTGTGAATTGGCAACATGCTGGGAATAAGGCACATGCGAAAGTGACTCAATGCAAACCCTTGAGACGGTGTTCCATAAGGGAGCCTGGATGGGATGCTGCTCCAGATGGCCTTCTTGCTGGGGGTGCGTGGTGTACGTGATTCCACACCGGGATTATTCCGCTTTCCGGTAGTCGATGGTGATGGTCTTGTCTCCGTATGTCCAGCTTCCTTCTGTGAAATCGGACGGTATTGCATCATTCCCGAACCATGCTGTCACCGGGAATACGGAAATACCGTCGCCAGGATTGTAGGAGCAGTCTAAGTATTCCAGCCTGGTATTTTGGCTTACGTCCAGAGCTGTGAGCTGGTTGCTGTAGCAGTACAAGCGTTCCAGGGATTCGAAATACTCGATACCTTTCAGGGAGGAGAGGGGACCTCCTTTTGGATAAGGCCATGAAACATCAAGTGCAGTAATTCCTGCAATGTCTTTTGGCAATATCTTTTCCGCATCAGGGATATAGCCTTTCTCTTTCAGTATTCTGGCGAACTCAGGATCGAAAAGTGGTGCAAGGTTTGTGGCTCCGGTCTGCGTAATGTTGAGTCTCTGCGTCTTCTCCCCGAACAGGAAGTCGACATACGCAGTGCGCGTAGTATCCCCGTCATTCTCTTTTGCGGTAAGTTCCAGGGTGTTTTCTCCGGGCGTACCGCTTGTAGGCGTGGCAGTCAGCCAATCCGTTTCGGATCCCTCATACGAGACAGAGAGTGCCCATTCCACATTGGTATTGAATGAAACCGTCGCAGTCCGCCCCTCAGCGGCACCGAGTGTGTATTCCGTCTTTCCTACGTTCAGTTCCGGAAGCGGGTCTTTTTCATGGCATCCTGAAGGGCTAGGAGGCACAGCAGGCAAAGGATGTAAAGATTTTTCATAGGTTTAGAATCTTAAAATGAGCATTAAAGGTCGCTATCTTCTACAAAGGTGAGGAATATTCCTAATAATGGGCATATTACAGTGGAATATCAGTTATATCGGTATGGTGTTTTTATCTTCCATCCACAGAGTGAAAACTGGTGAGGGACAAAGTTCCCCAAGAGGGAATGTCGGCATGGTACTTTCGGGGATAACCTAACGTGCGTGTGGTTTGGTATTGTTCAGATAATCAGTGTGTTGTATGATTGCATGAATGTTAGGATTGCCGGAATCAGGCCAAAATCGGCTGTTTTGGGCAAACCTAACGTAAGTGTATTTTTGTATTTGTTTGGTAATCAATGTATTGTGATTTGGTGTCTCTGTTAGGTTCGGGATGTGACGTGTCGGAGTAGCTTTAGCGGAGCACTGTCAGCGGGGAGGGGTTTCTTTCTGTCTGTGCGGGTAAATAAAAACTGCGTACCGTCTTGGTGATGGTACGCAGTATGGTTTAATTAACGGTTCAGTGCAATAAGCAACCGCAGAGTCAGTTGACTATTCTTCTGTATGGCGGTCTCTTACGCATCTGATGGAAAAGCCTCCAGATTTGCCTAATTGGGCATTGGCAAAATTGTAAAGACGGAGGTAATATACCAGGACATTGTCGGTATCCACTACATCGGCAGACCAGTAATATGCGACTTCGCCCATAACGTTGAACAGTCCGTCATTCATTCTGCGGCATCCTCCTGGCACGCCGTTGAATCCGAACATGTTCCTGCCTGGTTTATTGTCGGTCCAATATTCAGAGGTCTTGAATTTCACGCCCAATGCAGGAAAGTAATCCCCGAATTCATCATGGTACTCACGACCTCCCTGGGATACTGCCAGATCTTTCCATTCCTGGGAAGTAGGCAGAGACCAGCCTTCAGGGCAAATCTTGCCGGAGTTGGCTGCGGCGAAATTATACAGAGCTCCGTAGATGGCAGCATTTTCGGCTTTGTTGTCATAATAGCAGAATGCACCATTTCCAGTGCTTACCCACTCTGCGTTGTCTGTGATGTTGGGAATTGCTGTCCCGTCATTGTACTTTGTAACCTTGAGATCGGCTCCCATCCAATACCTGTCACCGGAAAAGAATACCGGATATTCATTACCGTCTATATCCACTACCTTTGTAATTTCTTTCCAGTAATGTACATATTCATACGGCTCTCCGTTGATTTCTTCCCCGTCAGAGTATTTAAGGTACGGGTATATGGAATAGGAGATATTCTCAGGCTTGAGACCGGATATGGTTTCGGTGAATGATTCTCCTTTGTCAGCAAAGGAGTATGACACTTTAGTACCATTTTCAAGGGCATTTTTACCCTCTACGTAAATGAATCCGTATTCAGACACGGCGTTCTTGTCTCCACCGTCGATTGATATGGAAACAGCTACCTGTGCCTGGTCTTCAGCAGACGCTTTTGCAGAAATGCTGAATGTGACAGCCGGGTTTGCAGATAGGGCAGCCTGTTTTACAGAAAGAACCGCATGGGCAGTCCCATAGAAGACTTCAATTTCGCATGAGCGTTCAGAATGTTCCGGATTGGCGGAAACAACAATCTCCAGTGATGAGCCTTTGTCAGCCAGTTCAGTGATCCATTCCGGTTGTCCGGAGAAAGTGAATTCTACACCTTCAATCGGATTTTTCAATTCATATCCGACATTGTAGGTTCCGCCCTGGGCTTCAGCAGTTACGGTACTTTCGGTAAGAATTAGTTCAGGGGCAGGGGTGTTTTTCTGTTCGATACAGGATATTGCTCCGCCTGCTAGAAGCAATATGCAGAAAACATTTAAAATAATTCTTTTTCCCATAATAAAAAATGTTAAAAGTGAATAAGGTCTTGTAAAATGGAATATGAAAAAAGACGGTTGGATCTGTTGGTAATCAGTTTATTATGGTTCGTACTCCGAGCTGTTCCAAAGTGAATGCCGCTTTGTCGCGAACAAATGTAAGTATAATATTCATGAAGTACAATGGTATTGTACAATCCTGTCTCTGGAAAAGTTGTATCTTTGCGCAAAATTGAAATGTGATTTTATGAGAAGACAGTTAGTTAATATTGCAGCATTTTGCCTGGCTTGTGTTTTTACGTTGTCATGTGCCGGCAATGCAACGATGAAGCCTTCTTCAGGGCAGGTGGATGAATACCTTTCTTTCCCTTCCGGATATGTGTCCGACAGGGATGTTTTCGTATGGCTCCCGGACGGTTACAGTAAGGAAAACAAGTATGATGTGCTGTATATGCACGATGGTCAGATGCTGTTCGATTCTACATGCACATGGAACAGGCAGGAATGGATGGCTGACGAAGTTGCAGCGAAGCTCATTTCGCAGAAGCTTGTGAGACCCTTTATCATTGTGGGAGCCTCCAGCTCGGACACCAGATACCAGGACTATTTCCCCGAGAAGATAACGGATTATTTTCCTGAAGGTCTGCCATTCCCGGCACCGAAGGACAGTCTGTATGCAGACGAGTATCTGCGTTTTCTGGTAGAAGAACTCAAACCGTTCATCGATTCAGTCTATTCTACGAATGCCGGGACGGAGCATACCTTTGTTGCAGGTTCGAGTATGGGTGGATTGATATCCCTGTATGCGATCTGCGAGTATCCTGAGGTTTTCGGAGGGGCAGCATGTATTTCAACGCATACTCCGCTTGTACTGAGTTCCTCCATGGATACGGTGGCAGCTAATGCATATTTCGGAGCTTTCGAGCGGTATCTTGCAGACAATCTGCCTGAAGCCAATACCCGCTACATATATATGGACAGGGGCGATGCTACGCTGGATGCATATTATCCTCCGTATCAGGATGCTCTGGACCGTCTGATGGTGAAGGAAGGCTGGAGAGGCCCGTACTGGGTGTCCGAAACATTTCCCGGTGCAGCGCATATGGAACGTGACTGGGCAGCCAGGTTGCATGTGCCGTTCGTATTCCTGCTGGGACAGGACAAATGATGATTCAATAACCTGAGAAATTCATCCTGTTATGGAAGAAAACAACAAACAACACGAGATAAGCTTTGAACTTGATAAAGCTGTTGCTTCCGGAACCTATTCGAATCTTACAATCGTAACGCATTCGAGTTCAGAATTTGTGCTGGACTTTGCCAGGTCCCTTCCCGGATTCCAGAAAATCCAGATTGCGAGTCGCATAATAATGACCCCTGAAAATGCCAAAAGATTCTTTCTGATATTGAGGGACAATATCGCAAGATACGAATCCATGAACGGGGAAATCAAACTGACCGGAGTCCAGAAGAATCCGATGCCTCCTTTCGGTTTCGGACCCAATAATGTGGAGGCCTGATCAGATGGTTATCAGTTTTATCGGAGCAGGAAATGTCGCTTTCCGCATGTCTCTTGCCATGCAGGAAAAGGGATTCGATATCGGGGGTATCTATAGCCGGAATCCGGAACATAGGGACAGGCTGGTCAGGGCTTTAGTGAAGAACGGTGCGGAAACTTTGCCTGCGGATGCCCCGGAAGATCTTTTCGGGGCGGATGTGGTAATCCTTGCCGTTTCAGACGATGCCATTCCGGAGACCGTGGCATCACTTGCTGAAGTTGCGGAGCGTACGGCCGGGAAGCCGGTATTCGTGCATACTTCAGGAGCTGCTTCCATTGATGTTTTCGCTCCCCTGCATGAGAAAGGTTTCCGCTGTGGAGTGCTGTATCCGCTTATGACCCTGAACAAGGCTAAGAATGTGGATTTCAAGGATGTTCCTTTATTGATAGAGGCATCTGACAGTGAGACCGGGGCACTGCTGGACGGGATTGCATCGGATCTCGGTTCAGAACATTATTTCTATTCATCGGAGGAACGTCTGAAGATGCATGTGGCAGCTGTATTCACATGTAATTTCGTCAACTATATTCTGGGACTCGCTTTTCCGATAGTGCAGCGTGACCACCCTCTTCTGATCCCTTCCACAATAGAAGCAGTAAGGAATGCATTCCTGAAAACGCCGGCAGAGACTTTGACCGGTCCTGCGAGGAGAAACGATATGGAGACCGTGCGCAAACACCTGGAGTTGCTGGAGAAGCTCGGTATGGACGAGCAGGTGGAATTCTACAAACTGTTTACAAAAAAAATCCTGGAAAAATATGCCTAATTACAATTACAAGACCAAGCTCCCCGGAATCCGTGCGTTCGTCTTTGACGTGGACGGGGTAATGACAGACGGTACCCTGATTTCTACTCCGGACGGGGACTTGCTCCGCACATTCTGCTCGAAGGACGGTTTTGCATTGAGGATGTGCAAGATGAAGGGCTTCCCGGTCGGTATCATTACCGGAGGGGTCTCGGAAAGTATTGCCAAAAGAATGGATACTCTCGGAATAGATCCGGATGATGTCTACATGAAATCCCGTAACAAGATTCCCGATTTCATGGATTTCTGCAACCGGCACGGTCTGACTCCTGACCAGGTGGTCTATGCCGGGGATGATATTCCTGATATTCCGGTATTGCGTATTGCGGGACTGGCATGTGCCCCTGCTGATTCGGTATCTGAAGTGAAGGACGTCGTGGATTATGTCTCCCTGTTTCCCGGAGGCAAGGGATTTGTCAGGGAACTGATTGAGCAGGTCCTTAAGGTCCAGGGATGCTGGGAGCTGGACGCAGTGGAATTTTCGAGGAAATTCTAATATGGATGGATATGCTTCTGAATGCGCTGCTTAAAGACAGAAAACTGATTCTGGGCTCAGCTTCTCCCAGAAGGAAAGAACTGCTTGCAGGACTCGGAGTCCCTTTCACCGTGGATGCGAACTCTAATGTTAAAGAGGAATATGACCCGAAGACCATGGCTGAAGACGTTCCTGGGGTACTGGCGGTTTTGAAGTCGGACGGTTTCCACCGGAAACTGGAGGATGACGAAATCCTGATAACTGCCGATACTGTAGTCATATGCGGTGACCATGTCCTGGGAAAACCGGCGGACAGGGATGAGGCCATTGGGATGCTGAAACTCCTCTCAGGCCGCACGCACATGGTCGTGACAGGGGTCTGCATCAGAAGCAACCGGGAAAAACATGTCTTTTCGGCATCTTCCGAAGTTACTTTCAGAGTCCTTACGGATGAAGAAATATGTTACTATGTGGATAACTTCTCCCCATATGACAAGGCCGGAGGCTACGGTATTCAGGAGTGGATCGGCTATGCCGGTATAACCGGGATAAGCGGTTCCTATTTCAATGTGATGGGCCTTCCGGTACAGAAACTTTATGTCGAATTATCTGATTTTCTGCAAAATGCCTGAATTCAACATGAAAAAGGGACTTGTTTGCATGTCCTGTCTGATTGTATGTTCCGTGCTGTTGTCAGTATCATGTTCCAGAGAAGGGAGACTGACCGGTTATGTAAACCCCTTTGTCGGAACTGATTTCCATGGCCATACTTTTCCCGGGGCTACAGCTCCGTTCGGTATGGTCCAGCTGAGCCCGGATACCCGGCTGGACACCTGGGACGGATGTTCAGGATACCATTATTCGGACAGTGCCATTCTGGGATTCTCCCATACCCATCTGAGCGGTACCGGAGTTCTGGACTACGGTGATATACTGGTGATGCCGGTAAGGTCATATCCGGCAGATACCCTTGACCGCAGCCTATATCTCTCCGGATTTTCACACCGCAACGAGACGGCGTCTCCCGGATATTATTCAGTCTTTCTGGACAGGCCGGATGTGCTGGCGGAAATGACAGCCGGCAGAAGGGTAGGGATGCACCGGTACACATTCAGGGGAAACGACGGTATGCAGGCTCTGATAATTGATCTGGAGCATAGGGATCACCGTATTGAATCCTCGATCAGGCAGGAAGGGCCGTCTGCCGTTTCCGGCATGAGGCGTTCCAAGTCATGGTCTGAAGACCAGCCTGTGTATTTCTATATGGAATTTTCGGAGACAATGGATTCCTATACTCCTTTCGGGGACAAGGGCGCACTTGTATCTTTCGGCGCTTCCTCCGGCAATGAGATTCTTCTCGTCAAGGTCGGCATATCATCAGTTTCGGTGGAAAATGCAAGGGAGAACCTCTATTCCGAACTTCCGGAGGGAGATTTCGGCTTCGATGCCCTCAGGCTTGCTACCGAGGGCAGATGGGAGGAGTTCCTGTCCAGAATCGATGTTACTGAAGGTGAACGTGACAAGGACAAGCTGACAACATTCTATACGGCAATGTACCATTCCGCAATAGCTCCCAACCTGTATTCCGATGTGAACGGGGAATACAGGGGGATGGACAGAAAGGTGCATAAGGCTGAAGGCTATGAGCGCTATACGGTATTTTCACTGTGGGATACTTTCAGGACCCTGCATCCTTTGTTTACAATCATAGAGCAGGGACGGACTGCTGATTTCCTCCGGAGTTTCCTGGATATATACCGCGAAGGTGGAAAGCTCCCTGTGTGGGAACTGAGCGGATGGGAGACAAACTGCATGATAGGCTACAATTCCGTATCGGTGATAGCCGATGCTCTGGTGAAGGGAATAGGTTTGGAATATGCCGAGGAACTGCTTGAAGCAATGACGGTTTCAGCCAATAAGGACGAGTTCGGCATAAGGCATTACAGGGATATGTATGTCGTGCCGGCAGACAAAGAGCACGAGTCCGTATCCAAGACTCTGGAATATGCATATGACGACTGGTGCATATCGGTGGTCGCAGATCTGCTTTACGCCAGGACCGGAGATGAAAAGTATGCCGGAATACGGGACCGTTACCTGCAGTATTCGCTCAGTTACCGGAATGTATTCGATCCTTCCACCTCCCTGATGAGACCTTTCGCAGGAGGTATATGGCATTCCCCGTTCGATCCGAGAGAGGTGAACAACCACTATACGGAGGCCAATTCATGGCAATACAGCTTTTTCGTACCTCACGATGTTAACTCCCTGATAGGACTTCATGGAGGTGATGCTGCATTCTGTGCAAAGCTTGACTCCCTGTTTACTGCACCGGTAAGTACAACCGGCAGGACGCAGGTGGATATCACAGGCCTGATCGGGCAGTATGCACACGGGAATGAACCGAGCCATCAGACTGCATACCTATATGTGTATGCGGGACAGCCGTGGAAGACTTATTCAAGGGTACGTCAGATACTCTCCGGATTGTATTCTCCGGAGCCTGACGGACTCTGTGGAAACGATGACTGCGGACAGATGTCGGCATGGTATGTGATGAGCTCCATCGGACTTTATCCTGTGACTCCCGGAAGTGATGTCTATGTGCTTTCATCCCCGACATTCAGAAATGTGAAGATCCGTCTTGAAAACGGGAAAGTGTTTACGATCGAGGCCAAGTCGCCCGGTAAGATAGAGAAAACCCCTTACATATCATCTGTGTCCTGTAACGGTGAGGAGCACACTGCTTCATATATCAGCCACAGTACTGTGATGCAGGGAGGTTCGATGACGGTGGAACTTTCAGGTAAGCCTACTGGTTTCGGAACGGAAGTAGAGGATCGTCCCGTTTCAGTGGTGGACATGCAGTTCGTACGGAATCCCTGGTTCGGAAACGTTACGGATATATTCGAAAAGGAGGCAGAAGTATCGGTATGTTCCCCTGACAATGACACCAGGATATTCTATTCTGCAGGCAATGCCCCTTTCAGACTGTATGAAGGCCCGTTTACGTTAGACAGGACAATGCCGGTACGTATTTATGCGGAGAATGGCGATGGGCTCAGAAGCCCTGTGATAAGGACAGTTTTCAACAAACTGAAGGATGATATGGACATAGAGCTTTTCTGCAGGTACAATCCACAGTACAATGCACGCGGGGAGCGTGGACTTATCGACGGATTGAGAGGCTCTTCGAACTGGAAGACCGGCGGATGGCAGGGTTATCAGGATACCGATTTTACGGCAATTGTGGATCTGAGGTCGGAAAAGAGCATTTCGTCCATAGGTTCAGGCTATTGCCAGGATGTCCGTTCGTGGATATGGATGCCACGCTATGTGGAATACTCTGTTTCTTCGGACGGTAAGGAGTTCGTTCCGGTTGGCAAAGTGATGAATACCGTAGATTCCCGGGACTATGACATCCAGACCAAAGATTTCGTCCTCAGGATTCCGGATGCTCCTGTGCGTGCCAGATATGTGAAGGTGTTTGCAAAGAATTTCGGAACCATACCTGCATGGCATCTCGGTGCAGGCGGGGAAGGCTTTATATTCATAGATGAAATATGGGTGGATTAGGACCTGCCGGCTATTTGCTGACGAGGTCCTTGTCTATCCGTATCTCTGCGCAGATTGTCATCATCTCCAGTGATTCGATGGTGAGATAGATATATTTCTTGTCGATATGTGTTACCTTGCCGACCTTCTTTTCAAAAGGACCGCCAAGAATGTTGACCATGTCGCCCTCGGAGATGATCTGCTGTTCGTGGGTCATTTCCAGGAATTTACGGATTTCCTCGATTTCCTCATCCCGGACGACGGCCGGTTTGCCGCAGTAGTACAGAGTGCGTACGACGCCTTCTGCGGTGACATATGTCCTGAGTTTGGATTCTATGCATCGTATAAAGATATACGAACGGAAAAGCGGAGCTTCTATGACCTTGATGCGGTCAGACCATTTCCGTTTTTCCCGGTGAATAGGCAGAAAAACCTCTGCCCCCATATCCTTAAGTCTCTTCTCGGCGACTTTTTCTGCCCTGGATGCCGTATAGAATACATACCATCTGGGCGTTTTCGCTTCGTTTTTCATGCCTTTCCCAAAATTAGTTCCCTGAATTTCCTCATTCCGGAAGTGGCCACGTCCTGGATCTGGGTATAGTGCTCATAGTGAAGATGCATAGGGGTAGGGTCTATCAGCCATATGGGGGTGCCTCTCCGTATATATCCTACAAGTCCCGCAGCGGGATATACGTTGAGGGATGTGCCGATAACCAGCAGGATATCGCATTCCGATACAATTTCCGCAGCCGGCTCTATCATCGGTACGGCTTCTCCGAACCATACGATGAACGGTCTGAGTTGCTCGCCCCGTTTGTCCTTGTCTCCAAGCTTGATATCGTTGTATCCTATGTCGTAAACCGGCTCAAGGGATTTCTCCCCTCTGGCTTTTGTTATTTCTCCGTGGAGGTGGATTACATTTGTGGATCCGGCCCTTTCATGCAGATTGTCCACGTTCTGGGTTATGACTGTGACATCGAAATACTGCTCGAGCCCGGCAATTATCCTGTGGGCTTCGTTCGGTCTCGCCTTTTCCACTTCCCTGCGTCTGGCATTGTAGAAATCCAGGACAAGCCCAGGATTGCGCCACCATCCTTCGATGGATGCCACATCTTCCACATTGTACTGTTCCCACATCCCGTTGGAGTCGCGGAATGTATTGATGCCGCTTTCCTTGCTGACACCTGCTCCTGATAAAACGACTAGCTTCTTCATAGTTTTGATTATAGCTTCCTGTTCTGTATGAAATAATTCCTTTCCAGCCACAGCCTGAACATCGGGTCTATGATGGCGGGATTTCCCTGGTGGTCGAAGATGACCACTTCCTTTTTGGTCAAAGCTTCTTTAAGCCTGTGGACATTGGCGGAAGAGTTAAGTCCGTATTCTTCGATTACAGAAGAAGAGTTCACTTTGGATTTCCCTTCGAATATGGCTTTCAGCAGGAGAATCTGATAATAGCTCAGGCTGTTTATTATTTCCTTGAACCTTACTTCATGGAGGGACAGGACGGAGTCGATGGCATATTCGATAATCGAATCGACAAGGTATCCCTTGGTAAGGTTGAAGCAGGTATTCGCTATTTGCCAGATGTACCATGGATGGCCGTCGGTCACTTCGTATATCCTTTCCGTATGGCGTGGCTCCACTACTCTTCCTACCCTTAGGAATGTCTTTATGATGTGGTCCGAGACCGCTTTTTCTTCGATCGGTGAAAGTTTAATCCTTTCGAAGAGGTTGTAGAAGAATTTGCGCTCCTCGAAAATGTATTTCATCGAGTTTACGCTGGAACCGGTGAAGATGAACGAAATGTTTTTGCAGCTGTGCCATTCCTTTTCGTATCCGTGCAGGATATCTTCCCATTCCTCTATCTTCATTATGTTCTGGAATTCTTCAATATACAGCACGATCCTTTCATTTCCCTCTGAGGATGCCGGAATTTCCGAAAGCCGCTGGAGGACTCCCGTCCCGTCCATGATTCCGGCTGCATTTCCGGTCGTGTTTTCCAATGCTTCTGCAAAAATATCCCTGAGCATGTCTTTGGAAATGTTCCTCTGCAGGCTGAAGTGGATGGTCCGCAGTCCGGCACCTGATTTTGCCAAGGCGGAGAATCCTGTTTCTATCAACGAACTTTTCCCTGTCCTCGGCGGTTCGTATATGACAATGTTTTTCCCTGAGCCAAGAAGTGATACGAACTGGTTAAGTTCCTTTTTCCTTGACAGGAAATTCAGACCGGTGGCGGTACAGTTATATGTAAAGGCGGATTCCATAACAATTCTGTTTCGTGACAGAAGACAAAAATACAATTAAAAAGCAAAAATTTTACAGCTAATTTGCTAAAAATGGGAAAAAGTATTACTTTTGCACTCCCAATTTATGATAATCAGGCTGTTAAGCTATTGGATAAGAGTTATTTAAGTATAACCGCTTGCAGTCGCTAACTTTTTAAAATTTTAATAATGTACGCAATTGTAGATATTGCAGGACAGCAATTCAAAGTTGAAAAAGGGAAGAAAATCTTCGTAAACCGCCTCGAAGGCGAGAAAGGTTCTTCCATGGATTTCGAGAAGGTTCTTCTCACAGATGACGGTGGCGCAGTAAAGGTAGGTACTCCCTATGTTGAAGGAGTAAAGGTAAAGGCTACTGTCCTGGATCATGTTAAGGCGGATAAGGTTTTGGTATTCAAGAAGAAACGTCGTAAAGGATACCAGAAACTCAATGGTCACCGTCAGTGTTTAACCCAGATTCTCATCGAAGAGATCGCTTAATTTGATAAGGAGATTGAATTATGGCTCATAAGAAAGGTGTCGGTAGTTCCAAGAACGGTCGTGAATCACATAGCAAACGACTTGGTCTCAAATTGTTCGGTGGTCAGTTCGCAAAAGCGGGAAACATTATTGTCCGCCAGAGGGGAACAGTCCACAATCCCGGTGCTAACGTAGGAATGGGTAAAGACCATACTCTCTACGCACTCGTTGACGGAACAGTGGTATTTACCAAGAAGCTGAACAACAAATCATACGTTTCCATCCAGCCCATAGCAGCCGAATAGGTTCCGGGCAAGTGGAAACATAGGCAGTATTGGCCGGCGGGAAATCTTTCCTGCCGGCTTTTTTGCGTTCATACGTGCCGTTATGGATGAATGAGGAGTCTTCTGGCCAGAAACTTGAGTTTTGTTCCAAGGGGCAGGTATTTCAGGCGGCTTGCCTTTATTCCGCTTGAAAGAGCAAAGTATTTCTTTCTCTGTTCAGCTGAGAACTGCTTGCGTTTTCTGAATAAAGGCAGCAGTATTATTCTGGCAACCAGGGTTTCTCCTAAGCCTGGAGTGACGGATGCAGATGCTATGTGGCGGGCAAGGCTAAGATTCGAATCGATAACTCTGGAGACGTCGGTTTCCATCTTCTGCATTGCCGATGCAGCATGTATTCTGTAAAAATACTGTCCGGTTGCAGAAAACCTGTAGGATTCTGCATTCTGCATGATCGTAATGAAGAATATCAGGTCTTCTCCTATATGCAGGGTCTCGTCAAACCGGCAGCTGCCTATGACTCCGGAAGAGAATATCTTGTTCCAGATGGCATTTGTCTTTTTGGCAGCGAATGTGCGGAAAATGTCTTCCCTGGAGAATATGGATATCTCCCTGCGTATACAATGCGGTCTGCTTGTTCCGTCATGGAATACTTCAGTAAAGGATTTCTGTATGATGTCGTACTTCATTTCCTCACCGTTAAGCGAAAGGTAGTCTTCGGACATGTAATCGTCCGAGTCAGCAAAGAGTATGTATCTTCCCTTTGCTGCTTCCAGTCCGGCATTCCGTGCAGAACTGACACCTCCGTTTTCTTTCTCTATAAGTATAAATCTGGAATCCTCTTCTGCGTACCTGCGGCAGATGTCTGCAGAGCTGTCAGTGCTCCCGTCATTTACCATAATGGCTTCGAAATTGCGGTTGCGCTGTCCGGCGATACTGGAGAGACATTCGTCCAGAAAGGTTTCGCTATTGTAAACAGGGATTATTACTGATATGAGAGGCTCGGTCATACATTGGAAAATTTTCTTTTTCAGCAGGCAAATATATAAGTTTAGCGATAATAATTATCTTTGGTGCGTAAATTCCGGTCATTTCAGCAGTTATGGCAAAGATAAGCGTTATAGTGCCGGTACATAATACCGGGGTGTATGTGGAGCAGGCTGTGGCCTCTTTGCAGAACCAGTCATTGTCGGATATCGAGATTATTCT